>JAYUUB010000146.1:0-79129 GCA_043755175.1 Polyangiaceae bacterium | reverse complement strand
CTACTTTTGTAGGCTGAGGAGCGCAGAGACGAGGCCGCCTGTCTCACGATGGTATCGG
Source organism: Polyangiaceae bacterium (assembly GCA_043755175.1). Lineage (GTDB taxonomy): Bacteria > Myxococcota_A > Polyangia > Polyangiales > Polyangiaceae > CAYYKK01. The sequence continues at coordinate 79,071 of JAYUUB010000146.1, read as the reverse complement.
CGGAATAGCGCCGACTTGTTTATACGCGGGCCCTAAGCTCTGCGTCTTGAGATGACGCGCAAGAAGGTCGGGCGGCGATTGACTTCGAATCCGCCGAAGGCGCACGTTTGTCTGATGCTGTACGCAATCGCCCAACGCGGGAATTTCTTCACGACGTGGCTGGTCCTCACCGTCCTCGCGTTCGTGATGACCTTGCTCATGTCGGGGACGCTGTTCGTTCTTTACTACTTTCGTCCGACTTTCGAGTCGTGGCAGCGAAAGTCGAACCCTGAATTCCCTCCGGTGACGATGGTGCGACGCGAGGTGCTCCAGATGCTCAAGGGGATCTTCACGGCGACGCTCTGCCCCGCGCTCGCCCTCCACCTCGTCGACGCAGGTTGGTCGAAGGCGTACGGAGGGCTCGGCGGACATAGCGTCGGCTATCTGGTTTTCACCTTCTTCGTCGCGTGGATTGGATCCGATCTGTACGAGTTCGGCTATCACCGACTGGGCCACACGTTCTCGTTTTGGTGGAAGCAACACAAGCCGCATCACGTGTTCTTCAATCCGTCGCCATTCTCGGTCATCGCCGACGACTACACCGATCAGCTCATTCGCTCCGCACCGCTCCTCATCATCCCGATCTTGATGCCCATCAACATGGACCTCTTGTTTCTCACGTACGGCGCTTTCTTCTACGGCTATGGGGTGTACCTGCATTGGGGCTACGAGCTCGATTGGCTCGGGGCGCACCAGCGCTGGATCAACACGAGCTTCCAGCACTACGTGCACCACGCGCGCTCGACGCTCCACAAGCCGATGCACACGGGCTTCTTCTTCAAGATATGGGACCAGATCGGCGGTACCGTCTACGAGGCCGGCCCCGACACTTGCCTCTGCGCCCGTTGCTCGGTGGCCCGTGGCGAGCGCACGAAAGAAGCCTTTCTGGCCATCGACCAACCCGACTACTCGCCGCTGCTCCGCCCCGCTTTCTGGCTGCAAGGAGGGGAAACGATGCGACGGGGTGTGAACGGCGGATGACACCTGTGCACGATTGCAGCGTCAGTCGACGCTTCACCATTGGCTCGATCGGTGCACGCCGCGCGTCGTGGTCTCCCTCGAAGGCTAGCCGGGCTTTCTCGCGACGCCGCGAATGCTGGCGCGAACTATCGGCAGCGATTTGCGCATGCTCTCCTTCACCTCGATTTCGATCTCGAATCCGGCTTGGCGAATCGCGAGACCGGTCCGTCGAGCGAGGTGACAGTTGCCTGCGATGCGCTTCCAGACGGGCTCGACCCGGAGCTGCCAGCGCAAGCGACCGGGTCTGTCGTCGGCCGCCACGTGCTCGAGAAAGACGAGCTTCCCAGAAGGCTTGAGCACGCGCTTGATCTCGGTCAATGCGTCGCCGAGGTCGGGCACCGAGCAGAGAACGAGCGTCGAGACGACGACGTCGAAAGAAGCGTCGGCGAAAGGAAGCGCATCGACACCGGCCGAAGAGACCTCGGCGTTCGCTGGAGCCTCGCTCGCGAGCTTGGCGACGAGCTTCTGGCGCATGTGCGCGTCGGGCTCGCTCACCACGAGCCGCGAGAGCGTGCGGGGATAGTAATGGAGGTTGATACCGGTGCCGGCGCCGATCTCGAGAACCTCGCCTTCGAGCCCCGATAAGAGCTCGCCGCGCCACGCATCGCGACACGCCCGCTCGGAGCTCTCCATGAACGAGTCGTAGATCGCCGACATCCACCAAGACATTCGAGGATCTTGAGACGTGCGCCTGCGCGCGACAACTCAGTTCGAAGAGGGCGCTCGGCCCACCCCGGTGTCGTCTACGGAGCGTGCCCAGTCGAACATGAGACTGTGAACGCAGTCTGCGCGATCTTTTGAGCCAATTGCTATCGGGTGGTTGAACGCATCTCGCGAAACGCTTTCGCGATGCAGCCATTCGAACGCAGCGCGAGAAAGTGGTTCGACGGAGACGATCGATGCGAGCACGACGGCTCGTGAGGCTGCTACTCTGCAGCCGTGCGCAATCGCTCCTCGCTCTCCTGGACCGTCTGGGTGTGGCTCGCTCTCGCTTCTTGCGATTCGACTCCGGCCAACGGCCGTGCAGCCGCGAAGCCCGCTGAGACCGACCGAGCAGCCTCGGGCAGCGGAACCGCGCCCATCTCGAGCAAGCCAAAGCTCCTACCGCGAAACGATCTCGCGGGTCTGCCGAACTTCGCGAAGGTCTCCGACAAGCTCTATCGAGGCGCCCAGCCAACGGCCGAAGGCTTTCGAACGCTGAAGAGCATGGGCATCAAGACCGTGGTGAGCCTTCGACTGCTCCATTCGGATCGCGACTCCCTCGTGGGCACCGGGCTTCAATACCTGCGCATCGATGCGAAGGCTTGGCACCCCGAAGACGAAGACATCGCGCGGGTCCTCAAGATCATCGAAGACCCGAAGAATCAGCCGGTCTTCGTTCACTGCCAACACGGCGCCGACCGCACCGGTGCGATGGTCGCGGCGTATCGAATCGTCGAAGAAGGTTGGAGCAACGACGAGGCGGCGGCCGAGCTCCCGAGCTTCAACTACCACCCAGTCTGGACCGAGGTCATGACCTACCTCGCGAGCGTCGATCGCGCATCGATGAAAGAGAGGGTCGCCCGAACGAGCCTGCAGCCCCTCGACGTCGTGGAGTGAGGCCGACTCCACGCCCGCGCGGACGCTGCAAAGATTGGTTGGCCAACCGCGAGCGGCGAGGCTCGCTTCGACCCGGTCCGAGGGCGGTCGAAAGAGCAGCAGTTCGTGAAGATCCTTTCAGGCGCGCCGACGAGGCCCCGACCTCTTGTCGGCGTCGGCTCGGCGACCCGACCGAGAACGATGTGCGGCGAGGGTCATCGGGAGGGGCTGACAGCGGATGCCGACCCATGCTCGCATATGGCCCATGCGATTGACTGCACTCTGCCTCCTCGTCGGCCTCGCCCTCGTCGCCTGCGCCAAAGACCCGCCGCCGTCTCAGTACCCGCAGCAACCGGGTTACAACCCGCAACAGCCGCAGTATCCCCAGCAGCCGCAGCAGTACCCCCAGCAACCGCAGCCATATCCTCAGCAGCCTCAGCAGCCGCAACAACCGCAACATCCGCAGCAACCGGCCGCGGGCGACGGACAGCCGACGGCCATCCCCGGCGTTTTGAAGAACGCGAACGGAACTTGCTCGATCACGCCGCCGTCGCTCACTGGTCAGCCGGTGGCGCCGCTCGTCGGTCCTTGCCCGCCCGGGCTGTGAGCCACTCGAAGGCCGAGCGCTCGAGGGAGCGCTCGGGTCCTTTGGCGTCGAGCGTCAGTTGAGAGTCGTGGTGCAGCCGAGCACGATATCGATCTTCCCCATCGGGTCGAGCTTGATCTCGTTGCACGTCCCTCCGCACAGGATGACCTGCGTCGGCGCGGTCGGGTTGTCGTAATACCAGGCATTGCCGTTCGCCGGACAAGCCGCCGCGTTCGCCACGTTGGGCATGATCACCGGCGGACTGCCGTTGCCGGGCGTATATTGCACGTTGAGCTTGGTGAAGTCGGGCTGCTGCCCCATAGGCGGCGGGGGGATGATGAAGTTGCACGGGAGCGCGTTGCCCTGAATGGCGTTCAGCGCGTCGAGGAAGAGCTGCGTCGCCATGGGGCTGTTCACGATGAAGGCGCTCGTGGTTCCGCCTGCCGCAGCGATACCATCGAGATTGGCGACAGAGGGCCCGACGCCGATGACGAAGGTCCTGATCTTCTGCGGACCCGCGAGGGCCGTCGAGGCGATGTTGTCGATGTTGGTGAGGTTCGTGTCGCAGGAGCTCGGCTGCCCGTCGGTGGCGAACACGGCGACGACCACGTGCGTCGGATTGGCGATCTGCCAAACCTTGGCGTGGTCGACGGCGCCTTGAAGCGCGGCCGACGTCGGCGTGCCGGTGTGGGGGCTGTGCGCAGCGATCGAGCTGACGATGCCTGTCGCGTTGCCGGGGAGGCTCGCGATCTCGACGCCCGTCGCGTTGTTCGAGTCGGGCGTCAGCGGATTTGCATATGCAGCTGAATTGCAGTTGTCGGGCAGCGCGAAGAACTGAATCCCCACGCCCAACCCCGCCACCTGTGGCTGCTGAACGAACGTGGTCAGAGCCGTGGTCACGGCGTCCCAGCGGGTCACGTTGTTGCCGACGTCCGTGCTCATCGAGCCCGATTGGTCGAGCATGATGAACATGTCGAGCGGGATCTTCTCGGCTTGTTGGGTGGTCGTCGCGCAGCCACCGCCGACGCCGTTGCCGCCGGTTCCGGTGCCGAAAGTGCCAGAGCTGTTGTTACCGCCGCTGCCGTTGCCGGTGCCGGTCCCGTTGCCATTCGCGTTGGTGCCGGTGCCGTTGGCAGCGTTGGCCCCGGCGCCACCCGCGTTGCTGCTGCTCGACGAGCTACCGTCGCCGCAGGCGAGGAGCCCGATGGCCACCAGGGCTGCGAAGCCCAAAGAGACCGCCCCCGCGCGAAGAGGCCTGGTCGCGCTGCGATTCGAACCTTCGACGTCAGCGTAAGAAAGGTGCAATGGGAACCTCCAGAGTGGCAGCGTATCTCGGCCGACGGCGAAGCTTCGGTCTTTTTGAACGTGGGCTCGTCTTCTCGGGAGCCGCTCCAAGGGCCAGCCCCCTCCAGCCCCTCGCTCGACAGCGACCCGATGTCGCGTATCGCACACATAACGGATCGAGGCGCCTTCTCGGACTTCGTCGGGCGGAGCCCACGCTCCGAATCCCCGAGCTTTCGGCCCGTTTTAGCGCGGGATGCTATCAAGGCGCCGTCTCGCGCGATCGAGCGCCGAGCCTCACGGAAGCGAGCTTTTGCCATGCGACGATCCCTCTATTCGATAGCCCTGTCCGCGGTGCTCCTCGTCGGTTGCTCCGACGGGCGTGCACGCTTCGCCACCACCGACTCCCCGCTGCGCCTCGATCGCGTCGTGCTCTACCGAAATGGGATCGGGTACTTCGAGCGCACCGGTGAGGTCGACGGCGACATTCTCACGATCAAGGTTCGCAAAGACCAGATCAACGATCTCTTGAAGAGCCTCACGGTGGTCGACAAAGACACTGGCAAAGCCGTCAGCGTCTCGATGCCGCTCGATCCCCAGAGCTGGGCCAACGCCGCCATCGCGACGCTCGCGCCCGGGCGCGGCAATCTCGCCGAGGTGCTCGACGCGCTGCGAGGCACGCGGGTGACCCTCGACACCACCGAGGGTGGTCTCTCGGGGCGCATCACCTTGGTCGAGCAGATCGACGAGCCCGACCCGTCTGACGACGTGCGTGCGTCGAATGGCTATCCGCCGCCGATGCCACGACGCACCACCGACCACCGCATCACCCTCCTCGACGGCGACGAAATGAAGGTGGTGCGTCTCTCGAAGGTACGCGGCATCTCGCTCGAAGACGGCGATCTGGCCATGCAGATCAACCGAACGCTCGACGCGAGCGCCGGTGAAGGGATGTTCCAACAAGTCGAGGTGTCGATACGCCTCAGCGGACCGCGTTCGCACAAGCTCTCGGTGAGCTACGTGGTGTCGGCCCCCATGTGGAAGCCCACCTACCGCGTCGTGCTCCCGAAGGAGAAGAAGGGCAAGGCCCTCTTGCAAGGCTGGGCGGTCGTCGACAACACGAGCGGTGAGCAGTGGAGCGACGTGTCGCTCGGCCTCACGTCGGGCGCCCCCATCGCGTTTCGCTACGACCTCCACACGCCGCGCGACGTGAACCGGAGCGACCTCACCGAGGCGGGCGTGAGGCGACAAGCCGAGGCGATGGTCGGCGAGAGCACCTTCGAAGAGGCGCCCCCTCCGCCGCCCGAGGCCCCGTCCCCCGAGCCTGCCAAGCCACGTAGCGTGCCGATGGGCAGTGCCTTGGGCGGCGGTGCGCCGCTCGCCCAAACAACGGCCGCTGGAGAGCGCATGCGGGGTCCGTCGCCAGTGACCGTGGCCGACAAGAAGGTTGGCAAGTCGGGCTCGGGTCACGCAGAGCAAGAGGCGAGCAAATCGCGCGGATTCAAGGAAGCCGAAGATCGAGACCACGATGGGATCTCGGATCGCCAAGATGCGTTCGACATCGATTCGCTTCGTCGCAGCACGCTCGCGCAAGCACGCGCGGCACAGGTGAGCGGGCTCACACGCTTCGACATCGACAATCGGGTGACGGTCCCCGAAGGCACCTCGACGATGGTCGCCATCATCAACGCCGAGGTCGAGGGCGAAGAGACGTTCCTCTATCGTCCAGGCGGCGCTGGCATGGGCTACGAGTCGAACCCTTACCGCGTCGTGCGCTTCAAGAACGCGACACCCTTCGTGCTCGAGCCCGGTCCGATCAGCATCTACGCCGGTGGAAGCTTCGTCGGCGAAGGCCTCTCCGACACCGTGAGCACGAACACGAGCGCGACGATTCCGTTCGCCGTCGAGCCCGGGCTCATGGTCTCGACGAGCGCGAAGTACGATGGCGACGAGACACGGCTCGTGAAGATTTCGCGAGGCATTCTCGAGATCGAGAGCTTCTCGCGAAAGGTGACGACCTACACGGTGAAGGCGCAGACCATGAACGACGGCTTCAACGTCCTCATTCGTCACCCGAAGGCTGGCTATGGCTACGAGCTTGCCGCAAGACCCGACGGCACCGAAGATCTGCCCGACGCCTACCTCGTCAAGGTCACCGTCCCGCCCCAGAAGCGCGACGGCTCGATCACGCTGACCGAGAAGACGCCGAGCAAGCGAGAGATCAGCATCTGGGATGCACCTGCTTTGCCACTGCTGGAAAAGCTCATTCTCGCGACGGATCTCACCCCCGAGATCCGCACGAAGCTCGCGCCCATCGTCGAGCGACGACGCGCGATCGGAAAGATCGACGAGCAGCTCGATGGTCTCCGCCGTCAACGCGACGTGAACGATCAGCGGGCGAACGAGACGCGACAGAACCTCGAATCGATCCAGAAAGATCAGGCAGCGTCGCCTCTTCGCCAAAAGCTCACCAAGCGGCTCGACGACTTCTCGAACGAGGGCAATCGTCTCGGACGCGACATGGCCGAGCTCGAACGACAGCGAATGGAACAGCGCATCGAGCTCGAGGACATGCTCCAAGATCTCGACGTGCTCGCCCCTCCCCCGAAGAAGGGCCAGTCGGCGGCGAGCGCGGCGCCTGCACCCGAGCCGATGGCGCCTCCGAGCGCGACGAGCGCCGGTCCCGCGCCGCAACCAGCTCCCGCGCCTAGCCCGAAAGCAGGACTGAAGCCGGTGCTCACGCCGAAGCCGCAACCCGTAGCGCCCAAGACTCCGGCCCCGGCGCCCAAAGCACCGACGCCCAAAGCACCGCTCAAGCCGACGAAGTAGTCCGCGGGGCACGAGAGGCCGAGATCACGAACGAGATCGTCGCGGACGGCACGCGGCGATCTCGCGGTCGCCTTGAACGACACGAGAACCCTTGGCGGCCTACTTCGGATTCGATCGGTGAGTGGGCCGTGGCCGCCTGATCGACGGTCGCATCCTGGTCAGGCGAGCAATTTCGACATTCGCTTTGCTTGACGAACCCTTGGGGTGTCCCATCTAGCGCAAACGCAAAGATGAACCATTCGAAGATCCTGCGGCCCAGAATTGACCCTTTGACGTCGTGGCAAGACTGGCCTCTCATCCGGGCATGAGCGACCGGAGGAAGACGCCTGCGCCCTCCGGTGCCGTTTCTGGCTTGAAAAAAGCCGGAAGGACGTCGGCCGCCGATACCAAACTCGATGGGCACCCAAGCGTCGCTCGGCACGCAAGCGTCAATCCGCACGCAGGCGTCAATCCGCACGCAAGCGTCAATCCGCACGCAAGCGTCAATCCGCACGCAGGCGTCAATCCGCACGCAAGCGTCAATCCGCACGCAGGCGTCGATCGACAGGGAGGCGGACAACGCGTTCGAACGTCGTACTCCCTCGTAGCCGACCGAGAAGAGAGCCCGGAGATCGAACGCCCCATCTCGGAAGCACCCGAGATCGAAATCCACGGCGAAGAAATTCTCGACGACGTGCTCGGCGATCTCGGAATCGATGACGCGGCAGAAATCGAGCCGCTCCGTTTCACTCCCTCTGCCACTCCGCCCTCCCGGTCGACGGCGTTCGCGGAGCCGGCGGCGCCGAGGCGATTGAGTGGCGTGTACGGGAGTGTCATCCCGGCTTCCCGCTCCTCTGAAAGACGCACGAAAGGCGAAGGCGTTTCGCGCGGAGCGTCGACCTACGCGCAAGTTTCGTCGCCGGCTCCTCGACGAGACTCGGTGGCGGGCAACCGCATCCCATCAGAAGACACGAGAGCCGCGTCGACGACGCCACAGACGATACCGACACGACCGCCGCGGCCTCGAACGGGGCCCCCGCAAAAAGCAGCGTCGCAGAGACCGTCGCAGTCACCCACGAAGAGGGCGACCTCCAACCCGGCACCGAGTGGACGGCGTCCGTCGGGCGTGCCGAGCGAGCGCCGTTCGCTGCCAGCCCCGCTTCCCCGTGAAGAGAGCTCCCCCCAAACCGAATCGCGCCCCTCGCCGCTCCCAGGATCGATGGCGCAAAGCTCGTCGACGAATGCTCCGACGAGCCCGCCGGCTCAGCGGCGGATGACGCCGGCGCCAATCAGCGCTCGGGCGCCCCGAGGCTCGCGACCCGAAGCCGACTCGACTCCGCCGTCGGTGAGCTCGGCGTCGGGACGGGCGGTGACTCTACCTTTGCAGAAGGTTCGAACGATTCTGATGATCACCGACGATCAAGACATCGTCGGCAACGTGACGCGCGTGCTGCTTCAATCCGACGCAGACCTCATACACTCCAAGACGCCCGGCAACGCGTTGCTCGTGCTCGACGCGGGCACCGCACAGACGCCGGTTTCGGTCATTCTGATCGACGTTCTCGCTTGCGGGAATGAAGGAGCCAAGCTCGTCGGACAGCTTCGTGCACGATCGGCCGCAGCGATCGTGCTGATCGCCGCCATGTCGAGCCAGACACTCGCCGAGATACGCAACGCTTGGAGAGCCGATGCCCACCTCGTCACGAACCGAGGTCTTCTTCACATGAAGGCCGCGATCGAAGCATTGAGCACGGGTGATTCCCTTCCCCCGGCCTCGCTGCCTTCGGGGGCGCCGTCTGTCAGGAGGCCCTCCGCCACCATGCCTTCTCCCAGCATGCCGTCAGCCACGATGCTTCCAGGCACGGGCCCCGACGATGGCAAGGAAAGCTGGTAGCGGAGCGCGGGCCGTCGACCGCAGTCTTCTCCCCGTCACGATCACGCGCTCCGGTATCCGACGAGTGGCTCCATGGAGCGCCAGTCGAAGAGACGAGGCGCACGCTGATCGATTGCGTGCGCGAGCGACACCAAGAACTGCCCCAACTTGGCGATCATCTCGTCTCGGGGCGCTTCGAGGAGGGCGTGCGACTGGAGCTGCTCCTTGGCGTTGTATGTGTAGTCTTCGCGCGATGTGAGCGGAGCATTCGGGCTCGAAGCCGTGAGCACGGACGCGATGCGCCCAATGCCATTGGGTGTGGTGGCCCCCATCCATCTGGCGACGCCATCACCGTCGGTGCGGATGATCGGCCTCGATTCATCGGTGGCCCGTAGCGGGCGCTCGAAGCGCCTTCTACCGATCCTTGATGGGGCTTTCGGACCACTCGAAGCGCCCTCAACGGTCCACCGATGAAGGGTAGGAGATCGGATCTCGAAGTGGGGAATGACACCAGGGTCCTGCGATGGAACCGAGCGCTCGTAGCGGAGGTCACTTCGTTCGTGATGCGTCGAAGAGCGCCTTCGACTCGCGCAAAGCTTCTAACGCTCGCTTTCGATCGCCACGGGCCAGCGAGGTGTACGCGAATGCGCGCTGCGTTTCGGCCAGGGCGAGCGACGCTCCGGGTTCTTTCCATCGAACGGCCTCTTTCAGCGCGAGCGTCGCGATCGCGTGAAAAGCCCCGCGCTCGAGCTCTCCTGCGAGCTCGGTGAAACCGAACGGCGGCGAGCTCGCGCCATGCATGAGGATTTGCTCGACCATCGTCGCCGCGGCATGGCGCGTTCCGGCGTTCTTGGAACGGAGTGCCATTCGCGCTCCCGTCCACAGCGACGAAGGCACCGCCGCCATCGGTGAGAGCGCTTCGGTGGCGCGCGTCATCGCTGCCGCGGCCTCGATCTCCTGACCGCGACCGAGCGCAGAGACGGCGTCGAGGCCCAAAGCCGAGAGCCGCGCCGCGAGCGATCCGGTCCCACGGGACGACGAACCTCCTCCGCTCCCGCCTTGAACGATCGCTCGCGCGCGATGCACGTGCGGCGCCATCTCGGGAGCGCTCGCGGTCAGCAACGAAGTGGGCTCATCGAGATCGCCGGCGGCCGCATCGCCGACCTTCGCAAGCGCTGCGAGTCGCAACGACAACTCGAGGCGGATGAGCGCGCGATCGCGCTCGGCTTCGTCGGGCCATTGGCGAAGGGCGGCGCGAACGCGATCGGCTTCGATCGGATCGAGCCGACCATCGAGCACGTCGGCGTGCCGCGCACAGGCGCGAATGGCTTCGGCACGTATCCCGGGATCTCCCGAGCGTGCGAGCGCTTCGAGGTCCGACAACGCCGATGCACGTGCAAAACGACTGGCGCCGAGCAGGCGGGCGCGCAGGACCACGAGCTTCTCGGCCGGGCTCGCCGAGCTCAGATCGACGAGCGAGGCCCGCGCGACGATCTCGGCTCGGACGGGTCGCGACAGACGTGGTGCGCTCGTGGCCCAGAGAAGAAGCTCGAGCCAGCGCGCGACGGCACGCGCGACGATCGCAGCGTTGCCTTCTCGCTGGGCCGCTTCGATCGCGACGCTCCACAGCTCGAGATCGGGCCCGCTCGCCTCTTCGCGCGTGCGCGCTCGGAGGTAGTGCGATTGGGCCGTTGGGTTGCGTAAGACCTCTGCCCGCGCGACCTCGTCGGCGAGCTCGCGACGCCCGTTCGAAAGGAGCTTGGCGACCAACGCGGCGGGGGTCTGTGCTCGCTGCCCTCCGGCGAGATCGCGGCTCAGCACCGCGCTCTTCTCGAGCGACCACACCCCGCAGAGCTGACGCAGCTCGCGCTCGTCAGCGAGATCGACCGCACACCTCAGCGCGCCGAAGACGGCCCGTGCGCGGATCTCGAGCGACGCACCGAAGAGTCGCTTGTACGACGCCAATGCGACGTAAGCGCCCACCGACTGCTCGAGCTGCTCGGCAGCCTTGAGTCCCAGCTCGTCGAGAAAGCTCACGAAACCTCGATCACGGCTTGGACGGCCCACCGCCGCGCTCGGTGACGAGCCCGAGCGAAGGGAGACGCTCGATGCCGGCCTCGATTCGTTCGAGCTCGGCGAACGACTGCTCGATCTGGCGGCGAACGTCGGAAGGATCCGACAGCTCGCCCGACTCGAGGCGCGCGAGCACCCCGTCGACCTTGTCGCGCATGATGTTTCCGAGCCTGTCGCGCTCGCCGACTTGGACGCGATGGACTTCTTCGGCCGACGATGGAACGAAGTCGGAGAGCGAGCGGTCGACGCGTGTTCGGTAGGCCGCGAGGCTCATCATGCGACGCTGGATGTACGCCGGATCGTCGAGCTTGCGCGTCGCGAACTCTTCTTGAATCGCGGTCTCGTAGAGCGCCTGCACCTCGTTGAAGGCACGTCTCCATGCAGGCGCGTCGACCGCGGCGTGCGCCGCCTGCGCTCGGTCTTCGAGCTCGCGAATACGCTCTTCCCACCCCTCACGATCGAGTCCCACGAGCGAGCCTTGCGAGCGATAGACGACGCGCCTCAGGCCGTCGAGCTCGGCCTCGAAGTGGTGCAGCGGCGGTTGGAGCGGGTCGGCGGGGTCGCCTTGGTATTCATCGACGAGCCGGCGCAGATTCGAGCAGAGGGCCTGGAGCTTGGCCGGATCGGTCGAGACGACCTCGCGAATCCCCGAGCTGAGCGCGTCGGCTTCGCGGCGAAAATGATCGCCTGGGTGGCCCCAGAGATTTCGCTTCACCTGATCGGCGTCGGCGAGAAGCTGTTCGACCGCGCCGTCTTGATCGAAGCGGAGTTGCTCGGGTGCTTCGACCCGCGCCCAGAGCTCCTGGCCAGCGACGATGGCGCGCGCGTCGACGCGCATCGCTTCGTCGCATTGAATGGTCAAGTCGACCTGCGATCCGACAGGAAGATCACGCGACACGGTGACGGCGAGGGTCTTGATGGGCATTCGACCCTGCAAGAGTCGGAGCACGACCGCACCGCTTTGATCGGCCGTGTAAAAGGTGTGCTTCGACTCGGTCGGCAAGCCTGCGCCACGAGGAATGAGCACGTGACGATCGCGGCGGCCTGCGCGAACGACCTCGATTGCGATGTCTTTGGCGATGACGCTCGCACGACTGAGCGCGCTCGCTCGCGGTCTCACCTCGCCGCGATAGACGACGAACGGAATGGATCCGAGCGTGGCTCCGTCGGCCCCCCGGAACACGATGCTCACCGCCGCGTCACCGGCCTGCACGGGGATCAGGTCGAGACGGAGCGCCTCGTCTTTTTCTGTCGGCATCGGGGCCGTCGCGAGCGTCGTTCCTTCTTCCTCGACGGCGACCTCGCGGGTTCCTTCGGGCGCAGACTCGACGCGAAGGCGGAGTCGGAGAGAGTCTTTGGCGAAGGCGAGCGGTGACAAGAAGACGACGCGATGGCCGCCGTCTTCGAGCCTGAGGCCGCCTATCTGCGCCGCGTGGACGCTGGCCCCGAGCGCGACGCACGTGTCGACGTCGTCTGCGAGCGGCTCTTTGAAGCGACTCTTCGATGCGAGCTCTTCGATGACTCGGCGCCTGACGAGCGGCACCCGCGTCGAGCCTCCCACGAGGATGACGTGATCGATGTCTTCGAGACCCACCGAAGCGACCTTCTTGCTCTGCTCCAGCGCGCGCATCGCGCACGCGATGGTCGTCTCGACCAGATCGCCGATGACCTGATCGTAGTCACGCCGTGCAATCTCGGCCTCGTACGAGACGCTCTCGCCGTCTTTGTCTTCGAAGATGTCTTGCTTGGAGAAGTTCAAGACCTCGGCAGTCGACAACGCCTCTTTGATCTCTTGGGCGAGGTGCACGAGGAGCTCGAACCGGCGTCGATCCTCGGCGCTGCCTTTCATGTCGAGCTCGAGCGAATACCCCTTCTTCACGAGCACCTTTCGAAGGTACTCGGCATAGCGACGATCGAAGTCGTCGCCTCCGAGATAGTTGTCGCCGTCGATGGCGAGCACCTGGTATTCGCCGCCGACGCAGCGAAGAATCGACACGTCGAAGGTCCCTCCGCCGAGGTCGTAGACGAGAAAGTTTCCGCCGGTGACCTTGTTCTTCCAGGTCTGGTAAATCGCGGCGGCGGTCGGCTCCTGAAGAACGCCGACCACTTCGAGCCCCGCGAGCTCGCCCGCCTTGCGAGTGGCCTCGACCTGAGGCGCGTCGAAGTAGGCGGGCACCGTGATGACCGCACGCGTGACGCGCATCGCGACGCCTTCGCCGGCCTTCTCACCGAGAAAGCCTTCCATGTTCGATTTCAGCTCCGCGAGGATCTTCGCCGAGACCTCTTCGGGAGCGAGCTCGTGGGGACCACAAGAGACCTTGCCGGGCTGACCCATGCGCCGCTTGATCGATTCGATGGGCGGCGGCTCTTTGCCGCGACGCGCGCGCGCTGCACGGCCGACGACGAAGGCGTTCTTCTGCGGGTCCCACGCAACGGCAGAAGGCACGGTCTTGCGACCGAACTTGTCGTGGTAGACGAGGATCTCGCGCTCCGACGGAACGAGAAGGCTCACCTCGGAGTTCGTCGTTCCCAGATCGATACCCACGGCTCGGTCGACGATCATGCGTTGTCTCTTTTCCTCGTGTGCAGGGTCGGTGAGGGCTCGCCGAAGGCGAGGCTGTCGTCCAAAATCGGTGGCAACGCCGAGGGCGCGTGCGAGTGACCGTGGGCCAACGCGCCTTCGACGTGCGGTCGCGGGAGCAGGTCGAGCAAGGTAGGAGAGATGGGCGCGAGCGGCTCGGTCTTCGTTCGGGGCGGAGGCGCTCGAGGCTCGCGCGAGGTCGCTGCCGGAAACGTCGTGAGGGCGAGCTTGAGGCGTGACCGCGGGTGCAGCGTCAGCTCTTCCCATGCGGCCCGCAATGCGACGCGATCTTCTTCGCCTACGTCTTCAGCCCGCTCACGCAGCTCGGCGGTGATCTCGTCGATCGATGAGAGAGGTGAGAGTCCGAGCTCGTCGAAGGGGTTCTTCACGGTACGTACACGCCTCCCGCGCGCTCGATGACCTCGCGAAGCTTTGCGTGGGCCTCGGGCAACCGCTTCGATTGCGGGAACAGCTCCTCGGCCCGCTTTACTTCGTATCGAGCCCGTTCGACGTCGGCGCCTGCCGGAAAGAACGAAACCGAGAGCCTTCGAATCGCCGAATCGCAACAGAGATGCGCCATGACCAGCCGACCATTGCGATGCGACGGGCAGAGGGTCAGGGCTCGCTCGGCAAACGCCCATTCACGAGGCCGATCGGTCTCGCACTCCGAACGGAAGACGAAGATCTGTGCGCATTTCGCGGCGTAAGCGAGGTGGCGCTTCGGGTCGCGCTCGATGCGCGCCGCGAGGCTGTCGTAGAGCGCGAGCGATGGCGCGAGGAGGGCGCGAAGCGCGTCCCAACGCGAGGTTCGATAAATGGTCCAGGCGATCCCCGACACTTCGTCGACCGCGAACCGCTCCACGGCTTCATCGCCACCACTCCACTCCCAGACTCGCGTGACCTGCTCGAAGAGCTGGGCCATGGTCCGCTCGCCGTCGTCGCGCAGCTTCGCCTCGCGAAGGCCATCGAGAATGGGGACGAGGGCCTCGTCGATGGCCAGCGCACGGATCGACTCGGCGCGCCGCACGACCATGGTTCTGCCTTTCGCGTCGGAGCCTGCGATTCGGCACGCTTCGTCGGATCGCGAGAGCGTCGCGAGCGCTGCGCGCGCCCTCGGCTCGAGCTTCCGCGCTCCCTCGCGCGCGACCTGTCCGAGCTCTTCGAGCGACGCCTGGGCGATTGACGTGACCGCCGCGTCGAGCTCGCTCGGCGAGAGTTGGGTGCCCAGGATTCGAGCCGCCGCGGTCAAGAGGTACGTCTTCTCTTCACGGAGGGCGATCCACGCCGCGATGCTCCGAACGCGTGCGCGAACGAAGGCCTCCACGTCACCGCCGCCACCATCGGCCAAGACCTCGAGCGCGCTCGCGAGCCTGTCGAAATAGACCGCGAGCTGGTGCACGTAGACCGGCGATCGATCGCAGAGCGGCTCGGCGAGAAGCCACGGAAAGAGCTCGGCCACTTCGCCTGACGACGCCTTCTCGATGCTGTCGCGCCCGCCTGGAAGCTTGCGGAGCTCGTGGAGCAGACCGGCGGCGCGCTCGGAGAGCTGCGTCGCACCCTTGGGCGCTTGGATGCTCCACAGCCGCTCGATGAGCACCTCGTCCTCGAGCCGATGGAGGAGCGCCTCGTCGTCATCTCTCCAGGCAGGCAGCTCGCGCTGAGTCACGTGGCCTCGCATCTCGTCGTGGAGCGTGAAGGTAGCATGGCCCGGCGCTCCTGATCACGGCCGAGAGGGCGCGTGCTTTCGGCAGCGGCGCCGACTCGATTCGTGGCGCGCGCCGAGAGGTCGCTGGCTCCTGTGCTCACCGCCAATCGCCACGAATCTCGCGTCCGACGGTGCATCGACCCGATTTCGCGCGACGCCGCGTCGACCGGTTTCGAAGCGTCTCGACACGCTCGACCAGCATTGGGGGGTCCGATACGCTCCAAGGCCCGCAATGCTTCCCGAACAACTCCAAGCTGCATTCTCGACACTCGCAGTGATCGCCACCGATGCGGATCTAGGAGACGCCGCGTGCGCGCGATGGCGTGAATCCGGGCGAGGTGGAGCCGCCGAGCATCCGCAAGAGGCTCTCTCGAAGGAGCTCAGCGACGCAGCCGACGAGCTCGGCGCAGCGCTCCCGGAGCTGACGCACACCGAAGCTGCTGCGCTCGGTGCGCTCTTCGGAGATCCGGCGGGTGAGGTCCTCCTCGCCTGGTGCTCAGCCAGCACGTGGCGACGCGACACCGTCATGTCGGGCCTGCTCGCGCTGGCCGCGACGAAGCCAGAGCTCGCGGCGCGCGCCGTCCTCGTTGCTCGCGAGCGCGTGGTCGAAGGGCCGCTCCTCGACGCGATCACCTGTGCGCCTCTCCTCGGCGATGGGCGCTCGTTGTCGGAGCCCGAGAACGGGGAGGCGCTCGCGCGTCTCGAGATTCTGATCTGGGAAGCCGGAGCGAGCGCCCTCGAGGTCCACGCGCTCGGCGGTTGGCTTTGGGGCTCGCCCGACACGTTCGAAGCGATGATTCGAGGCCCGGCGCACGGAGCGCTCCGTGGTCGCGTGCTCGCAGCGCGATGCCTCGAGATCGGCGTGGGCGGCATGCCGGTCACGACGCACCCCGAGCTCATCGGTCGAACGCTCCAAGTGCTTCAGCCGCTCTTGCTTCATCCCGAGCCGCTCGTGTGGGTGCATGCGGCGCGCGCGCTGGGTCGACTGACAGGTCCGCTCCAGCAGCTCGAGGGGACGCTCCTCGACTGGGTCCTCGGCGAATCACCTCTCCTTCGACAGCGTGCATTGACCGCTTTCGCGTCGCTCCCCGCCGAGAGACTCGGCTTTCTCGCGAGCCAGCTCGCGACGATCATCACGTCACCCGACGAAGACGCGTGGGTCCTCGCCGCGATCGCCGCGGCCACGCCTTACCTCTTCTTCGAGCGTCGCGATCTGTGGGACCGACTCGCCAACCGCATCCTGGCTGGACAGGGTGGCGCCATCGCCGCGCGCGCGCTCGCGCGAGGCCTCGCGACGCTGTGGCGTCGTGGCACCCAACACCCGGACATCGAAGCGCCGCTGCGGGCGCTGCGCGAGATGGCGCGCGGCGCGAGACCGACGGCCCTCGACGATTCGCGCCGCTGGCTCGAGGTCATCGCCGTGACCGACGCGATCGACGGCGCCGAGCGCGATCCGCTCGACCTCGAGCTCGGTCTCGAGAACCTGATGCGCATCGCCGCTCAATACGACGACGAAGAAGCCGACGCCCGTGCAGCGCGCTTCGCATTGTCGGTGGCGCCGACGTTCCAAGAGGCGCGTCGAATCGCGCTCGGCAGCGGAAGGCTTCGTCAGCGGGCGGCTGCGATCAATGCGCTCGAGAGCTCAGCACGCGCGTTCGCGCTGCGGCTCTGGGGTCCCCTCCTCGCGACTCGCCCCGCAGGCGATCCGATCGAAGAGCCGAACCTCGAAGAGACGTGGAAGATGCTCGCGGCCGCGCCCTCCGAGATCCTCGATCTCGTGCGTGAGCGCCGTCAGCATGAAGGGGTCGAGCTCGAGATCGATCTGCCACTCGAGGTGCTCGCGATCAGGCTCGGTGGTTATGCGCTCGACGCGTGTGGCGAAGACGCCGATCTCGGGGGCCGCGGCCCCACTGCGCACGATACGTGTCATTGGCTTCGCAAGATCGAGGGGCTCGCCGACGGCACGCGTGATCTTCCGGCACCGCTGAAGAGCGCCCTCTCGACGCTCTTCTGGCGCCTGGTCGACACGACGCGCGGCACCGCGCTCGGCGAGGTCGACGACGTGCAATGGCTCGGCCCCTTCGCAGCTTGGTGGGGGCTCGTGATCGATCGGCCCGCCATGTTGCTTCAGCTCGCCACGGCCTTGCCGATGATGTCGGCCGAAGCGCTCACGAAGTGCTGCGACCGCGCCGACGTGCTGCGGGCAGCCGTTTCGGCGGGAGATCCCGATGGCGCATGGGGCTCGTCGGCGAGAGAGGCACTCACCTCTCTCCACGCCCAAGACACCGAGCTCTCCCTCGCGCTCTCGGGGCTCGCCGATGCGCTCTCGTCGTTTGCGGCTGCAGCCAGCCACAGACCGAACCTCGAGGCCCTCTGCATCGAGCTCGTGCTCGCCGGCGATCGCCTTCACGGTGCGCTCTCCGATCCGGTGAAGGCTCTGCACCCCGCGAGCGATGAAACGCGCGAAGACTCGCTCCAGCGCAGCGCGACCGAGAACGCTCCGCGCGTCGCAGCCCTGGTCGCCAGGGCCATTCGTGCGCGCGAGCCGTCGATGCTCGACGTATGGTTCGCGTCGCTCGGCGCCGTCGCATCGATGCTCCTCGAGACGGCGATCGGCGGAGCCATTCGGCGCTCTCCGCCTCCTCCTCCTGCTCCGAAGAAGCAGGAGCCCAAGATCATCGAGGGCTACGAGCTCATCAAGGCCCTCGGAGAGGGTGGTATCGGGAGCGTCTGGCTCGTCCGCAAGCCGGGCGCCGATCGGTACTTCGTCTTGAAGATCCCGAAGGCCGACGCGCTCGCCAACGCCACCGAAACCGAGCGCGAAGGGATCCTCGCGTCGTTCGTCGAAGAGGCCAAGGCGCTCGCAGGGCTCTATCACCCCAACGTCGCGAACATCATCGATCGCGGCGTCTCGGGATCCGTTCCCTTCTTGGTGCTCGAGTACTTGATCGGCGCCGATCTGAAAGAGTATTCGACCGCTCACTTGATGTCGCTCTACGAGCTCCGTCAGGTCGTCGTCGAGACCTGCGCGGGACTCGCGGCGCTCCACGGAGCTGGGCTCGTCCACCGCGACATCAAACCCGCCAATCTGTGGTTGCGGCTACCCCTCGCTGGCGGAGAGAAGTTCGATCCCGAAAAGCACCGCAATCCAGCTCACGCGACGCCACTCGCGACCGTCGTGATCGATTTCGGCATGGTGCGCGCGATCCGCGTCCCTGCCGACGCGGCCGGTCGCTTCGTCGCCGGCACACCAGGCTACATCGCTCCCGAGCAGGTGCTCGATCCGGTCGAGCTCGACCCACGCTCCGATGTCTACGGGCTCGCCGCCACGGTCTACAACGTGACGACCGGACGCGCGTTCTTCGACGATCTCGAGACCTCGCGCGACAAGGTCATCGCGCACATGAAGCGCGATCCATTCGACGATCCGGAGCGACTCCGCGGCTTCCCGCTGGCCGTCGCGAGACTCCTTCGCGCGGCCACGGCGATGCAGCCTGGTGACCGCCCGACGCCCATCGAGTTCGGCCGCGACTTCGCCGCAGCGCTCTGACGAGCGGCACCCACGACGAGCTCCACTCCGAAGGCATCGCCACTCATCGGCCCGCGAAGCGCGCGTCGCTCGTGGAGCGCGATGCCTCCGACGTGTGCTCGATGGGTCAGCGGAACTTGGCGTGGCAGCCTTTGCAGGTCGCCTTCATTTCACCGAGCGCAGCGCTCGCCTTGGCGACGTCTTTGGCGCTCGCAGCGTCGCCGAGAGCTTTGGCCTTCGCGCCGAGCGTGTCGGCGAAGCCGTCGAACTCGGGCCCCTTCGAAAAGTCTTTGGCCTTCTTGGCGGTCGCCTGAATGCGGGTCGAAACCTCTGCAAAAGCAGCCCAGTCTGCGTCGCTGTAGCTGCTCTCACCCGCCTTCTTCATTTGCGGATCTGCGACGGTCGCCTGATTGTCCATCACGTCGCTGAGGGAAGTGAGCTTGGGAATGTCGTCGATGGGCGTGTTCTTGACGGGCGCTCCGCAGCCCGCCGAAGCGAGGGCCAACACGACGGCGACCAAAGGCAGGTGGGCGATCTTCATGAAGATCGCGTTACCACTGCTGCATCGCGATTGAAAACCCAGCTAGGACGGAGCGGCCATCCGTCTGGGCCAGAAGCTCTGGCTCGAAAGCGTTGGTGTGCGCAGCGGCTCAGTGCGCCGAATTGGCGCATCACAAAGGGAGCCCAGACGACGGCGGCGGCTTCGATAGGGCCGTAACGAGCCTGGTCCGCGGATTGCTTCGGCTCATCGTCGAGGGTGATTCGTCATGGACGTCAAAGAGCTCGGAAAGCAAGGACAGTCGCTGTGGCTCGACAACGTGCCTCGGGAGCTTCTCACCAATGGAGAGCTGGCGCGGTTGGTCAGAGAAGAGGGCGTTCGCGGCGTGACCACGAATCCGTCGACCCTCGAAGAAGCCATCGCCGAAGGCACCGACTACGACGCGTCGCTCGCCCGCAACGTGGCGCGAAGAGATGAGCCCGCTGCTTGTCTTTACGAGCGACTGAGCGTCGAAGATCTTCAGGCTGCTGCCGACATTTTGAAGCCGCTCTACTACGAGTCCGAGCGGCGCGACGGGTACGTGAGCATGGAAGTCTCGCCCCGCTGGGTCCACGATACCTGGGGCACGATCGAAGAGGGTCGACGACTCTGGGCAAGGGTGAATCGCGAGAACCTGATGATCGAGATCCCCGGAACCATCGAGGCGATGCCAGCGATCGAAGCGCTCACCTCCGAGGGAATCAACGTGAACATCACGCTGCTCTTCACGCGCTCGGCGCGCCTCTCGGCGGAAAGGAGTTACATGTCTGGGCTCGAAAACCTCGCCGGACGTCGAGGGACCCTGGCTCGAGTGGCGAGCGTCGCGACCATGTTCGTGAGCCGCATCGATGACGTCGTCGACGAGAAGCTCTCGGCACAGCTCTCGACCGAAACACGCGCCACCGAGCCGCTCCGCGCCCTACTGGGAAAAGCAGCCATCGCCAACGCGAAGCTCGCCTACCAAGACTGGAAAGCCACCTGCAAGACCGCACGCTGGCAATCGCTGCTCGACCACGGCGCCAACCCACAGCGCGTGGCTTGGGCAGGCACGGGCACCGACACCACGCGGTTTCGTGATCTACTGTATGTCGAATCGCTGGTGGGGCCCGATACGGTCGACACCATTGCGCTCTCGACGCTGACCGCGCTCAGGCACCATGGGCGGCTGGGCGAAGGTCTCGAAGACGGTCTCGAAGAAGCGCGCGAAGTGATCTTGATGTTGGCGAAGGCAGGAATCTCCCTCGACGAGATCGGCGACCGGCTGCTCGAAGAAGGCCTGATGACCTATGCCTCGGCGTTCGATGGTTTGATGGCCTCGATCGAGAAGAAGCGGGTCGACGTGCTCTCGCGAATTCCCCCGGGGCGTCGGAGCTCCCCACCACCGCCTACGGGGCATTGACGCCCCACTTGCGCGTCGTTCTCGGTCAACGTACGAGCGCGGGCATGTCTCATGACTCCATCCGCGTGTCGCTGGTCGCGGTGCTTGCGTCCGGTCTTGTCGCGTCGTGCTCCGCCGCCAAGCCGTCGAGCGCGTCGCCTTCCATACAGACGACACCCACGCCGTCCGGAGTCTTGCCCGCCGAAGCGCCGCCAGGACCCTTGGCGACCGCCGAGCCGAGCGCCGCACCGAACGAGAAGGCCGCCCCGCCGACCGGGCCGTCGGCTTGCGCCGAAAACATGGTGCTCATCGAAGGCGATTACTGCACCGATCTCGAATCGAAATGTCTGAAGAGCCATTACGCGAAGGCCAACAAGAAAACGGTCTGCGAAGAGTTCGCCGAGCCGACGAAGTGCATCGGCAAGAAAGAGAAGCGGCGTTACTGCATCGACAAGTTCGAATTCCCCAACGAGAAGGGGAGCGATCCCGAGGTCATGAACGACTTCCCCCACGCGCAGAAGAAGTGCGAGGCCGAGAGCAAGCGCGTCTGCACCGAGAGCGAGTGGACGATGGCGTGCGAGGGGCCGAGCTACAAGCCGTACCCGTACGGCTACAAGCGCGATCCCAGCAAATGTCGCGGCGACCGGCCCTATCGCTTTCCTTCGAAAGAGGAGAGCGGTCTTCTTCTCACGCACAGCAAGAACACGGCGAAGGCCGAATCCGAAATCAAACGCCTGTGGGACGCTCTGCCGAGCGGCTCACAGCCCGATTGCGTGAGCGACTATGGCGTCTTCGACATGCCGGGTAATGCCGACGAGCTCGCGGCGAGCGAAGGGCGTACCGACGAATACGGATCGATGAAGATGCCCGACGGGCACGTCGAGACGCTGCGAGCGGCCGACAAATTCGACAACGTGACGACCGGCGGGCCCTGGGTCGAGGGCGTCCGCAACCAATGCCGTCCGAAGATCTACACGCACAACGAAGGCTTCTCTTATTACTACCTGAGCTTCCGATGCTGCGCCGAGCCCGATGGGAAGCCGACCGATCCCCGAGCACCGAGGCAGATCAAGCGCGGCGAGAAGGCGAAGCATTAGAGAGTGCGGAGGGGCTTCGGAGACGAAGCGTCGTGATAGGCTCCGTCACATTCCATGAAGCGCCTCGGGCTCCTCGTAGCAATATTGCTCGCCGTCCATTTGGCGCTCCTCTGGGCGGGTCGTTCATTGAGCACCGAGGCTCGTCCAAAGAGCCTCTCGGCTGCGACCGAAACGCCGAAACGCGGACCTCGCGTCGGGATCGTCTTCGACGTCGGCGGCCGCGGCGACAAGTCGTTCAACGACGGCGCCTACAACGGTGCCGAACGCGCGACGCGTGAGCTCTCGGCAGAGGTCCGCTTCATCGAGCCGGGCGACGGCTCGGACCGTGAAGCGGGTCTGCGGCTCCTCGCGGCCGAGCACATGGACCTCGTCATCGGCGTCGGATTCATCTTCACCGACGATCTGATGACGCTCGCAGCCGACTACCCGGACGTCCGATTCGCAGGCGTCGATCTCGCGCTCCGCACCGACGCCGCCGGCCACTTCTTGCCCCTCCCCAAAAACCTCGCGGCGCTCAAGTTCCGGGAAGAAGAAGGATCGTTCTTGGTCGGCGCGCTCGCGGCGCTGGTCGGCGGCTCGAAGCAGGTGGGCTTCGTCGGGGGAATGGATATCCCTCTCATTCACAAGTTCGAACAAGGCTACCGCCAAGGCGTCCTCGCCGTTTGCGCCGATTGCAAGGTCATCGCCCAATACGCCGGCGCCACACCCGAAGCCTTTCGCAATCCGAGCAAAGGCAAGGAGCTTGCGCTCTCGCAATACCAATCGGGTGTGAACGTCATCTTCCACGCGTCTGGGTCGACGGGGCTCGGCGTCTTCGAGGCCGCTCGTACCAATGGCAAGCTCGCCATCGGGGTCGACGCGGACCAATACGGAGAAGCACCGGGACACGTCCTCACCTCGATGACCAAAGGCGTCGACACCGCGGTCTTCGATACGATCGAGCGGACGGGCACAGGTACCTTCACCGGTGGAGTCTATTCGTTCGGGCTCGCCGAGAACGGGGTGGGTTACGTCGACGACGAGCACAATCGCGAGCTCATCGGAGACGCCGCGCGCGCGCGGATCGAGAGCTTGCGACGAGACATCGTCGAAGGTCGAATCCACGTCGAGGTCACACCGTGAATGACCTCGCGGTACGAATCACCGGCGTCGGAAAGTCGTTTGGATCGTGCACGGCGCTTCACGACGCTCGGCTCGACGTGGAGCGCGGCGAGATTCACGCACTGTGTGGCGAGAACGGGGCGGGCAAATCGACGTTGATGCGGCTCCTTTCGGGGCTCGTCGCGCCCGACCGAGGCGCGATCGAGGTCTTCGGTCGCGACGTCACGGGCTGGTCGACCGCGGGGGCCATCGCGGCCGGCGTCGGAATGGTCCACCAGCACTTCATGCTGGTCCCGACGCTGACCGTGGCCGAGAACGTGGTCTTGGGCCGAGAGCCCCGATCTGGCATTCGACTCGATCTCGACGAGGCGCGGCGACGAGTCGAGAAACTCGCCGCCGATTCGGGCCTCGCGGTTCCAGCCGACGCGCTGGTCGGCGATCTTCCGATCGGGATCGCGCAGCGCGTGGAGATCTTGAAGGTGCTCTTCCGCGGCGCCCGTGTCCTCATTCTCGACGAGCCGACGGCCGTTCTTTCGCCTGGTGAGGTGAATGAGCTCCTCGTGGTCCTACGTCGGCTCAAAGCCGAGGGGACGACCATCATTCTCATCACCCACAAGCTCGACGAAGTCATGGCGATCTCCGATCACATCACGGTGATTCGTCGCGGATCCACCCTCGATACCATCAAAACGAGTAGCACCTCTCCGCGCGCCATCGCGCGCGCCATGGTCGGTCGCGACGTTTCACTCGAAGGCGACGAGCCGCCTTCCGAGAGGTCACCCGCGACCTCACCCCAAAGCCCTGCGCAGAGCAGCGGCGCTGCGGCTCTCGAGGTCTCCGATCTTGTCGTGATGGGCGCCCGCGGGACACGCGCCATCGACCGCCTCTCGCTCGCCGTGCGTCCCGGAGAAGTCTTCGGCATTGCCGGCGTCGACGGGAACGGACAGACCGAGCTTTGCGAGGCGCTCGCCGGCCTGCGACCACACAGCTCGGGCTCGGTGAAGCTCGACGGACGAGAGATCGGTCGGATGTCGGTCCGCGAACGCGAACGCGCGGGGCTCGCGCACATCGCCGAAGACCGCCATCGGCGTGGCCTCGTCCTCGAATACAGCGTAGCCGACAACCTCGTGCTCGGACGGCAGCACCTATTCGCTCGTCGCGGTCTCCTCGACCGATCTCGAATCGCAGCTTTCGCCCGACAGCGCATCGAGGCCTTCGACATTCGACCGGCCGATCCCTCGCTCCCTGCAGCGGCGCTCTCGGGCGGCAATCAACAGAAGGTCGTCGTGGCGCGCGAAATGGGCCACGGATTCGAAGTGCTCCTCGCGGCGAAGCCCACGCGTGGGGTCGACGTCGGCGCAATCGAGCTCATCGTCGCGCGCCTACGTGCGGCCAAGCGAGAAGGGAAAGCCATCTTGCTCATTTCTTCCGAGCTGTCGGAAATTCTCTCTCTCTCCGATCGAATCGGAGTGCTCTTTCGGGGTCGCTTGGCGACCGTGCTTCCACGCGGCGACGCGAGCGCCGAAATCCTCGCGCCCTTCATGACGGGCGCAACGGGCGACGACGCGAAAGTCGAGGCAGCCCTTTGAGCACGCGAGCCTTCGATGCGCGTGCCATTGCGTCGGCGCTGCTCCCGCCCGTCCTCGCGCTCGTGGTCGCATTGGTGCTGGGTGATGCGCTGATTCTCGCGTTCGGCCAATCCCCTGCTCGCGTCTATTCGCTGCTACTCGAGGGCACCTGGGGAAACCCTTATGGCCTCGGCCAAGTGCTCTACAAGGCGACCACGCTGACCTTCACCGGGCTCTCGGTCGCGTTCGCGCTCCGCGCTGGTCTTTTCAATGTCGGAGCCGAGAGCCAATTGGCCGCAGGCGCTTTCGCGGCTGGCCTGGCGGGCCTCTGGCTTCCCACGGGGACGCCGTGGGTGCTCGCCGCGATCGTCTGCCTCGCCGCCGCGGCAGCGACGGGAGGCGCGATAGGCGGGGTCGCAGGCGCGCTCAAGGCGCGATTCGGTGCGCACGAGGTGATCGTGACCATCATGATGAACTTCATCGTGCTCGCGCTCCTCAATTGGATCGTGGCGACGCGTCTCCACGATCCCGAAACGCTTCATACGCCTGCGATTCACGCTGGCGCATTCCAGCGCCTCTCGAGCACGTTCGCGGCACTGCACGGCTCGGCGGCGAATCGGACCATCGTCGTCGCGTGGCTCTCCGCGGCGGTGAGCTACGTCGTCTTGTTTCGATCTCGTTATGGCTACGATCTTCGCGCCGTCGGCCTCCAGCCCGACGCCGCCGAAGCTGGGGGCATCGCCGTAGGACGCGTCATGGCGAGCTCGATGCTGATCGCTGGGGCGCTCGCGGGTCTCGGCGGAGCCAACTTCGTGCTCGGCTACAAAGGCTACTACGAAGACGGTATGGCGGGCGGCGCCGGCTTCATGGGCATCGCGATCGCCGTCGCGGGCCGCAATCACCCACTCGGCGTCGTGCTGGCGGCGCTCCTCTTCGCGACGCTCTCGCAGGGCGGGCTCGCCATTCACGCCGCGGTGCCGAAGCAGCTGGTCGAGGTCCTCCAGGCCACGGTCATTCTCGTGATGGCCGCCACGGCGCCCGAGGTCCGTCGGCTGCTCATCGACGCGGCGCGCACCGCGAAAGGCGCCGTCGGCGCACGAGGTTCCGAGCCATGAGCGTCGTCTCTCTCGCCGAACAGACGCTGCGAATCTCGGTCCCCTACCTCTTTGCTGCAGCCGGCGGCGTGGTCGCCGAGCGCTCGGGGGTCGTGAGCCTGACGCTGGAGGGCTTCATGCTGGTAGGCGCGTTCGCCACGGTCGTGGGCAGCTTCTACTCCCATAGCCCCTATGTCGGGATCCTCGCCGGCGTCGTCGTAGGGCTCGTGTTCGGATTGATTCACGCGGCGCTTTCGCTCCGTTTTCGCGCACAGCAGATCGTCGTCGGGATCGGTCTCAATCTGCTCGCCATCGGCCTGACGCGCCTCTTCCTGAAGCTCATCTTCGACAGCTCGTCGAACTCCGCCCGCGTCGCCGGCTTCGGCACCGAAGGCGGCGGATCGCTATCGATGTTCGATAGTCCGCTTCTTTGGCTCGGAGTCCTCGTCATTCCCGCGGTCGCGTTCTTCATCGATAAAACACGATTCGGCCTTCGCTTGCGCGCGGTCGGCGAGCACCCGAAAGCCGCCGAGAGCCTCGGCATCGACGTGCGCTACGTCCGTACCATCGCCGTCGGGCTCTCCGGTATTCTCGCTGCATTGGGTGGCGCCTATTTGGCGCTCGACCAACATCAATTCACAGACGAGATGACTGGTGGCCGCGGCTTCATCGCGATCGCGGCGATCATCACGGGCTCTTGGCGGCCGCTGCGCGCGGGTCTCGCGTGCGTGCTCTTCGCGGCGGCCGAGACCCTTCAAATCCAGCTTCAAACACTTCAGATTCTGCCGAGCCAGCTGCTATCGACCATTCCGTACGTGGTGACCCTCCTCGTGCTCGTGGGCTGGGTGGGTCGGTCGACGCCGCCTGCGGCGCTGGGAAAGCCTTTCGGCGAGCCGGGCGCGCAATAGCGTTAGCACGCGGAGCGCCCTGCTTGGACCGCGATCCACGATCGCTCAGAAGCTTCCCAAGAGGCCGAGCTGGCCGTCGACTACGCCGAAGCCGATGCGCGGCGCCGACGGTTTGGTGGGTATTCGGTAATGCCCATCGGAGTACGCCTTCCAGTCGGCGATTGCGGCAGTGGGTTGGGTCCAAATCTGGAGCTCGACGATACCCGAGCCGATCGTCGCATTGACGATCCCGGAACGCACGCGATGGTACGCCGCGGCGAGCACGACGCCCCACACGATGGCGACCGTGGTGCCCGCGACGTGAGGCACCCAGGAGCGACCGAATTTCTCGGCCTTGGCGCTCTTCTTCATGAAAGCCTCGGCACGCGCGAGCTTGTGACTTCGCTCGTGTGGAGTGCTGGCTGGCAAGAGACGAAGCTCCGAGGCCGCGAGCCGCGGGGCGAAGGGGAAGAGCGCGAAGGGCACACAGCCTAGTGAGGCCGAGACTGCGCCGACCGCCGTGTCGGCACGAAGACCGGGGTCCGTCGTTCCGAGCGCCACGCTGAGCTGCGCGACCGAGAGTGTCCCGAACGCTCCGAGCCAACCGTACGACCAGCGCTCGGCCGCAGCGGTCCCCGCCTCGAGATGCGACTCGAGAAAGTCGAGTCGCTCCGTGACCTCGGCATCGGGTGGCGTCGCCTGTGCCGTCGAGACCCGAAAGAGGCAGGTCGATAGACTCCCGAGCGCGACGAGCAGACGAGACGCTTTCATCGTTCGCGGAGCGTAGCAGCCTCTCTCACGACCTTTCAGGATGGGTGTCGATGGTCGAGCGATCTCACCGAGGGGAGCCCGTCGATGACGGTGCTATGATTCGGCGTCGAGGAGGCCTGATGAATCTGCGGTCGATGTTGGTACGTTGCAAAGAGGGTCAGTGGGCCATCTCCGACGTCGATTGGTCGCGCACGCCTCGCCCGCTCGGCCGTGGCGAATCCGAGGTCGTCCAGTACTTCATCGACATGGCGGCCATCGAGCGGCTCGCCGGAGCCCTCTTTGCCGAGCAAGAGCGTCACGCCAAAGATCCGGAGCTGGCTGCGATCTTCCACACGTTCGTCGTCGACGAAGAGCGCCACGCGGTGGCCGCCGAGCGCCTCGCCCGCCACTTCGATCGCAATCGATTGAAGACGTACGCTCCGAGCCCGAGCCTCGTCCGCTTTCGTCCTCGTTTTCTCGCTGCTCTTCGCCACGTGTCGGCGGAGCTGGCCAATGCATACATCGTCGGAGGAGAGCTCCTCCTCGACATCGCGTTGCTCCGGTCCATTGACGACTACGTCGACGATCCCACTTGCCACGACGTGATGCAGCTCATCAATCGCGACGAGTCGCGCCACGTCGCGATCGACTACTTCATGATCGATTACTACGCATCCGAAGCATGGGCTTCGGAGCGAGCCAAGCTCCCGCGGCGCTCGCTCGGCGCTCACGTCCGAGCCGCCATCGCGTTCTCGCGCATGCTCCTCACCGCCAAACCGTTCATTCGCGACGTCTTCATCGAGCCCATGACTCGCGTCGATCCGAAGCGTCGGCGAATGCGTGAAGCCTTCAAGCGAATGCAGCTGCTCGGAGCCAAGCCGGGCGTCGCCGCGAGGCCATTCTCGCGCTTCATCAAGACGCTCCAAATCGTCTACCAGCGCCCGGTCACGCACCGAATCTTCGGCCCGCTCGCAGAGCGTCTCGTGGGTATTCCAGGCGAGTATTTGCGCGATCTCTACTCCGCCGACGAATGGGAGCGCGCTCGCGGCATGAGCATGGACGAGCTCGCGCTCGACGCACTGTCGGCCAAGCTCGCTCCGACCGGCGCGTAGCGATCTCGCCTCGGCACGAGCGCTACGCGAAAGCGTCGGCGCCGCAAGAGCTCCCAGGAAGCCTGGTGTCGACGCGTTTTTTTTGAGTTACCCTCGTGGGCATGATGACGCGAGATCAGGTGATTCAGGCGCTGAAGCTCACCCGAACCGGCACCGTCGACATGGCCGAGCTGAAGCCGCTCGGGTTTCCCCCGCTCTATCTCGACATCATCTCCGAGGTCGGAGTCCAAGAGATCGCTTCAGACTTCATCTTGCCTCCGTCGATGCACATCGTCGTCGAGAATTTGCGCGTCTCCGAGCGCTCCCATGGCTGGCTCGTCTTCGCCATCTCGGCCTCCGATCTCTGGCTCATGCGGAGAGATGCCGCCGACGATCAAGTGGCCTACCTGGCTTCCGACGTCGAGGCTGGGCGTTTCGCCGTGCCCCTCGGCATCAGCCTCTGCGGCTGGTTCGATCTCGCCCTCTACATGCAGCGACACGAGAAAGCACAAGCCAAAGCGATCGACAGTCAGAAGCGCAAGCTCAAGGCCACCGCGAAGGCCGACCTCGAGAAGATGTCGGTCGGCCTTTCGCAACGCTATCCCTACATGCTCTGACGGACCGCCTTCGGCTCCGACGAGAGTGGCGAGCCTCAGCCGACCTCGTCGTCGCTCTCGACACCGAGCAGATGCGAGAGTCTTGGCTCTTCGACAGGAAGCCTCCGCACGGCGTCGAGGTGATGGAGAATGAATGCACGGTTGTCGCTCACCGAAAGATTCTGAAGCTCGAGCGCACCAATGCGATCTTCGGGGGTGAACGCGGGCTCTTCGACGCGTTCCATCGAGAGCTTGTGCGGCGCGTAGGCCATGTGCTCGGCGTGGGTCTCGAGAATCGAATAGTCGTCGCCACGTCGGAGCTCGAGCGTCACCGATCCGGTCACGCTCGGCGCGATCCACCGAAGCAAGCCATCTTTGAGGAGCATGGCCTCCGGGTCGAACCACTTTCCTTCGTAGAGCAATCTGCCGAGCTTTCGCCCGAGAGAGAAGTAGAGGTCGAGGGTGTTTTCGTTGTGAATGGCCGACAAGAGCCGCTCGTAAACGATGTGGAGCAGCGCCATTCCGGGAGCTTCGTAGATGCCGCGGCTCTTCGCGTCGATGACGCGATTCTCGATCTGATCGCTCATACCGAGCCCGTGCCGCCCGCCGGTGCGGTTGGCCTCGAGAAAAAGCTCGAACCTTGAATCGAAGCGCTTTCCGTCGATCGCGCTCGGCCAGCCTCGTTCGAACGAAATGGTCACGCGCTCGGCCGCGATGGCGACCTCCGGCTTCCAGAACGCGACGCCCATGATGGGGCTGACGATCGTCATTCCTTTGTCGAGATGCTCTAGGTCTTTGGCTTCGTGGGTCGCGCCGAGAACGTTCGCGTCGGTCGAATAGGCCTTCTCGGCTCCCATGCGGTAGGGCTTACCGATCTTCGCGAGATACTCGCTCATCTCGGTGCGGCCGCCGAACGCCGACACGAAGGCCGCGTCGAGCCAGGGCTTGTAGATCTTGAGCTCGGGATTGACCAATAGCCCATAGCGATAGAAACGTTGGATGTCGTTTCCTTTGTGCGTGCTCCCGTCGCCGAACACGTTGACGCCGTCTTCACGCATCGCGCGAATGATGGCGGTCGTCGTCACCGCGCGCCCGAGCGGCGTCGTGTTGAAGTATTTGCGGCCCCCCGACGAGAGATGAAACGCGCCCGATTGAATGGCGACGAGCCCCTCGTGCACCATTGCCTCGCGGCAATCGACGAGCTGCGCGGCGCGCGCGCCGTGCTCGAGCGCCGACGGCGGAATCTCGGCCGGGTTGGCCTCGTCGGGCTGCGCGAGGTCGGCGGTGTAGCAATGGATCTCGAGGCCCTGCTCGGCGAGCCAGGCGACGGCGCAGCGGGTGTCGAGGCCGCCGGAGTAAGCGATTCCGACGCGCGTGCCTTTCGGCGGGAGGGTTCGGTAGATGTGGCTCATGGCGCGACGCGGCTTAGCACGGCGCGCCCGTGCGGGAACCCCGTCGTGATCGCCGAGGCGCCGGCAAGGTTGGCCCGGCGACCCGAGCGCTGAAACGATCGCGCGGTGTCGCTCCCCGTACGAAAGGTCGCGTTGAAGCTCGTGCGTGATCGAGCCCACTACGACGAGGTCGTTTCGCGCATTCGCTCGGCCAAGGTCAGCGTGTGGATCAGCACCGCCAACCTCAAAGACGTCCACGTCGAAGCCCCGATCGGCACACGGGCGCGCGCCAACGGCCGCTACATCTCGATCCTGGAGGTGTTCTCCGATCTCGGAAAGCGGGGAGTCGAAGTGCGCATCCTCCACTCGGGTGAGCCGTCGCGGTTCTTTCAGGGCTCGCTCGAGAAACACGGCGGCGGCGGCCGCGTGGGGCTCGAGCTTCGTCGGTGCGTTCGAGTGCACCTCAAGATCATCGCCATCGACGGCGCGTTTCTTTATCTCGGCTCGGCGAACTTCACCGGCGCAGGCATCGGCGCCAAGGGTGACGAGCGACGCAACTTCGAGGTCGGGATCGCGACCGACGACGACCTCATGCTCGACGAGATGCAGGGCGCCTTCGAGGAGATCTGGAGCGGCAGCC
This sequence comes from Polyangiaceae bacterium, assembly GCA_043755175.1. Classification (GTDB taxonomy): domain Bacteria; phylum Myxococcota_A; class Polyangia; order Polyangiales; family Polyangiaceae; genus CAYYKK01. The sequence goes on along the minus strand of JAYUUB010000146.1, from coordinate 47,867 downwards.
GATGCAGCGGATGCCGACTCCGAAACGAGTGCCCGCTCCCCATCGACTTGCTCATCGCCGGCAAGGCCACTCCGCCGCTGAAGCTCCGCCCAATCGCTCCCGGAGCGCTCGCCGAGGCGACGTCACCGAAGACGAAGACGTCACCAAAGACGCGGACGAAGTCTTCCCCTCTCGCGAAGGGCCCCCGAAGCTCCAAGAAGACCCGAGCTCAATAGGGCCGCGTCTTCGAGGTCCCGAAGTGAATGCGCAGCGCCTTCGGTAGCCGTCTTCGCCAATCGACCTCGCGGTGCGCACCCTCGGGATCGGGGCGGTAATAGAGCTGTCGCGCGCCCTTTTGATAGAGGAGCTCGGCCATCGATTCGGCGCCTCGGATCATGCCGCCCGGCTCGCGTCCGCCGGCGTCGAGGTAGAGACGAGCGTCGGAAGGAACCGACCTACCTCGTACCCAATCGAAGATCGCGCCGCGCCCGATCCAAAGCGAAGGCGACATGGCGATCGAGCCACCGAAGACGTCGGGCATCGATAGATGCGCGTAGAGCGCGGCCAGACCGCCCATCGACGAGCCACCGATCGTGATGGCTCGCTTGTCGTGGGTCACGCCGAAATGCGCGCGAAGATGCGGCAAGAGCCACCCAGCGACCCAACCGACGAACCCTTCGGCGCGGCCTTGATGCGGGCCGAACGAAAATGGCGAAAGCTCGGTGATGCGCCGATCGTGTCCGTGATCGATGCCGACGACGATCGGTGGCGAGACGTTCTTCGCGAGCTTCTCGACGGCGAGGTGGGCGCGCCAACCGCCAGCGAAAGAAGGCTTGTCGTCGAAGACGTTCTGCCCGTCGAACAGCAACAAGAGCGGGCGCTCACGCTCACGCGCGCGCTGGGGCACGTAAACACGCACCATGCGCCCGGGCGGATGACCCGGGACATCCATGGGTCCGAGAAAGTGAAATCCACGCACGATGAAGCCGAAGCTAACGCCGCCGAAACGGGTGGCAACGGCCCTCGATGTGAAGTTCTACGAGGACGAACGCGCGTCGTCGCCGACCGGCTCGTGGAGACGCGCGCACCGTCGATGCGGGCGAGCCTCGAAGTGGCGATCAGTCGGCGATCACCGGAAGATGCTTCATCTTCTTGCGGACGCCGTTCGCGTTCAACGTGCTGGCGCCGTTCGCGGCTCCGATGGGTTTCCGACCGCCAGGGGCCGTTGCTCCCTCGATCAGCGCATCGTGCTCGGCGCGCTCGACCTTCGCGAGCTCGTGCTCTTTCACGGTGAGCGCGTTGTCGAACATGGCAATCTCGAGCTCCTTGTTCTTCGCATACACCGGATGCCGGCCGTATTTTTTGTACCACTCGGCGACCGTCGCGTTGGCCTTCATCTTCTCGAGGATGTTCCGCCAACCCGCACCCGTGTTGTAGGCGCAGAAGCTGATTTCGCCCATCTGCGTGCCGTACGGGATGATGCACATCTCGGTGCGACGAAAGTCGTAGTTGAAGAGATCTTGGAACCACATTCCGGCGACGAAGAGCACACGCCATTCGAAGCGATGGGCGTCGTTCTCGTTATGGCTCGTCCCCGTCTGACTCATGAACTGCTGAATGAGCGTCTTCAGCGTGACGCCCTCGGGCGCCTTCAACGGGTCGAAATGGCGCACGAGCGACGTGACGAGCTGCGCCTTCGTCCACGCGCTGCTGCGGCCTGCGTCGAAGATGGTCTGCAGGTCTTCGAGGATCCCCGGCATGTCGAGAAAGTCGAGGAGCGGGACCATCTGCTTCGTGCGCTTGTTGACGAAGAGAACCGTGCCGATGCCGCAGTTGGGGTGGCAGCCGCATTTCAGCTGACCGAAATCGCGATCGGGTCCGTCGATGAGATCGCTGACGTCGCCGAACGGCGAGAGCGCCGAGAGCGGAAACCAATCGCGGAGCGGGTTCGTGATCCCGGTCTGGTCGGCGATGTCGTGCGCCAAGTGCGACAGCGTGTACCGCTGCTTCTGTCGAAGCTCGTCGGTGATGTCTTCGTCGCGACCGGTGAAGCTCACCGGTTGGAAGCTGACGACCGTGACTTTGTCGGCATTGTCGACGGCGAACTGCACGATCGGGCCGACTTGATCGTTGTTCACGCCGTTCACGATCGTGACGACGAGAATGACGTCGATGCCGGCGCGCGACAGCTCTTCGATCGCGCGGAGCTTCACGTCGTAGAGGTTCGAGATCTTTCGGTGGCTGTTCGACTCGTTGGTGACGCCGTCGAACTGCAGGTACGCCATGCGCAGCCCCGCCGCTTTGCACTCTTTGGCGAAGCCCGGCTCTTGCGCGAAGCGAAGCCCGTTCGTCGCGCATTGCACGGCAAAATAGCCTTTTTTGCGCGCATAGCGAATGGCATCGAGGAAGTGGGGCGAGAGCGTCGGCTCACCACCGGAGAACTGAATCGACATCTGACGGCGCGGCTTCACCGAGATCGCGTCGTCGAGGATCTTGGTGATCTCTTCCCACGCGAGCTCGTGCACGTACCCGACCTGGTTCGCGTCCATGAAGCACGGGTCGCACATCATGTTGCAGCGGTTGGTGAGGTCGACCGTGAGGACCGCGCCGCGTCCGTGCTTGATCGAGCTCGAGCCGTGATCGTGCATCGCGTCGGCCGTCATCGGAACGTCGCGCCCGGGAAACAGATCTTCGATCCGCTTCAAGAACGCGGGGTCCATCGAGATGGTGTCGGAGAAAAAGCCGTGCTTCGGGCACGTCTTGTCCATGACGACCTTGCCGTCGACCTCGTGGATCTTCGCGCGGATCTCACCGGGCTTGTCGTAGATGAGGTGCCCTATCTCCTCGTCACCCCGAAGAATCGCGGCGCGCGCTTCTTTGACGCACACGGGGCAGAGGCTGTCGGTCTCGCGGGGCCAGCCGAGCGGCGGCTTCGTGCGCTCTTTGCCGCGCGGGATGGGTTTGTCGCTCCAGCGAGGCGTGAACGGTGCGGGATCTTTCGCGAGCCGGTTCAAGAACTGCAAAGCAGACCAAGCCCGGTCGGCGGAAACGGTCGCCAGTTTCTCGGCCACCTTCGTCAAGCGAGTCATGGGGGTAACCTATAGTAGGAATCGAGCCGGGTGGAACTACCCTAACGGCAGCAAATCGTAGAGTGGTGTAGCTTACGTTGAAGCGCGCCGCGCGTCTGCGCGCTGGGCACGGTTTCCGCGAAAGAGTCGACGATCGCTTCGACGAGATCGCTCGCACATGGACGCGCGAACGAAGGCGTCGGCTCGACGTCGCGCAAACGCCGGTGAAGGCACGTGCTCTGCGATCCAGCTGGGATCTTCGCAGGAAAGCCGCGTGACAGCGAGTCAAAATCGGGGTTCTATCCAGTCGATGAGCCGGTCGCGTGAGCCTCGGTGGTTGGGCATCGGAGCCGCGTCCGTCGCGATCCTCGCGCTGAGCCAAGCGAGCGCCCAACCCTCGCTGTCGGCTCCGGCGCGGCCGTGGCCGCCACACGTGCAATCCGCGTTCGACCGGACTTCGCGCGGCCCAATGGGTCTGCGCGGCGAGCCGAGTCGGGGTCTGCGCGATCGGCTCGGCGTCGAGGTCGCCGGGGCACTGTTGCTCTCCGACGATCCGCGTGAGCGGATGCGAGGCGTCGATCGCCTCGGCACAATCGGCGATCCGCCGGCCGTCGACGCCCTGCTCGAGATCCTCGACTCGGGTTCGCCTGCGAGCCGCGACCCGGACACGCGTCTTCACGCCGTTCGGATGCTGGCGCCTCACGCCGAAGAGACGCCGGTCCGTGCGTTCCTCCTGCGCGAGCTGCTCGGTGGAAGCTCCGGCAAAGCGTCGCTCGTGCGCTCGACGGCGGCGATGGCGCTGGCGAAGCGCGGGAGCCAGAAATCACTGCAGGCGCTCGCGATTGCGATCGACCAGCGCGGGCCTGCGAGCGATGCTGCGCGAGCCGCCCTCGAAGCCTATCCACCTCGGACCCTCGCACCTTTTCTGCTCGAGCCTGCAGAAGAGATCTCCGAAGACGAAGGAACGAAGGGCAAGCCCAGCACAGACGAAGTCGACGCTTTGAAGCGTGCGCTCGAAGCGCGAAAGCGCGAAGTCGACGCAGTCGCGAAGAAGAAGGGCCGCCCCGAAAAAGCCGGTCCCAAAGTCGATCCAGAAGCGACCGACGACGACGAGACCGGCGACGATTCCGGCAGGCCCGCAAAGAAGAAGGGGCACGAGAGACGAGCGCGCACGCTCTCGGTGCCGATGATCGACTTCTTCGGCGAGCTCGGCGATTTGCGGGCGATCCCGGCCCTCCGAACCGCGGCGGCGCGCAAGCAGGTCACCGTCAAGAGCCGTGCAGGCTTGGCGCTCGCGCGATTCGGCGATCCGTCAGGCCTCGCCGATGCGCGTGAATGGGCGAAGGGAGATGACGCGCGGTTGCTCGCTCCCGCGGTCGAGACGCTCGTCCTGCTCGGCGATCCGGGAGCCGGGCCTGCGCTGACGAAGCTCCTCGCGACCTCACCGACACGCTCTGCCGCGCTCGATCTCCTCTTCGGGTCTGGCAAGCCCGAGCTGTTCCGCGCGGTGCACAAAGACCTCGAGAAGGCCCTCAAAGACGAGCACGGGAGCGAGCGCGGTCGGATCGTCCTCGCGATGGCGCGCGTCTCGACCGAGTCGGTCGCGTCTCTTCTCTCGGGCCCCGACGACACGCGCGAGGTCGCCGCGTTCGCGCTCGCCACTTCGCCCGATCCCGCGGCGCGCACGGCGCTGATCGCGCGCCTCTTCCAAGCCAAGAACGACGCCGATCGACGGCTGATCGTGCGAGCTTCGATCGTGCGCGCAGTCTCTCTCGGTGATCCACCTCCGGCTCTCGACGAACAGCTCGATCGACTCCTTCTTTCGAAGAACGATGCCGATCGCGAGACGGGCGCGTTGGGCCTCGTCGCGACCGGCACCAGCCCCGACGCCGTGTTCGATCGCGTGGGCTCGACGCGAGACAAGCCCGCCCCGGCGAGCATCGTGGCCGGCGCGGCGCGAGGCGCGCTTTTGCGTGGCCGCGATCTATCGGCGTTCGCCCCGTTCCTGACGAGCACCGACGCGAAAGCCGACGCGAGCCCGCCGACCTCGAGTCGCATCGCCGCCGGTGTCGCGCTCCTCGATCCAAGCTCCGCCGCCGACGTGTCTCGCACGACGCTTCTTCGTTGGGCGGAGGGGGGCGGTCCGCTCGCCCCGCTCGCTGCGCGTGCGCTGGGAGCACGTGACGACGACACCGTTCGCTCGCGCATCCTCGGGCTTCTTCACGGGACCGACCCGGTGGTGCGCGCGCACACGGCGCTCGGCCTCGGAGAAGATCCCGAGCCCTCGAGCGTGACGTTGCTCGTCGACTCCTACCTCACCGAAGACGACGCGACGGTGAGGCGCGCGTGCATCCGCGCCTTGAGCCGCCGAAAAGAGGTGCAGCGCGTGAGGGCGCTCGGCTGGGCAAGCGAGCTCGATCCCGACGACGGTGTTCGCGCGTTCGCCAAGCTCGCGCTCGACGGACAGACCTTGCGCGACGGGGGCGAGTCGCTCGGTGCGACCTTGAGCTTCGTTCACATCGCCCGCGCCGACGGGAAAGACACCTCGATGCCCGCCCGATTCGTCCGCGCCGACGGGCTCGCCGTCCCCGTTGTCAGCTCGGCCGACGGCGTTCTACTCTTGCCCGCGCCTGCCTACGGATCGGGCGCGCTGACCGTGAGCCTACGGGCTTCGAACGAGGAGCCCACGGCCGAAGCCAGTCCGCCGGCGCCACTTGCGGCATCGAAGAGCAGCGAGCAAGCTCCACCATCGTCCTCGCCGAACGCACTTCCGAAGAAGCCATCTCCACTGCAGCCATCTCCACTAAAGCCCTCTCCGCTGCAGCCCTCTCCACTAAAGCCCTCTCCGCTAAAGCCATCTCCACGGCAGCCATGAGCGCAAGACGCCGCCCCCCTGCCGACACCGACGAGCCGATGAACGCGACCGACGACCCTGCTCCCCCGACCGACGGCCACGCGACGACCGATGCCGCGTCGCTCGCGACATTCGAAGAGGCGACTGCGCGGCTCGCCGCCATCGTCGAGGAGCTCGAGCGAGGCGATCTCGCGCTCGAACGATCGCTCGCCCTCTTCGAGGAAGGAGTGAAGCTCGCGCGCACCGCGCAAGCCCGAATCGCGAATGCCGAACGGCGCGTCGAAGAGCTCCTCGGCGTCGACGCGAACGGCCGACCCGTCACCCGCGACGTCCCGAGCCGTGACGTCGGCCGCGAGTCGGAAGGTCGCGGCGATCGAGGCGGCGCGTGAGCGAGGCCGCGAACGAGGCCCCGACGGCCGCTGCCCTTATCATCGGCAACGAGATCCTGACGGGGAAGATCGCTGATGAGAACCTCGGCGTTCTGGCGCGGCAAATGCGAAAGCTGGGGGTCCGCCTCGTTCGTGCGCACACGATTCTCGACGAGCTCTCCACGATCGCCTCCGAAGTGAAAACGCTCTCCGAAACTCACTCGTGGGTGTTCACGAGCGGAGGAGTCGGACCGACGCACGACGACGTGACCATCGACGGCGTCGCGCGCGCCTTCGATCGCAAAGTCGTCGTCTCCGAAGAGCTCGATGGCATGCTGCGCATCGCCTACGGAAAGAACCTCACCGACGGCCACCTGCAGATGGCGCGCGTCCCCGAAGGGGCACGCCTCATCCGCAGCGACGCCATTCCGTGGCCTTGCGTGCTCGTCGAGAACGTCTGGGTGCTTCCGGGTGTGCCCGAGATCTTTTCGCTGAAGATGTCACTCGTCGAACGAGAGCTCGGCCAAGGGAGGTGCTTCGTCTCGGTCGCCGTCGTCTGCGCGCTCGACGAAGGCCACTTGAAGCCGCTACTCGATCGCATCGTCGCAGCCCATCCGGGCGTCGAGATCGGCTCGTATCCCCGATGGGGCGACAGCGAATGGCGCACGAAAATCACCTTCGACGGGCGCGATCGGTCGCTCGTCGACGAAGCGCGCGATGCATTCGTCGCGCTCCTTCCCCCAGGTAGCCCCGTCCGCGAAGGCTGATCGTCGCCCGCCGCGGCCACGATACCGTGGGGGCGATCGCGTGGGTCGCCATGCCGTCGGTCGCTGCGCCTCGTCGATGGTCGCGAGGGCCACCGCCTCGACGGCTCTCACCTCTTCGGGACGAGCCCGTCGCCTTGTATCCCCGAGTAGACGATCGGCGGAACGAGACCGAGCCACGGATCGCTCGCTGGCGTCAGGAAGAGCTCACCATAAACCCTCTCGTTCAGAGCCTCGAGCGTGATGCTCGGCTCGGCTGCGATCCATCGACGGATTTGCGGATGGATCACGAGCTCGTTGCGTCCCGTGTCTTCGGCGAGGTGCTCTTCGAACTTGTCGACCAAGCGCGCGAAGCCTGCGTCGTCGAGGGCCGTGGGCTTGCCCGTCGACCAATCGAGCGGCGCCTTCTCACGCATCACGTGGCGACTCGCATCGTCGATGTGAACGGTCGAGCGGAGCCGGGCTCCGATGCGTGCCCACGGCACCTCCGCGACGTCGCTCGGCGTCGGTATCTCGAATGCGATCGCTTGCGCGATCGGCATCTCGGACAAGGCTTTCCCGGCTGCGATCGGAATCGCCAAGAGCGCAGGCGACGCGACACCCACCGCCGGAGCTTTCTGAATTGGCGAGCCGAAGAACCCGATTGCCGAGGCTTCGGACGTCCACCGAGCACGCGCGGCTTCGATGGCGACGGTTTGTAGCTCGGTGACGCGCTGCTCGCGCTGCGCTTCCGATGCCGTTGCATCACTCGATAGAGCGATGATGCGCGCGCCATCGAGCCCCTTCACGAACTCGCCTGCGGAGTAGAGCCCAGGCAGGGCGTCGACCACGCGCCCGTGCGGATCGAGGATGTAGTGGATGCTGTTGCCGGTCATCGTGCGCTTCACGACGCGCCCTTCACCGTAGTCGATCGTGACGATCGGCACGGGACGCTCGCTCGACCAGTGAAGGACGAAGCTCTTCTGGAGCCGCGCGTTGACGTCGTGATCGGGGTAGAGCGTCGTCCTGAAGAATCGGCTGTTGGCGCAGGAGAGCTCTTCGTCGAGATGTCCGAGCAGGCGAAGCGAGAGAATGGGCTTGTGCTCGCGCTGCGCCACCTGCTCGGCTTCTTCGAGATCGGTGTACCAATAGAGCCGGGTGTAGACGGCATCGCGTTGTTGCGCCGCCGTGTCGGCCGCCGCCGAGAGTCGCTCCAGCACCGAAGCCTCGGCTCCGCTCTTGGTCGCGTCGTCGTAGGCAGCGAGGGCGGCGTCGAGCCCGACCCGGCCGAGACCCCGGAGCGCCTTGCGCGCATCGGCCGAACCGTCGCCACCCGCGATCCGCGCCGCGAGATCGTTCGCCGATGCCCCTTGGTACGTGGCCTTGGCCGTGACCGGTGGCGTCGACCATGCCCCCGCGCCTCCGCAGCCGCTCGCGACGAGGAGCAAGAAAACCGTCGTCGCGGTCACTTTCGCGCCGCGTCGGAAGCCGCCGAACCATGAGCTTGTAGAAACCATCGTAACTCCCATCGGTTTCAGCGCCGAAAGTGTGACGAAAGCCCTACGCGCCCCGATCGGCAACACTTCCCGGTGGCGTCTCTCAGCGGTCGAACTATGGTCGCCCTCGCGTCGACCCCGGATGAACGTCTGCAGGCTTCGCAGCAACGGACTGAATGCTCATGCGTAACTCTGGCTCAAAAAAACTCTGGTTGTGGCTCGGTATGGGTCTCCTCGGCGCCGTGGGCGTCGCGGCGCTGCGCTCTGAATCTCCGAGTGGGTCGCACCTCTTGGTCGGACGCATCTGGGTCGACCGCCTCCCGACAAAAGACACCGAGCATTTCGAGGCCTTCTTGGCCGTCGAAGACCCGAGCATGGGGGTGTTCCAGCGAACCTCGAGCTACGAAGGGTCTTTCGAGATCTTCAAGTACGAGCCTCGCGGCGACGGAAAGCTCCAGATGCTCTTTCCCCAGAGCAAGACGAAAGTCGACGTGAAGTACGAGGCGAAAACCTGCAGCGAGCAAGATTTCGACTACTGCTTGACGATGAGCGGCGCGCCTCGAGGCGCCTCCAAGTACGTGAGCAAGAAGGGCTGGGAAATCGAGGGCGCCAACGCGGGCGAAATCGAGGCTGCCTTCGACGATTGGAAAGAGAAGAACCTCCCCAAAGAGTGAGCGGTCATTCTCGAAGCTCGAGAGCAGGCCCGACCTCGAACACAGGCGGCCCTCGGGCGAGCCACGATGAAGCGTGTAGGGAGCTCGACGCGTTTCGCTCAGCCGAACGCGGTGGTCGACGCGAGCGATCCCCTTGCGTCAGGACAAGAAGCCCAAGTCGAGCATCGAGGTGTGACCTCGTCCTGCGATGACGACGTGATCGACCAATGGCATTCCGACGAGTTCGGCGGCTTCGGCGACCACGCGCGTCATCGCGACGTCCTCGGGAGACGGCGTGGGATCACCGCTCGGGTGGTTGTGGACGAGCACGATCGCGCTCGCCGCGTCTGCGAGGGCAGCCCGCAGAATGTCGCGTGCCGAAACCGAGCAGCCATGGAGACCGCCTTGCGCGACGCGACGCGCTCCGCGGGCTCCGTTCCGTCCGTCGAGAGCCAGCACCCAGAGCTCTTCGTGCTCGAGACCTGCGATTCGGGGGGCCATGTGACGGAAGACTTCGGTGGAGCTGGCCAAGCTCGCCCGAGGTGCGGCGCGAATTCCGTCGACACGGTGTCCGAGCTCGATCCCGGCGCAGAGCCGGAGCGCTTTCGCGAGCCCGACGCCGGTGTGCGCTGCGAGCCCGCTTGGGCCGAGACGCGCCAACCCTCCGAGACCTCCGCATTTCGCGAGGAGCGTCTCGGCGAGCACCGAAACCGGCTCGCTGGGGCGACCGGTTCCCAGCACGATCGCCAAGAGCTCTCCGTCTCCCAGCGAGCCCACGCCGACGGCGAGCGCTCGCTCTCGGGGCCCGACCGACTCCCTGTGCATCTGCATCCCGACGCTCGGAGCACGGGCCGGTCCATCGACGATGACCGGAATTCGCGAGCGGATCGCGTCGACGCGAGCGGCGCCCGCCGACGGACGGGTGGCGGCCGCCACCTCGATGTGACGAAAGCGTTGGCACCTTCGCCGTCTCGGGCCAAAATCTTGGAGCGAAGGATCACAATCTGCCGTGACGGGCTGGTCCTGCACGGTTACCGAAGACCTACGGCCTCATGACCGAGCCCCACGATCAAGACCCGCCCCGCTATCGCGTCGCACCGCTGCGCTATCGTATCGGTCCGCCCCAGCCCGATACGGGCCCGGAGACGAACGCTTCGTCGTCGAAGCTCGCGTCGCCGAGCAAGCCTGTCACGAGACGGCCGATCGCAACCTTTGCTCTCCTCGGCGTGATCCTCGTGACGACGGCGATCGAATTCGCACTCGCTCGGTCGACCGATCCGTCACCAGCGATGCTGATGGCGTTCGGTGGCATGAACGCGACCGCGGTCCGGAACGGCGAGTGGTACCGGCTCGTGACGGCGGCGTTGCTCCACGGAGGCGTCCTCCACATTCTTCTCAACGGTGTCGCATTGTTCTTCGGCGGAACGATCGTCGAGTCGCTCGCCGGCCGTGCCTGGCTCGTGGCCATCGCGGTCGTCAGCGCCGTCACCGGATCTCTGCTCGGCATGTTCCTCAACAATCCGTCGATCGTCTCGGTAGGCGCCTCAGGATCGATCATGGGGATCCTCGCGAGCGGCGCGGCGCTAGCGTTTCGCTTGCCGCACGGCCCCGCGCGAAATCAACTGCTCGGGACCCTCGCGCGATTCTTGATCCCGTCGCTTCTCCCCCTCGCCGCCGGTGGGTCGTCGGGGGCGACCATCGACTATGCGGCGCACATCGGAGGGGCGCTCGGAGGAGCCGCCGTAGGCGGGATCGTTCTTCTGCTTCACCTGTTCGATCACGTGAAGCTGTCGCGTGTGATCGCGACGATCGCGGTCTCGTTCGTCGGCGCGAGCATCGGAGGGGCGGCCAAGCAATATCCGGCGCAGGCCGCCGAAGCGATGCTCGATTCGGCCGTGGTTCTCGTTCCCAACGGCGCCATTCCCGCCGATGCCGAAGAAGCACTGAAGACCGTGGAGGTTTGGGGCAGAGGTCGCCCACGAGACCCACGCGTCCACTACGCACGCGCCCTCAACGCGATCAATCAGCAGAATCCGAAAGACGCCGAACGAGAGCTTCGGGCTGCACTCGAAGAAAAAGCCATTCTTCGGAAATTCTTCCCCGACCGAAACCTCGAAACGGGGATGCGCGCCGAGCTCGCACGGCTGCTCCTCGACGCTGGACGCACCGCCGAAGCCGAAAAAGAAGCCCAGCCCTCGTGCGACGCCGGACCGCATGGAACCGTGCCAGCCGCGCTCCACGATCTAGGTCTCTGCATCAAAACGCCCTGACTCGAAGCCTCGCGACGAGCGAGGCGAGATCGCGACGCAAGCGACAGAGGGCGCGTTTGTCTAGCGCCTCGACGCCATCGCGACCACGAGCGTGCTTGTTGGTGTTCTTTGCGCGCTGGGTCCGGTAGCTTGCGACACCTATGGGCCTCTCCGAGAGCGTCCGGTTCTACGCCAAGACCGACGTCGGGCGCGTCCGCGATTTGAACGAGGACAACTTCCTCGTCGATCGGAGAATGCATTTCTTCATCGTGGCCGATGGCATGGGCGGCCATGCCGCCGGTGAAGTCGCCAGCGCGCTCGCCGTGCGCCTCATTCACGAAGAGGTGAAGAAGCGGGCCGAGTTCATCAAGAGCTACGGCGCCGGCGCGGTCGGTCGCGATGGGGTGCGAGAGATTCAATCGATCCTCGAAGCCGCGATCTTGAAGGCCTGCTCGCGCATCCACGAAGAGGCCAAGGCCGACGCGACCAAGCGTGGAATGGGAACGACCCTCTCGTCGCTCCTCATCACCGGCTCGCACGGCTTCGTCGCTCACGTCGGCGACAGCCGCATCTACCTCCAACGCGGTGGGCAAATCCAGCAGCTCACCGAAGACCACACGGTCTACAACGAGCTCGTCAAACGAGGGCGGCTCACCAAAGAACAAATCGAGAAGGTCGCGCAGAAAAACGCGATCACGCGCGCCGTCGGCGTGTACGAGCAAGTCGAGGTCGACACGTTGATGCTCGAGCTCCTCCCCGGCGACCAGTTCCTCCTCGCCTCCGACGGGCTGCATGGATACATCAACCACAACGCCGAGCTCGAGCCGTACCTCGACGAGACCGACGGCGACGTGGCGGTGGACGAGCTCGTCGACCTCGCCAACAAGAAGGGCGGCAAAGACAACATCACCTGCATTCTCGTTCGCGTCGGAAGCACCGACGACGACGGCGCGCTCGCTCGGCGCCATGCTCAGAAGCGCGAAGCCCTCGCAGGCATGCCGCTCTTCTCGCGACTGCAAGAGCGCGAGCTCCTCCGCATCATGGAGGTGGCCGAGCTGCTCGAATACGATCCAGGCGAAGTCGTGATGCGTGAAGGCGATCGCGGCGACCAGCTCTTCATCGTCGTCGACGGCCTCCTCCAGATCATGCGCGGCGAGCAGCTTCTCTCCGAGGTCGGGCCAGGAGAGCATTTCGGCGAAATGGCCCTCATCCGCAGCATGCCGCGTTCGGCGACGGTACGCGCGGTCGACAAGAGCGAGCTCTTGGCCATTCGGCGCGCCGACTTCTTCGCCATCTTGCGTAAAGAGTACGAGCTCGCGGTCAAGCTCCTGTGGCAGTTCCTCGGCGTGCTCGCCGATCGGCTCGATCAGACCTCACGCGATCTCTCGACCGCCAAAGAAGAGCTCGCGGCCGAAGACATCAGCGACGCCATCGCCGACGAAGAGGCCGAAGCCGCCGAGGCGCGGGCGTCTCGCATGCCTTCAGAGCCTGCGCGCCGGGCCGAAGCCGATGCCCTGGCGCAGACGCTCGAATCGCCCATTTCACTCGCCACTCCGAACCAAAAAGCCGCTGCCGCATCGCGATCTCCCGAGTCTCGGGAGGGCAACGCGTCGCGCTCGGCTCGCGGATCCGACAGGGGCGCGGCGAAGAGCGCCGCCGAGGCCACGAGCGCTCGAAAGAAGAGCGAGCGGGCATCGACCCCCGATGCAGTCGAAGCACCGGGAAGCGAACGGCTCGAAGGCACGGATTGATCTCGAATCGTCGTCGCTCGTGGAGCGCGGCCCTCGGGATTCTCGCCGCGGTCTCGGTCCCGTCGGTCGCGCGTGCCGAAGAGCCGCGACTCAGCTCCGAGCCGCGCGTCTTGCGTGAGCCTGGTGAGGTGGTCGACGTCGTCGACGCGTTCGACGACGGCGATCCGTTCGACATCAATATCGGCTTCGGGTTCGGCTTCTCGTCGCGTCGGGGAACGGTCGTCCAAGGCACGCGAAACATCGGCTCTTTCGCCAAAACCACTGCGCATCTCTTCCCGCGCGTCGACATTGGTCTCTACAAAGATCTCGCGTTCTACGGGACGCTTCCCATCGTGCTGAGCGACGCGCGCGCCGTCGTCGCCAACGCCGGAAAGGCCTTCGACCTCGTCGGCGCAAAGGGAGAGACGATCGCGTCGCTCCCGTTCCGTTCGCCGAACCGAAGCGGAGCCGACTACCTCGCGCTGGGAGTCGACGCAGGCATCGTGAACCAAGCGCGAAATCCGAAGATGCCGACGTGGATGGCGGGCGCCGAGATCCGCATTCCGATCGGCTCGTCTCTCCACGCATGCAACTCGGCTCCCGCCCCCGGACAGCTCGGCTGCGCCGCGCCCGGCGATCGGAACCGCGACGGAAAGCAGGATCCCGGAGACCCCGCAGACGTCAAAGAGCTTTCGTCCGGCGTCGGTCGAGGGACGATCGGCATCGAAGCTCACAGCTACGTCTCCCGACGGATTCGCTTCGTCGAGCCGTACGGAGGACTTCGCGGCATCTTCGAGATTCCGGTCGGTGCGAGCGAGCTTTCGATCGTCGCGAAGGCCGGTGGTGGAAGCCCCCCGGTCGAGGTCGGCGGCGCGCTCGGCGTGATGTTCATCCCTTGGGAGAACCGAGAACACTTCGGACGACTCACCTTCGACGCACGCAGCGACGTCACGGTTCGGACCGGAGGCGCCGATCACGCCGAGCTCTTCGATCTCCTCGGCGCGAGCACACAGCCAAGCCTACGAACAGCGGCATTCACGGGCGTGACGCGCGTGGCGGCCTACCCCATTGGCAAGCTCGCGACGACGGCGCTCTGGCAGAGCAGTCGATTCGTCAAGCTCGCCCTCGGCGTCGCCGCTTCGTACGCGGGCAACCACGCGATCGCCGAGACCAGCTCGACCTCGCCGTCGGTGCTGAAGAACGACGCCGGCGAGTCGTTGAGCGTCAGCGGGTGCTTCTCGGTCGACCTCGCGGCGCGTGCCGTGGTCATGTTTTGAAGTCGCTCAGTTCGGAACCGGAACGGTGCCGACGGTGACGGTCCCGCCCGACGCGATCCACGCGAGGTGATCGACGAGCGCCGTCGAATCGAGCGCGCGATCTCCCGTGTCCCAGATCGCGAAACGGACGCGGATGTCTGCCGCCCCATTCACGGGCGCGCTCGTGCGAAGCCACGCCGTTCCACCCGCGTCGACTCCCGCGCCGAAGCCGGTGTCGAAGCCGGTGCCGGCGAGCTCGGCCGATCCGAGAGCGCACCCAGTGCAGCGGTCTGCTTCCAGCCCCACCCGCAGCCAGCGTTCCTCCGGCACCGGCAGAGCCGGTCGACGTGCCATTCGTGGTCCCCGCGTTGCACGCAAGGAGGCCGAGCACGAAGGCACTGGTCGCGAAAGAAAGCTTCTGCATGAAGCCTTCGCAATCAATCCTCGTCTCGCGGTGAATCTCCATGTTCGCGAGCCGAGAGAAATGAAGACCGTTCGGCTCGCGTGCAAGGCGCTTCGAGCCCAGCCGCGCGAGCGATGTCGTCGTCGGGGCCCGCATGGGGTATAGGCCGCGGCCCATGCGCATCACCATCACCTCGGCGGACGCCGGAACACGCCTCGACAAGCTGCTCGTGAAGGGCATCCCGGGCGTCGGACGCGCCGGCGTGAAGCGCCTCTTCGAACAGGGTCGCGTCAGGCTCGCGAGCGCCGACGGAAGCGTCCGCCGCGTTTCGAAGGGCGATGTGGGCGCCGAAGGGCAGATCATCGACGTCGACGTCGAAGAGGTGGTCGCTGGCGCCATGCCCGATCCCGACGCCCCGCTCACGGTCGTCTTCGAGACGGCGCACGTCCTCGTGCTCGACAAACCTGCCGGCCAAGCGACCGCGCCGCTCGAGCCCGGCGAAAAAGGCTCGCTCGCGAACGCGCTCCTTTCGCGCTACCCCGAGGTCGCGAGCTGCGGATTTTCTCCGCGCGAGCCCGGGCTCTGCCACCGGCTCGACACCGACACGTCTGGCCTCGTGCTCGCAGCCCGCGATCCACAGACCTTCCAAACGCTCACCACGGCGCTCCGCGACGGTCGCCTCGACAAGCGCTACCTCCTGCTCTGTGCCGCCGCCGATCTGCCCGACAAGGGGACCATCGACATCCCGCTGGCTCCCCATCCGAAAGATCGCAAGCGCGTCCTCGCTTGCTCGCATCCGCGCGACGTCGCTCGAAACGCGCCTCGTCCGGCGTCCACGTCGTTCGAGAAGAAGAGCGTGCACGGTGAGCTCGCGCTCGTCGAGGCGCGCGCTCCGAGGGCACTGCGCCACCAGATCCGAGCGCACTTCGCCGCCATCGAGCATCCTCTCGTCGGTGACCAACTCTACGGCGGACCTCAAGTCCCCGGGCTCGCGAGGCACGCCCTCCACGCCCATCGGATCGCGTGGGGCGGCGACGCGAACGTCCCTGCGTTCGTCGTGACCTCGCCGCTGCCGCCCGAGCTCCAGAGCCTGCTCGACAGCGCCGACTGAAGAGACGGAGCCCGTCAAAAACGGGAACTTGGCCGGGCTCGCGACGCCGTGCGATGAGCCGTCGATGCCCTTTGGTGCCACGAGCTTCATCCGCGCGCTCATCGCGACGGTAGCGGTGGTGCTGACGCTGGGGTTTCGTGCGGCTCCTGCGTTCGCCTGGGTCGAGCTCACCGTCTCGAACGACGACGTGCGGGTCGAGATCGAGTCCACGGGCAAAGCCCGTGTCGAGCATCGCGTCACGCTTCTCGTGTCGGGTGGTCCTCTCAAAGAGGTGACGCTCAAAGGCATCGACGCCGACGCCGAGGTCCAGACCGACGGCTACGTGATGCTCGAGAAAGGCGCATCGAAGAAGGGGCTCGACGGCGCACTTCCGATCACCGCGGAGCGCGTGGTCGCCGCGGCTCCGGACAACGATCACACGCCTCCGCGAACGGATCTCAAAGTGACGCTCGCCCCAGGCGAAGGCCTTCGGCGCGGCGCATACATCCTCTTGGTCCGGTACACGACCGACATGAAGGCCCAAGGCACGCTCCTCGCCGATGGAGCGATGATGCAGGTCCGCTGGACGGGACCTGCCTGGGACGACGGGCTCGACGCCACCAAAGCCGCCTTCGTCTTTCCGTCGGCTCCGACCGCGCCGAAGGTTCCCGAAGACGCCGACGACAACGCCGGCGGGTACGACGTAGGCACCGTGCTCTCGAACGTGCGTCGAGACGGTAAAAACGACATCGTCGATCTCGCGCGGCCCTACTCACCCAAAGGTGAGCGCGCCGTCTGGACGCTCCGCGTCGACGCCCGAGCCTTTGCGTCTGGCCACGCGAGCGACAAGCCGAGCGCGAAGCCCACCGACTCACCTCGAAGTCTTCGCGTCGGGATCTTCGGCGATCCGCGCGATGGGCTCCTGCTCGGTCTGGGGCTCGCGGCGTTCGCGCTCATGGCGTTCCTCGTCACTGCGAAGAGAATCGAAGTCCGGCGTCTGGCCGCGGAGCGCGGTGGTCTTCCGGTGCCGCTCGTGCCTCTTCCGCTGGTGCTGCGCGCGCCCCTCTCCGGGCTCGCGCTCGTCGGCGGCGTGCTGCTCGAGATGACCCACAAATCGAGCCTACCGGGGGCGCTCGTCGTCGCGGCGTGCGCCCTCCTCGCCGCCGAGCGCGCACCGCGATACCGGCAAGAGCTTCGAGGTCCAGGTCAATGGCTCCCCGTGTCGGTGACCGAAGCGCTGCGCTCCGAGCCAGCGCTGCCGACGGCTCGCCTCGATGCCTCGACCTGGACCGGGCGGCTTCTGCTCGGCCTGCTCCTGTCGGGTGTGGCGACGGCGACGGCATGGCTCTGGCCGATCTCACGCTATTACGCCGTCTTGGTGGCGCTCGATGCCACGCCGTTCCTTGCGGTGTTCTTCACGGGTCGGCTCGACCAACTCCTCCCCGATTTGGCCGTCGCGCCGGTCCCCTTTTATCGCCGAGTCGTGAGGTTCGCCGAGCGTGCGTATCCAGGCATTCGAATCGTCCCTCGCGTTCGCGTGCCCGCGGGCAGCGCCGATTCGGACGAGCTTCGAATCGCGCTCTTGCCCATTCGACCCGTGCGCGGACTCTTCGCCGTCGAAATCGGCGTCAGCTACGCCCCAGGCCTCGGTGGCTATTCGATGTTGCCCGAGATCCTCGTTCGCTATCAGGCGAAGAGCGATTGCGAAGCCCGCGCTTCGGGGCTCGCCCAGCACGGGCGCATTCAACGCGGAAGAAAGCCCGAGGAGAGGGTCTTGTCTCTCTCGCCGAAGCTACCGACTGCGCGAATGACGGCATCGCTCGCGGTCGCGCTGCTCCGTGCGCTCACGTCCGAAGAACGACCCAGCCTCACGGGTGTGGGCTCTTCGAATTCGTCGACCGTCTCGACCAAAGTCGCTTCGAAGCGATCGCTCGCCGCCTGACGACCAGGCGCCATCGACGTGCGTCGCGCCAGCAATTCGGCGGGTCGATTACGGCTCCACCGGTTTCGGCAGCGGGCCGTAGGTGGTCGACGGACCACCGAGCTCGCTCGTAGCGTGCCCCAGCACCGAATCGCGCCTGAAGCGCGGGTCCCGCAGCCGAATCCTCGAGCGTCCGCGCTCCACATGGGCCGTCTCTACGACGCCTTCTTGCGCAAGGTCCCGAGACAGTCGCGCTCTCGGAGCGTGGTGGAGGCCATCCTCACGGCGGCGAGCGAGGGAGTCGCGGGGACATCGAAGAGCGAAGACATCTCGCTCGATTGAACGGCCGAGCGCGCCAACGTCGGGATCGGATCGCTCTACGATCATTTCCACGATCGCCAGGGAGTGCTCGCCGGAATCGCGGCCAAGCCCACCGAAGACAATCTGCACGCATTCGAATCGGTGCTCGAGACCAGGCGCGAACTCCGGCTTCGCGAGAGCGTGGAGCGAATCGTCGATCATGCCTTTTCGACGTACGCGGCCAAGCCACGACTCTCGCGCGTCACGTTGCGCATCGCTCACGGCGTCGGTCTCATGCCGCGGCTCGCAGACAGCCAAACCGAGTTCGCACGCTTGCTCGCCGAGGCGCTGGCAGCGCGCTCCGACCTCGGACCACGGAGTGACTTCGGAGCGCTCGCGTCCGTGCTCACCCAGGCGGTGATGGGCGTGATGCACACGCTATCATGGTGAGAAACGCCGCCGTTCTCGCGCGAAGCCTTGCGAGAAGAGCTCGTCGTCATGGTTCTCTCGACGCTTCGTCACGAGCCCTGACGAAGCTCCAACCGCCCATGAGCGACGCCGTGCGCCTCGGAACACGGGTGGAGCGAGGGAATGTCTTTGGTGACCGCGCGGTTTGGCCGCGCTTTTGTTGGGCGAGCGAAACATCAGACGACCTTCGATTCGACGCGCTTGTCGCGGAGGGTGACGAACTCTTCTGCAGCGGTCGGGTGAATGCCGACGGTGCTGTCGAACTGCGCCTTGGTCGCGCCACAGCGAACGGCGATGGCGATGCCTTGAATGATCTCCGGGGCGTCGGCGCCGACCATGTGGGCACCGACCACGCGATCTGTCTTTCGATCGACGACGAGCTTCATCATCGTGCGTTCGTCCCGGCCGGTGAGCGAGTGCTTGAGCGCCCGAAAACTCGTGACGTAGACGTCGATCTCGCCATGAAGCTCACGAGCGTGCTGCTCCGACAATCCGACCGTGGCGATGGGTGGCTGACTGAAGACGGCAGAGGGAACGTTCTCGTGACTGGCCTGCATCGCGCGGGCGTTGAAAGTCGATTCGGCGAACGCACGCCCCTCGGCGATGGCGACGGGCGTGAGGTTGAGCCGGTCGGTGCAGTCACCGACCGAATAGATGCTCTCCACGGTGGTACGAGAGTTGGCATCGACGGCAATCGCGCCCTTGTCATCGAGCTTCACGCCGGCCTCGGCGAGCGCCATCCCAGCGGTGTTCGGCACGCGACCGGTCGCGAACAACACGACGTCGGCCGCGATGCAATCCGAGCCTTCGAGCATGAGGTCTAGCCCACTCTCGGTCTTTTCGATGTCTTTCACCTGGGTATCGGGGCGAATCACGACCCCGCGCTTCTGCATCTCCGTGGTGAGCATGGCGGCGACGTCGTCGTCGAATCCACGCAGCACCGTGGCGCCACGAATGAGCAGCGTCACGGCGACGCCGAGCGAGCGAAACACGCCGGCGAGCTCTACGCCGATGTACCCGCCGCCGACGATGGCCATTCGGCGCGGCAGCGACGGGAGATCCAATGCCTCATTCGAGGTGATCGCGTGCTCGCTCCCCCGAATCGCCGGGACGACGGGACGGCCGCCGGTGGCGACCAGAATCGTCTTCGCCGTATGGGTTCGTTCACCGACGCGGACGGTGTGCCCGTCGACGACGGTCGCACGTCCGTCGAAGAGCGTGACCCCGGAGTCGCGGAGCATGCGGACGTAGATCGCGCTGAGTCGATCGACCTCTGCGTTCTTGGCCGCGATCAGGCGCCCCCAATCGAACGTCGCTCCTTCGATACTCCATCCGAAGCCGGCGGCGTCACGCAGCTCGTCTTGGTAGTGCGAGCCGTAGACGAGGAGCTTCTTCGGAACGCATCCGCGAATGACGCACGTTCCGCCGACGCGGCTCTCTTCGCATATCGCCACGCGCGCTCCGTACGAAGCGGCGCGACGACTCGCCGCGACGCCTCCAGAGCCGGCACCTATCGTGAAGAGGTCGAAGTCGTATTCGGACATCCGGCCATTCTACGTCATCGCTGCACCGCGACAACCGCGGCAGCTGCAAACGTGGATCAGAATCCGATGCCTAGGCCGAGCGATCCGAGGAGCTGGATGCTCGAGCCCTTGTCGTAAAACCGAACCGAATAGGCAGGAATCGAGCCTTTCCCGGGCGCCACGATCGTCTGCGAGCCTGCCGTGGCCACGCCGATGCCAATGCCGCCCGAGATGTTGAATCCCCAGTTCTTTCCGAACACGGTCGAGCTCCCGATCATGCCGCCGAAGATGGGCGAGCTGATGGTCCCGCTTCCGAGCGATTTGCTGTAACCAGGATTCGACACCGTGGCATTGAAGGTCTCGTAGGCCGCGTGGGCTTTGATGAAGAATCCCTGAGGCGCTTTGCCCGTAAGGTAGAAGGCTACGTTGCCTGCGATGGCGAAGCCCTTCGCATTCACGTTGTCTGCGCCAGAGCCGAAGATCCACGACGGCTCGACCTCGACCGAGAGCGGGCCGACGATGGCCACTTCACCCTGGAACGATAGTCGCCGAAAGAGCAGGTTGAACGGGTCGAAACGAATCGCAAATCGGCAGCAAGTCGCCTCTTTCGGTGCTGGCGGAGGCGGCGGCCCATAGCCCGGACCATAGCCAGGCTGGGCGGGGTAAGCGGGGCCGTAGCCGGGCTGTGGAACGGCGCCCGGCGGATAGCCTTGGTTTCCGTAACCAGGCTGCTGTTCTGACCCAGGTGCAACTTGCGACGGATCGGGCTGCCCGGGATACGGCTGCCCGGGATACGGCTGCCCAGGATACGGCTGCCCGGGTTGTTGCGGTTGGGGAGCTGGCTGCGGCTGCGCCGGCTGCTGAGGATAGGGCTGCTGAGGATAAGGCTGCTGAGGATAAGGCTGCTGTGGATAGGGCGGCGGCACGGGCTGCGGCTGCACGGGCTGCGGCTGCACAGGCTGGCCTGGAGCCGCGGACTGGCCCGGCAACGGTTGCGTGGGAACGGGGGGGGCCGGTTGTCCAGGAACGGGTTGCACGGGGGCTGCGGGTTGGCTCGGCGGAGCGCCCTGGGCCTCGGCGCGCCGCGCCAGCAGCGCGATCGAAAGAACACCCAAAGTATGACGAAGAGCCGATCGCATCGTGGAGGAGCGTACCGAAAGCGTGCTCCCGGCGCCACGCCATCGCACAACCGACGTTGCGACCCGCGTCTGCAAGAGCTACGAGCCGCGTTCGTCATGCGCCGCTCCACGCCGAACGTCTCCATGGTCGCTCGCGCCCAGCGATCTCTGCTCGGCTCCCTCGATGCGCTCGACGCGCCTCGCGCGATCGCCGTTCTCGAGCCTCTGGTCACCGAAGCGCGCAAGAACCGGCTTCGCTCCGTCATCGCCTCGCGCCTCGACTGCGTGACCGTCCTCATGGATGCGCCGCACGATCCGCACAATGGCGCGGCTGTCATTCGCTCCTGCGACGCGTTCGGGATCCAGCGCCTCCACATCGTCGAGAGGCACGAAACCTTTCTGTCTGCGAACTCGGTCTCGCGCGGATCGGAGCGTTGGGTCGACGTGCACACCTACAAGCGCTCGGCGCAGGCCATCGAAAGGCTTCGAAGCGACGGATTCGAGCTCGTCGCGACCCGCACCGACGCCGAGCTCCTTCCAGAAGACCTCGGCGCGATCGAAGGCAAGGTGTGTTTGGTGCTCGGCAACGAACGCGCAGGCATCGCCGAAGAGCTGACGAGCGCCTGTCGCCGCGCCGTCCGCGTGCCGATGCGCGGCTTCGCCGAGAGCCTGAACGTGAGCGTCACGGCCGCGTTGCTTCTTCACTACGCGACGTCGAAGCGAGCCGGCGATCTGGTCGATCCAGAGCGAGAGCGACTCCTCTTGCGGGCGCTCGTTCTCACCATTCCACGTGCACGCGAGATCCTCGAAGCGAGCGGCGTCGCGGTGCCCGAGCTGCGACCCACGGACCGCGCGCACGTCGCGTCGACCTGAGCGCCGGCGCCGCTCGAGGAGTTGCGCGCCGGCGATGCGATCGGGTTCGCGCAATGGGCCGAGTTCGCAGTCGAAGACGTCACCTTCGCGCACGTCGAAGGCACGGTTCCTCGTCTCGAACCTAGTGCGCAGGCGGCTCGACGCGTCTTCGCCTGAGGAGCGTCGTTCACCGGGCTGCTAAATCAGCGAGCGGGATTCCAGGTCGACGGAGTTCACCGCGAAGACGCCGAGGACGCCAAGAAAAAGGGGATTCTAAGCCCTTTTTATGGCGTCCTTGGGTCTCGGCGGTTGATGTCGACGGAGGTTCGCGCTCCTTCACAATCGACGGGTTGCGGTCAGGGTTGGTACGACGCGGTCGCGATGATGTGCATCGTGCGGCGACACGGAACGCCGGAGGAGCCGAGCGAGCCTTGGCAGGAGTCTTCTCCTTCGAACTTCGTCTCTTTCGCCTTCACCGCGCTCAAGATGGTGCGCGTGAAGTCGTGACCGCCGTCTTTGCAGGAGCGATCGCCGCAGGGGTACTCGAAGAGCGCAGGTGCCGTCGCGACCTGAATCGGGCGGCTGTAGGTGCCTTCTGCGCTTCGCCCGCCGTCGCGGAGCTCTTCGATTTCGAGTCGGAGGCTGACCAACTCGGGTGCCGCCGTCGCAAGCCGCGGGGCTTCGTCTTCGCGTTGGCGTCGTTCTGCCTGGCGGATGGAGGCCTCGGTGGGTCTGCGTCGTGACATCATATGTCTCAAGCTTACTTGGTTCTGACTCCGTCTACGAGGACGCAGCGCAGGAAAGACCGACACGTCCACGAGCGTTTCGCCGAGCCGAAGAATGGTCTACTCACTGTGACCATGAAACGCGTCGTCTGGTTCTTCTGCGCCGGTGCACTGTTGCTTTCTGGCTGCGACAAAGCGCGCTCGCTCGGCCGCCAATTGGCGTCGGCCACGCAAGAAGACATCTCGAAAGATCAGCAAGACGACATCGAGAAACGCACGGCGAAGCTTTCGGGCGAGATCGTTCAAGCCGCCTTCGCCGACTCAGCGGTCAAGACGAAGCAAGACGCCGTCTGGGGCAAAGTCTTCCAAGAGCCCGAAACGGCGAAGGCGCTCCAAGATCTGGTCTCGGCGACCATGGCCGATCCAACGGTCAAAGCGCCGATGGACGCGATGATGGGCGAGGTCATGAAAGACCCGGTGGTGGTCGCCAAGCTGAAAGCGATCGCGGCGTCGGCTTCGAATCAGGCTGAAATCCAAGAGAAAATCGAGAAGCACGTCTCGGGGGCGATGGCCTCGCCCGCGGTGAGCCAAGCGCTCGATCGCGGTGTCGAAGCTCTCGTCGCGGCGCCCGAGGTCGCGCAACGCCTCGGGGGGATCTTCGAGAAGGCCGACATGAGCTCGATGGTCGGTTCGGCGCTGAAAGATCCCGAGGTGGTCGCGCTCTCGAACGATCTCGACAAGCGCCTCGGGCGCGTGATGGCGAACGGAAAAGCCGATCAGTACTTCGCCGACTGGACGGCCCAAGCCAAAAAAGATCCGGCCCTCCAAGCTGCCGCGCGAGACTTCGCGAACGAAGCCGTCGCAGGGCTCGCGCAGTCCGACGACTTGAAGTCGACCCTGCGTGGTGGCTTCGAGAGCGCGCGCACACGCAAGATCCTCGCGGCCGCGACCGCCGACTTGTTGGCCGATCCTTCGGTCAACGCAGACATGCGCGACTTCTTCAAGGCGCTCTTCGCGGGCGACGGTGATCCGGAGATCCTCGCCAAGAAGGCCGACGGGCTGTTCAAGAACCCCAAGCTCTCGACGCGTCTGCAGGCGGCGATCCTCGAGCTCTTGTCGAGCAAGCTCGGCGCAGCCCGCCTCGAGAAGGCCGTCCTCTCGGGCATGGCGACGCCGGAAGGCAAGAAGAAGCTCGCCGCGATGCTCGTCGCGCTCTTGAAGACCGCTCCGACGCAGTGAGCGCGGGCGCAAGACGTGGTGTTGCTCGATCGGCGTCGACATGCGAAGCCTCGGGCTTCCGATGACGAACAGCCCGGCGAACCTCGCAGTCGACACGAAGGTCGAGAAGCTCGACAAAGTTCCCGGCCACTACCGCGCGCGTCTGCCAGACCATTGGAACTATTTCCATCCGAGCGGCGGAGCGCTGTCGACCGTCGCGCTGCGAGCGATGACCGAAGAGCTGGGGACGCCGGCTCTTTCGCTCCTCAGCGCGACCACGCTCTTCTGCGCGCCGATCCTCGCGGGCGATCTCCTCATCTCGGTCGTCGTGCTCCGGCGCGGCGACACCGCGGCGCAAGTGCGAGCGAGCCTCACGGCGAAAGACTCGCCCGGACCAGGGCTCGAGGTGCTCGCCACCTTCGCGCGCGATCGAGAGGGTCCAGACGTCCACGGCGTCGCGATGCCATCGGTCAGAGCCCCGTCCGAATGCCTGGTGGCGCAAGCGAAGCATCCATCGCCCGAGCCGCTCCTCCCCTTTTATAGAAACTTCGAGATCGCGCAGGCCATCGGCGAGCCGATGTGGCGGCCAGGTTGGTCGAAAGGCGAGGCGCACGTGGCGTTCTGGTATCGCTACCTCGACGCCCAGCGCACCCTCGAAGGGCGATTCGATCCGTTGGCGCTCGCGCCGATCGCCGACACGATGCCGCCGGCGCTCGTGCGCATGCTTGGGCCAGAGCATCCGCGCCTCCTCGCACCGAGCCTCGATCTGACGATGTATTTCTTGGCGCCTACCCAGAGTGAATGGATCTTGGTCGAGTCGTTCGCAGAGCGCGCCCGCGCCGGGCACGCCATCTGCTCCGCAAACCTCTGGGACGAAGCCGGTCAGCTCGTCGCGCGCGCCACGCAGTCGATGACGCTCCGCCCCTTCAAAACCAGAAGCGGCCAGCATTCCTGAGCGAGCACGGACGGCGCCGACGTCGTACCCGAATGGCGGCTCGAAATCAGGTCCCTGGCGTCACGCCCTTCACCGGCGGTGGAGGCGGCGGGTCTTTCGCTCCGCCGGTCGTGTCGAACGTGAACAAGAGGTTCTTCCCGTACGCGTACGACTCGTGTGTGCCCCACTTCGGATTCATGTCGTGGGTCCAATACACCTCACCCGAGACGAGAGCGTCGTTGGGGTTGCCGGTGCGCTCGGGCAGGCGACGCATGTAGTCGACCATGTTGTCGCGATAGCCACGGTTTCCTGGGAGCTGAATGCGATTGAAATAGTCGCTCCAGATTTGATTGTATCCGTAGCTCTTCGCGTGGAGCAGATCGAAGTCGGGCGCCTTGTTCCAGAACGGATCGACGTGGCGACCGTCGACCGTGATGGCATCGACCGTGATCGTCCCGTCGTCCATGACGGGGTTCGGGGAGAACATGAACCAACCCTGTAAAAAGCGGAGCTTGTGAGCGAGAAGCTGCATCGCCTCGGGCTGCGGGCTGATCACGACGCCGCGCGATTTCAAGACTTCGATCTTGTTGACGCTCGCGATCATGTCGCCCCAGCGCTTCTTCGTGCTCCAGAGCTCGGTGAACGCTTGGTTGAGGGCGCCTGTGAACATCGCGAGAACGATGGCCTCGCGCATCGAGCTGCGGATGCGCACGAGACGCTTCTTCAGAGGCTCTTTCTTGAACAACGAGCGCATCACCCACGCCGTCGAGATCACGATCGCGACGCGCCAGAACACGGCGAGGTCGGGTGAGAGCGGGATCAGATTGAAGCCGAACGTGAGCAACACGAACGCGGCCAAGGTGACCGAGAACGCATAGAGCGCGATCACGCCTGCGACGTCGCTCGGCTCTTCGGCGACGACGGGCTCGACCGTGAGACCGAAGAAGCGCGTCCAACGGCCACGCTGCATCGCCCAATCGACGATGCTCGAGACGACGGGGAGTCGAACCTTCCACGCGAACACCGGACCGACGGGCAGCGCCGCGATGATCTCGCGGAGCGCTCTCGAGCCGGTGACCTGCGAGCCGTCGCGGCGCTCGACGACGATGCCGTGCGCTCGTTCGGCGCCGGTCGCCTCGTCGAATCCAATGAAGTCGAATCGGTCGAGTCGCTTGATGACTCGGCAGAAGAGGAGCGCGGCGCCCGAGGTCGCGTCGAAGACGACCGTGCGCGATCGGCTCGGCCGACGCATCGCTCGAATCGCATCTTCCCAATCTTCTTTCGAGAACAGAAGCGTCGAAAAGACGCAGAGCGACCAGGCGAACGGCCCGAGGGTGAAGCTCGATCCGAAGCCGATGTGCAAGAAGCACATCAAAAAGATGGCCATGCGCCTTGCCCACTTCTGCGTCGAGAAGTCGGGGAAGAAGCTCTTCTTCCCCGCCCCGGCAAAGAGCCAATCGAAGCGCGGCAGCATCGGCAAGAGCAACATGTACGGGAGCGTTGCCTCGGCGATGATCACCGTCCGGCCCATCAGACGAAACATCCAGAATGGAACGTGCTCGCGAATGTCGGCCACGAGCGGGTTGGCCATTCGATCGACGTACATGACGAAATGGACGGCGGTCGCGTTTCGGAGGTCCCAGGCAGGCCCGTATTTGTGAACGACGTTGAAGTAATAGACCGCAGACGCCTGGACCAGAATGACGAGCCCGACGAGCGACACGAAGGGTCGCAATCGATATGGCTCGAGAACGCTCGTGCGGTCGTTCAGCTCGCTCGCCGTCGATTCCTTCTTTCGCTTCATCTCGGAGAGGAGCGCATCGAGGCTGAATCTGTCGCCCATGGGCATGAAGCATGTCCAGAGGAGGAGCAGATTGTGAACGACGTATCCGCCGTTCTCGATGAGGAGCACCCGACCATTGAGGCTCGTCACGAAGAGGAGCGACAAGACCTGGGCGACCTTCGTCTTGTAACCGAGGAGGACGCACGCGTAGGTAACGAACATCACCGCCCAGAGCGCCCACAGCTCCCACGGGCTCGAGAAGCCGTGGAGGAGCGAGAAGTTCGACGCCTGCGGACGCCACAAGATCGTGACCGTGGGCAGCACCCCCTCGTCGCCGAACATGTGAATCCAATCGGGCGTGCGTCGGAACAGATCTCCGATGAGGAGAAACCCGAGGAGAATGCGCGACAGCCCGAGCGTTCTTCGATCGAGCGTCAGGTACGAGCTACGGAGCATCTCGCGAAATGTCTCGACACGCGGCGGGCTCTTCACGTCGTCGACGTCGGAGATCTTCTCACGCTGAGGCGGAGTGGCGCGTTCCGTTTCGGACTCGGCCTTCCCCCGCAACGCATCGGCGCGGACGGTGTCGCTCGAGTCGGCCTTCGGCGGCGGCTCTTTGATGGTCGACGATTGGCGGTTCGGTTCTCGCTCTGCGTACATAGAAAGCACCCCATCGAGCTCAAGCACGAAGAATGAAGCTAGCCCATTTCATTATGCGCAAGACACTTCGATTCAATGGGAAAACGCGTTGTTTCCATACGGAACTTAGTAATCGGCGGTTATGAAGATGAGCCGTGCAGAAGCTGCATTTCGACGTCTCTCTTTGCGTCGTTTCGAAGCGCGCGAGAGGCCGCGCGCCGCCGCCGAAACGGGACGGGCCGCACATCTCGGCGCAATGCGAACGCAGATGGACGCAAACCCTGCACGGCTCCGAACGTCCGCATTCGCTGACGTCGCGTAGCGTCAAGTGCGAACTTTTTTTTTCGTCGGGCGTGCCCGAAGCCTGCGTCGGCGGATCATCTGCGCTCACGATGGCCTACTTGCCGCCGGCCCGAGGTTCGGCGAAGGAGCGCTCGTGCAGCCTCCCATCACAGCCACTTTCCTCGTCGCGGCTCCCGATCAATCGGGGCTCGTCGCGCGCCTTTCAGGCTTCTTCTACGAGCACACGCTGAACATCGTCGATGCTTCGAATCACACCGACGTCCACGCCGAGCAAGGTGCGCGTTTCGGGATGCGGCTCGTCGTCGACTTGTCTGCGCTGGCCACGCCCGAAGCCGCCAAGCGACTCGGCGGCTCGACGGGTCGCAAAGCCCTCGAGACGAGCTTCGACGACCTCGCCCAGCGCCTCGGTGCCACGTGGAGCGTGGGCTACAGCGACGTCTTGCCCCGCGTAGCCCTCCTCGTGACCAAAGACCCGACGTGTCTCTACGACCTCGTCCTCCGTCAGCAGAGCGGCGAGCTGCTTTGCGAGATCCCGCTCATCTTGTCGAACCACGCCGCGCTCGAGCCCGTCGCGCAGAGCTTTCGCATTCCGTTCGTCGCCCTCCCCGTCACGCCCGACACGAGGCCCGATCAGGAGCGGTCGATCTTGGAGCACCTGAAGAGGCACCACATCGACTTGGTCGTCCTCGCTCGCTACATGCAGGTGCTGAGCGACGGCTTCTTGAAGGAAGCGCCAGTGGTCATCAACATCCACCACGGCTTCTTGCCAGCGTTCCAAGGGGCGAAGCCCTATCACCAGGCGCACGCACGCGGCGTGAAGCTCATCGGCGCGACGGCGCACTACGCGACCAAAGATCTGGATCAAGGTCCGATCATCGAGCAAGACGTGGCGCGAGTGACGCATCAGATGGGACCCGAGGAGCTGGTGCGTGTGGGTCGCGACGTCGAACGGGTCGTGCTCGCACGCGCGGTTCGTGCGCACATCGAGCGCCGCGTGATCGTCGAGGGACGACGAACGATGGTGCTTTGAGCGCCGAGCCGGCGACGACGACCGAGCCCATCTCGAATTCCGCGGGAGATACAGCAAGACGGGAAGCGAGAGAAATGGCGCGTCAAAACGGCGCGACCCTGATCACTTAGGTCGAGCCCTCCTGAGGCCTTCCTGCCCTCATGTCTTCTTTTGAATCCTCGCGCTCCGAGTTGCTCGAGCTCGACCGAGGCTCGACCGGTCGCATCCTCTGCGTCGAGGTTCTAGGCGCCGAGCTGCGAAACGAGCCTCAGACCGTGCCGGCGGGCTCGCTCACGGGCTCGTCGCCGTGGGCTGCTTCACCGGCCGGATCGGCGTGCATCAAAACCCTCGTCGACTTGCCCGAGATGGCTTGGACGCCTCGGCTGAGATTGAGAAAGACGTCGTGAAGCTCGCGCGCAGTCATCTCGGGACGGACGACCACGTGAAAATCGACGTGGGGAATGCGCCCCGCGCGCGTCTTGAAGTCGTGGAACGATTCGATCTGGGCCACGCTCGACAAGAACGCCTTCAAATCCTTGACGACCTCGGGCTCGAGGCTCTTGTCCATCACGATGCCGAAGCCTTCGCCGACGATGCGAAGGCTCGAATAGAGCATGTAGAGCGCGAGCCCGATCGCGATGATCGAATCGATGACGGGTCGGCCCGTGAGCTTCACGAGAACGAGCGCCACGAGCACGCCGATGTTCATGTAGACGTCGGTCGTGTAGTGGAGCGCATCGGCTTTGAGCACGAGGCTCCCCGTCTCTTTGGCGACCTTTCGAAGATGGACGACCGTCGCGATCGTCACCGCGAGGAGGGGGACCATCACGACGATGCCGAGCACCGAGTCGTGACTGACTTCGCCCACGATGATCTTGTGGATGGCTTCGTAGATGATGAAGCAGCCCGCGGCGAAGATGAAGCCGCCTTCGAACATGGCCCCGAGGCCTTCGATCTTCGCGTGACCATAGTTGTGGTCTTCGTCGGCCTCGCGCGCCGAGAACCTGACCACGAAGAGGTTCGCCACCGAGACGAAGAGATCTCCGAGCGAATCCACACCGGACGAAATCATCGACATGCTGCCGGTGATGAAGCCGACCACGAACTTCGTCACCGCGCCGACAATCGACGAAGCGATGGCGACTTGAATGGCTCTCACTTCACGCGGCATGGTCCCTCCTCATACCACGAAGATCCGCTCGGCCCCGGCTCTGCGCGGGTCGGCGTTTTCAGCGACGTCCTCCTCGTGCCCGTGCCGAAGGCTTCACTTTCTCGTGCGACGAAGGCACCAGCGTCGCGGCGGCCAGCTCGGCCGCGAGAAGGTCGGCCACTGCGCGGACGCGTGGGATCTCGAGCGCGCTCTTCGCACAGACCAAACAGGTCTCGCTCCGGAGCAGACCGAAATCGAGATCGAGCTCTTCGAGGTTGGTCTTGCCAGAAAATCGATGCTTCAGGCGCGCGAGAAAGATGGCCCCGGCCCCCTCCTCGGCCGCACGTAGCTGCACGAGAAAGTCGTCGGAGGCGAAGGTGGGTCGAAATCCGGGGATGCGCGCAGCGAGCTGAGGATTGGGCGCCAAGTTCTCGAAGGGCGGTGCCCACCCAATCCAGTCGACATCGGCGATCTGATAGCCCTTCGGCAAGCTCTCGATGTACTTGCGCGAGGCAAACGCCGCGCTCTCGACCGTGATCGATTCGACGACCACCAGATCTCGCTGCGTGGGCCGTTGAAATCGTAGCGCGAGGTCGGCCTCGCGACGCACCAGGTCGAGGTAGTGCACCGTCGAGACCACCTCGAGAACGATCTCGGGGAGCTTCTTCTTCAGCCAGACCGCGAACGGCGCCATTAGATCGAACGCGAGGCCCGGCGCCGTGGTGATGCGTACGACACCGCTCGGCTTGGCCTCGCTTCGCTCGGCCGCGCGGGTGAGCTCTCCTGCCCATTCGGCCATGCGTCTCGCGGGCTCGACGAGACGCTCACCGAACGCCGTGAGACGAGCACCATCGACGCCCCGTAGGAACAAGGGCTCGCCGAGCTGGGACTCGAGCTCGGCGAGCCGTCGACTGACCGTGGGTTGTGCCACCGAGAGACGCCGCGCCGCGACGCTCATACTGCCGCCCTCGGCCACGGCCAAGAAGAGCTTCATGTCGTCCCACGGTATATCCATTTTCGTATGCTACTATGTCAATTTGGCCAATGGCCATCCGACTTTGGAGACCGTAGGTTTCTCTCATGAACAGGAAACGCCTCGTCATCGGTCTCGCCATCGTCTTCGGTCTCGTCGGCTGCGGCGCCGCCGCGAGTTCGTGCAGCTACACGACGCACGCCGTCGAGCCGAGCAAGCTCGGTGTCGCCTCACGCGCGTCTTCGCTCGAGGACGTGGTGATGACGCCCGGACCGGTGACCGTCGAGACGGTAGTCGCAGCCGATTGGGAGGTGCCTCTCAGCGGCCTCGTGAACCTCGAAAATCCCAAGGCGAAGGCCGCCGGCCTGAAGGATCGGCCGGAGCCCATTCAGATCTATCTCCACGCGCTCCGCCACCCGACGCACGGGCTGTTCGTCGTCGACACAGGCGTAGAGCATGCGCTGAAGAGCGATCCCGAGCATGCAGCGATTCGAGGCATCGTCACGTCGTTCATGAACATGGACAAGATGGTCATGCACACCGACACCGCTGCGTGGCTCGCCCAGCAGAACGAGCCTGTCGCCGGCGTGTTTTTCACGCACCTTCACCTCGATCACGTCTCGGGCATGCGCGATCTTCCGACCGAGACGCCGGTCTACTCCGGCCCAGGAGAGGCACACGAGCGCGGGGCGATGAACGTACTCCTACAGCCGATCATGGATCGCGAGCTCGAAGGTCATCCGCCTGTCCGCGAATGGCCATTCACGCCCGATCCCGACGGTGTTTTCGCAGGAGTTCTCGACGTGTTCGGTGACCAATCCGTGTTCGCGTTGTCGGTCCCCGGACATACGGCGGGGAGCGCCGCCTACCTGGTGCGTACCCCACGCGGTCCGGTCCTGCTCACCGGCGATGCCTGCCATACCTCGTGGGGATGGGAGAACGGCGTGGAGCCCGGCACCTTCTCGAGCGACCGAACGAGGAGCGCCGACAGCCTCGCGAGACTCATTCGATTCGCCAAGAAGCACCCCGGCATCGACGTCCGCCTCGGACATCAAGGGTTCGTGCAGAGGTGATTCGATTAGATCCGGATGAAGCGCCGCGGCTCAGAGCTTCAGAGGTGGCGATGGCCGAGCACCGATCCGTAGACATCGTGGCTGCAGAGAGATGGTAAATCGTGTCTCGACTCGAAATCGGTCCTCTGCGCGAATCCGATCTGGACGCGGTCTGATACCGTGCTCGCGATGCTCTCAGCACGCCTTTGGGTTTCGCGGCTCCGCGTCGGCTCGGTCGTGGTCGCCATGGGTTGTGGCGGAGGCCCGAGCGGCCGATCGCCGTCGCCGGTGGCCGCCGCGAGCAGCAGCGCCGGCGATTCTGCGGCCTTGGTTGCTGCGTCTTCTTCGCTCGGCTTGCCCTTCGCGATCCAAATCGGGCACTCGGGAGACGTCTCCGACGCGGCGTTCTCGCCTGACGGTCTGCTCGTCGCGACAGGCGATCACACGGGCACGATTCAGCTTTGGGATCCGAAGACCGGCGAGGTCCACGCGACCCTCGAAGGTCATACCGCCAACGTCACGAGCCTCGCGTTCTCGAAAGACGGGCTCTTCCTAGTCTCGGGTGGCGAAGACGGGCGTGCATTCGTGTGGGACCTCCAAAGGGGCGTGAAGCTCACCTCGGTTCAAGTCCCCGATCGCAAAATCCGGGGGGTCGCGTTCGATGCGAGCGGTGACCTCATCGCGCTCCGCGACAACCAGGGGCTCTCGGTTCGTCGAGCCAAGACGGGCGATCCGCTCTGGGCCACCAACAGCTCGAACGCCTCGGCGACCTCGTTCTCGCCAGACGGCACCCTGATCGTGGTCGGCAATGGATCGACCCTTCAGCTCGTCGACTTCGCGACAGGCCGGGTCGTGACGAGCCTTCAACACGACAAAGCACCGCGGGCTTTCGTGTTCTCGGGCCAAGGCAACGTCCTCGCGACCGCGGGTGGGGATTCGAAGAAGATCACCCTCTTCGACGTTCCGACGTGGACCAAGACGCGCGAGATCGTCACGTCGGGGCGCGTCGTCGCCGTCGCCATCGACGACAAGGCGACGATCGTCGCCGGCGCCATCGAGGGCCACGGCATCCAAGTGTTCGACGCGCGCACGGGGGCGGCGCTCTCGACGATCGCGGGAAAGCTATCGAGCGAGCTGCACTTCGGAATGACCTCGGATGGAGCGCGCGTCTTCACTTCGAATGGCGGCGACGAGATCGATTCCTTCAACAGTCGCACCGGTCGCGCGGCCTCCAGCACGCGCTGCTCGGGGATGCGGCGCTTCGTCGTCGACAGACCTCGCGGCCGCGTGGCCTTGCTGCGCGACCGAGATCCTTCGGTCGACATTTGGGATGGCACACGCGGCACGGCCCGCCTCGAAGGTGCGCCTGAGCGCGTTCGTTCGGCGACGCTCTTCGCAGACGGCAGCGCTCTCGCGATCGTCGAAGAAGACAGCCCCGACGTGGTGATCTTCGACCTCGAAACCGGAGGCGTTCGCGCGACGCTGAAGACTGGGTTGAATCATGTCTATGAGGCCCTTCCGAGCTTCGACGGATCGCGCCTCTTCGTGACCGGCTATGGCGAGAGCGCCATTCTCGACGCGAAGACGGGCCGCGAGCTGCGCCGGTTCGCGGCCACCAATTGGAGCTCGCAACACGAAGCCGCGTGGAGCGTCGTCGGACAGCTCGCGTTCGTCGGGCTCGACGACCACACGCTGCAGATCTTCTCTCCGACGCTCGCGCCCCTCCCATCGATCGACATCGGTTCGCCGGCTCCGACGAGCATCGCGTACTCACCCGACGGTCAGACCCTCGCGATGGCGGGGCGTGCGGGAGTCGCCCTCATTCGACAGGGCACACCGCAGAAGCTCGTCGAGCCGTTCAACGATCCCACCTATGGGCTCGCCTGGTCGCCCGACGGAACGCGGCTCGCCTTCGCATCGGAGCGAATGTTCTCGATCGTCGAAGTCGGCTCGGGCAAGAGAATCGATCTCGGCAGCGGAAAAGCGTTCGTGTCGGCTGCATTCTCTCCCGACGGGACGCGCGAAGCCGCGGCGCAGCGAGACGGATCGATCGAGCTTTTCACCGGCAACGATTTGGAGCGAACGATTCACGCGAGAACGACGCCTTGGTCGCTCTCATACCTACCGAAGTCGAAAGCGCCTGTCGTGATCGTTCCGGCCGGGGATCTTCGATTGATTCGCGTGACCGACGGCGCCTCGGTCCGCCTTCGCAGCTTCGACGTCTCTGGGCATCGCGTCGGCTTCGCCGTGACCGCGGGCGCAGTCGCAGGCGATCCGTCTGCGCTCGAGCGTGTGAAGCTCCGCAAGGGCGCCGACGTGCGTGCGGCCCTCATTCCATTGGATCCGCGCGTCATTCGTCCTGGATTGGCGCTCGAGCTCGGTCACTGACTCCGACACTCTCCGGCGCTAGCCGACCGGCTGCACCCGAGTGCTCCGGCTAGGCCATTGGAACCCGTGTCGTCTCGCACTCGAGTGTGGCGGAGCGTTGAGACGCGGAGACCGAGGGTGTAGCTAGGCTCGATGAAGTCGAAGATCTTTAGCCTCGCGCTGTGTGGGCTCGTTGCTGGCTGCGGTGGCGCTTCGTCGAAAGACCAGGCGGCCCTGCCCCAAGCGAGCGCTTCGTCGACGAACGATGCGGGTGCAAAGCAAGCTTTCGCGACGTCGAGCGCCTCGGCTTCGTCGAGCGCACCGGCCGCAGAGATCTTGTCTCCCGCGCTCACGCAGCTCCTCGGCCAGCTCACCGCCGACAATCCGCATTTGCCCGACCTCGCAGCGCAGATCGAGGCAGCAGGCAGTCCTGTCGCGCACCAGCAGGCATCGCAGCGCCTGATCGCGGCGGCGGCTCGAATCGGCGGCAACGAGTACCGCGATCAGCATCGCCTCGAGGTGAAGTCGCAAGCCGAGCGTCGTGGAGGAGGCGTGGTGTCGGAGGGAGACCTCGAGATCGCGCTCGTCGCCTTCCAGACCGAGCGGCTCGCGCCCGTCGTCGCTGCCATGGATGCGGTCGGGGGCGATCCCATCGTCGAATACGCTTTTCGCGAAGCCGAAGATCGAAGCCTTTCGGTCGACCGACGAAGACTGTCGGTGAAGCTTCTTCAGCACCGTGTGGCCGCGAGCGACGCCGTGCGCACGGCTCGGTTGGCTCCGCTCGTCGCCGACATGGATCGCCTCGCGGCGTCGCAAGGCGGCGCGCACGATGCCGCGAACGACGTGCAAGAGGTCACGCAAGCGCTGACCGGTGAGCTTCGGAAGTGTGCCGACAAAGCGATGCAGAAGACGCCGGCGCTCGACGTGAGGGGCCTGCTCGAGCTCAAAGTCGGCAGCGACGGCAAGGTGACGAACGCCGAGGCGCACGAAGTCGCTCCGAAAGACCTGGCCGCTTGCGTCGAGAAGGCTGGGCGGGGAGCGAAGTTCAAAGAGCCGAAGAACGGAAAGGCATTCACGCTGCGCATTCCGGTCGTGTTCAAGACGATCCCCGCAGCGACTCCGTAGGACGAAAGACGACGACGATTGCATGGTTGCGGCGCGCGTCGTGCGGTGAGAGTGCGGCGGCATGTCCATTGCCACAGCATTCGACACGCATGACGCGATCGGTCTCGCCGAGCTCGTTCGCAAGAACGAGGTCACCCCGACCGAGCTCCTCGACGAAGCCGTAAGGCGCAACGAGCTCGTCAACCCCAAGCTCAATGCCGTCGTTCTGCCGATGGTCGACGTCGCGCGCGCGAACATCGCGCGAGGCCTCCCCGAGGGTCCGCTCCGTGGCGTTCCATTCCTTCTGAAAGACCTCGCCGCACAGTATGCCGGCGTGCCGCTCCAGAATGGGAGCACGCTCCACAAGAACAACGTCCCGAAAGTGCACTCGGAGATCGTCGAGCGCTACGAGCGCGCCGGTCTCGTGATCTTCGGAAAGACCAACACGAGCGAATGGGGCATTTTGCCTACGTGCGAGACTCGCGCTTATGGCCCTTGCCACAATCCGTGGAAGCTCGGCACGACGACGGGTGGATCATCGGGCGGCTCGGCGGCGGCGGTCGGTGCGCGCGTCGTGCCAGTCGCGCACGGAGGCGACGCAGGCGGGTCGATTCGCATTCCTGCTTCTTGTTGTGGAGTCTTCGGTCTCAAGCCCACACGCGGCCGCAATCCGTTCGGTCCCGACACGAGCGAGCGCGCCCATGGGCTCGGCGCAGAGCACGTCATCAGCGTCAGCGTTCGGGATAGCGCGGCCTTGCTCGACGCGAGCGCCGGGCCCGAGTCGATCGCGATCTATTGGGCACCTCCGCAGACTGGCCCGTATCTCGACGAGGTGACGCGTGAGCCGAAGAAGCTTCGCATCGCTTACACGTGGAAGCCGATTCTCCCTGCCGAAGAAGACGAGACGCAGCGACGTGCCATCGAAGACGCCGTCGCGCTTCTCCGCGAGCTCGGGCATCAGGTCGACGAAGTGCGTCCGCCCATCGACGGTGACGCGACCGGAAAGAACTTCTTCACGCTGTATTGCGCGAGCGCTGGGGGTGAATTCGAGCTCCAAGCCAAGAGACTCGGCCGTGAGCTCACGCTCGACGAGGTCGAGGTCCCGACGATGATGATGGGTCTCATCGGTCGCAAGGTCTTGAGCGCTGGAGATTGCTCGGCCGCCATTCGCGAGCTCCAGGGAGTGTCACGCTCGATGGCTCGTTTTCACGAAACCTACGACTTGTTTTTGACTCCGACGCTCGGCAAGGCCCCTGTCGCTCACGGAGAGCTCTTGGCCAAAGGAGTCGAAGCGAAGCTACAAATGCTCATTGCTAAAAGCTCAATCGCCGTCGCATTGAAGATGCCTGGTGTGCTCGACAAGGCGATCAAGCGAGCCTTCAACTTCGCGCCCTTCACGCAGATCGCCAATGTCACCGGCCAGCCTTCGATGAGCGTGCCGCTGTACTTTCCAGAAGGCGGGCTGCCCATCGGAGTGTGCTTCACGGCGAGGTTCGGAGACGAAGCGACGCTCTTTCAACTGGCAGGACAGCTCGAGCGGTCGAGGCCTTGGAAAGACAAGCTGCCGGGGGTTTGCGCGCGCAAGATGGGGTGAGTGAGACGACTGCGACACCGCAGTTTCAGCAGAGCTCGATCGACTGCGACTGGAAGGGCGACGTCGAGAAGACAGGCGCTCGCCCGACTTCGGTCGGGTCGCTCCCGAGGATCACTCTGCACTCCGCGCGCAGCGAAATCCCACGGCTTCGGACGCGTAGATCGAAGCGTGTCGATCGCTCGCGCGCATCCCCCAAAGCTCGTCCCAGAAGGAGCCTCCGCGGTGAATCGCGCAAGCGCTCCCTGGACTGCACGATTCTCGGAGAGACATGGCTGATCCAACGAATCCTTTGGGATCCTTCGACGGGGAGCTCAGATAGTAGCGCCGGTGATAGGCGTCCGACACCCACTCGGCGACGTTGCCCGCCAAGTCGTGCGCACCTACCGGGGACGTGTCCGCCGGGCGGGTCCCGACCTCGCAGGTGATCCCGCGGTACATGCAGGCCGCGTCCGGGAGCTCTTCATTTCCCCACGGGAACACGCGAGCGTCGGTCCCCCGAGCCGCCCTCTCCCACTCCGCCTCAGTGGGTAGGCGCTTGCCTCGCCACTTGCAATAGCTCGCAGCGGCCTCCTCATCCACGCAGTTCACGGGGTGCTTCGCCCGCTCAGCGAAGTGCCAATTGCAGACGAGATCGTGTTTGGTCCCGTCGGAGTCGACATCGATCACGGGAACGGCGCACTCGTGCCTCTCGACGCAAGCTCGGTAGTCGCTGACTGTCACCTCGTCGACATCGATCGAATAGGCGCTCAAGATCACGCGGTGTCGGGGCCGCTCGTCCTCATCGCAGACTTTGTCGCCCACCGCGCAGCCCATGATGAAGGGGCCAGAGGGCACCTGCACCATGTGGTCTTCCGAAATCGAAACCATCGGAGGCTCGCCGGCGCTCGCCGAGACCTGAGGTGACTCCACTGTCGTCGGTGTGCGCGGCGTCGCCGAGCCCGCGGCAGGGCTCGCCGCCTGGCGGTCACGGACATGCGAGAGCGCAGGCGTCGAGCTGCATGAGCTGGCCAGCGCGCACACGCAGAGGCACGGGAGGAGCGTCGACAGGGCGCGTATCGCACCCATCAGGGAGTTGCCACCGTCATGATCTCACCGAACCTCACCCAATTTCACCAGCATCAATCGTCACTCCGCGCGCAACGAATGCCCGCCGTGTCGTCTGGGCCCATATCGGGCTTTCGCGCGCTCGTGCGCATCGCTCCGAGGCCATCCCAAAAGCTGCCTCCCCGGCGGATCGAGCACGGCCAGTCTTCTGTACACGCCTCGCGCAGGGGCAATGGTCCCTGATGTCCCTTGGGATCCTTCGCAGGTGAGTGGACATAGTACCGCCGCGAGTAAGCGTCGGATACCCACTCAGCGACGTTGCCGGCCATATCCTGGGCGCCGACCGGTGAGATCCCCTTGGGGTGCGCTCCCACTTCGCAGGTGATCCCTAGATACATGCAGGCGGCATCTGGAAGCTCGTCATTGCCCCAGGGGTAGACGCGTTCGTCGGTTCCCCGAGCCGCCCTCTCCCACTCGGCCTCCGTGGGCAGGCGCTTGCCACGCCAATGGCAGAAGTCGGCTGCGTTCCGTTCATCCACGCAGTTCACGGGGTGATTCGCACGCTCTGGGAAATACCAGTTGCACTTGGGCTCGAAGTTGCGCCGGCGCGGATACAGGCTGAGAGCTGGCTCGGCACATTCTCTTCGCTCCACGCAGGCGCGGTAGTCCTTGACCGTCACCTCGTAGATGTCGATCCAATACGCGCTCAAGACGACGCGGTGACGGGGACGCTCATCCTCCTTGCAGGCATCGTCCCCCGCAGCACAGCCCATGAAGAAAGGCCCCGCAGGCACCTTCACCATGTGGTCATCTGGAATGGGCACCAACGCGGTTGGCTCCGCACTCGGGGGAGGCAGCGGGGCGGCAGAAGCGACAGGCACAGGGCGGCTCGAGCTCCCGCTCGCGACACTCTGCCCTCCTAGCCGGCTGCTTGCTCCGCGATCACCGGAGCGACCAGCAGCGTCAAGATCGCTTCGGTGATCGCGACCAACGTTCGACTGGCCAGAGCATGCCAACGTGCCAGCAACGAGACAGGGAAAGATGCGCGTGGCAGCTCGAATTCTAAGCATTAGTCGCCCGCCGCCTTGCGGACCGCGCGACACGCCTCCTGATCGGCTGCAATGGCGCCCCTCAACGAACGAACGAGCTCCACACAGCGACGGTAGCTAGATGCGTTGCCCTCCGGCCCGTACGCGGACTTCGGGAAAGCGACTTGCGGGTCCCCGATGTTCTTCCACCCGAGAAGCGGTAGGCTCTTCCTGGTGACAGAATCCGGAAAAAGAAATCCGTTGACGGTCGTCGCCCCCTCCTCACGCTTTGGCTCATTGCTGGGTTCATAGAAGTACCTAGGAAGGATGTAGGCCCCCTCGAACGAAACGGGATACTCGTCCGAGACAGGCATGCCATCGGTCAGGTAGTAACGTGCCCAGGTCTTTCCGATGCGCTTGTACTCCGAGGTTCGATCGGGTTGGCCGCCATCCGCACAAATCCACGTCCCACCGTCACCAGCGGATTCCAGCACGACGCCACAATGGTCCGCGCCGCCGTCTTTGCTCAGCGCGTAGTAAACGCTGTCTCCGACACTCGGAACGCGCCCAATCGCATAGGGTACAAATCCGGGAGTCCTGGGAATGTTGAAGCCGTAGAGATGACCTGCCTTACTTGCGAGTTGCATGATGGCCGCATTGACGGGTGCGCAGTTCCACTGCCCCCGACTGCTGACGTTAGCCAGTTCGTTGTGCTTGTAATTGCCTTGATTGTAGGGCGGGCGGACCCCTTGCTTCTCTGCCGACGGTGCCATCGAGACCGGGAAGTATTGAAAAACGGTCGCCAGCACCTTCCTACGACGTTGCATCATGTCGTGATTGAGGTCGAGCAACGGGTCATCGACAGTCATGATCGGTCGGTCGAGCTCGAGCGGGACGTATCCCAGCGTCAGGACGCCGAGCCCGACTCCGATCCGTGTGCTCCCCATCGCCGGGACGTGTCGCTTGTCCTGCGTCGCAGCGTTGTCGATGTAGACGGCAATCCCGTAGTCACCGAGCGGCACGTCACGAAAGCAGTAAATGAGTGCCCAACCTCCTGCTTCACCGGGCGCCAAGCTCGTTCTCCGGTTCTGACCCCCGGCGCTCGGCACGAGCTCGATCGTGGTGCCCTTGAGTCCGATCGGAAACGCCCAATCCTTGGCGGAGACATACACCAATACATCGCCGACCTCAGGCACCACCGCGCCCTGGGGGCTCGGTCCTTGCGAGGCTCCGCCACCGTCGTCGGTGAACGATCGCACCGCGGTCGGTGCTAATTTCGGTGGCCAAGCATCAATACCGAATGCCCCTGCCCACTTCTGCGGCTGGGTCGCAAACGCAGTCCACGAGGCTGGTGCTGAGGCCGGCGCGTCAGCGACAGCTATCTCCGAAAAGCCCGCGAGTTGTCCCAGATCGTGGTCGGCTCGAACGCGCTGCACGACGTCCGCGAGCTCGCCGGTACCTCCTTGGCCCACCGCGCGCTGGTAGTCGCGCACGTTGTCCGCGCCGGAAGCGCGACGCGAGAAGCCCAAGTTGGCGAGGCGGCGATTCGTGTCCTCGACCAGATCGACGCCGGACGAAAGAGCGTACAACTTCACATAGGGCAAACCGTCTCGCGACGGTTGCTCTGCCGGCGCCCACTCGACGCGAAGCACGCTCGTAGTGGGGAGCACAAGCACCTTCGCCTCGCCAAGCGCGCTCGCCTGCGCGCGATCTCCGCTGATGATCCGGCCGTTCTCGAATATGCGGTAGACCGCGAAGGGCATACGAAGCCCTCGCGCGTCGAAGAACACGATCGTGTGGTCGAGTCGATTTGCTTGTTCGTCGACGGGATGACAGGCACAGATGCCTTCTGGGCACGTCCACGATGGCCGCGGCCGCTGGGGTAAGGGAGCGTTAGGGTAGCTCCACGCGGGGGCGGGGGGCCTGGGGACGCCTGCAACTTGGCTCGCCCCGAGCGCAGAAGGCTCGGCTGGGACCTGGACCTCATCTTCGACAACTGGAATATGGAGGACGTCTCCCGGATAGAGGACGTCGGGCGAGCGTCTCTTCGTCCGGTGCTCGGCGTTCTCGGGAAGACGCCATATTGCGAGTACGGTCGTCCCGTGTTCCTCCGCAATCTTGGCGAGCCAATCGCCCGCGCGCACCACGTACACAAGGCTCATATCGCGTGCCCGGCTGCCTTGGGCTCGGCCCATCCCATTGGCGGATGCTCGCATCTCTTTCACAGAGACTCAAGCACGTGCCGACCGGTATAAGCGTAGAAGATGATCGAGGAAATGGTGTGGTTCGAGTCGGCCGCCCTGGGTCAAGAACGCCAAATGGTCCGGCGGCTCGAGGGCGAGGACCGTTTGAACCAGGAGTAGGCTTCGAGTCGATCGACAAGGCCGCGCAGGATGGGCTCGAGCAGCCGAGCGCACTCTCTCTCGAGGCGGTCCGCAACGATCTAACGAGGTTCGGGAATGGACTTCCGCGCACATCGGCGGGAGGAGGAGAGCTCTCCGCAATAGCCCCCCCGCAGGCGCCCCTTCAAAGCGACATCGCGAGCGAGGCGTCTCGACGCTCAGAAGAGTGCGCCTTCGACCTGGCGCGCTCATGCCTCCAAGCGACAGAGGAGGGGATGGCGAACTCGGGGGGTCGGGTTCAGGGTGACGCGTTGGGCGTGCCCGGCGAGCCCGCATTGATCGCTGCCAGCGTGCGGCTCGCGGCCGTGATCGGAGGCGACACCGCCTTGCTTCGAGGCGACCGCGTCGTCGCCGTATCGTCGGCGGGGACGGCCGCCATCGAGGGAGATCGGATGGTCCTCGTGAAGTCCGCCGGCGAGGTCGAAGTGGCCGGTCGCAAGGGGGTCACGATCACCACCGACTCGATGCTCGACGTCGCGGCCGGCTCGACACAATGGGTCACGGGCTACGATCCAGGAGTCGACATTCCGCGTCTCCACGACGGCACCTCTTTCGGGTTGATGGCGCGCCGAGATCTTCGACTAC
Source organism: Polyangiaceae bacterium (assembly GCA_043755175.1). GTDB lineage: Bacteria > Myxococcota_A > Polyangia > Polyangiales > Polyangiaceae > CAYYKK01. Next base: position 5,886 of record JAYUUB010000146.1, on the reverse strand, counting down.
TCAGCGCGGAGGACTGCGTGATCGTCTGCGCCCAAAAGAACCTCATCGGGACCGCGCACGATGGCGACGTGCGCTTCCACGCGGGTGGCTCATTGTCTCTTCGTGGAGCCGACATTCGAGCCGACGCGTCCCCAGCGGCCTTCAAGGTCTCGGGGACGATGACCATCAAGGCAGACGGTGATTTGACCGTAGAGGCAGGTGGAGGACTGACGCTCAAAGCCTCGAGCGTGAGCATCGAAGCCGCAGACATTCGTTGCGCAGGGAACGTGCGCATCGACGGAAACCTATTTGTCGCCGGAAGTCGTAACTTCTGAGTCTCCGTGCCGCCACACCACAGGCTTCATCGAGGCAACGATAGGTATGGCTTGAGCATACGCTCATACATTGCCATCGCCCCCGCGTTTCTACCCAGGTAGGCACGCCAATGGGCATCGAGCTCGGCAAAGGTGGCGCTCGTGAGCCTGAAGCGCGCGAGCGTCGCGTCGACCTCGGTATCCGAAGCCCTCCGCAACGTCGCGCTGATCCAAGCGTATTGGTCGACCCTAAGCCGTGGGAGTCCCTGGGGGACCTCGGGTCCGACATCCATCTCGATACCACCATCAGGAAGAAACGCGGTACCCGTACCCTCCGCTCTGAGGCTGGGCTGCGAAGGTGCTGGAGCCGCGCTCTTCCCGTGGAATGGATGCGCGGCTTGTGCTCTGCCCGTCTGCGGCGGTGCCGTCGCTGTGAGGAGGGGACTCGGCTTGGCCTGGGCAGGGGATTGGGCCACCAGCTCATCGAACCGACTTCTCAGGGCTTGATTCTCTTCGAAGCGCACCGAGAATCGCCTGACGGTTTGCATCCAAACGGCAGGGTCGAGCTTCAACCGTGAAAATGTAGCCTCGGGATCTCCCTCATTCGCAAGCATACCCGTCACATGGGCGTACCGCTCGAGCGGCATATCGTGATCCGGATCCGCCTGCTGTCACTCCTTTCTCGAAAGGAGTGACAGCAGCGCCGACGACGCGGCTGTTTGGCGCGACCGTCTGACCACGGTCGGGAGCGGCGGCCCGAATCTCCACGTGGTGGCCGCTCCCACGCACCGGAAGCGGCAAACCAGGGCGAAAGGGTACTGGGGTCTTCGCTGCAAGGGCGCGATCCATCTCCGACGCCGCGACGGTACCCCTCACGACACGCAGTGCAGGCTCGACCGAAGGAGCTGAGGGCACGTGAACGGAAGGGGCTAACGGATGCGGGGCGGGCGGGCGTGAAGCAAGATAGGTCGGCACCTGATGTTCCGGCGGACGCTGCGGTGCGGACGAGAAGGCCGCGTGGTAGCGGGCCACCAGATCATCGCCCCCTCGCGCGATGTCGCGCGCGAGGGCCGACTGCCAGTGGTCCTCAAGCGCCTTCCAATCGGCGCCATCCAAGCCGGCTCTGTCGAGAGTGGCCCCGAGATCCTGGGTGCGCTCGGACTCGGCCCGAAGCGCCGCGAATGCCTCTAACGTTCTCATCGATGGCTCGCCCATCTCTTCCCCTTGCGGCGGGGGCTGCGCCGAGAAGTGCGTCGGCTTGCAGCCCTTGCTAGCCTTGGATACCCCGCTGGAGCTCGCTCCCGCTCGTGCCCACGCGACATCTCCCTAAGCGAGAAAAGCGCCTCGTTCCGCGCACTCATACTGGCGACACGATAGGCCCAACTGAAGCAAGCGTATAGGATGCGCGTAGGGACAGCGAACCGATAAACCTATCGGATGCCGCGATGAACCGGACCACCACTTCAAACCAGCTCCCGAAGCCCGTGCATCCGAGCCTCTGACTTCCGAATTCGCTGGTCCGGCAGACCTGGCGCCGTTCCATAGCCCACAACGTGAGTTGCGAGTCGCGACCGGAACTCATGATACCGAAAGGTTCGACGACGACGACCACTGCCACGACGACGACGACGACGACGCGTGTCCAGGAGGCACAGCGTGCGCGACGAGGGGCCGCTCTCGCCCCGTTTCCACGCGTTTCCCGCGCGATCGCGATCGCAGCGCCACAGCCGACCCTGTTTCATGGCGTCACCGAGCGTCCACTTCCTCGCCCTGAACCCCATGCCTGGTGCAAAGTGCGCGACGCAGCAGCCCCACCTCTTGCCATGACCAAAAAGTCCATCACCCAACCGCTCGAGCCCGTGCCGCCGGCCGTCCTCGCAGAGCGGCGTGCTCTCGGGCTCGCGAAGACCGATCTCGCGAGCAACGCTAGACACGACGTTTTGAACCTTCAAAGGAAGCGGGCTCGGAACTACGTGAGCGGGCTCGTTCGCCAAGTGCTGATCTCCGTCGCAGCATTGCCGCCGACGCAACCCCGAGGGCGAGCACCAGCGGAGAGCTACCCTCTTCGACGGGTGCGAGCCCGCATCCGCACGCTCGTCTCGCGGCGGTCCATTTCGATGCCGCGCTCTTCGGGGTGGTCCGCGCGACTTTGCACTCCGGCACCGTCACAGTCCCCTTCTCGTCCGGCGGAACTGGATCCTCAGGCAGTACCTTCTCCCAGCCAGCTGGTAGGTCTGCACTTCCCTGGGGCCTGCAATAGATCCACTCGGCGTAGGTCGCGCCATAGGTGCGACAGCGGCGGCAATAGCCCGATTGGCCTAGGTAGTTGGGCGCCTCGCGAGCGAATGCCCATTCCCGATGGCTCATGCATTCTTCGCCTTCGCGCTGAACCTCTTCGACCACGCAATGCTCGATGAAGCCAGGTTCAGGCGGCTCGTCGGCAAGCGTTGGACGCGCGAGAGCGAAGACGCCTGCAATGACGACAGCTCCCAATGACGCCTGTCGAGAGCGACGCGATGAGGCGGTCGATCTTCTCTCAGCTGGACCGCTCGGGATGGCATTCGACGCAATCTCATTCATGGAATGGTTCTCCCTCCGAACTTCGCAGGCGGACGCTGCTCCTTGGTTCTCGAGCTCGAAATCACGCTGAGCGCGTACGCGGCCCAATGCGCGAACGACCAGAGGGTCAGCGCGCGAAGCTGCCATCGGGGCAGCCACAGTCGTTCGTGATCTTCTTGCAGCCTTCGATCCACACGGCCGCGCCGCTCTTTTCGACGAGAGCGTCGGCGATGTCGTAGAGCTCCTGCCCGGCTGGGGTACGGCCGTCGGTGGCGACATCCTTCTCCCCGTTGGCGAAGCGGAGCGTCACAGTGAGGGCGCCTCCATCCATGTTTCCTTCGTAGGACTCCGGCAAGGAATAGAATCCGACGGCCTTGAGACGGGAAACGGCGTCTCGAAACACAGCCGGATTGACGTAGCCCGTCGCTTCGCCGCAATGGCGCGTGAAGTGGTGCCCGTCGTAGGAGATGCCGCCGCCTGCGTCGATGGTGAGATCGTAGACCGGGCAAGACCCATAACATCCGGGTCTCTTGATCTTGATCGACAGAGCCTTGCTGTAGTTTCGCGGGCAGGCTTCGGTACAACTGGCGAGCATGATCATCCCGAGAATCGCTGATGTCCTTCGGGCCCAGGTCGCCCATCTGGGCCCCGGGACAAGGGCGTATCGAGGCTTCATATCGTGCCTCCACGAGACGGGAAGCTCCCGGCGTAGTGGCGCTCCAACATCGCATAGCGATGCGGGAAGAGCCGGCGCGCAGTGCCCTCACACGGGGTATTGACGGTCAATGCGTAGAGAAGAACGCCTTCCGCGTAGTCTTCCGTGGGACTTTTGTCGCCGTACAAGCTGAGACCTCTGCCCGAGAGCGCCCAATCCGCGCGCATCGCCAGATCCCACTCCGATTGGTCGACGAGACTGGGCACTGCGCCCGAGGTCACGTGGCCCCCCTCGTGCACCATGGCCCAGTCGACATCGCCCGTCTTGATTCCGCCCGCTCCATCGTTCGGGTTTCGCGCGCAGAAGCCAACGCGCCGCTCCGCTGCAACCGTATAGGCGACGTCGGTCTCATGACCGACTGGTTGCGTTGGGGAGAGAACAACCGTGTCGACGCCGAAGAGCGCCGAGTCGGGCCATAGCGACACTGCGGCGGCGACTTGCTCGGGTGTCGGGAGCACCGCCCCCCGAGGCAGCGGATCGACCGGTGCGATGATCGTCACCTTGTGACCGCGAACGGTGACGTCGTATTCACTCACCGGCTCAGGCGAAGCCCGACGGTAGAACTGATACGATCCGCGCCGGGGCGGGTCGAGACGATAGGGGGCTCGAAAGCGAGAGAGGCCTTTCGCAGAAGCGTCATAGAGCGGATCCGACGAGGGAATCCGATCCCATTTCTCGAGATAGGCGCATTCGGGTGGGGTCACCACAGACCAGATCGCGGCGTCTTGCTCCGGCGATCCAAGAAAGACATCGCCCGAGCCGCCCACGATGATGCCTCCGTGGCTGTGGGCGTCGACCAGCATTCGCTGCGCTTTGCGACGCTCGACGAAGACGGTCGTCGACCCCGAAGTCGCGAGACCTCCGCAGCCGCAGACAGCATCGCCGTGGCGAAGGACGCCTTTGTCGTTCGCGTAGACGGATGTCGATCCAGGTGGCGAGACCGAGCCGCCGTGGACTACGCACTGACACACGTCTCCTTCACGCGCGCTACCGATTCCCATGGCTTCAGTCCTCACTCAAAGTTCATTGCCAAGCGACGACGAGCGGCGTCTTTCTGAGTCGATCGAATTCATCTTCTCTCTGAAGTCCTCGGCAACCGAGGAGCGGGGCCACCAATACGTCGGCTCTCCTCCTCCCATCTTCACGCCCACAAGATCACCAGAGGCCGACCGAGTGCGGCACATCCCGGCGTGGTGGCCGCCCCCGCCGGTGGCACCCCAGCTATTTCTCCTTCGCCAAAAGACCGGCGTACTTGTCGACGAGAGCGACGAACTCCGATTGGGCTGCAGCGTCGGTCCGGAACCGTTTGGCAAATGCGGACTGCAAGGCATCCTTCGCCGCGCGGGACCCGACGCCGAAGCGTCTCCAGACCCCCTCGTCGTGCTCTCCGCGAAGCCGCAATTCCGCTCGAAATCGTGCGTAGCTCTGAAGGCTCAGTTCCGGCGGCTGGCGCGCGCTCGAGCTCCTCTGTTTCACAAATCGCCGGTCCCGCTTCGACGTCACGACTTGGCGGCCGCGCGGGGCCATCAGAAGCTGCCGCTGCGACGGGAGCGCGTGCGATGGCCACACGCGGCTCCGCTGCTGCAATCAGTCGAGCTAGCTCCTCGGGCCGCGGAAGCTCCTCGGTCATGAGGACAGGCGGCCCTACGCGACGTTGGTTCGAGCGGAGGGCGTCGGCGCCTTCAACCGCGGCAAAGAACGCCTCGACGCGGTCGACGCTCGCGGCTGCCTTCACACTCGAAGCCTCAGTCACGGCGGGTATCTCGCACGGGCCTGCGGATCCACCGCGAGCCGCGTCGCGAAGCGCATAGGCGTTCGCACGAGGCTGGATGTGATCGCGCGTCGCGTCGATGGGTTTACCCTCCGGAGCCTGGGCCGCCAGCTTGATGAGCTGAAAGCTGGCCAACTGCGTGTGGGGAGGGGAGCCCGCCCCGTCTCCCGCCTTCGTTTGCGGGCCGATGGGCGGCTGCGCGCTTTCCTGGGCTGAGGTCGACGGCTTGGGCTTGGGTGTCCAAGGGAATGGACGCAGCTGTCGGGGACCTGCGAGGACACGGCTGGGAACCCGGGCGAGCGGAGCAAGCTCGCGGAGCTTCTCACCGTCACACCCCATCTCGTACGACGATGGAGAGAATGGCTCAGCGGATTGCTGCCCGAGCAGTCGCAACTGAGGCTCGTATCGAGAAGGTCCTTCGTCGAACGGAATCGCCGCCCGCTGAATGCTTTGCGATCGTCATCGGACTGGACCGAACGAGCACCGCGATGGTCGAGGACCGTCCAGCGAATGCTCCGCCAAAGCCCGGGCCGAAGCGTACGAAGCCC
>JAYUUB010000145.1:0-4366 GCA_043755175.1 Polyangiaceae bacterium | reverse complement strand
GCCTACAAAAGTAGGCTTCCGGTGCTCACTCGTCGGGCGACCGTCTCGCTTCGGTCTCGGCGGTCTCGCGACGCGCTTATTTCGACCGGGCGCCTTAGTTCGCCGCGCCAGTTGGCAAACGGCCGCCGAAGATCCCGTCCCAGTTGGTGCGGAAAGCCTCGGTCGTAACCCGCGCGGGACCCTTGTGCCCGAGCGTCTTGCTGCTCGGCGCGTCGGAGGTCGCCGGGCCGCCGGCCGAGAGCGCCAAAGGCGCCGGCATCAGCACTTCGGCGTCGAACAGCCGCGCATTTTCGATGCGAGGCGTGAGCTTCAGCACTTCGCCGTGAAGCGGCTGGCCCTCGCGAATCGGTCGCAACTCACCGGCCTCGATCTGAACGTCTCCGCCTGCATCGGACTTGAGCCTGACGATGGCGAGCCCGTGCTCGGTCGTGCTCTCGACGAACACGAGGTCGCGAGGCGTCTCTCGAGCGGTCGACGCGCTGGTTTCCGAGGGCTCCGACGCCGCTCCGCTGGCAACGTCGATTTTCGAACCACTTCCCATCGACTTCCACCTTACCAGACGAGAGCGAACCGCGCCTCGAAACGCGCTCGCACCTCGTCGCACAAACTTGGCCAGGGATCGCGAAGCTGCGTAGGGCAATGACACGAGCGACGGTTTGGGCCGAAGGCAGATCGGCTGGTCCGCTCGTGACACCGAGCCAGGAGCATTCGATGAGCGGTCGTTCGAAAGATGCAGCAGCAGATGTTCAAGGGGCAGAGCGCCGTTCCGGAGCGGGGCACCGCGTTCACTTCGAGGCACTCGTCGCCGTCGGCGGTCTCGAAGGCGGCGCAGGCTTCGAAGCCGAGTCGGTCGACGTATCTGCCGACGGGATGCGCTTTCGCACGGCCTACCTGCCCGTCGTCGGTGACAAGCTCGTGTGCCGCTTCGACGGCCTCGACGGCGAAGTCATCGTCGAGGGCGAGGTGATCTGGGCCACAGAGCAGCAAAAGGGCGGCGAGTTCGCGGTCCGCTTCGTCGATCTCGACGACGAGACGAAGGAGATGCTGAAGCAGCTCTGCGTCCTCGAAGACGCCGACGAGGCGGCTCCGAAGCGTGAGCCCGAGTCGCTCGCTGGAACGCGGGTGAAGCTCCACATCGAAGGCCTCGGTTCGCCCATGAAGGCGCGTGTTCGCAGCGGCAACGAGCGCGAGCTCGCGGTCGGGTCGAGCCTCGAGTTCTTGAAGCTCGGCCGAACCGTCGAGCTCGAAGACGTCGACAGGAACAAGCGCCGCAACGGATACGTCGACTCGGTGAAAGTCGAGATCGATCCGGCCACGAGCGTTCCGCAGCTCGTGGTGTCGCTGCGCTTCGACGGCGTCGCGCCTGCGATGAAGCTCGGAACGCAGCCCATCGAATCGACGCCGAAGACCAAGCCGGGTCTCGGACCGAAGAGCGAAGCGCCCACGATGGATATGGCGGCTCGCACCGCTGTGTCGCTCGCCAACACGGTCAAAGCCGACACCATGAAGAGCCCTTCGAAGGCAAGCATGGCCGATGTCGACGACGCGCCGGGCACCGTCCGGGCAGCCGAGAGCATGTCGGATCCCGATGCCGAGATCGACGAGGAGCTCGACTTCGGAAAGTCGAAGCTTCGCGTCGCTGGTGAGAAGGCGAAAGAGATGACGAGCGCCGCAGTCGGCAAGATCGGCCCCGCGCTCAGCGGCTTCGGCGCGAGCGCCAAGGGCGTTTGGTCGAAGGTCGGCGATGGGCTCCAGAAGCGACGCGAGAAGCGCGCCGACGACGCGAAGGCCAATGCCCCGCGTCGCGTGACCTCCCCCGCGCCGGGCGGCGCGCTCAAGGCGTCGGGCCGAAAGCTCGTTCGCGAAGACGAGGCCTCCGAGGTCGACTGCATCGAGATCCCGAAGCGCAATCACAAGAAGGCCGTGCTCGGCGCCGTCCTTGGGCTCGGAATCGTGATGGGCATCTTCGGCGTCGTGAAGGCGACCAGCGGAGGATCCGAGCCCGCGAAGAAGCCTGCTGCTCTCGCTGCAGAAACGCAAAAGGCCGATCAGACTCCGGCGGGTTTCCCCATCCCGAACGCTCCGGCGACGGGTGAGGTGCCGCTCTTCGGCGCGACACCTCTGTCGACCACCGAGCAGGTCGCAGCCGCTCCGCCTGCCTCGAGCGGCAAGGTACGCGCGGAACACAACGAAGATGACAGCGACACGAAAGACGCGAAGGCACCGACGGCGCGCGAGTGGGGCGAGGGCGACGTCTCGAACGCCAAAGTCCTCAAGATCCAGATGGACGGACCCATCGCAGGCATCAGCGGTGAGACCAACGACCACGGCTTCACCGTGAAGATCCCGGGACGCAAGAGCATCAAATCGAGCTCGAGCCTTGCGCACAAAGACAAGCGCCTCTCGGCGGTCGACGTGACCAACCACGACGACGCGGCCGAGGTCAGCATCACCTTCAAGGGAGACGTTCCGGCGTACCTCGCCAAGGTCAAGGGCGACCGGCTCGAGATTCAGATTGGCGGCGAGTCGAAGAAGGTCGCGTCGAAGGGCAGCAAGAAGAAGGCTTCGAAGAAGCACGCTCACTGAGCCGCTACGGTTCGAAGAAGGCGGCGCAGCCGGGGTGACCCGCTGCGCCGTTCGTCATTTTCAGGCTCGCTCTGCGCTGTCGAAGAACGCTTCGATCTCGTTGCGGCTCGCCTCGGCGTCGGCCCGTCCGAGCTCGATGAGGCAACGTGCGAAACCGCCGTCGAAGAGAAGGTAGCTCGCGAGATCGGCCTCGCTCGCCTCGCCGACGTCGAGGAGCGCCAGGACGCGCCTCAGGCTCGAGCCACCTCGTAGCTGGCTCGATCGAAGGTAGCCGGCGGCCAATCGACCGATGTCTTCGCTCGGACGCACGACGAGGCGCTCGACCTTGCGCGTGATGGCCTGACCCGAAGCGATCGCCTGTGCGTTGATCGCGTCGAGAAATCCGGGACCGTAGGCCCGCGTGCCGTGCTCGACGAGGAGGTTCACCTTCTCGAGGATCTCGAAATCGGTCTGCACGTGGTCGAGCAGGAACGCGTTCAGGATCTTGCCGATGACGAACGCGACGTTCGGCGGCTTCTCGTCACCGCTCCGCGGGATCACCTTCACGTCGCGCGAGAGGCCAATTGCGAACACGTGCGTCGCGCCGAGCCCGAGTGCCGGCGCGATGGGCGTGTTCTGCCGGACGCCGCCATCCATGAAGAGCTCCGAGCCGATGCGCACCTGAGGGAAGAGCACGGGGATCGCCGCGGATGCAAGGGCGTGGTGAGGACCGACGCGGGTATTTCGGATCACGGTGCGGGGAGGCGCGTGGGTCGGGAGAGCGATGTCGCCGCGCGTTTGCATGAACAGAACGGTCTTGCCCGACGAGACCTCGGTCGTCGACACGCTGAGGGCCGCGAGGTGACCGGCGCGAAGACTCTTGGTCACGCTGCGCCAGGGGATCTCTCTCTCGACGAGCCGCGTCATCGGCGAGACGTCGAAGATCCCGACGCTCTCGGCGCCGCCGCCGAGAAGGAGGCGAGGCAGCGAAGTCATCTGCTTCAGGCCGAACCGGAGCACTTCGCCGATGTCGATCTCCGTCCAGATGTTACCTAGGCGCCGCGCGGCCAGGGCAGGATCGGCGGCGTGGGCCGCGAGAAAGCACGCGTTGATCGCGCCGACCGAGGTGCCGAGAATGAAGTCGAATCGAAGTGGGTTCTTTCGGAGACGACCGATGTGATCGAGCACGTACGAGAGAACGCCGACTTCGTAGGCTCCTCGTGCGCCACCCCCCGAGAGGATGAGCGCCGTTCGGTTCTTGGGCGCGGCGCCGGGAATCGAGCGCGGCGACATGTCGCTCGGCGGCTGCATCATCGACTGTGCGTTCTCCTGGAGGCGTGGGTCATGGTCTCTCGCGATCGGGAGCCGAGCTCGATTGCGCGACGGGGTCGGGCGCGCTCGATTCGCTTCGGCTTGGGCCGTTGCTCGTTCCGCCCTCGTCGGAGGGCGACATTCTTCGACTGTCGGCCCTCGCGACGGCGACTATGTGATCGACTGAGGCGCGGGCGAAGAACGTCTCTTTCAGCTCGGGGTCGCGGATCAGGCCCGCCACCTTTCTCACGTGCACCGCGGAGCGTTGGTAGGCATCGTCAGCCGAAAGAGGTGCTGCGCGGCGAAGCGCTTCGCAACAAAGCGCACGCACCTCGATGCCGTACTCCGAGCCCGTGATGCTCTCCACTGCGCCGAGCGCGGTGCGCGCGAGGAGCGCTCCGGTGTGGTGTTCTCCTGCATCGACACGCGCTGCGGCCTCGACCGCCGTCGCGTAGATGTGGAAGCTTATCAGCGCCTGGCCTTCGGCGAC
>JAYUUB010000144.1:0-12582 GCA_043755175.1 Polyangiaceae bacterium | reverse complement strand
ACCTTCACGAGAGCAGCCGTCGTGGTGGTCTTGCCATGGTCGATGTGGCCGATGGTGCCGACGTTGACGTGGGGCTTGGTGCGGTTGAATTTCTCCTTGGCCATCGCGAACTCTCCTCAAGGATCCCGAGGTCTTCCTCGTGAATGGTGCCGTTGACGTCAAAACTACTCTCGGAGCCCACCATCGGGATCGAACCGACGACCTCGTCCTTACCAAGGACGTGCTCTGCCAACTGAGCTAGGTGGGCGACTGCTTGTTTCCGTGACTTGCGACCGTGCCGTGCTGCTTACTCCGACGCTTTCGTGTCTGCTTCTCGAGCGTGCTTCTCGAGCGTGCTTCTTTGAGCGTCGTGGAGCGGGAGACCGGGTTCGAACCGGCGACGTTCAGCTTGGAAGGCTGACGCTCTACCAACTGAGCTACTCCCGCAAATCAGTTTCTTGCGGCGCGAGCTCTCTCTCGAGAGCCCCTGCGGCGGTCGAGGCTGCCCAGCTCTTCGTGGGAGCTGGTCAGCTTCGATCTGCTGCAGACGCCGGTGGAGGGTGATGGATTCGAACCATCGTAGGCATTGCCGGCAGATTTACAGTCTGCTCCCTTTGGCCGCTCGGGCAACCCTCCGTGTATTTGCGCAAACTCAACTTCAGTAACGCAAGCTTGAGTAACTCAGTTTCTTCTGCGATTCCTTCTTTTCGTCCCCCATGCCGCCTTTCGGGAGCCTGGGGGCTCGGAGAGCTGACGAGGGGAGTTGAACCCCTAACCACCTGTTTACAAAACAGGTGCTCTGCCGGGTTGAGCTACGTCAGCAAAGCCAGTGGCGGCATGCTGTTCGAAAGAGCGGGAATCCAATACGAATCCGAAACACTCTCGCGATTGCGAAACGCCGTGTGGAACGACCGGGGCCCGCAGTCAACGCGGATCATGTGTGCACCTATCGATGTGCACTCTGAAACCGCAGGGAACCGCGAAACAATCGACGAACCCAAACTTGAGACCGGACGCAGACAGAGACGAAACTCAAAACAGAGACGAAACTCAAAACAGAGACGACACTCAAGACAGAGACGACACTCGAAGACAGAGACGACACTCGAAGACAGAGACGCCACTCAAAGACAGAGACGAAACTCACTGAGATAACGCCGGAGCTCCTGGAGACGGTTCTCGGAGATTCCGCCCGGTCGATTTCGGCCTGCCGTGGTGGAGCAGACATCAGAGGCGGGGAGAGGGCTTCTAGCTCCCTGCAAGAGCTATGTCAAGTGCCAAGGCCCTGCAGGATACGGGCCGCTTTTCCCACAGCTCTGGTGGCGTGTTTCATGACATCTAGGTCCGTCGACCGCACGCGTCTGGAGATTGCGAATGCTTCGGTTGGCCTTTCCGGCGATCGCATGGTTTGTTTGGATCATGTCAGGCCTTGCGCCAGGAGGGGTCCTCTTGCGATTCTCTCGCGGCGGGGGGCACCTCAATGAGGGTGTCGTCCGTCGAAGGCGTTGACCTGCTCGAGAAGGCGACGATGAACCGCTCGCGTCGATGACGACGGGAGCCCCACGCGCGCGAAGGCGCGCGGTCCACGAGAGGAACGCGAGACGCAATGGAGTGCCTGGCTTGTCACGCCCCGAACATCGACGGCGCGCGATTTTGCGCGAAGTGCGGAGCACCGCTTCCCGTAGCGCAGGCGCCTGAAGCCGATCCCCTGATCGGCAAGCAGATCGGCGGACGCTACCGAATCACGGGCATCCTAGGCGAAGGCGGAATGGGGAGGGTCTACACCGCCGAGCAGCAGATGGGCACGAGCGTGCGCAAGGTCGCGGTGAAGACGCTGCTCTCTCAGTTCGCCAAAGATCCGCAGACCGTCGCTCGCTTCATGCGGGAGTGCGGAACGGTGAGCGAGCTGGAGCATCCGAACACGATCAAGGTCTACGACTTCGGTCAGATCGAAGATTCGGGCGAGCTCTACATCGCGATGGAGCTCCTCCAGGGTCAGACGCTGGAAGAGATTCTTCACAACGGCCAGCCGATGAATCCGGAGCGCGTCGATCGCATCATCGGACAAGTGTGTGGCTCACTCCAAGAGGCGCACGACAAAGGGATCGTCCACCGCGATCTGAAGCCCGCAAACATTTTTCTCACGACCCGAGCTGGCGAAGAAGACGTGGTCAAGGTCCTCGACTTCGGCATCGCCAAGAAGGGCGAGTCGAAAGATTCGAAGACCGAGCAGAAGCTGACACAACAAGGGACGATTCTCGGAACGCCTCCCTACATGAGCCCCGAGCAGTTCACGGGCAAAGAGCTCGATGCTCGCAGTGATCTCTATTCGCTGGCGGTCGTGACCTACGAGATGCTGACCGGCCGACTGCCGTACGAGGCCGAGACGCCATGGGAATGGATGAACCAGCACCTCAGCGTGCAACCCTTCCCCTTCGAGACCCTCCCGCAGGCCGCCAACGTTCCGCAGAAAATGAGAAACGCGGTCATGCGGGCGCTCTCGAAAGACCGCAACCAGCGCCCGAGCAACGCGCGCGAGTACTACGAAGACATCACGATGGGCGCCATCCGCATGAGCCTCCTCGGAGTGCCTGCAGCGAGCACGCAGTCGAACCCCAACATGGGAGATGCCTCCGCTTTCGCTGGCTCCTCTTCGGGACGAGGAGGGCAGACCCAAATCGGCGAGCCGCTCTTTCCCGGCGGTGCGCCCAACATGCAACAAGCGCCCGGTCGCACCGTGATCGGAGCCGAGCCGATGGCGCCCATGGGCCAAGCCCTGGGCGGGGTCCAAACCGCTGGCGGGCAAGCTTACCCGGCTCCGCCAACTCCTGCCGCGAAGGGCGGTGGAGGCATGGCGATCATCGCGCTCGTTGGCCTTCTGGTCGTTGGCGGTGGTGGTGGGGCCGCTTGGTATTTCACGAAGGTCCACCCGAGCACGAGCGGCAGAGACGACGGGAGCAGCAGCATCCCGTTGCCGTCCGCTACGGCCAAGGCCGAGCCCACCCTCGAGAAGCCTTCGAGCACGAGCGCCGGCGGCTCGACCACCGGCGGGGGCGCGACCACGGCGGACACTGCCGTCGCTCCTCCGTCAGCCCAACCGTCTGCGAAGCCGACGACGACGGCCGCCCCCAAGGAGAACCCCAAAGAGACGCCCAAGCCGCAGCCTGGGCTCGAAGGGTGTTGTGCATCCGCGCCTCCAGCAAAACGCCAGATCTGCAACGGAATCAGCGCGATGGTGAAGTCGGGCAAGACGTCACGGTCCTCGGCAATTGTCTCTCTCAAAGCGCAGGGCGTGACCTGCCACTGACCGAACACGAACGTTCCAAGCAACGAAGTGTGGTGACGCAACGTGAGCAAAACCGGGCGGTGGAGCGCCTTGACGCCCCCGGTCCGCTGGTGCTAATTTCCCTCTCGTTCTCATGCCATGTAGCTGCGCCGCGGCCGTCCGCGTGACTGTTTTTCGTGGGAGCCGCCTCGAAGTCGACCGACTCGACACCAAGCCATCGCGCTGCGTTCCGATGCATACCGAAGCACTGCAAATCGAAGCGCTGCATATCGAGCGCTGCGTATCGAGCGCTGCGTATCGAGCGCTGCGGCCTGAAGCACGGCGCGGCAATCGAGACCTCATGGGATTCTGCGACCCAACCTCGCCCGACCTTTTTTTTCATCCGACCGTGACCTGCAACACCCGACAGACGACGATTCGGCGGCCTGTGATGCCGCGCCAACACCGCTCTCACGTGGTGCCTCGCGCTTCCGTCTGATCCACCGTCCACCGACGCCGGATCCTGTCGACCCCAAGAGATTCTCGATATGGGCAAACCAAGGATGGCCACAGCATTTCGTGCGAATTGGGCAGACCTCTGCAACACCGACGACTACTCGGGTAGGTGGGTCGCGCTCGACAACGTTCGCTACACGCCTGGCACCAGCGAGCCGCTCGAAGCCGACGTAGTCGACGTCGACGACGATCTCGTCGAGCTGTGTAACCGTATGCGAGCTTCCGACCGCACCTCATGCTGCGTGATCCAGTGCACGATGAAGCAGGCGATTTCGCGAATTGGCCGCGCGATCGCGTCGCGCGCAGGCTGAGGCGCGTTACGCCGTGGGCTTCACTCGCCTGGTTCGGCCGCTCGCTCGTCGTCTGCGCGCACCGCACCTCGTGAGCCATGCACCGATGGACAAATGAAGTCGCGCCGCGCCCGCGTCACTTGACGATGGGCTTGATCAGTGTCTTGCCGTCTTTGACGACGACCTCGTAGTCGACGCGCTTCGACGCATGTTTGCCCTTCAGCTTGTCGGCTTGCGAGCGCAGGCTGTCAGCGAGCTTCTCGAAGGTGATCCCGGCCGTCGACTCGTTTCGTTCACGCCTTGTCTGAACGTACTGGCCGTAAATTTCGCGTAGACGACCGTCGTTTAGCTCACCGAATTCGGGTTGCTGAGCACGGGCGGCGCGCTGCGCGACGTCGCTTTTCGAATCGGTCGGCGGTGGGGGACGAAGCTGAGGACGCGCGACCATGCGCTCGGCAGGAACGGATCCGGGCGCGGCTGCCGACGCCGCTACCCGAGCACCGGTCGAGTCTGGAGCCTGTCGTTCGGGTGGCGCTGCGCGGGGAGGCGGCGGGGGCGGCGGGGGCGGTTCGGAGGCGCCGAGATCGAGATCGAGCGGACCGGAAAGGAGCGGACGGCGCTGAGATGGCTGGGCGTCGGCGCGTGCCGCGGGTGCGGGTCGGGCCGCGGGCCGCTGCTCCATCTCGGGCTCTGGAAGCCCCAGATCCAACGGGCTCGAAAGCAGCGGCTTGCGAGCTGGCGGGCTCGCCGGTGGAGCCGACACGTTCGGTGAGGCGACGCCCGATCCTTGCGAGGCCGGAACCCCTGGAGCGCCTTCGGAGCCCGCGAGATTCGCCATGCGTTTGAGCGCTTCGGGGTCGGCTCGACGCCCGCCCTGGCCACCCCACCGTAGACCGCCCTTCTTCTTGACCGGCTCTCCAGCGGCCGTCGGCCCAGCGGAAGTGCCCCCGTCCATCTCGTCGAGATAGGCCATGGGATCAGGTGCGAACCCTTGACCCGATGAGCTCTGTCTCGCCGGCGGAACGAAGCCCGGCCTCGGCTGATGCGGCGCTGACGGGTTGCCATCGGATTGCTGGCTGTAACCCTGTTGCGGATAGCCCTGCTGGGCGTAACCCTGCTGAGGCTGTGCCTGCTGCGGATAGCCCTGCTGGGCGTAACCCTGCTGCGGATAGCCCTGCTGCGGATAGCCCTGCTGCGGATAGCCCTGCTGCGGATAGCCCTGCTGCGGATAGCCCTGCTGCGGCTGTGGCTGCTGCGGATAGCCCTGCTGCGGCTGTGGCTGCTGCGGATAGCCCTGCTGAGGATAGCCCTGCTGAGCGTAAGCCTCGGGCGTCGCGTATCCAGGCCCAGGGCTTGGTGCATAGCCGGCGCTCCCAGCCTCGGCGTGAAGAACATGAGCCGGCGGGGGCGTGGGAGCATCGTCGTCGAAGTCGTCGACGAGCTGAACGTCGCTCGTGTTGACGTCTTCGTAGAGCTCTTCTTTGCTGTTGTTCCTGGCTGCGCTGCTCGATGTGCTGCTCGAAGACTTGTTCGTCCCTTGGCGAACACCCAAGCGCTCGCGCTGGGCTTCGATGACCTTCTTCAGTTTCTGCGCTTGTTTGCGGCCGACTGCCGTGAGCGCATCCTCGACGCCGAAGCGAGCCGCGGCCTTCAAAACGTCGCGCCGAAACGTACCGTTTTCGATCTCGCGCATGGTGCGACCCCAGTGCTGTTGCATGGTGTTGAACCGTTGCACCAGCGTCTGGAACTTGAACCGCATCGCCGTGTTGCGAATCTGCTCCTTGCGAATCTGCACGATGATTCGATCGACGTCTTTGCGCGGAATCTGGGGTTCGAGCTTTTCGATTCCTACGAAGAATTGTTCGTAGAGCGCGCGTACGCGGTCGATTTTCTCTTCCAGCTCACCCAGGTTCTTCTCGAGCTCGGACGGTTCCATGCGGGTCGAAGGATCGAAGGCGGGTTGGAAGGTTCGTGACGACGGCCCGGGGGGGGCGAAGGTCTTTTGATGCCGTGCTCTCGCGGTGCCGAAAAGCCTGAACGCTCATCATAGCGGCGTGATGGTCAGATTGTCGAAGCAGACCGTCGCCTCCCAGTCGTTGAAGCCCAAGTTCTCGTGACCAGGGCCCGTCAGCGGCGCTTCGTCGACGAGCTCGAAGTAGACCGCTCCGTTGACCATCCACTTGAGGGTCGTTCCGTTCCGCCGTTCGATGACGAAGTGGTACGGCTGCCCTGGCTCGACCGGTCGGGCGCGCTCGTCGTCGCTTCCGGGCTCGATTGCGATGGTCAATCGATCGTCACCATGCTCGTCGAGACGAGCCAAGACGTGTTTGCTGTTCTTCCAGCCGCCGAAGATGAGCAAATAGCTGGTGGCGTCGGAGTACGTGGTCCCTGACGCTCCGCTCTTCCCGTTTCCCCAAAGCTCGAGCTTCACGTCGCCGTCGGTCGAGAGCGCCGTCGCGTCGAGCTCGATTCGAGCATTCACGGGGAGCTTCTTCACAAGCCAAACAGGTTGATTCTTCGCGCCTTGGCCGCAGAGACGCCCATCTTTCAGAGTCCAAGCTGCGCTGAGCGCCCTCCAGTCCGAGCCCAGCGACGAACGATCGAACGTGTCACGGAACGGCTCGGTCACATACTCGCCCGCGTTCGCCGCGCGCACCACGACGGGCGGGTCGATCGAAGGCGCCACGGTCGGAGGCGTCGCGGGTCCTTCTGGGATGCAAGCGACCGATTGCAGCAGCGTCATGGACACGATGCCGGCGGCGCCGATTCCTCGCGATAGAGCAAGCACGTGGGGCATCCTAGCAGCCCGTTGAAAACCTCGGCTCGTGGGTTTTCGAGACGCGATGGGATCCGATCGCTAGCTTCCCCGGCTCGCTCATCGGGCGTGTGTCTCGATTCGACTCGAGCGAATCGGCGGCAGTTTCAAATCGTTCGGCGCTCTCGAGGCACTGGAACGCTCGCAGGTGGGATCCGCGCGGAAAAAGCGTTAAGGAAGCCGCCGTGCACCCGATCCTATTCCACGTGCCTCTGCCGCACTTCGGCAATGTCCCGATCTACAGCTACGGAGTCATGCTCGCGATCTCGTTGATCGTGGGGTGGTTTCTGACGCTCGGATTGGCCGAGCGCGACGGGCTTCCGAAGGAGGCCATGGCGAACTGCTACGTGGATACGGCCGTTCTCGCGCTCATCGGATCGCGGGTGCTCTACGTCGTGACCAACCCTGCCGACTTCACGTCCTTTGCGTCGCTGTTCGCGATGCGGAGCGGAGGTCTGGTGGCGTACGGCGGGTTTCTGGGCGGTCTCGTCGGATCGTTCTTGTCGCTCCACTACGGATTCGGGCTGACTGGGCTCGTTCGCTTCGTCGCCAACCGGTTCGGGGACGATGGCCGCGGTCCCTGGGCGCCGCTTCCCCTACTTCCGTGGGCCGATGTGGCGGTGCCGAGTCTCGCCGTTGGCCTCGGGATCACCCGCATCGGTTGCTACTTGTTCGGATGCGATTACGGCAAACCTCTCTCCGATGGCGCCCCAGCGATTCTCAAACGATTGGGGACGTTCCCGCATTGGGCCGCCGGAACCATGACCGACGGCAGCAGCGGGTCGCCGGCATACGATCACCACGTCAGCTTGCACCTCATCTCACCCGACGCCGCGACGTCGCTTCCGGTGCATCCGACTCAGCTCTACGAATCGTTGCTCGGTCTTTCGTTGCTCGCCTTCTTGACGGTGATGCGAAAAAATCAGCGGTTTCGTGGCGAGATCTTTCTCTGGTTCACGTTTCTGTACGGCACCGCGCGCTTTCTTCTCGAGCTCGTCCGCGACGACACCGAGCGGGGCAACATCCCCCCTTCCCTCGCTCCGCATGTGCTCATCCCATTGTGCGTCGGCTTGCTCGGTCTGGGCTACGCATTCGGGGTCGCCCCGCGGATAGGAAGTCCGCTTCTTCGGATGGTGAGCCAGGCCGTCGCGCTCGTTCCACCTGTGTGGCTGTTCGTCGCGACGCGGCCTGCCGAGTTCGAAACCGTCGCTCCCATCCAGCTGTCGACCTCGCAGTTCGTGGGCTTGGCATCGGGGCTCGCGGCTTGCGCAGGCTTCTGGGTTCTCAATCGCGCGGCGCTCGACCATCCCGACCTCGCGATGGCGCTCCCCGACTTCTCGGCGCACACCGACCAGCCCGCCGAAGACGAGCTCAGCGAGGACGAAGAGGAGGAGCGACGTCCGCGCCCCCATGGCCCGAAAAAGGCGCCGAAGAAGCTCGAAACCAACCCGGCCTCGACGACGGAAGCGGCTGACGAGGCGGTCGGAGAACCCACCAACGAGCCCGGCGAACCAGCCACCGAGGCGCTCGAAGACCCCGCGGGCGTCGCGACCGAGAGGCCGCGCACCGAAGCCGAGCAGAATCCAGCGCCGAAGAAGCAGCGCCCGCGCACCGAAAAGCCTCAGGGCGGACCGTGACGATCGCGAATGGAACGCTGAGCATCGAGCTCGTGATGAACGGGCGAAAAGCTCTCGTCGTCGGCGGGTGTCGCGAGTGCGCGCTGAAGATTCCGCGCTTGCTCGCAGCTGGAGCCGTAGTGCGAGTGGTCGTCGATGGAGACGTCGAGACGGCGATTCTCGAGCATTTCGATCGGGGAGAAATCACGCTCGAACGTCGCGCTTTTCACGTGGACGATTTGAACGAGGTCGCCATCACCTTCGTCTCGCCGGATCTCGAGGCGCTCGGGGTGGCCCTTTTTGAAGCGGCGCGAGCTCGAGGCACGCTCGTCTCGACGCTCGATCGGCCTGCGGCGTCCACGTTCGTGAACCCCGCCGTGGTCGAGCGACGAGGAATCAAGATGGCGTTCTCGAGCGGCGGGGTCGCCCCAGCACTTCTGCGAAGGATCCGCGAAGACCTCGAGCGAGCCTTCGACGATCCCAGGCTCGGAGAGCTCGTCGA
The DNA here is from genome assembly GCA_043755175.1 of Polyangiaceae bacterium. Classification (GTDB taxonomy): domain Bacteria; phylum Myxococcota_A; class Polyangia; order Polyangiales; family Polyangiaceae; genus CAYYKK01. Next base: position 3,599 of record JAYUUB010000144.1, on the reverse strand, counting down.
CAGGCTTCGCGAGGTGCGCGCGACGCTCCCGCGCGGTCAACGCGGCGAAACACTGCGCGGGCTCGTCGAAGGATTCTCGGTCCAGGCGACCTTCGTCTTTCCCGAATGGCTGCGCACGAAGAGCGCCGCAGGGCCGCCGACGTGACCTGGCAGCCCGTCGAAAACTCGAAATCGTTCGCCAAGACTTCTTCAACGGCCTGCTAGGCTTCACTAGGGGATGGTTTCACGAATTGAAGCGGAGACGGCGCAAGACCGAGCGCGCTCGTCCTGGATCGGACGGCTGATAGCGCAGCGCTACCGTCTCATCGGTCGCCTCGGCGAAGGCACGATGGCCGACGTGTACCTCGCGCGACACGTCCTCATCGATCGCTTGAGCGCGATCAAGGTGCTCCATTCCGAGTTTGGCGGAGACATGGCGCTTCGCCGCCGGTTTCTTCAAGAAGCCAAGGCTGTCAACCGAATCAACCACCCCAACATCGTCGAGATCACCGATTACGGTGAGACCGAAGGGACCGCCTACCTAGTCATGGAGTACGTGCCGGGCGAGCCGCTCGCGCGTCATCTGCTCGACGGGCCGCTCGGATTCGAGCGTTCGCTCCAGCTCGGTCTCCAAGTGACGTCGGCGTTGTCGCGCGCTCACGAAATGGGCGTGATTCACCGCGACCTGACGCCAGCCAACGTGCTGATCGTGCCGCGTCGAACAGGACCCGACCTCGTCAAGCTCACCGATTTCGGCGTCGCGAAGATGTTGCACGACCCGAGCACAGCGGGCGGCGCGACGTTCACGGGGCCGAGCGACGCGAAGCTCAACCCCGGTTACATCGCTCCCGAGGTCGCGCGGCTCGGCACCGTCGACCCGCGAAGCGATCTGTATTCGCTGGGCGTCCTGCTCTACCAAGCGACCTCCGGCAAGCTCCCGTTCGCGGCCCAGGAGAATGGCTCGCCCTCGGCGACGCTCGACCGCCCATGCCGCCTGTCCGAGGTTTCTGATCGCGTCCCGGCGCTCTTCGACGAAATCGTCGCAACGTTGCTCGCCGTCGATCCCGACGACCGGCCCCGCGATGCATTCGAGACCTTCGAGATGCTCCGCCGCGTCGCCGAAGACACCGACGCACCGGTGTCTCGAAGCAGCATGGCAAGCTTGTCGAGGCCCTCCGATCCCAAACCTCACAAGAGCAGGCCTCACCTGCTCACCGTCAGCTTCGAGCGCATCGGACCGATGTGCCTGGCTGCTTGGGCGAGGCTTCTTGAGCGCGCCGGGATCTCGAGAACGGCCTCCATCGCGACGGCAACGAGCCTCGACGGCGTGATCCGCTCGCTCCTCGAAGGTGTCGAACGTCTCGTTCGGATGGTCGAAGGACTCGCGCGCATCGTCGAAAGTGACGCTCGGGCGCTTGCTGCGGCGGAGGGCCGCGGTCGCACCTTCCGCGCCGCGTTCGGAGATCGCCTCGACCGCCTCGGGAAGGAGCGGTCACGCTCACTCGGCTGGGCGGGCACGATCGCGGAGCGACGCGACTACGTGAAGACGCAGCGCAGCTCGGGGGCGCACTCGATTCCGACTGCCGATGCGATGCTTTGGGAGCAGGCCGCACTCGAACGAGAAGAGGAACGAGCGTACGCCGAAGCAGCGGCTCTCGGCACACAGTTCGAGGCGGTCTCTGGTGAGCTCGAGCAAGCAAACGAGACACTCGAGCACGACATCGAGGTGCTTTCGGCCCAGCTCGACGGTCACATCGCCGCGCTCCGGTCGTTGGCGGCCGAAGCCTGGATGGCGCTCGACGAGGCGGCGTCGAGCCTCGGCGTCGACGTGGGCGACGGTGATCTCGAGGGCCCCTTCGAGCGAAAATCCGCCGATGGCGTGGAGACCGCATTCCGAGAGGGACGGGTCGGTGAGAAATGAATCGACGAAAGCCGCTGCGAGGCGCGTGAAACTTTGTAAGCTCGGCCTGGTTCAAAATCCTTGTACGTCAGTGTCCGTGAGTCTATCAGTTCGCTAGGATCGTCAGGGTCAGGAGGAATCTCGTTATGCGCTCGCTCTTTCGCCGGTCCATGGTGACCGCCACGGTTGTGACTGGCCTCGTTGCGCTCATCGGCGTCGCGCCCGCTGGAGCGCAGGGAAAGCCTGCACCGGCCAAAGGCGCCCCAGAGGCGCCCGCCAAAGGTGCTCCCGCGGCACCTGCCAAAGCTGCGCCGGCTCAAGGCGGTGCGACCAGCAAGCCTGGAAAGCCCCTGACCGACGCGCAAAAGAAAGATGGCGCGAAGAAGGCTTTCGAAGAAGGCGGCAAGAAGTTCGACGCCGGCGATTTCCAGGGTGCCTATGCGGCGTTCAAAGAAGCCGACGAGCTCGTTCCCGGCGCCGTTCCGAAGTTCCGGATGGCCGAGTCGATCGACAAGGCCGGCGACGTACCTGGCGCTCTCAAGGCCTACGAAGATTTCCTCGCGTCGAACCCGCCTGCGGACAAGCAACAAGCGCGAATCGAAGCCGCCAAGTCGCGGATCGATGCTCTGAAGAAGGCTCCCGCAGACGTGAAGGTCAACGTGACGCCGGCAAACGCCGCTCTGGCGGTCGATGGATCGCCTCAGGCCACGAACCCCCTGAAGGTTCCGCCCGGCAAGCACACGATCAGCGCGAAGGCTGACGGCTTCGAAGAGGCGAAGATCGACGTCGACGTCGCCTCTGCCGAGAAGAAAGAAGTGACGCTGGCACTCAATGCCGCGAAGCCTGCACCTGTCGCGGTCGCCAAGCCCGAGGGGCCCACCGCTCCAGTCAAGTCCGAGAAGCCCGCCACGCCCGCCAAGACCGGGAGCAGCTCGAAGGTTCCCGCGATCATCACGCTGAGCCTCGCAGGCGCAGGCGCAGTCGTCGGTACGGTCTTTGGTGTCATGGCTCTCGGCTCGAAGAGCGACTACAACAAGTCCCCGACCCAAGATCTCTACGACAAGACCGAGCGAAACGCGCTCATCGCCGACATGTCCTATGGCGTGGCGATTACATTCGGTGTCACTGGGCTCGTGCTGCTCCTGAGCGGCCACGATGAGCCTGCAGCCGTAGAGAAGAAGGCTTCTATCCAGAAGCCGTACTTCGTGTCGCCCTGGGCGAGCACGAAGGGTGGCGGCGCAGTCGGCACGTTCACCTTCTGAGCTTGCGAGGTACCCATGAGAGCTTCGTCGTACATTCTTCTTTCCTGCTTCGGGTTGGCGGTCGCCGGTGGACTCGGTGGCTGCGAGCTCATCGCATCCGTCGACCACGACAAGATTCCGGGACAGAGCACTGGAGCGGGTGCAGCGGGTGGGGCTGGCGGCACCGGACAGTCTTCCACCACCACCACGTCGTCGAGCGCGTCGACGACCTCTTCCTCGACGACTTCGTCCTCGACCTCCTCGACTGCTTCTTCGACGAGCTCGTCGGCTTCGAGCTCCGTCAGCTCTTCCGCCTCGACGACGGCCGCAACGACCGCTGCCAGCACGACCGCGGCGAGCACGACAGCGACCACCACGGGCGCCGGCGGCGGATCGACCGGCGCCGGCATGTAGCAACCCGACGCGGCGCGGCGCGGCCCGGCCCCGACGCGGCCCGACGCGGCCCGACGCGGCATGTA
>JAYUUB010000143.1:0-34605 GCA_043755175.1 Polyangiaceae bacterium | reverse complement strand
GCGACGCAGATGAATGCCCTTTACGACGAGACGGGCTGCATCGAGACAGGCGAGGCGAGCGAGGTCATCGCCCGCGTGGAGCAGCTCGCGACGCTCGTCGGCCTCTCGAACGACGACGAGGCGCTCACCGGCCACCGCGACTGGTGAGCTCGACGGCGACTTGGCCGCCAATTGCGCAGTGATTCGACAAGTGGGCCTCGGTCGAGCTCGAACAACTCGGAGCCTGAGGAGCTTGCAGGAAGACATGAAGGGCTTGCGGTGCTCGAACGAACGCCGATACTGCGCGTTCAGGATCGAATGCGCCCCGCGCCGGCTTCACGATCGACGGGCTCACGCGGAGCCCCAAGTGAAAGGTGGCGAGCTACACGCGGTTTCTCGATAGCGGCGTTTCGGCCCTACAGCTCATGGCCGATCCGCCCAAGGCGAAGGAGCTCATGTTGGACTTCAAGCAAAACGGTTTATCTTTGCTGCGGCGTTCGCCGAGGTCCTCGATGCCGCCGCCGCTGCCCGCGGGTCACGAGGCCCGGCGCGAGCCCAATTGCAGCGAGCGCGCCGTCGTCACCGCCGAATGTCTCTCCGAGCGTCAGGCGGGACGGGAGAGGACGGACGCGATGTTCCACACCACGAGAGGATTGAGCCTCGGCGGCCAATGCACGACGTGCACCCCCTCGGTCCGCGACTCCGCGAACTTGGAGCGGAACTGCTTCAAGCCCGAGAAGCGGTAGAGCTTGTCGAAGTACCGCAGCGTCCACTCGGCTGAGCGCTGAAGACCGTGCAACGATTTCGGATCGTACAGGGGGACGATCCCCATCGTGGCGAAGTCGAAGCCGTCGTCGCGAAGCCGGTGCATGGCGTGCACGGTCACCATCTCGGCCGCACCGCGCGGCGCGTTCGGGTGCCGCACGAGGTCTTGCAGATACCAGCCGCGCCCGCTGACCGGCGAACAGACGAGGAAGCTCTGCATGGTCGGCGCCGACTCGGGCCCGGTCTCGACCGCGAAGAAGCGACGGTGCTCGGCGTTCTCGAGCGGCTCCGTCCGAAGAAACGAGCGGTTCTCGCGCTCGGAGCGCGCGGCCTTCCAATCACGCTCGACGCGTTGCATCTCCATGCGATCGACCGCGCTCCGGGTGGGAAAGATCTCGCGTGCGCTCCCACCGACGCGCTTCATGTGATTGACGGCGAGGCGGAGCTTCTCGCCGCGCTTGCCGGCGGTGCTCCAGGAGCGCAAGTCGAAGAACGGCTCGCCACCGATCCACACCGATCCGAAGCCGAGCGAACGCGCGTCGGCTTCGAGCGCGTCGCTCGCGCCGAGCACCACGGCGTGCTTGCCGACCCGCTCCGCGTAGCGGCGAAAGCTCGCGAGCGCTTCGCTTCGCGCGTCAGGAGGACCGATGGGGTCTCGCCACGCGACGACCGCGAACGAGCGCTCCTGAAAGGCAACCCACGCCCGCTGATCTGGAGACTGGATGAACCTCCACGGATCGCGGGAAGCGACGTGGAAGTGTCCCCCCGAGGTCGCGTGCCGGTCGAGCGCATCGAGGAGCACCGATCGCCCTCGCGCATCGGCGAGTGAGGAGGGCTCGAGCGAGGCGGGCGCGCCTGTCGGGCGCGGCGAGCTTCCGCTGCGCAGCGCGAAGATGTTCGAAAAGGTGGTGAGCAAGGTTTGGTGGAGATTGGCCGCAAAGAGCCCAAAGATTCATGAGGTTCACATGAAGATTTTTTGGGACGCCGTGTGGCCAATTTCGCGGGCCTCTTCCGAAGTGAAGAATGCATCAGAGTGAGGACGCGTCGATGCGGCCGAGTCATGCTGGACCTCGTGCGCGACCCCGGCTCACGACGAAGCCACTTGCGATGGGTGAGGATCGCGACGTTGGTCCTCGCCTTCGCTCACTGGTTTCCCGCCTCGAAGCACGTCTCGGCGCTCGTCGCCCACCCGTCGCTCGACGAGGCATGGAAGGCCGTGGGTGCTTGTCTCGCCGTGGTGCTCTACCTTGCGCCGCCCGCGTGGCAGGCTCGGGCCATCGCGCAGCTGTGGCACAGACGACCGAGCGTGCTGAGCGGATTGTCGCTCGTGCTGATCGTCGTCCACGCGGTGGCTGCGATCGACCACGCGCCTCGCTTCTGGTCGCGGCCGAGCTGGGGCGATGGTTGGCGCGCGTTCGGCGCAGCGTTCGCGATCGGCTGGTTCATCGCCCCCTTGCGTTGGCAGCATCGCGCGCTCGCTCGATTGGCACGCCTCTCGGAAGGCAAACGGACTTCTAGGGTATGAAGCACGAGTCGACCATGCGACGCGCCGACCCCCGCTCGCTCTCGTGAGCCTGCGGAGATCGTTTGGGAGAGGGGGTAGCGCGTCCCCATGCGCGGAGAGCGAGTGGCATGCGCCTTCGGTAGAACGGATAGGGAGACAAGGTCGCCGGAATGGGGCGGCGCGGCTCTTGCAGCGACGGCCTCGATGACCGAAGCCCCTCTCACGATCGTCGCCGTTTACGCCCACCCGGACGATGCGGAGTTTCATGCTGCAGGGAGCCTCGCGAAGTGGGCTGCTGCGGGTCATCGCGTTTTCTCCATCTGCGCGACCGATGGCGGGCTCGGCTCGAAGCTCTTGGGCTCGACGACGGCCGATGTCGCGGCCGTGCGCGAGCGAGAGCTGGCCGCGGCGCTGGCGATCATCGGCGGTGAGCCGCCCTTCATGCTCGGCTTCCACGACGGATTTCTCGCCGATCATACCGATCGTTTGCGCGAGCGGCTCATCTACCACTTTCGCCGGCTCGGGGTCGATCGCGTCGTCACGTTCGATCCGTGGAAGCGCTACGAGATTCACCCCGACCACATCGTCGTGGGCCGAATGGCCTCCGAGGCCGCAGTGTTCTCCGCCTTTCCGCTACTCCACCCCGAGCACCTCACCGACGGCGTAACGGCGCGACAGCCACGCGAGGTCTGGTACATGGGCCCGCTCGAGCATCGTCCGAACCGTGTGATCGAGATCGCTCCCACTTTGAAGCGAAAGATCGAAGCCACCCTCTGCCACTCGTCGCAGATGGAGATGCTCGCCAGCTGGTTCGTCAAAGGGGCCGATCCGCAGAACCTCTCGGCCGCTGAGCGTGCTCTCATTCGCAAAGGCGCGACCGAGTTTTTCGACGGAATGGGCCGCGGCATGGCAAAGGCCTTTGGCGGAAAGGTCGACGTCGCCGAGTGCTTTTACGCGTTGCCGGTCGGGCCGGGCCATTTCGAGAACAACCAGCAGATGGCGATGGAGATGCTCGGCGCGCCGCCCGAGGAGCCGCAATTCGGCTGACGAAAGCCGTCAGGGGCGGGGGACGTCACCCAGGCAGGTGAACGATCCCAACCCTTCGCGCGGCGCTGCCCAGAAACGAAAAGGCGTGAACCAGAAGCCGTCGTTCATTCCGACGCTCACCTGGCGCCACGAGCCGATCGAATAGCCGAAATCGCGGAGGGCGCGTTGATCGACCGCGCCCCCCACCAAGTCGAAGAGCGACCAGTCTTGCAGGTAGCCTGATTGCGTCCCGCTGTCGGTGACCAAGTATCCGAAGCGACCCGCAACCGACACGACGAAAGAGCCTGTGTCGCGCACGTTGGTTTGTGTGTGATCGGCGCAGGGGTCGACGAGAATGCGATCTGCGGGAACACCCAAGTTGCAGCTGAGCACGTGAGTCAGAAAGAAGGCCTCGTAGACGCTCGAGTGAACGGCCCCTCCGCTCACGGTGACGAGCGGCGCCACGCCCGCTTCGTACGCCTCGGCGGCGCGACTGGCGCGAGCGACGTTCACGCCGAGGAGCGAGAAGTCGGTCTTCTTCATGGGAATGCATGCGTCGCCGGGCCGCCAATTCGCGATCACGCTGTGGTCTTGATTCGATTCGCCGTAACCGAAGGCGCCCACGACGGCATAGGGATAGCGGCGGAGCGGAGCTTCGGACGACCACGCAGCGGCGAGGCTTCGGAGCGTTCGCGCGTTCTGCAGGGCGGCGGCGCGCCTGACCGCGGCCGGAAGCGGGCACGCGAGATCGAGCGGAACCCTCGCCAACGAGCTCCACGACGACGCTGCAACCTCGTAGGTCGCGGCGCGCGTCTCGAGGGCGGCCACGGCGTCCTCCTCGGGATAGCCGCAGCCCTTGGGGATCGGATCGGCGTGTACGCGGCCCTCGGCATAACGGACGTTGACGAAGCACCCTTTGGGCGAGAGCTCTGGAAACGAAGTGTGCTCGAAGGCCGCCATGTCTTCGGTGGCGAGCTGCCAATCGCGGCACGCGATGTCGCGGCTGAAGTCGCTTGGCGCCAGTCCCATCGACGCGTCGGCGTCGACGTGGGCCGGGACTTGGGCGAAGCAGCTGGCGAGCGCGACCGTGCCGAACGTGCCGAGCCAGACGGATCGGGACGCGGGTCGGCGGTTCAACGGTTTCATGGCTCGATGCGAGCTGATGGCACTGAATATCGCACGTTGCATGCCGGGCTCGCCCGATAAAGAGACGCGAAAATGCGCGCGTCGTCGTGCGACAATGCGCCTCGATCGAGCGGAGAAGTCTCACTCTGCGCCCCTCGTGATGCGTCGACGATGGCCGGGCAAGTGGCCGAAGGGGAAGGCGACGTCGTCGCGGAGGCGACCGCGCGCTCGTCGTCACGCTCGGCGGCTGAAGCGCTATGCTCGTCGGCCGTGAGTGAAGACGAGAGTTTGCTGGTCGCCAATGGCGCGTTCTACCAGGCGATGAATTGCCGCGATGCGGCCGGGATGGACGAGCTCTGGGCTCGAAAGACGCCGGTGGTTTGCATTCACCCTGGGTGGCACGCGCTCGTCGGCCGCGAAGAGGTCATGGAGAGTTGGCGCGCGATTCTCGAGAATCCCGAGACGCCCAGCATTCGATGCGCCGATGCGACGGCGCACTTCGTCGGATCGGCAGCGTTCGTGATCTGCCTCGAAACGATCGGTCACAACACGCTCATCGCGACGAACGTCTTCGTCATGGAGTCGGGCAAGTGGCGGCTCGTGCATCACCACGCCGGACCGACGAGCGCGAAGCAGAATCGGCCGAGGCCCGTGTCGCGCGACCTCAACTGACGGAGTGGACGCGCGTCAAAACGCGACGCGTGGCGAGCCGCATCAGACGGCACAAGCGAGCCGAGTCTCAACGTGAGCAAAAAGCGCGTGGCATGCCTGCTGCATCGCCCGCTTGTGGAGGCCACGATGAACCAGCAGACAACGACATACGAGCGGCCGCAGTGGTGGACCGAGCCGCGAGCCACAGCGTGGGAACGCATCCGTGAGGCGATGCGTCGTGATTGGGAGCAAACCAAACACGACCTCTCGCAGACCTCCGGACATGAGCTCAATCAAGGCGTCGGCGATACGGTGAAGCAAGCCATAGGGAACGAAGAAATTCCTTCGAACGACGGAGCGAACCCGCCGCGCATCGTGGGCAGTTGGGACGACATCGAGCAACCGATTTCATTCGGGTACGTGGCCGCTCAGGCCTACGGCGCGCAGCACCCGAAATGGAGCTCCGAGCTCGAAGGTCTGCTGCGCCGCGATTGGGAGGCGAGCCACGCGCGCGAAGATCAAGCCTGGGGGGACGCGAAGCAATGGGTGCGTCAAGGTTACGAGGGAATCAAGTGAGCGCGGACCCGGTGAAGAGGGCGCTCGGCCGAAACAACGAGCTGCCGAGCGCGAGACCGGTCCCACCGAGTCCCTTCCCAGATCCGGCCACGCCTGCGGTTGAGCCCAACGAAAGGAAGCCGGTCATGGTCGTTCCGGAGCCCGACACGTTGCCTCGTATCGAGCCCGATCCAAAAAAGACGCTTCCAGACGCGGAGCTGCCGGCGACGCCGCGCGAGGGCCGGCCTCTACGATAGATAGGGAGCTCCGACCCCGCTTGGATGCGGGCCTCTGCCGGTAGAAGTTAGACCGCGCGCCGCGTGCGACGCCAACCGTGGAGATGAGCGGGTAAGCGGCATTCGTGGATGGCGCTGGCTTGTGGCCTACGTGACAGAAAGGCAGCGATCGCTGCCGAGTCGTAGCCCTCGTGGTGGTGGCCCGCCGAGAAGCCGATCGGTTCGCTCTTGACGGGAAGCGCCAGGGCACACGATCCGCGTATTCGGCATCTCGGTCGGCGCAGCACGTGTCGGGGCTGGAGCAGCGCGTGCCCGGACTTCGTGAGGTCGTGAGACAAGTCCCTGCGTCGTAGCCGGCTTGGATGACGGTTGTGTGCCCCCGAAAGCTTCAAGACCAGATCTTCCAAAGCGTCTCGGGGAGCGGCTGATCGAGCGTGAACATCACTCGCATCGGCTTCTCTCCCTCATGACTTCGATAGAGAACCGTTCCCAGATAAATGAAGTCCTGGTCCGAGTCGTACTTTACGAAGAGATGTAGCTGACGCCCTTCGCGCACGTGTCCGATGATGTGCTGGCCCTTGGCGAAACGAACCTGGGTTGAAGCCTGCGACTCCCATTGAAAGTCGCTCCGCGAGAGAAACCGATCGGCGTAGCGATGCTCGACCTTGGTCTGCGCATCTTTGCGGAGAGTGACCATGAGAATCGTGTGCGGCTTTCCGTCTACGACGACCTCATGATGGCCCACCTGCCAAACGCGGTTGGGCTTTTGGCCGAATGCATTCGCGATGACCTCGCGGTTGTACCTTCCCCAGAGGAGAAGCCCGCTCGCTCGTTCGACCACCCCGAGCACGCGCGCGACCGGCTCCAATGAAGTCGCGGCAGGGAGCTCTTGGGGAGCGACGGCGGGGTTCCAGCTCTCGAGCATCCAACGGTTCTCGGTGCGTCGGGGGACCTTCATCACCGCGAAGGTCGACTCGGCATCGTTGTGCCCGACGAGAAGAAAGGGCCTTCCTTCGACGCTTTCGGCAGATACGTCTCGCGCCCATTCGCAGAGGACCAGACTTCCATCGGCGATCGGAGTGGCGCCGCCGTCCATCGAGTCGCCGCTGGCTTGCACCACGAAGTGACGCTTCGGATCGATGGCGACCATCGTGCGGATCGCGATCTGTTCGATGCTCTCCGGATCGTGTTGCGTCGCTGGTTCGACCGCGCCGCAGGCCACTTTTACGTCGGCGTAGAATGCCACTTTCGGGAATTGGAGCACCTCCGCCTCCGCGCTGGCAGGCGCGGCGTTCGATCGACCCAGTCGCCAAGTCGCGTCGTCGCGGACGAGGTCGACGTAATGACGAATACCTGGTTGCCCTGTGCTGGGACCGAGCAGACGTCGCAGGAGTGAAGGCAGCACATTCTCTGAGCTGGTCTCGCGCGTGGCCACGTTCACGGCGATCTTTTGGAAGGAGAACACATAAGGCTCCCCGTCGACGGTCACCGAGACGTTGCCTGAGGGGATGTCGGGCCGACGCAAACGGTCGAACCGAAGGATCGGTCGGTGGTTCGCGTGCGAGACCGAAAGAATGATCGGCGCCTGACTCGCATCGATAGACGAGTTGCGTACGAGCCAATCGCGGTGTTCCTTGAGACGAAGCTCCACCATCTCCTCGGTCATTTTCTCGAAGGCCTCTTGGTCTTCGCCCAAGACCTTGAACGAAAGAGCGAAGCGCTCGCCCGTGAAAATGAACCAGCGCTGCGAGGTCGCTTCTCCGCGACACCAAGGCGAGAGCGCGGTCTCCCGCCAATCCTTGACGAAAGCGGGGCTCAGGACCTTGCGCTCCTCCTCATCGCGCATCTCACGCGATAGCAGGAGGTCGTCCCGCACACTCTCGTAGGCGCGGCGGGCGTTCTCCTCAACGTTCATGCCTTCGAAGAGCGTATCGCCATCGATCAGCGCGCGAATTGCGAGCATTCTGAACGCCTTCTTTTGCCGCATGCAGAGAAGGTCACGGAACCACGCGCTGTGACGAGCGCTCACGCGGCGCTCCTCCGCCTTGAGGTCGCCTTGGGCATCGACGAAGTGAAACCAGGATTCGTGGCCTTGCTTGATCGGAGCAAACCCAACGCCCGCCGCGAAGAGCTCTGCGGCGCTTGGGCGATGCCCGTTGGCGTCACGAAAACCGAGGTACTCGTAGACGAGCATGTCGGAGGGCCGGTCGCGCACCATGGCTTGTAGGAGATCGATCGCCTCCAGCTCGATCTCGATCGAGCAGCCCTCGGGCAAGTCGAGCGTGCCCGTTCGGATCTTCTCGAGGGCCACAAGCGCCGGGAGATCTTGCCCGAGCAAGAACAAGAGTGATTGCGGCTTCGTCAGAAAGCTTCGGTGATTGCCGATATAGTCGATCACGATGAGCTCGGTCTTTCCCTCCGCGCGACGCAACCCACGGCCGAGCTGCTGAAGAAAGACGATCGGCGACTCAGTGGGTCGCAGCATCAGAACAGTGTTCACCTCGGGAACGTCGAGGCCTTCGTTGAAGATGTCGACCGCGCAGACGATCTCGAGTGTTCCGCCTGCGAGCTCGCGTAGACAGTTGGCTCTGGAGGCCGAAGTCGAACCGCTGTGAACGGCCGCAGCGGTCTTCCCTCGCCGTCGAAAGAAATCGGCCATGAAGTCGGCGTGCTCGACCGTGCAGCAAAAGCAAAGCGTGCGACGTGTCCCTGTGCTGGCGCGTTTCTCGTATTCAAAGAGCGCCGACTCGGCGCGATCTTCGGTAGCAACGGCCGTGGTGAGAGCGGCTGCGTCGAACTTCCCGGAGCGCCACGGGATCGGGAGAAAGTCGACCGCGTCTTTCACACCGAAGTATCGAAAGGGGACGAGGAGGCGCCGACCAATTCCGTGGAGGAGGTCGCGTCGGTAAACCAAGTTATCGCCGCAGAGATCGAGAAGAGAGCGCCCGTCCATACGCTCGGGGGTCGCAGTGAGCGCGAGAAGAAAGCGTGGCCGGAAGTGACCGAGGAGCTTTCGATAGGTCGCGGCGGCCGCGTGGTGAAACTCGTCGACTACAACGTAGTCGAAATGATCGGTCGCAAATTGCGCGAGGTGACTCACGCGCGACAGGGTTTGCACCGAGGCGAAAAGCACGTCGGCATCGCGTTCGTGGGTTCCGCCTTGGTAGGTGCCCACGACCTTGTCGGGAAAGACCCTTTGCCAGTTGCTCTTGGCCTGGCCGAGGATCTCCTCGCGGTGTGCGACGAACAGCACCCGCTCGCTGCACAGCGCCTTGGCGTCGAAGGCGGCGAGCAGTGTCTTTCCGACGCCTGTCGCGAGCACGACGAGCCCTTTGGTGTGTCCAGCGCGGCGTGACTCCTTGAGCGCCACGAGCGCCTCCGCTTGAATCTCATTGGGTTTGGGCGCTGGCTCGCGAGGCTCGGGGGCTGGTGCCTGGGGAATGGGCGCCCGGACTTCGTACGCGTCGACGATCGCGCGGGTGAGAGGCTTGGTCTTCGAATTGGCGAGGAGCGATTCGAACCGAGCGGCGATCGCTGCGAAGGTTGGTTCGTCGTCGGAAGAGATCAGCCGGAGGTTCCACTCCACCGCCTTTTGCAATGCCGACCGACTGAGGTTGCTGCTGCCGACGTAGGCGACGCTCCGATCGCCGCGATAGAATATGTAGCTCTTGGGGTGAAATGCCGTGCCACCTTCGGTTTCGTAGAAGAACGGAGAGAAGCCCGGGTGGTCATTCGCAAGTCGCAGTAGCGTGCGCAATGCGTCCGCGCTCGAAATCCCGAGGTAGTCTCCGGTGAGGAGCCGAACCCGAACACCCCGGACAAGCGCGTCTTGGATGTCGGCGAAGAGGAGATCGATTCCCGACTGCTGAAGGAATGCCGACAGAATGTCGACGCGGTCCGCCGCGAGCATGGCCTCGCGAAGGGTATGCTCGAAGAAGAAGTCATCGCCGTGGACGAATGCAGGCAAGGAGGCAAACGGCTTATCGGTCGACGTCGTCGGTGTCGGTGTCGGTGTCGGTGTCGGTGAATGGATTGGGTACTTCTGCTTCTCGGGGATGACGCCGCGCACGCCTCCGCGGGGATCGTCCATGTCGCCGCGGTAGCGGGGAATGACGTGCACATGGAGATGCATGACGGTCTGGCCGGCGGCCTCACCTGCATTGAAGCCAACGTTATAGCCGTCGGGAGCGAGCTCTCGATCGAGCGCGATCTTGATCTCGTCAATGAGGGAGAAGATCGCGGCGCGCTCGTCGGCGGTGGACTCGAACCAGGTCGCAATGGTGCGCCGCGCGATGACCAGGGAATGGCCACGGGTGACCGGGAAGCGATCGCGGATGGCAAAGGCGAGGTCGTTGGAGGCGACCCAATCGGTCGGTGCGGTTTGGAGGAAGGGGGAGGTGGGGGTCATGGGTGAAGAAAACCAGCTGAGATAGCCGACAGTCTTGTCAGCCAATGGGTGGCGCTCAAGGTCCGCTCCGGCACCTTACGGGTTGCCCGTCTTCTTGCCTCGGATCTTCGTCATCGTCGCGATATCGCGAAGTTCGTCCGCCACCTGCTTCAACTCGTCGGCCGTATACCGGAAGGCTCTCCCGCACTGGCACGAATAGGTCGTCATGTTGTCGAGTTGAGCCAATGGGACGCGCGCAGGCTGGCTGCAAGCGGGGCACTCTGCCGCCAACGCCACTTCATGTACCTTGAGGCGTAGCCGCTCCTTGACCTTGAGTGCTCGGACGGCCCTGGGCGTGAAAATAGCAGCGGGCGCCTCCGGCAATGTCAGGAGCAGCTCGACCACGCTGTCGCCTTGCACCCAATCTGGCGATTCGCGACTCAACTCCCCCCGCTTCGAAACGGCTCGAGGCCGCCCTCGACCCGAAGCCGATCCCGCGTCGCCGCGAGCTCCTCCACTGTATCTCCCTCGTCCACCGGCACGACGAACGCCCCCAAGAACCACTTACCAGCGCTATACCGCGGTGGCGTCGCAGAGACGGTCGCGCGTCTCTCGCCATCGGTCACTTCGACGTAAGCGCCCCATGGCAGCGCTGCGAGCGGGCCGAGCGCCAGCTCTTCGCTAATGGGAATACGCGGACCGCCGCTGAACAGCTTCGACAGCTCCTTCGGGGACAGCGTCAGCGTGCATACCGGCGTCGGCCCAGGCTCTCCGCCGGGCCACTCCTCGACCTCGAGCGCGACCTTCTGACGCGTCGCCTCGGCAATCACCAGCTCCCGGACGAGGTTTCGATGACACAAGAAGAAGGCTGGGATCCTGATGGTACCCACGGGGGGTGGCAAGACGGCCATCGCCGCCCGCTGGCTTCTTCGGGAGCACATCGCCAAGGGCGGTAGGGTGCTTTGGTTCGCACATCGCCGCTCTCTCCTTCGCCAGGCCTTTCGAACGTTCGCCGAGGCTGCCTATCTTGCGGCACCGAAGACTCAGCTCAAGATCGTGACGATCTCGTCCGAGGACTGCAAATGGTCCTCGGTATCGAAGGAGCACGATGTCGTGTTCTCGTCGGTACAATCGGCCGTTCTCGACGGGAACTTTGGGTTCCTCGACCTGATGGCCAAGCAGTCCCCGTCTGGGCTCATTGTCGTCATCGACGAAGCACATCATGCGTCGGCACCGGGCTATCAGCGCGTGCTCCGATGCGGCAAGGCGCGGGCATGAGCCGGGTACTTCGATCGATGCCTGGCGGGTCCTAGCCGAACAATTCTTTGATACCTTCGAAGAATACTTCGACCTCCGTTCGCCCGGCACGCGTCTGGGGATGTAGCGCGTGCTCGAGCTACGCTACGAGCCCGAGTCCCAGAAGCAGGCCTTTGTCGAGGCCTGTGCTTGGGCGGAGGACATCTACATTTGCGTCTCGTGGATCGAGCCGGGCGACGCGCAAGGGCCCAGCTATGCCGATCTAAAGCCGCACGAGGGCAAGTTGCGTCAGGCCATTGTGGGTCTTGCTCGCTTGCAGAGCTATCCTGTGTTGCTCCGGCGGCTCCATCGGGCATCGGTCTTGCGGCTCGTCAGCACGCTCGATGGGTCTTTCTCCCCGAACTGTTACCTTTTCCGGAACGGCACGCGATGGCGGGTTCTGCTCGCCAGCGCGCCGTTCACGTCGACCCGGTTTGCTCGTCCGTGCGAGTCGCTCGTCGTGTTCGAAGGGGATCGTGACGATCCCTTCACGCTCCGTGCCCTTCAGCTTCTCGACCGCTGTCGTGCAGCAGCACACGTGTCGACAGGATCAGAGCTCGACACCTATGAGGCCGCATGGGCAGAGGCCCGAACCGGTGGGCGAACCCCGGACATGATCGCCGGCCTGCCCTTGGAGACTCATGATGTCTCGGCGATCGGTGTGCTGACACTCATCACCGACGCGACAGCGGCGCGCACCGCGCTCGTGGACATCCGAGATTCGCTATCCGCTGCGGCAACACTCAAGGTGTCAGCCAGGGTTCTGCCATGCCGAGGGGAAGCGCGTGATGTCGTTTTGAAAACCACCCTGTATTGGTCGTCTCTTGGCCTGTGGGCTGCACTCCACCGGGGCAGCCTTGGCTTTGGCCTTCATTTCGGCTTCTTGCCGCCTTGGGAGGTGGAGCGTCCCATCGCCTCCCTTTCGCTGCTGGCGGCGATTACGCCTGCGTCGCTTGACCAACTGATCGCCGCCGACGCGATCGACGCCATGGCCATGGGACGCGCGGAGGACGGGCGGCGTTTTCTTTTTCACATGAGCGGAGAGAGCCGAGCTTGCACGGCCGATCTCGAGGTTCGCGACGGGTCCACCACTGCTCGCGGGTCGGTCATTGGCGAAGTTGGCGCTGCTGACTTCGTGCAGACTGCTGGCGCTTTTGCTTTTCGCCTCAGTCGTCGCCGAATCCACGATGCTTTAGAGATTGAGTCGTGACCGAGCTCAAACGTCCCGCTTCGGTTCGAGAGCTCGTCGATCAGCTCCCGCGGCCCACGTTGATTTACCTATGCGAGCTTCGTGAACAGGTGGCTTCGCGCGCAAACGATGACTGTCGAAGCTCGATTGCGCGATCGTTTCGAGGTCAGCGTGATGACTTCCTCGCTTCGCTTCGAAAGGATGACCTCGTCCTTCTCCTCGAATTCCCGATTCGAGATGGAAGCTCGGTGTTCGAGCTTCCAAGACCCTCTAATTACTCGAAGCGAGACCTCCTCGACCTCGCGCTCATTGCGTTCGGCCGGAGCGGTCACGTCGAGAAGCCCTTCGTCCGGCGGGCAGGCGGGTTCTCATCGTCTCCCATGGCCGATGCCGCGCCACTCCAACGTGAGGAGCCGCCGGCCTCGTGGGATTCGGGAGCTTCTGCTGGGGCGGACGTTGCAGGTGGCTGGAGTCGGTTGCGTCCGCTTCGGGCACTCTTCGCCCAGGTAGGCCTTCCAATTCCGAGCGCCCTTGGACAAGACGAGTTCGGGGCGCTGCTCGATGCACTCGAGCTTCGCGGGTTCGAGGTGACCACTGCCGATGGGCAGCGGCTGACGGCGCTTCATGATGCAGTAGCACTCGATGCCGAGCTCCGACTCCGGCACGACGGGCTGGCAGGACCCGCCTCCTTGCGGACCGGAGTCGACAATGGCCCAGCACCTCTCGTGAGCCGCCAGGCTCCTGACCTTGGTGACTACGAGCGCGCCTCGCTCCGGCTCGAGCTGCTCACGGCGGGCGACGAGTCGGTTGCTTCCGCCGAGTTTGTCGCGAGAGCGGTCGTCGTGGCGACAGCGGGTCTCGCACTTCAGTCGTTCGAGCACGCTCTCCTCGAACGTGTTGGAGGCGCGCTCTCCCGAGCTCCGCGTGACCCGTTTGCAGTTCTCACCAGCCTCGCCCGACGACTCGACGCTGAAGATGGCGAGGTGCTTCTGAGGGAGTATGCCGCATTGCACCCTGACTCGAGCGAGATTCACGTTACGCTCGGCGATCACTGGGCGGCCCTTTGCCAGAGCGGCGCTCCCCGCCCATCCTGACCGCCTCATCCGCGTTCGCGTCGCCGGGGAAGGCTTCCTGCTTCGAGTGATACCCCGCTAGGCTGACTGCTCGTGCGACTCGTCTTCGACCCCGACTTCGACTCTGGTGCCTGGCCTGGCGCGTGCTGCCCCGCGGACGCCGCCGCAGGCCGGGCATGGGTCGGCCCAGAGGGGCTGCTCGGTATCCTCGAGACTCAGCTCGGCCTCGCCGTGCCTCACGCCTCCGAGGCCGACCGGGTAGCGTCTCTGGTTCCAAGGTTGTTTCAACACGATCGATTCTTCGGTGCATCCGCCCGAGTCGATCCGTGGGCCACTGCTCTTCGCTTGCTCCAATGGCGCGAACGCCTCTGGGAGTACGGCTGGCGTGGCGAAGGTCTCGGGGAGCAACGCCTGATCGAGCTCGCCGAAGTGACCCTGGGCTTGCCGCTTGCTGGCTCGCAACGGCTCGAGGCCGTCGCGGGGTGGCTCCACACGAGACCTACCGACATCGAATTTATCGAGATCCTCGTCGACGCATGCACGCTCTCTCCTGCCTGGAGTCAGATTTTCAGGAGGCTTGCGAGCAAGGGGACGCAGATCGTTTGGCGAGCTCTGGCCGAGGCACCAGCGGTAGGGAATCTGCATGCCTTACGGAGAGGCCCCGCCCAGATTTCGATCTTCGACCAAAGCATACAGTTGTTTCGACCGAACGGCCCTCGTGAGGCGGCGCGAATGCTCGCTGCAGCCCTCGCTGCCGATCCAGGCTTCAACGAAACAGTCTTCATCTCGCCAGACGGCATGTTGGACGAGGCATTGACGGAGCTCGGCCTTCCGTCACTGGGCGCGCCATCGGCTCATCGTGTCTCCTCCTTGTCTGAGCTGCTTGCAATGACTATTGGGCTTTCCTGGGGTCCGGTGGATCCCCAGCTTGCACATGATTGGCTGTCATTGCCCGACAACCCCCTGCCTCGGCGCCTCGCGCACGATCTCCTTCTCAGCCTCGAGAAATGGCCAGCCGTCGGCAACCCGCAATGGCAGGCCCTCATCGGTGAGAACACGCAGGACCACGATCAAACAGCCGCAGTCACTCGAACGGTGTTCGACCCTCTCGCCGAACGAAGTCACGAGTTGCGTGTGCGTGACCTCTTTCCAAGAATCGCAGTGGTCGAGGAGTGGGCAAAGCATCGGGCATTCACGAGCCCGGCTCATCAAGAGGTTCTCGACCAATGTCATACACTTCGACGGCGCTTCGAGCTCGCAGAGCTTGCTCGACTCAGCGCCCCAGCCCTCGACGCGGTGCTTGCGAGTGTCGTGGGTCGCGGTGATAGCGCTCGTGGAAAGGCACTTGCCGGATACGCGTCGGTGGGGCATCCCGGCGGCATCGCAGGCCCAGCACGTCGAACGATCTGGTGGGGCTTCCTGGGGAACGCCTCGCAAAGGCAGACTGGTGTCATCTTGCGCGCAAAGGAGCGCGCCGCATTGTTGGGGATTGGCGTCGTCATTCCCACGCAAGGCGACGAGATTCGGCACCAGGCCGCCCGAGCGCGCCGTCCGCTCTACCAAACGACCGAGTCGCTGATTCTTGTGGCTCCCGAGCGCGACGAGACTGGCGAGCAAGCCCACCCGCACCCCGTTTGGGACGAAATCGTGGGTCGTCTCGTCGAGCCCCGTGATGCGCGGCACCTCCTCGTCGATACACCCAGACTCCGCGCGCCGATCGCGCGACGAGCCATGCCACTCGTCGTGCTGCCGACGCCAGCGCGAGAGCAGCGCGCTTCCTTCCCGATCACCACGCGCCCGATTGAGTCCCCGACGAGCCTCTCGAAGCTCTTGGGCTGCTCGTTCGCCTATGCATTGGAGTATGTCGGCCACGTCCGATCGAGGCGGCCCTCCCGACCCGCCGTCGACAATCGACTCTTTGGGCAGCTCGCACATGAGGTTCTAGCACGCGTCGCTGCCGGTGACGGCCTCACGCGTCCTGACGCCGGCGCGCGAGCTCTCGATCTCCTCGGGCAATTGCTCCCCACGCACGGTGCCATTCTCCTGCTCCCCGGGCACCAGCAGGAGCTCGTTCAGCTTCGCGAGGCGATCGCGGGGACGGCCAACATGCTGATGCTCCTCATTCAAGCCGATCTCCTCCGCGTCCACTCGGTCGAGACTGCTCTCAGCGCCACCCTCGCACTGGGGTCGCTCGAGGGAACTCCAGATCTCGTCCTTCAAGACTCCGAAGGCCGACTGATTCTTCTCGATCTGAAATGGTCGGGCGAATCGTATCGTTGCGATGAGCTTCGTGCCGGCACGTCCCTCCAGCTCTCGGCCTATGCTCGACTGCTCACCGAGGGCGGCGCCGTGGTTCGAACGGTGGGGTACGTGGTGATGAGGAGTCATCGCATTCTCGTTCGGGGTGCCGCCTTGTCTTTCTCGCAAGTCGTGCGGCCCGATCTTCTCGACGATACCTGGTCGGCCACGCTTCGGGGCTGGGAAACCCGAGCGGCGGAGCTATCGCGCGGGGAGATCTTCGCCGATGGTGTCGCGAGCCCCAATCACGACGTGACCGAGGAGGCGTCGTTGGCGCAGGGCCAGCTAGCGCTGCCACCGCCCTGCGGCTTTTGCAGCCTCGATTTGCTGTGCGGACGGGCGCTTGTTCAACGATGAAGCGCGCCATCGAAATCGTGTCCGCCAGTGCGGGTAGCGGAAAGACCACACGGCTTGCCCGCGAGCTCGAGCGAGCTGTCATCGAGCTCGGCATTCCACCTGATCGAATCGTCGCCACCACGTTCACTCGGAAGGCTGCGGCTGATTTGGTCGAGCGAGGTAGACAGGCGCTTCTACGCGCCGGCCGAAGCGAGGACGCCGAGCTCTTTCGCGCAGCTCGAATTGGCACCGTCAATGCCGTCGCGGGAATGATCGTTTCCGAGTTCGCTTTCGAGGCGGGCATCTCGCCCGGACTTTTGGTTCTCGACGAGGATCGCGCAAGCGAAGCCTTTCGGCGAAGTCTGAGTGAAGTGATCACCAACGACGACCTCGCTGAGCTTGCCAGACTTGGCGGACGGTTTGCTGAGCTGTCCTGGCAGGACGTCGTTCAACGCATTGCCACCGCCGCTCGAACGAATCACGTGGGTATCGAGGCGCTCGCGGAGAATTGCGATTCGAGCATGGCGGGGTTCTCTCTGCTTCTCGATCCCCCGACAGAAGGTTCCCGTAGCCTCGACGAGGAGTTGCTCGAGGCCCTCGAAGTCGCGCAAGAGACAATCAAGAGCACGCTCTCTGATGGCACCGACAAGACCAAGAAGTCAGCCGACGCACTCGACGAATACCAACGAGCGCTGCACCGTCTTCGAGCGCAACGTCACCTTTCCTGGCCGGATTGGGCAAAGCTCTGTTCCGTGTCCGCCGGGGTGAAGAGCGACGCTGGCTGTGCGGGCGTGCGCGCGGTCGCTGGGCGTTTTCTCAGCCATCCTGGGTTTCGCGAGGATTGCGAGCTTGCCATGCGGCTCTGCTTTGGTTTGGCGGGCCGAGCACTATCTGCCTATCGTCTCTACAAGGCAGAGCGGCGCGCCATCGACTTCGTGGACCAGGAGACGCTCGCGCTCGAGCTGCTGGGGCGAGACGATGTGAGACAGGCCCTCGCCGATGACATGGCGCTCGTCTTGGTCGATGAGTTTCAGGATGTGAGCCCACTCCAGTTGGCGCTCTTCCTTTCGCTCGCCGAGCTCGCGCCGCGGAGCATCTGGGTCGGTGATCAAAAGCAAGCCATTTACGGGTTTCGCGGTGCCGACCCAGCCCTCATGGAGTCGGTGGTCGCGGAGGTGCTCGGAAGCGAAGAGCCCGAAACACTCGGTATCGGTCGTCGGAGTCGCGCTCCGCTCGTTCATCTGACCAACGCGCTCTTCGTCGCCCCCTTTCGAGCGGCCGGATTGCCCTCGTCACGTGTAACGCTGGTGCCTTCGATTGAAGACGATCCGCCGATTCTTGGTCCTTGCGTCGAGCGCTGGCGGCTCGACGCCCGGAACGTCGATCAGGCCATGCAGCGCCTCGCGGACCTCGTCCGGGCGCTCGTAGACGACCCAACCGTTCACGTTCGCGACCGCCGAGACGGTGCGCCGCGGCGAATGAGACCCGGCGATGTCGCCATTCTCTGTCGCCGCGGCGATACCTGTCTCGCTGTGGCGGACCGACTTTCCGATCTCGACGTTTCAGCCGATGTCGCTCGCTCGGGTCTCCTTTCGACTCCGGAGGGTCGAGCGGTGTCCGCAGGCCTACGTCTCTGGGCCGATCCACGCGACGGATTGGCGCGCGCCGAGCTGGTTCAGCTGTTCGCGCCTCATCCTAAGTCCATTGATTCGCTGCTGAGCTCCGAGCTCCGCGACCAACCGACCCCTCCCGAGCCCATCGCCCGCCTCCTCGCCCGACGCGAGACATCGCCCTTCGCTGGCGCCGTCGATGCCTTCGACGGAGTGGTCGCCTCGCTCGATCTCGATGAGCTCGTCGTTCGTTGGGGGCGCGCACGCACTGCGATAGCCAACCTCGATGCACTCCGAGCCCACGCTGTGAGCTTCGTTCGTCTTGCGCGCCATCACGGCGGCGCTTCGTCGCCTGCGGCCTTCATCTCGCATCTTCAATCGCTCGCGTCAGACGGCGACGACGCACAGGCAAGAATCGGCGGCGAAGACGTGGTGCAAGTCATGACGTGGCATGGGTCGAAGGGGCTCGAGTGGCCCGTCGTCATTCTCTTCGAGCTCGACGTCGGCTTCGGCCGCACCGCTCTGGGTGTGCATGTCGACGATAGGCGTGGCTCCAGCGCCCGGCTCGATCGTCCCCTCGAGGGTCGAAGCGTTCGCTATTGGCCAGAGCCGTTTCACGCCAAGACCTCGCGGACGCCCTTTCACGATCGCCTTCGGGCGGATGCGACGCAGACCCAAACCGCAGATCGCGGCGAGCGCGAAGAGGTCCGTCTGCTCTATGTCGGGTGGACCCGCGCGCGCGACCGCATCATCTTAGCGAGCGCGAAGGAGCTCAGCGCCGGAACCCTCGGGCTCTTTTCGCTGGGAGACGGCTCGGCCTTGATGGAGCCTCCCATGCCGGCTGCCGGGTCGCCGTCACTCGTCACCAAAGTGTCTTGGGGAGGCTGCGAAGTGGATGTGCTCGTGCGCTCCTCGCCCGAGATCGCGACGCTCGCGACTCGTACGGTCGAGCTGCCCGAGGTGCTCGTCCGACCAGGCTCTCGTCACTATCCACCCGCGCGATTGCGACCATCTGACGTCGACGCCACTGGCCGCGTCGTGCAGGCAATTCGCCTGGGCCCGGCTCTCGACGGCATCGCGCCATGCGACCCGATCGCGCTCGGATCGGCTGTCCACGGTTTTTTGGCGGCGGATCGAGCCGATCTCGATGCAGACGATAGGTCGGAGATGGCTTTTCGTTTGCTCTCCGGTTGGGAGGTAGCGAGCTCGCTGTCGCTCGAGAACCTACTCCTCATCGGAGACCGACTCACGCAGTGGTTGTCCGCGGAGTGGCCCGGATGGCGATGCCGGCGCGAATGGCCCATTGAGCATTTGCTGCCCACGGGAACGCGCGTCCGCGGCGTCGCCGACCTCGTGGTGGAGATTGGCGAGACGGCAGCCGTGGTCGACCACAAGATCCTCTCGACGACCGACTCCGACGCGCTCGAGGCTGCGGCCGGGTATGCCGGCCAACTTGGCGTCTACGCCGATGCGCTCATGGCCACCCAATCATGGCGACGTGTAGACACGTGGATTCATCTCCCGCTCTCCGGTCTCGTCGTTCGGGTTGTCCGTGGGTAGCTCGACGAGCCGACGAGCGAGGAACCGCAGCTCGAGCTCCTCTGGCAAGCACGGCTGAAACTTGGAGAGCGCCCCACGCGCGCACGATTCGGCGTGTCGCATGGCGTCTGCCTCGGTGACGGCACCGGGTTGAAGGAGAGCCCTCGTCTCGCTGCGAACCGCCGCGAGTGAGCTAGCAGCGCCGCCTTTGAGCTTGATCACGAGGTTCCCCGGGACGACGTGCTGACCGAGCCGCTCCGCAAGCAATCGAGCCAAGAGGTTGTTCGCGCGCCCTCCGAGAAAGGTATGCCAGACGAGCTCGTCACCCTCGGTCGTGATCGGCATCGCTTCGTCTTTGAGAAAGGCGTAGCTCTCGCGCTCGGCGCGCATCGCGGCGATCGTTCGCTTGGTCCACCACGGGTCTTCCCGATCATCGAGCAACGTCTTGCGGAGCTCTTGGCAGATCCGGCGTGCAATGAACTTGGGGTTTCCCATCCAATTCAGGTGTCGCCCTGATGGAGCCGCGACCACGCCGCAAATCCCCTTCTTCCAGTCGATATGCGTGATCTGCCAGGCGTGCCCACCGAGGACGAATGCGCTGTCCGGTGGCAAAGCCTGAACGAAGATCGCATCGACCGTCCCGACCTCGCGCTGGCCAGCGATCACCTTGATGAGTGCCGGTGCGTCGAAGACCGCATACAGCGCCTCGAAGTTGCGACGCCCATAAAGCTTTTCACCACGCGGGCCGAGGGCGAGCCGACCATCGACCGAGATGACAATACCCTCTGCGAGCATCTTCTCGACGAGGAGCCCACGCTCACGCTCGGTCACCTCCGAGAACGACTTCGCACCAGCCACCCATGCCCACCAGCTCGAGAGCGCGATACCCTTCTCTTGAAGACTGAGGGCGAGAAGCTGTTGCGCGAGAACATGAAACGCGGCGAGCTCCGGTCGCACTGGCTCGACATAGCCCTGACTCCAAAGGCGAAGCACCGACGCTGCCAGCGGAAGCTCCGCGATCTTGGTACACAGCACGGTGGCGTTCTGCTTCGCACCGCCTGCGCGCCGTCCGCTACGTCCCATTCGCTGCAAAAAGCTGGCGACAGTGGGCGGAGCCTCGATTTGGAACACGGCATCGAGATCGCCGACGTCGATGCCGAGCTCCATCGTCGACGTTGCGACGATGACGCAGTTCTTTCCCGACTCGAAGGCTCGCTCGGCCTGGTGCCTCTCATCTGCCGACAGGGAGGAGTGCATGAGAAACGCTGTCACGTTCGCCTGGGCGAGAGCCTCGCCGAGCTGCTCCACGCGACGACGACTATCGACGAAGGCGAGTCGCTTCTCTCCGACATTGAGCTTCGAAATGACCGACGCGGCACCGTGGAGGCTCTCGACCCAATCGAGCCACACCGTGGGTGATGCCGGGGGCTTCGGCGGATCGACGAGTCTCGACGCTCGCTTGCTCGTCCCTTGCAGCCAGCGCACGATCTCGAGTGGATTGCCGACCGTCGCCGAGAGACCAATCCGTTGAATGTCGGAGCCGGTGTAGCGTTGCAGCCGCTCCAACAGCGAGACCAGATGGGCTCCTCGATCGTCGCCGGCAAAGGCGTGGACCTCATCAATCACGACGGCCTTCAGATTCTGGAACATCGCTTGGCTCGAGATGCGACTGCTAATGAGCATGACCTCGAGCGACTCGGGCGTGGTCATGAGCACATCGGCCGGATCTTTCGAGAACCGCCCACGGGCTCCCGCTGCGACATCGCCGTGCCACTTGAATGCGCGTCGCGACAGCATTCCAGTGAGCTCCGTCACGCGCGCTTCTTGGTTGTTCAGAAGGGCCTTGATGGGGCTCAGATAAATCACGCTCGGCGACGCCCAGTCTTCCTCCTCCATGCGCGACAGAAGCGGCAGGAACGCTGCCTCAGTCTTGCCGCCCGCCGTCGGAGCGAGCACCACGCAATTGTCGCCATCGAGAATGGCGTGGGTGGTGAGCTCTTGGACTGGCCGGAGCCCCGTGAACCCGAGTGTATGGACAACGTGATAGCGAACCGCGGCTGTGAGGCGATCGAAGGCGCTCGTCACGCCCTCAGTCATCGCGATCACCGCCGCGCAGCTCGAGCGCGATGTCGTCGGGCGACTTGGCAATCCCTGCAGCCTCGGCTTCTTCGGGACGCATTTCCGCTACGGCAATCGTGAGATCCATGTGCACCGCAGGGTCGAAGTCTTCGAACTGGTCGACGCGATCGAGAAGCCGCTCGACGAGCTTCTTAAGAAAGAGGCGCGGTGCGATGCCGGTCTTTGCCCCAAGCTGGCCCGAGATCTGCTTGGCCATGGCGACGAGCACGTCGTCGGTGACCTTGGCAGTGATTCGCTCGGGATGGTCGGCAGGGAAGAGGGTGCGTACGCGCTTGGCCACTTCGACGAGCTTGGCCTCGTCGAAGGCCATGAGGCGTACCTGAACCGCCCGAGGGTTATCGAACCTCGGATCGGCGTCGAACTGAACGTGGAGGCGCTGCTCGAGCGCAGGCGCGCGCTTGACTCCGTGCGGTCCCTCGAAGAACGACCGCGTGGCAGTCATCAAGAAGTAGAGGCCGGGGTAATCACCCTTACCGATGGCGTCGACGATCTGGCGAAGCGCATTGAGGCTCTTCTCGCGAGCATCGGAACGGACGCGTTGAATCGTCTCGACTTCATCGAGCACGAACATCAACCCTGGTCGTCCTGTCTGCTTGAGCAGCAACAAGAGCCCGCGCAGAAATCCGAGCGCGTCGGCATTGTCGAGGTCGGACTTGATATTGGCCTTTCGCTTGATCGACGCTGCCACGTGAGGCTGGCCCATCAACCACGCAATCAGGCCTTCGAACGTGGGCTCATCTTCCTCGAGACGGGCTCGATGCGCAGCTCGCAGCGCAGCCGAGAATGCCGGCTGATCTTGCGCGACCGCCGAGAGACGCTCCTCGAGGCGGGCCGCGACCCGATCGTGAAAGCGCTTCATGTCAGACCGGAGATCGGGCTCGGTGGAGAGCACATCTTCTTCGATGTCGTAGAACCATTTCTCGACGAGCTGTCGGAATGCCCCTCGGTCTCGCTCTCTGGTGCGCAGGTGCTCGAGGGCGCGGCGGTAGATGGTTTCGAGACGGTAAAGCGGCGTATCAACCTCGCTGACTTGCACCTCGGTGACGGCCATGTCGAGCGAGAGAGCCTTGGCAGCGAAATACCTGGAAAAGAAGGTCTTTCCGCACCCGTATTCGCCCTGAACAGCCTTGAAGCGGCTGCGACCCGTCGTGCAATCGGCTAGCTCTTCGCCAAGAGCCTTGTCGAACCGGTCGAGGCCTACGGCAAGGTATTCGAGCCCCTTCTCGGGGACGGTGCCGGTGCGCAAGGCGTGAATCAGATCCCTGCGCCGTGCCTTGGAAGGGAGCTCAATCTCACCCATCGTCGTCCTCCAAGAAGATGGACTTGAGGAGTGGCCGGTCAATCGTGACGCGCTGGGTTCTTCGGTCGGCTTCGATGACCATGTCGCCTCCGTAGTTGAGCACACGCTCGAGTCGATCGACGAACCCAGGCACGCGTACCGCCTTTCCGAGATCGAGCTCGGTCGCGAGCTTCTCCCAGGTCATTTGACCTCCCTGTCGGAGCAAGACCTCGATGGCGCGCCTCACCTCGACCAGCTCGGACTCACCGAGATGGCGCGTCTGCTCGCGAAAGAGCTTCGACTTGAAGAGCCCCGATGCGAGCTCCGGTGCTTCGCCTTGAAACGGGAAGCTCGCCTGCTTGGGCTTCTTGTCGTGGAGCTCCGTAGGAGCGGCCATGGGCGGTGCGGCCGCCTCGGGCGGCGGAATCGGGGCGGGACGAAGGTCATCGCGCTCCCAGAACCGCGGGGGAGAGACGGGAGTCTCTTCGACATGGAGGTTCTTCAGCTCGGGCAAGAGACCGCGCGGGGCCAGCAACACGAACGGTGCAATCGCTTCAGCGAGGGTCGCTCCGCCATGCTCGCCCGCGTGGAGGACGGAGCTATAGCGAACCGTCTCGCTCACGGCGGCAGCGACGCGCGTGATGCCGTTCGGCGCCTTCAATGCTCCAGAGGGAAGCTCAACTTCGTCAGCCGCTGGAGCTTCGCCTGAAGCGAGGAGCCGATACCGAGCGCCCCTGTTGTCGATCCCTTCGAGCTCTCTGCTCGTCGGTCGGACGGCGACGCCCACGAATCGTTGGGAGCTGATGTTCCCGTGGTCGCTCGAGAGGAGAACCAGACGACCTGCGCTCTCTGCAGCGTCAATCAATCCCTTGAATGGGCGGATGCTCTCACTCGAGAGGGTCACACGCATTTGCGCAGAGCCGCTCAGCTGATCGTCGATGGCATTGACCACTACGCCCACGATCCGCTGTTGGCTCCGTACGGCAGTGGCCGCGTCGTCCGACAGACCACCGCCCGTGCCGAGCATGTCGGCGCGCAAAAGCACGGTGGCTCGTTCACCCATGCGCACCACGATAGGATGTTTCGCGAGCCGTTCTTCGTCTCGGGCCGTCTCGGTCGACTCGCCTGGCCCGATCGCATGGCCTGCGAACATGGCGGTCCGGCTCAGCTTCGTGATGGTCGGTACGTGGGCGATGACAGGCCATCGGCGGCCCTGCGACACAGGAACGAGCGACGTGGCAGCTACCGAGCTCCACAGCTCGGCGAGATTCGCCGTGCTCATCCCATCCATGCATAGGATCAACAGGCGCAGATCTTTCGAGTGCTCGAGAAGCTCGAGAGCTGTCTTCGCAAGCGCGTCCTCGATGAGGAGTGCCTTGGCATTGTCTCCGTCAATCACCTCGGAACCAGCGAGCGTCCGGCGGTCACCTTGGTGACCCACGGCGCCGGCGTACGCAGTCGCAAAGCGTGTGTCGAGCGCGTCTCGAATGCGATCGACGCGCGCGACGAGGCCAAGCAGACTCTTGCCGAGCGGACCGGAGGCGTCTTGGCGCACGATCTGACGCGCCCAATCGACCCAGCCCCCGATCTCGAGCTGAAAGCGCGCGAGCTGAATGACCTCGGTACGCTGGGAGGCTGTCGACGGCGGCAACGGCTCCGCGAGGAACGCTGCCAACCGTGAGGCCATCGTGATCTGCTCGAGGAGCTGACGATCGGCCTTGGCGATGTCGTGCTCACGAAGCTCATAAGAAGCCTGATCGACGGACACCAATGCCCGAGCGAGCTCGGTCGGCTCGGTCGCGGCCGCGATGGCCTGAATGGCCCTCTCGAAAGCGCGACGTCGGTGCTCGAAAGCGAATTGAAGACGGGTCGATGGAAAGGCCAGCGGTCGCAGCTGCTCCTTGTCGAGCAACGACTCCGCCTGCTTCAAGATGGCTCTGCGAAGCGGCTCATTCTCTTGGTCGCGCAGTCGCTCCCAGACCGAGGCAATCAAGTGGCCAAGCTCGACCAAGACTTTGGCGAGGCCGTTCGTTCCGTCTTGCCCATGCACCGACCGCAGCGGATGGGCCTCGCTCTGTGCAATGTGCATCTCGAGGGCCATCGACAAGAGAGCAAACGATCCGGTGCGTTCGACGAGGACTTCGCGGGTCGCCTCGCCCACGATCGACATGGCGGCAAGCTCGACCGATCGTTCGGAGAGCCACGCGCCCAAAATGGGCCCAGCGCACGATCCGAGTCGCTGCGCGAGCACCGACTCGAGCTCCTTCTGTGCCCCAGGAACAGTTCCGAAGAGGAGGCCGAGGGCCTTCCCGCGTCCATCACGGTCGAGCAAAGTGAAGCTGAAGAGCTGGGTCTCGGTGTCGAGGACGCTGGTACCGAGGTGATTGCGCAAGAAGACCAGCCACGCATCGTCGAGATCGATGCTCGGGGCGTCGCCAAGATCGTACTCGCGTCCATTGTCACGTTGAGCCACGAGTCTGAGCTTGCTGCCCAAGAGTCTCAGGGTTCCCGTCCGTGCGCCAAAGCGTCTCGGCAGCGTCGTTTCTTCGCGAGGCCACCAGACACGGCCCGCCGCGAACGTGGCTTCGAGGTCGCGAGGAAGTCGACGCGCGAACGGGACGATGTAGACCGTGTGGTGGTCTTTCTCGTCGGCGAGCTTGCGGCGCAAGTCGAGCTCACCCGTGGTCTCGACCACGCGGAAGGTCTTCTCGTGGCCTTCGAAGGTCACCGTCACGGCACGGCCGCGCGCCGGCTCGCTGAGCTCGGCGTAGAGGGCCGAACGCGGCGTGCGGTGTGGTGCCCGATGAAGGATCTCGAGCTCCTTTCTCACGTGATCGAGAGAAAGCGACGGCGCAGAGATCTTCAGGCCGTGATCGCCTTGGTCTGTCGCGGCCGTCGTCACTCGTCGTCTCCTTCGATGATCTCGACCGTAATGCGCAGTCGCTGCCCTGCGCGAAGCTTCGAGCGCTGGATCTCGATGAATTGGTCGAGCTCCGAGGCTGAATGAACCGTCGTCGTCTCCTGTCCCTGAGCCGTTGGCGGCCCTTCAGTTCCGGTAGCGGGCGGCTCTAGAGGGGTCACGCGTGGAATCGGCTTTTGAAACAGTCGTTGGGTGATCCGGGCGGCCTCGCGATCGAGCACGGGCCGAAGCGCCTCCACGTTCTCGTCGTGCGACAGCGTCGTCCGCACCCGAGTCATGATGGCGTGAAGCTCGGGCCCCAGCTCGGCGCTCGTCTCGAGCTCGTGACCCCGCGCGAGCGCTGTCTTGTTGGACTCGGCTCGGAGCGTCTCAATCAAGGCATCGACGCGTCGGCCTCCTGCCATGTAGGTGATGGCCGTCGTCCGCGCGGGGTCCCACACGACGCGCGAGAGCGCCAGCACTGTCTCGGCGTCGCCTTCAGACTGCAACACCGCGTGAATCCAAGAATGGAGAACTTGGAGCACGATTGCGCGGGAAGTCTCCGCGGGCGGGGTGTCGAGCCCTACGAGCCGTTGCCATTCACCAAGCAAGGTCTGGGCTTCGAGGGCTCGCTGAAGGCCAATCGCCGACGCGGCCTTGCGGGCGAGCGCCGCCACCTCCTCGACGCGTGCTGGGGTGAGCGCCTTTCCGGAAGGTGCAATACCGAATAGACCCGCCGCGAGGAGGGCGCGCTGCCAGGCCTCCTGGCTCGGCAATTCGACGGCCACGAGCCCATAGTCGTCAGGCAGATGCCCGAGCTGGGCACCTACCGCCTCGCCGCCCGCAACGAATCGGAGCGGCTTGGTCGCCACCTTGGCATAGGCGAGAATCAAGAAGTTCTCGACCTCTTCACTGAGCTGCATGATTCGGTCCGGATCGATCGAAGCGCGCACCGCACCGACCGACAAAACACTGCGGTGCAGAGCCAGACGGCGTGCCATACCGTCGAGAATCCCGCCGGTGTAGATGACGTCGTCTTCGACGGTGCGGACGATGTCGAGGTGCTTGGCTCCCGCAATAGAAGCCATCTCGTCGACGAGGCCACGTTCGAGACGCAATTTGCGCTCCGGCGTCTCGAGCACCAGATCGAGCAACTCCAAGACGTGCTGGAGGCGAGCCCTGGTCGGTAGCTTTCCAAAGTCAGGATGGCTCGGGGCGCGCGTTTCCAGCGCCTGGTACACGAGTGACTCGAGGGAGCGCTCGAACAGCCCGTCGGCCGGCACTTTGATTTGTGTGTCGCGTCGGAGCAAGTAGGCCTGCTGCTCGGGAGCGAGCCCCTGCGCAAGATGGCTGTCGTAGTCGTGCGACACACCGTAAGCGCTCAGCAAGGTGTTCTGAACCTGAGCGCGCTTGTGCTCGCATTGCTGCTCCAATGTCGAGCGCATCTTGGGGATGTCGTCGAGGCTCACGAACGTGACTCGATGCGCGAGATCTTGATCACGAAGCTCGAGCAGACCTTCGAGGATGACGAGATCTTGCAGAGCCTGCTCGGTGTCGCTGTCGATGAATGCCGGAAGCCACACGAGCGTCGCGAGGCCATGCTCGGCATCTTTGCCGGTCAGTCTGTCGAGCACGCCTTGGAGCTGGTTTTCGTCGTCGCGGGGCGTGAAGCCCACGTCGTCGAAGGGGAAATCGAGCACCAAGCGGAGATCTTCGTCTTCGCCCGGCCGAAACACATTGTCGTTCGCGAGCCGAGCGTTGTCGTACACGACGCCGAGGCGCCACTTCCGCCCGCGCCAGAGCACCGTGCGTGAGCCGGTTTGCTCTTTTCGGGTCACGCCCATCTTCTCGAACAGGGTGTCGCGAATGCGTATGCGGCGGCGCTGTTGGTTGTCGAGGTCGCGACACGAGTCGATGATGCGACGCACGTCGACCGTGTCGAGAATGGCGTGAACCTCGGGGTTCGCGTCGCCTTTGATGTGAATGGCAGGCGTTACGCCGGCCCACTCTCGAAGGAGCGAAGCGGCCATGGCGGTCTCTTGATTCGGCACCCTCGACTTCAGGGTTCCGCTGTTGAGATAGACGAGGCTCGATGCCGTCAAGTCTTTGAGCGCTGCGGTGCTCGGAACGATCCCCTGGAGGAGGACGGTCTTCGCAATGCGGGTCTGCGTGCGACAGGCGCTTTCTTTGCAACCCGCGCATCCGAGGGTCGTCTCGAAGTCGTCGCGGAGGAGCTGGCAGCGCTCGGGGTTGTCGGTCTTTTGCTTCCGCCGAATGTGCGGCAAGAGATCGCCTTCGTAGATGTTGCGGGCCTGCTCGAAGAGACGTTGCAAGGCCGGCAGATCGCTCGTCACACCGTGGACGACCACATCGAAGAGATCGCCAATCGGTACGACTTTCCCCAGCTCCCAATCGGGCAGGTAGTCGATGAGGAGGCGCGTGAGCTCGCGCAGCGCCGTGCGGTCGCGCTGGAGTGTGGCCGAGAGAGCGACCATGACCTCGATGAGCTTCGGTGAGAACGGATAGACTCGCCGAAAGTCTTCGGCGTCGCCTTGGTCTCCGTTCAGGCGACGAAAGTCGTCGGCGAAGCTCCTTCGCCAGGTGTCGAAAGCGCTATCGATTTCGGTTTTGGCTTCTGGGCTCGCCGACCGGAGAATGCGCTTCTCGATGATGCGGGGAAGGTCTTTGTCCTCGAGCGAGATCGTGTCGAAGCGATCTCTCCAGAACGAGAGCTGGTCGCGGAAGATCACTTCGTCGCGCCCGATTGCGAGGTTCCCGACCATCTCGGAGAGATCGCGCTGACGCGCCGCGAAGGTCAGATACGGAATGACGGGCGGGTAGTCTCCGTGCTCGACCAGGGTCGAGACTTTGGGCGTCTCGAGGGAGAGCTTTCTCGGATCTTGAAAGGTCGAAAGCCATAGAACGAGCTCGTCGAGGAAGAGAACGATCCCTTCGTAGCCGAGCCGCTTCATGTGCTCGGCGAGGATCTGCAGTCCGGGCCCGAGCTTCACCAGCTCGGAGCCACCGGCCATGCCTTCGAGCCACGGGGTCTTCGCGAGCTCTCCCGCGAGGAGCCGGGCCTCCGACGTATCGGGAGCTGCGATGGCTGAGTCGAAGCGGGCGCGCGTCCAGGGCGCTCCGCCGAGATCGCCCCAATCTCCATCGCCGCCGCCTTGGTTCGATGAGAACGCGGCGAAGAACTTCTCCTCCCCGAGATCGGCCAGCAGACGCTCTGCGGCCTTGAAGAGCTTTTGCACTTCGAAGAGCGCGGGCATGGGGACGCCTGGGTGGAGACGAGCGAGCTCTTCGATGGCTGCGCGAAAGACAATCTCTTCGAGCGAGATGGCTCCGCGGCTGATGCATTGCACGTGAAGACGAAAGAGCTTCTTGCCAATGGCCTTCTTGGAGAACTTTTTGCGCTGCTCCTGCAGATCGGGATGAACCGTGTACGCGGCTTTCTCGTCGGCCAGGAGCAGGCTCACGAGGTTCATGAAGTGCGACTTGCCGCAGCCGAAGCTTCCGTGAATCCAGGTGAAGACGCTTCGCCGGTTCTCGAGGCCCGAAGCCACGTTCTCGAGCGCGTGGTCGAAGTTCCGCGAGATCGACGGCGTGACCTGATAGTCGCGCAAGATCTTGTCGATCGCCGCGGTGCCCGCGTGCGCGTCGATCTGGTGAACGAAGTCTCCCGGTTTGACTGTCTCGGGGAGCGTGAAGAAGTGACGAATGGCAGGTTCGGTCATGTCAGGCAGAGCTTTCGACTAGGTCGCGCCGTTGTTCGATCTTGCGGGAGGTACGTTCGGCCTCAGGACAAACTTTTCGCACGGCGTTCAACCGGGTGGCCACGCGAGCACTGAATTCCTCGCGATAGCGGGGAAGGTATTTCCAAGGCTTTCCGCCACGTGGGCTGACCTGGAGCTTCTTGCGCTCGACGAGGAGGCCCGCGGGATCGGCAATGCTCTCCGGACTGAGCTCGGTCTTGAACAGAGCTGCAATGATCCAGGTCTCGATCGACATCGCCGGAATCGCAATGACCACCTCAGGAGGGAGCTTCGTGCGGCCCGGAAAGCGGAGCCACCCCTTGATGGTGTCGCACAACCGCTTCGTCGCATAGCTCCCGAGGACCTTCGGAGGGTCGGCTATCTTCGCTTCGATGGCGATGTCGAGGTCGACCACGATGAGTAGCAGATCGAGGGTGTCGCCCACATCGGGGTAAATGATCTCATCGAGCCGAGAGGCATTCTGTTCACACCACGCTCTGACCTCTGACCATCCCGAGCGGCCTGTGCGGTTTACCTTACCCAGGGCGTCGAGCTGTGGTTGCAGCACGCGCACGTCATCGATCTCTGGCCAGAGTTTGCTCACGATGGCTTCGAGAATGGGCACGTCGGTGTGCCCTTCACAGACGATGCCTGCCACCCTGGACTTAGACATCGTTCGGCATGCCCCCGAGCTCGCCGCCGATCCACAATCGACTCAGCGCGAACTCGCCATGCTTCTTCTTGAGCGCGGCCAGGTTCTTGACTGGGACTGGCTTCACACGCGTGTGGCCCACCCGACTGCGCGCGACGGTGAAGAGGCGAATGCGCGGATCGTCGAGGGCGAGACCATCGAGGACGAGCGGATTGTGGGTCGTGAGAAACACTTGGCGACCTTGTTCGAGGACGCTTTGAACGAACGAGCGGGTGAGGGCGCGGGCTGTACGTGGATTCAGGGCCTGGTCGAAGTTGTCGACCGCGAACACCGCGGGAGACTGCCTGTGGACGGCGAGAACCAGCATGAAAAGAATGTAGAGCGCCCCCTCACTGGCATCGTATCCAGAGAACGTGTCGCGCCCTTTGGCCATGAATCGGTCACGAAATTCGACCACGAGACGCCCGGTCGGAACGCTCGCCGACAAAAAGCGATGCGAGGGCTGACCCACCGAGATGCTCTTCGCCCAATCAATCAAGACATGGGCTTCCGCCAGGGGATCGGTTTTCGCTTTCAAGACGCGCAGCAAGCCGACCGCCTCAGCGAGCTGGCCGCCGTAAAGGCCGACGGGGCTCCGAGGCGCAGGGTCTGGAGCAATCCCTCTGAGAATCGGCGTGACTGGAGCAAAGATCGCGAAGTCGTCGAGTGCGTTCAGAACCTCGCGAACGGCTGCCGGAGTGTCGAGAGAGGCGCGAACCAGGGTGCTGACGCTGCGGTTGTTCTCCAGAGGAATCGACAACCCGAGGGCTTTCGCATTCCCCTTCGGACCTCGCGACCCCACCACCTCACCCGCGTGCTTCAGCATTTCGTTGCCGAACTTCCACTGGGGCCCGGGGCCTTTCGGCGGATTGGTGATGTAGACCTGGTATTCGACGTCTCGCGTCGAAGTGGCCTTCAACGAAATCTTTGGCTCCATCTTCTCGCCTTGGAACGAGCTCTTGTAGAGCTCGGGCACGCCAGGGCGAACGCCACGTCGTAGGAGAGCCTGGTCATCGACAATCCCAGACGCGCACGAGCCGAGGACACCAATGGCCTCGAGGAGGTTGCTCTTGCCCGAGCCGTTGGCGCCGACAAAGACATTGATCTGCCCGAGATCGATCGACAAGGCTTTGAGTGACTTGAAGTCTTTGACCTCGATCCGCGCGAGATGCCCCCCCGGGATCGTCTGGTTCTTCTGTCGAGTCCTCATGGTGTCATTCTGTCGCGGCTGGAGATCGAATGGGAGGGCGGGATGACCACCCTTGCGGGAATGCCTATGGCGTCGGAGCGGTCTTGCGCGTCTTCTTGTCGGTCGGGGCGGCCTTCTCGGTGGCGCTCTTCTTCGGCGCGGCCTTCTTCTTCGGTCCCGCAACCTTCTTGGGCCTCCGATAGAGGTGCGTTTCTTCGCGCGTCACCTCGAGCTTGCGCGCCTCGGCGTCGACGTAGGCTTCGAAGGAGCTCGCGGTCTCGCCGTCTTCGTCGTGCCACTGGCGCATCCAGGGGAGCAGATCGACCATGGTCTGCAAAATGGGCATGAGACGTTTACGCGCAGCGCGATCGTTCGCGAGGCCCTCGTCGTTGGAGGCGCTCGCGCCGAGCGACTCTTCTCGCTCTTTGCGGGTCGCCTGCGGAATGAGCTCGTGGCCATGGTGGCCGAGCTCTTCTTGCCAGAGCTCGATCGCGGCTTGAAGCTGCTCGAGGTGCGTCCAGCCCGCCCAGCCGAAGACGAGGCCGGCTTTGCCTGAGGCACCCGAAGGCGGTGTCGCCGTGGGATAGGCAATGAAGCGCTCCTTCGGCACGTCGAGCTTGCCGCGGAGGCGCCACACCACGCCGGCATTCTCGAAATCCGCCTGAGCGTACTTCTCGGGCTTGGGGATCGTCGGATGCTCGCCCGCGTCTTCGAGGCGCTGGAGATCCCAGGTCTGCTCCCAGGCGCGACGCTTTTCGATTCCGATGTCGGTGTATCGCTCGGAAGTGGATGAGGCGACCGAATCTCGTTCCAGAAGGTCTCCGAGCAGTGCCTCGAGATCGAAGGTGGTCGTGTTGGTCAGCGCCTCCGCGACGGCCCGGGCTTTCGGATCGCTATGGAGTAAGTGGGCTAGCGCTCTCACCGAAGTGGGGCGCGGATCGGCTGACTGGTGAAGAGCGGCTTCCGTGCGGTCCAGAAGCGACGACTCGCAACCCTTACGAATCGCGCCGTCCCAGTCAAAGGGCTCCCAACATCGCTTGTGCTCCGGCGCTTCGAGCAGCTGCAAAGTCCGACTCCCTTCGATGAGCTTCAGACGTCGCCGGAGTAGATCGACGTAGCCCGGTGGCGCAACGAGCGTCTCGATGTCAACCCGAGCTCGGGCTTGCCGTTCGAACCACGAGGACGTCACGTCGCCTTTGGCCAGCTGGGATCCGAGCCGCAGCTCCATCGCACGTGCCGCTGCGTCGAAGGCATACCGCTCGTCCGCCTCGGCTCCCGGAAAGCACTCAGCGCCGAGACCGAATAGCGCGTACACCCGCCAATCGAGCTCCTCTTGGAGTGCCACCATTCGCCGTGTGAGCTGCACATGGTTCTGACGGGCAGCACTGGCGAGCGACAGCACTGTTTCGCGATTGAGGTCACCCTGGGCGAGCCAATCGTTCTCCAGGACCGACCGTGCGCGTCCAAGTTGGTCCAGAAGACGCGAGATGTCCAAAAGGCTGGAGGTCTCGGGCACCGGGAATTTCGCCAGCAGACCGCTTCCAATTTCGTAGAAATCCGACCACGATTCCGCGGTCACACGCGCGTTGTCCGAACCAGCCCCATAGCCGCGGTTTTGACAGAACTGGCGAACCAGGAAGCCCACCGTCGAGCTGTTCAAGTAGCCCAAGAGCGCCAGGTGCTCTTCCTCGGTCGCGCCCTCGGGAAGCTTGATGATGGGCGCCGTTCGATTGAACACCTTGCCGCCGCGGTCGAGGACGAAGTGGTTGTGGGTCGCGACGAAGGCGAAGGTGATGGTAAGTGGAGTGCGAAACCTTTTCGCGAAGAACATCGAATATTCGAACCACTCCAGCCCACGCTCAAGCTGCGACAATCCATATGCCACTCGACCAGAAAGTTGGGGTCTAAAAGGCCAAAGCAACTTTACAATTGCCGTGCGCGCGAGCCCGGTAGGCGTAGCAAGCGTTAGTGGGTCGTAGGGCCAAAGCGCCTTGGTTGCACCGCCTATTGACCAGTCACG
Organism: Polyangiaceae bacterium; assembly: GCA_043755175.1. Lineage (GTDB taxonomy): Bacteria > Myxococcota_A > Polyangia > Polyangiales > Polyangiaceae > CAYYKK01. Next base: position 1,061 of record JAYUUB010000143.1, on the reverse strand, counting down.
AACATCTTCACCTGCCACTAGGTATCGCTGGTGATCGTCAGGAATGCGCGCGCGACGGAGTGCGCCGGCCCCAAGCAGAAAGAGATCGTCTTCGCGTGTGACGGCGCCAAATCCGATTTCTGTCGCAACTTGTCCAAGCGTTGTCTCAGCGACCTTCTCGAGGCTCGCCTTCAGCTCTGCAGCGCCTCCGCCCCCAAGGCTCCACGGATGATGCGCAAGCTTATCGCGGGGCAAATCGCCAATCGAAATGTATTCATCCTCGTAGCCGATCTCGGTGTGATGGTCAGCAATGGCCGACCAGACCTTGCCCGTCGCCGGGACCTCGGGCGTCGTCGGCTCGCCACGGTTGCCCATGGCGACGCGAACGGTTGATTGAATCGGAGCGCGGCTCCGACCGAACAACAGCACCGTGGGGGTGCCGTGACCGGGGATGAACGCGCCCGAGGTATCGAGCACTTCGGTGAGGTCGACCCCGCTGAGGACATCCTGAATGAGCCCTTTGCCGAACTCACGCTTCATGAAGGAGTTTGCCGTGATCTGCCCCGTGAACCCTCCATCGTTGGCGAGCTGAAAGATCCGCTCCGCAAACGGTGCCGCGAGCGAAAACGCCCCGCCGGCCGCCTTGTATCGCTTGCGAATCTCCTCACGCTTCGTCGGATCTTTCTCAGTGATGTACGGCGGATTGGCCACCACCACATCGAAGCGCGTGCTCCCGAGGAGCTGATCCGTCGCTTCATCGAAGAACGAGCAGAGCGCTCCACGCTCATACCCCGCGGCCTGGGGAGCCTCTCCTCGTCGCGCCAAGTCGTCGCCAAAGGTAATCTGCTCTTCGCGCGCGCCTGCGAGCAGCGCATCGCCCACATAGACACGCAGGGCGAGCCCGGTGGGCACTTTGTCGAGACGCTGAATGCCCGATTTGTCGAGGTAGCTGAGGAGGAGGCGGAACCGCGCAATCGCCGCTGCATAGGGATTGAGATCGATCCCGTGGATCTGTGCGAGGGCTGTGCGTGCGCTCTCTTCGACGGGCTTGCCAGGCTCGGCCTGCCGACGCGCTTCGAAGA
>JAYUUB010000142.1:0-80295 GCA_043755175.1 Polyangiaceae bacterium | reverse complement strand
CTCCTCGCAAACCCTCGAACAGGTTGTGGATTCTCTGGTGGCCACGGTCGACGCGCTAACCGATTGACAAGTTTCGGGTCGAAAGGTACCAACACCGCCCTGTGCGTCGAGGACGGGCCTGTGCCGTCAAATCCAGCTCGGCGCAGCGTAATGGAGTCTGTTTTCAATGGTTACTCAAGACACGACGATGGGCGACGACGAGGACTTTGCGGCGCTACTCGCCGAGAGCATCAGCCAGGACAACGTCAAGGAGGGTGAAATCCTCCGCGGCACCGTGATCGCAGTCGGTAAGGACTTCGCGATCGTCGATGTCGGCTACAAGAGCGAAGGCCAAGTGCCTCTCGAGGAGTTCCGCATGGCGGATGGCTCCATCGTGGTCAAGCCAGGCGACGTCGTCGACGTCCTGCTCGAGTCGCGCGAGAACGACATGGGCATGATTGTCCTCTCCAAGGAGAAGGCCGATCGGTTCAAGGTGTGGGACGAGATCAGCGCTGCGTGCGAGCGCGATGAGCTGATCGAAGGCGTCATCACGACGCGCGTGAAGGGCGGCCTCTCGGTCACCATCCGCGGCGGCGTGAAAGCGTTCCTCCCCGGCTCTCAGGTCGATCTTCGTCCAATCCGCAATTTGGACAAGCTCATCGGCCAGAGCTACAAATTCAAGGTCATCAAGTTCAACAAGAAGCGCGGAAACATCGTGCTTTCACGCCGCGTCCTCCTCGAGCGCGAGCGCGACGAGATGAAGGCGAAGACCCTCGAAACCCTCACCGAGGGCATGGTCGTGAAGGGCACCATCAAGAACATCACCGAGTACGGCGCATTCGTCGATCTCGGCGGTATCGATGGTCTGCTCCACATCACCGACATGTCCTGGGGTCGCGTGAATCACCCCAACGAGGTGTTCCAAGTCGGCGACGAGGTCACCGTCAAGGTCCTCAAGTACAACCCCGAGACCGAGCGTGTTTCGCTCGGCCTGAAGCAGACCCAAGAAGATCCGTGGAACCACGCCGAGGAGGCTTACCCGCCCGGCAAGAAGGTCCACGGAAAGGTCATGTCGATCACCGACTACGGCGCCTTCGTGGAGCTCGAGCCGGGTGTCGAAGGCCTCATCCACGTCTCCGAGATGAGCTGGACCAAGAAGGTCAAGCACCCCTCGAAGATGCTCGAGGTCGGACAAGATCTCGAGTGCCAGGTCCTCGAGGTCGACGCACGAGCCAAGCGCATCTCGCTCGGTCTCAAGCAGCTCGAGCCCGATCCCTGGATGCTCTTCACCGACAAGTACAACCCGGGCGACAAGATCGGCGGCAAGGTCCGCTCGATCACGGACTACGGTGTCTTCGTCGGAATCGAAGACGGCGTCGACGGCATGGTCCACAAGAGCGATCTCTCGTGGTCGGTGCGCGTCAACAACCCGAGCGATCTGCATCACAAGGGCGACGACGTCGAGGCGATCATTCTCTCGATCAACCACGACGAGAAGAAAGTCTCGCTCGGCATCAAGCAGCTGTGGGACGACCCGTGGCCGAGCATGCTCACCGAGTTCCCGCTCGGGCGCGTGTTCGACGATGCGCTCGTTCTCAGCGTCGTCGAGTACGGCATCTTCGTCCGTCTCCGAGACGGCGTCGAAGGTCTGATCTCCTCCGGTGACATCATCGAAGCCGAGGGAGCCAAGATCAAGAACGGCGACAAGGTTCGCTGCGAGGTCACGAGCGTCGACACGATCGATCGCCGTCTCTTCTTGTCGATGAAGAACATCGGCGCAGAGCGAACGGCCTCGTCGGCGCCGCAGCGACAGCGCAAAGAGGGCGAAGACGGCGGCAAGACGCCGGGAACGCTCGGCGACCTCATCAAAGAAAAGCTCGGCGGCAAGCTCGATCTGAAGTGATCGACTGAGCTGTCATCTCAGGTCGCATTCTCGGAATGCGACCTGCGAGTGAACGAATCGAGGCCTCTGCGAAAGCGGGGGCTTCGGTTTTTTTGTGCCCTTCTTTTTCGTGACCTGGTCTCGATGTGGGTGCCGCACCTCCGTAGGTCGAGCGCGCGCAGAAGGAACCGGAACGCACTTGATGTGCAATCGTTGATCATCTCGTCCCGACGACGAGCGACGAGCCTTCGAAAGCGGGCGAATCATCCGGGCGCTGTGTGGCGCGGCCGTTGCTTGAGGAGACGACATGTCCAGCCGCTTCGCTCACACGGCCCTCCTTTCGACCCTCCTCGGCATCGCGGCCTGTGCGCCCCCTTCGTCAGACCCGACGGCTGACGACACCGCCGGCAACGAGTCGGCGCTTGCCGGAACGGTGAACGCAGGCACCGTCCTTCGCGTCACGGCGTCGAGCTTGAACCTCCGAAAGACCGCCAGCACGAGCGCGTCGGTGATCGAGGTGCTGTCGAAAGGCGATCTCGTGACCGTCGTAGCCAAGAGCGGCGCGAACGGCTGGGTTCACGTCTCGTCGGACAACGGCGGCGATGGATGGGTCGCTCGACAGTACGTCGTGGTCGACTCGTCGAGCCCGACCAATCCCACGCCGAGCGGGTCGACGTGCGATCCGGCGCGGGCCACAGGCGCGGTCAACGACTACGAGAAGGCGCTCCACGATTCGATCGCGTATGCGGAGGGGACCCGCAACTACTCGAAGGACGGCTACAACGTCCTCTTCTCGTTCAAGCTCATTCAGAGCTGCGAGACGCACCCGAATCAGTGTCTGAAATTCGGTAGCTCGTGCTCGACCGCCGCCGGGCGGTATCAGTTTCTCACCAAGACCTGGAGCTCGGTCAAGAGCGCCGAGAACCTCGACTCGTTCGAGCCTGAGAATCAGGAGCGGGGCGCGCAGTACCTCGTGAACACCGTGCGCCATGTCTCGGTCCCGAGCGGTCGCGCGATGACCGCCTCGGAGTTCTCGAATGCGATGTCGAAGCTCTCGTACGAATGGGCCTCTCTTCCGCCCGGGCGCTACGGACAGCCCAACAAGAGCTTCTCCCAGATGCGCACCATGTACTGCAGCGAAGCGGGTTGTTGAGAATGGGCGGCACTCTCAACCAGACAGGCCGAGAGAAGGCGAAGCGCCGGTTTCTTTTCTCGGCCGTCGGTGTGGCCGTGCTCGCGGTCGTGGCGTGGATCGCGTTTCCGCATGATCGAGGCCGTGATTCATCGGTAGATACGAATCGGTCGGCACAGATCGATGCGTCCGCGACTCGTTCGCCCGACCGCTCGCCCGACCGCTCGCCCGACCGGACGCCCAAGAATGCGTCGCTTTCCGGCCCCGCCTTGCATGCCGACGCTTCGCACGATTTGGTCGATCAAGCGGCCGTCGAGCCGCCGCCGACCAAGGTGGTGAGCGCCGACGAGACCGACCCGCTGAACGAGGTCAAGTCGGCGGCGCTCGAGACTTCGGGCAAGAGCACCGACAAGCTCGTAGCGAGCCTGACGAGCACCGACTCGGTCGTCGTCGCAGAAGCTGCGAAGGCCTTGATCGAACGGCGCGCGACGAACCAGATCGCGGCGCTCGCGAAGCTCGATCTCGCGTCGGCCGCCGGTGGCGGTCTGAGCATCATCGACGCGCTCGGAAAGCTCGGTACGATCGCGGGTCCCGACGAGAAGACGATCGCCGTCGAGCGGCTGATCGCGATGCTCGCGGAAGAGAAGCGACGCCACGCGCCCGAAAGCGCGTCGAACCTCCTTCAGATCTACGAAGCCCTCGGCGAGACTCGAGACCCACGCGCGGAAAAGCCGCTCGATGCCGAGCTACTCGACTCGAGCGTGGGGCGCGCGCCGAAGGTCGTCATCGTGAACGCGCTGATGGCCATCGGCTCGAGCGGTAGCCGCGACTCCCTCGCCGAGGCACGCTCGAAAGAAGCGGCTTTGCGGCCGGGAGACGCTTTCGAGGAGGAGCTTCGCGTAGAGCTCCTCGGAGCCATCGACAAGGCGCTCGCCGAGCTCTGACCGACACGTTCGCGCGAAATCAGACCGGTCTCTCGACGTCGACGAACGGAAGTCGGCGTCGGGTTTTTCGTGGGTGTCGTACGATGCCGCGATGCCTCGTCGCGGGATCCTCTGGGTCCTTTCGCTCCTGATCGTCGCCGCGGCCTGGATCTCGTGCGACGCGAACGCCGAAACCAATTTCCCCTGCGCCGGCTGCGTCGTCTTCGGCGAAGAGTCCGGCGAGCCGCGACCGCTGCTCGTCGTGTTGCACGGTGATGAGGGATCACCGACGCGCGTGCTCGGAGCGTGGAAGCTCGCTGCAGAGCGCGCTCACGTGACGCTCTTCGCGCCGCGCTGCCCGACGAGCGAAGGATGTGCGGGCAGTTGGTGGCGTTGGGACGGCGACCCCGCGTGGTTGCTGGGACGAGTGGAAGCCCTCTCGAAGCGCTTTCCGATCGATCCGAAGCGCCGCTATCTGGCGGGCTGGTCGGGAGGCACGACCTACGCGAGCTTCTACGTTCCGAGGTGGTTCCCCACCTTCGCGGCCGTCAGTCTCGCGGGAGGCGGCGCGCCACCTCACAGCGACGAGTGCCTCGCGAATGCAGGCGGCGCATGCGCGCCTATCCATTACCTCGCAGGCGACAAGAACCCGCTCTTTTCGCTCGCAGAAGGCGCGCGCTCGTATCTCGAGAAGTGCGGCCACGCCGTGACGTGGGAGCTTCATCCGGGGGCCGACCACGCGGGCGAGTGGCGCGTCTACGAGCGTGAGGCCGCTGCAACGCTCGGCTGGCTCCTCGCGCATCCCGAAGGATGCGCCCTCGTTCATGAGGCCGACCCCGCCGTGGCCTCGAGCAGCGACGCGGCTCCACCCCTGACGAAGAGCGCCGAGCCGGCAGCGAGCCCGACGACGATCCCCGCACCGGTTCCTTCGGGTTCGCGGATTCAACCGGAACCAAGATGCACTTGCTCACTGGATGCGTCTCGAACCTCGAGCTCTCGGGCCGTCGGTCTCTCGATCGCCGCGTGTGCTCTCGTGGCGAGGCGCGCGAGAAAGGCGCGCTCGCGCTCTCGTCAGCGCGGCGGAGTCTGACGGCGCTCTCGGTGCACGGCCGCCATGTCGGCCGTGACCTTGTCGCCACCGAAGAGCTTCTGCAGTGACGCGAGCGCTTCGGGCGCGACCGACCCGAAGATCGCTGCGAATCGTTGCTCGAAGGCGGCGACGGTGATCTCGGCAGGGTTGTCTTCGATCGCTCGCACGACCGCGAGCGCCACGTCTTCGGGGGAGCGTGTACCGATCCCTTTGGGTAGCTTGACCCCGGTCGACGCGAACATCCCTGCGTCGCGAATGAACCCGGGGAAGACGGTCGTCACGCCGACTCCGAGAGGCGCGAGGTCTTCGCGAAGCCCGAGTGAGAAGCCTCGGAGACCAAACTTCGTCGCCGAGTAGAGGGCGCTCGTCGCCGGAGCGACCTTTCCGGCGATCGACGAGATGAACACGACTTGGCCGCGACCGCGCGTGACCATCCGAGCGGCAGCGAGACGCGCCAAGACGATCGGCGCGCGAAGATTCACCTCGAGCGAGCGATCGATCTCGTCGACCGAGAACTCGAGCACCGGGCCGGTGGCGGGCACGGCGGCATTCGCGACGATGACGTCGGCGTCGTGTGCTTCGTTCGCGAGGCGCTCGACGTCGGCCCGCTCGGCCATGTCGGCGACGATCACGCGCGCATCCAATTCGCGCGCGAGCGCTTCGGCCGCCTCTTTGCGGCGCACCGAGAGAATGACGTTCGCCCCTCGTTTGCGGGCTTCACGAGCGATGGCCGCTCCGATTCCGCCGTTGGCTCCCGTGATCAGCACCGTCAGTGACGCGTCGAGCTTCATGCGCCGGCCTTAGGGTCTGCGTATAAAAAAGTCGATCGATATTCCGTCGAGGCCGAAGTGAGACTGGTACCCGAGGAACGAGCATCGGAAGCCTACGCTTGTAGGCTGAGGAGCGCAGAGACGAGGCCGCCTGTCTCACGATGGGATCGTCGGAATAGCGCCGACTCATTGATACGCAGGCCCTCAGCACGGACGTGGCGACATCGACACGCACGCCTCAGCTCTCGGTCGTCGCCTCGATGACCTGCTCGAAGGTCGTCTCGCCGGCCAGCATCTTCAGAATGGCCGACTCGCGCAGAGTGAGCATCCCCTCCTTCTTCGCTTGCTCGCGAATGAGAGACTCGGCCGCCCGCTGGTGGACCAGCTTTCGAATCTCGGGGCTCACCTTGAAGAGCTCGATGATCACCGAACGGCCGAAATATCCGGTCTTTCGGCAATCGGTGCAGCCGAGCCCGAACTTCACGAAAGTGGGCTCCGGGCCCGTCTCGATGCCGAGCACCGTCGCCTCTTCGACGAGAAGCTCACGCTCGGCGACGCAACCCGCGCACACCTTCTTCACGAGACGCTGCGCCATGATCCCGACCACGGTCGAAGCGAGGAGAAAGTCGGGAACACCGAGGTCGAGTAGACGGGTGATGGCGCTCGGCGCATCGTTCGTGTGGAGCGTCGAGAAGACGAGATGCCCGGTCAGCGCCGCCTGGATTGCGTGCTGAGCCGTGTCGAGATCGCGGATCTCGCCCACCATGATGATGTCGGGATCTTGGCGGAGGATCGTGCGCAAGGCCTCGGCGAATCCGAGCTGAATGGCTGGATTCACAGCAGTTTGGTTGATCCCCTCGAACACCATTTCGATGGGGTCCTCGATCGTCGTGATGTTCACGTCTTCGGTCGCGAGCTTGCGGAGCGCGGTGTAGAGCGTCGTCGTCTTTCCCGAGCCCGTGGGACCGGTGACGAGAATGATGCCGTGGGTGAGCCCCAAGAGCTCTTCGAAGACGGTGTTGTCGCGGTCGAAGAACCCGAGCTTCACGAAGTCGTCGTGGACGAGCTCGGGATCGAAGATGCGCATCACGACCTTCTCGCCGAAGGCCACCGGCAAGGTCGAAACACGGATGTCGATGGGTCGGCCGTCGAACTCGGTCTTGATGCGCCCGTCTTGAGGGCGTCGTTTCTCTGCGATGTCGAGACGCGCGAGCGTCTTGATCCGGTTGATGACCGCGTTGTGCACGATGCGCGGGAGCGTGTTCACGCGATGCAGACCGCCGTCGATGCGGAACCGCACGAGAGAATGGCCACGCTTCGGCTCGATGTGGATGTCGCTCGCGCGCTGGCCGAACGCGTAGCGAAAGAGGTAGTCGATCGCGTGAACGACGTGCTCGTCACTGGCTTCGATTTCCTGCTCGCTCTTCATGCGAACGAACTGCTCGAGATTGCCGAGGTCGACGCCGTCGGCGAGGTAGGCCTCGGCTCGCTTGACCGACTGACGAAAGCCGTAGAAGTCGGTGATGAGCTTGTCGATGTCGGTCTTCGAAGCGATGACGAGGCGAAGACCTTTGCCCGTCACGCGCTCGACGCCTTCGAGGGTCACCGGATCGAATGGATCGCTCGTCGCGAACGTGATGATTCCGTGGCTCTCTTCCAGCGCGAGAAGGCCGTGTTTGCGCGCGAACGGGCGTGGCAGAACGCTCACCGAATACGCCGCATCGAGCGTCAGCGGGTCGAGCTTCACGTAAGGAAACCCAGCGTGCTTCGCGAAAATCTCGGTGACGGTGTCTTCGCGAATGGGACGCTCTTCGGCGTCGCGTTCGCCGAACGACAAGAAGAGCTCGATGGGGCTCACGGCCGCTCGATGCTGGGCCTCGGTCGCTTTGACCGGCTGACTCTTCATCGCGGTGAGGCGCGCGCGAACGATGCTCTCGAGCTGCTGCTCTTTCCGGTCGAGAACGCGCGCCAGCTGCTCACCATCGATGACGCCCTCGAGCGCGAGGACGCGCGCCAATTCGTCGAAGCTGACGCCTTTCTTCTTTTGCCCGCCCGCCGAGGCGAGGGTCGCTGGTTTCGAAGGCGACGGCGGGGCCTCGTTCATTGTCCGATTCAGGGTCGCAAACCCCAGACACCCGGTCAAGGCGAGCCCTCGAAGGCAAGCCACCCCGCGCGCGGCTGGTACACGCGCGAGCGCGAGTGCTACCGTGGGGCGCGATGTCCGAACCCCTCTGGGCCCCATGGCGGATCGAATACATCCTCGGGCCGAAGAGCCAAGGCGCGTGCGTGTTCTGCGTGCAGCCCGAGGCAAGCGCCGAAGAGACGCAGATGCGTCTCGTGGTGGTGCAGTGTCGAACCGCGCTCGTGATGTTGAACCGCTACCCGTTCGCGTCGGGGCACCTCTTGGTGATTCCGCGAGCCCACGTCCAAAACCTAGAAGACCTCGGCGCAGAAGATCACGACGCTCTCTTCAGATTGGTTCGCGAGAGCGTCGTTCGACTGAAGAAGGCCGTCCGTTGCGATGGAGTGAACGTGGGCATCAATCTCGGCTCGACTGCCGGGGCGGGCATCGCCGAGCACCTCCACGTGCACATCGTCCCGCGGTGGGGAGGCGACACGAACTTCATGCCGGTCGTCGCCGACACGCGTGTCGTGCCACAAGCGCTCGACAAGACCCGCGAGCACCTCGCTCCGTTCTTCGCGGATATCGCAGATGGCTGAGCCCACCGACGAGACTTCGAAGTCGCCAGAGGCTCCCGAACGTCGCGTGATCCCGAGCTCGCCCTCGGCGCGAAAGAATCGGAAGATCTTTCTCTGGGTGAGCGGCGCCCTCGCGCTCGCGGTCATCGTCGGCGCCTCCGAGGTGCTGCTGCCGTTCGTCCTCGCGTTGGTCGTCGCGTTCATTCTTCTCCCCGGTGTTCTCCGGGTCGAAAGAATGCGGATCCCGCGATGGGCCTCGATTCTCATCGTCTACGCGATCACCCTCGGCGCAATCGGTGGCTTCTTCCGCATCGTGATTCCGAGCCTCGCGGGCGAGGTACAAGCGCTCCGCCGAGAGCTGCCCCATCGCATCAAGTTCATCCAAGACAACTGGCTCCCCGTCGTCGACAAGAAGCTCGATCAATGGAGCGCCCAGAACGCCCCGCCCCCGAGCAAGTCGGAGCCAGCCGATCCGAAAGCGCGCGACGACGACGACGATCTCCCGCCTCCCGCGCCATCGGGGCCGCCTCCGACGATGGTGATCGAGAAGCGCTCCGACGGCTCGTACGACGTGGTCGTCGGTGACCACGTCCAGGTCCGAAAGATCGGCGAGGATCTCTGGCGATTCGAGCACCCCGTCAAAGAAGAAGGCGGTGTCTCGAGCGCCAAGATTCTCCAGCACGCCTTCACGCGGGCAGCGAAGTACGCCTCCGAAAACGCCGGCGAGGTTCTGAGGCTTGGTCAACAGGTCGTAGGGGTCGTGTGGCGCGGCTTCTTCACGTTCTTCATGACCTTGATGCTCGCCGCTTACATGATGCTGACGCACGAATCGATCATCCGGTTCTTCCGCGAGCTCGTGTCGTACGAGTCGCAGTCGTCGTTCGATCGCTTGCTGCATAGACTCGAAAAGGGCCTCGGGGGCGTCGTCCGCGGTCAGCTCGTGATCTGCTGCGTGAACGGAGTCTTGTCGGCGATCGGCTTCTGGCTGTTCGACCTGAAGTATTGGCCGATCATGGCGCTCGTCGCCGGTGTGGGCTCGGTGGTCCCGATTTTCGGATCGATCCTCGCGACGATCCCGGCGGTCGCTCTCGGGCTCACGCAATCGCCTGGAACCGCCGTGGCAGTCCTCGCGTGGTCAGTGGGCATCCATCAGCTCGAGGCCAACCTGCTCAACCCGAAGATCATCGGAGATGCGGCGAAGATTCACCCAGTTCTCGTGGTGTTTTCACTCATCGTCGGCGAGCATTTCTTCCAAATCAAAGGAGCGCTTCTCGCCGTTCCTTGCCTGTCGATCGTCCAGACGTTCTTCCTCCACTTCCGCGAGACGACGATGGGCCTCGCCGATCCGATGGCCACGCAGGCGCCCATTCCGACTCCGTTGGTTCCGTCGCTCCCGACTTCGGACGACGAAGCCGAGCCCGACGCCTGAGCCAAGCTGCGCTCGAGCACGACGAGCTATTGTCGGCGCCGAGCTCGTCAGGCGAGCGCGGCAGGCGAGCGCGGCAGGCGAGCGCGGCAGAGCGTCACTGCGCTATGGGAACCGGAGGCGCGCTCGTCGTGGAGCCTGCGCCGTAGAACGACGTCGCTCCAGGTGCGTTGATCACGCTCGTCACCAGCACGCCGTTCGGAAACGAGACCTCGAAGAGCTCGCCCGCATTGGTGAATCCGTAGACGCTCCCCGCCCAGAACGCGATCCCGTAGACCGCCGTGAAGTTGAGCGCGCCCCAGTTTTTCACCATCGATCCGGTCTTCGGATCGATCTCGACCAAGCAATCGCTGCAGCTCGATCCATTGACCGTGAGATACGACTTGCCGCCCTTCACGCTCACCACGTCGCCGCTCGAATAGAGACCATTGTTCCAGGCCGATCCGATCGAGCTCACGCTGCCCGAGACGGGATCGATGCGGATGTACTGGTCGCCTTGATAGCCAACGAGCGCTTCGACATTCGGATCGAGCGTGCCAGCAGGAACGAACGAGAGCGAATTCGGATAGACGCCCGTCTGAATCAGCGTGCAGGCCGCGGTCGTCTTGTCGACGTGATAGAGGCCACTCGGCGTCGTCGCGTAGATGTTCGAATCTTTGTCGAGCGCGATGTCGATGACGGCAGAATCGCAGCCTGAGAATGGCGCGACGGTGGTGACGACCTTCGTGACCGGATCGAGCCGATAGAGGGTGTCGGCACTGTGACCGAAGACCTCGGCGATCTCGCCGGCCCCACCTTGGCCCGACGTGCTCGAGGTCATGAAGGCAGCCGTCGAGCTCGTCGCCGTCTGAGCGCCTGGGCCCGCGCCCGGCCCGGTGCCGCCAGTGCCAGCGCCGCCGGAACCACCGCTTGCCGCGTCACCTCCGGTCCCGGCGGAGCACCCCAACGCCAGAATCGCAATGGAGATACTACCAATACCCATGGGGTGAAAAGCGACCATCGGGGCCTCCCAAGAAAGAGAGTGAGTGCGAATGCTCAGTTCGGAACCGGTGGCGCGCTGGTCGTCGAGCCGGCTCCCCACCAGAGGCTCGGTCCACCAGGAGCGTTGATCAGCGTCGTGAGGGTCGTGTTGCCCTGGACCTTCACCTCGAAGAGGTGACCGGTGTTGTCGAAGCCGTAGACGCTGCCAGCCCAGAACGCGAGACCGAAGACCTTCTGGTAGCCGCCCGACGCGCTCGTCAGCTCCCCGTAGTTCTTCACGAGCGTGCCCGACTGCGGATTCACCTCTACGAGGCAATCGTATTTAGTGCAGGTTCCGCCTTTGACCGTGAGGTAGGTGGGGCCGTTCTTGACGCTCACGATGTCGCCGCTGGTGACGAACGCCTCTGACCAGGGTTGGCCGATGTTCGTTATCGTACCGGAGGTGGTGTCGATCCGAATGTATTGGTTCTTGTTCCCCGGGGACGGCGTGATGATGTAGCCGACCAGCGCTTCGACGTTTGGATCGAGCGTTCCTGCAGGAACGAACGAGAGCGAGTTGGGGTAGTCACCGTTGGCGATCAGGGTGCACGCGGCCGTCGTCTTGTTCACGTCGAACAGGCCCATGTGGGTCGTCGCGAAGATGTGCGAGTCCTTGTCGAGCGCGATGTCGAGCACGTCTGGACAGCCCGTCATCAGAGCGATCTTGGTGACGGCTTTGCTGACCGGATCGAGCTTGTAGAGCGTGTCTTTGCTGTGGCCGAACACCTCTGCAGGACCTTCCATCCCGGTCGAGGTGCTGCTCGTCATGAACGCCGTGCCGGTCGTGGCGGTCGCGGTGGCCCCCGTGCTCGTCGTGGTGGCCGTCTTTGCTCCACCCGAACCGCCAGTGCCGCCAGCTCCGCCCGCATTCCCCCCGTTGCCTGCTGCGCAAGCAGCCGACACCGAGACCAAGCCGACCATCGAAAGCAAAGAAAAGCGCTTCATGATTCCTTCTTTCTAACCGCGGCGAACTTCCATCTTCCGCTGCACGGCGCCCGACTTCATCACCATGTCGTACGCCTCTTTCTCGAGGAGAGGATGAACGCCGCGAGGAGCGACACCCATCGGATTCTTCTTCTTCGTCACGAAGCCCATCAGGTACTGCACGTTGAGCCCCTTCAGCTGACGCAGAACGTTCTTCATTTGCTTCGTGTCGTTCGACCACGCGAACGCGAAGGCGCGCGACCGGAGCAGCTGGGGCTTGAGATCGACGTAGGCTTCGTCGTTGAGATCGATCTTGTCGAGGAGATCGACGGCTCGTTTCGCTTGTCCGGAACGGGCCCAAGCTTCTCCGATGATAGCGGTGAGTGTGGCTCGGCTTTTCGCCTCTTTGTGACGAGAAAGGTCGATTGGGTCGACCAAGGCCCTCGCCTCGTCGGTCTCGCCCAAAATGAGGTGAATCATGGCGCGCTGCGCCCGAGCTTCGTCGGCCTGATGAGCCATCACCTTCTTCAGGTCGATCGCTTCGAGGCTCTTCAGGGCCGCGCGCGGATCTTCTTGCATCTGCAGCTGGGCCTTGGCGAAGACCGCAGCGGCATCATCTTTCTTGAAGCCGGAATCGAGCTTGGCGAGCGCCTCTTTGCGGCCCGCGGCCGTGTCGGCGTTCATCAAGATGTCGGCGACGGCCTTTTGCCGTCTTCCGGTCGAGACAGCCCAATAGACGATGCCTCCGAGCACGAGCGTCACCACGCCCATGCCGATTCGGAGCACCATGTTGCCGAACACGATGGCCACGAGCCATCCTCCGAGAAGCGGCAATCCGAGGCGGATTCCGAGCTTCTTCAGGTTCTCGGGCCCGAGCGGATCGGGGAACACCTGCTTCTTGCGGTTGTCGGCGATCAGCTCTTCGCGTTGGGCCTTGAGCTTCGTTTTCTTATTGGGTGCTTGTACCGTCACGGGGTCGCTCCTCGGAGCATCGAAGGGGCTGCCGTCGAAGGACCGCGAGGGGTCTCGCTCACCCTCGACCGCGGCTTTCGCCGTCCAAGTGGGACGTCCTAGCACAGCCACCGCACCGAGGGGATGCAGTCCAGCGGCTCCCCATGGGTTGTCGTCGATCCAGCGCACGCCGCGGAGACTGGCCCCGAGACGTGACGCCCGAACGACGCTCTCGTGAGGGTGAGGTGCCGTTCACGCGCGCCTCCGAAGACCCGTGATCGAGCTCAGTCGAATGCGAGTCGTCTCGACGTCAGCCGCGCATCACGAAGGAACGCTTTCCCAAGGTGCGCCTGGCCAACAGCCCGAGCCCCATCGCGCCGAGCGTCAGGCCGAAGAAGCCGCCGAGGCCCAGGCCGTTCGACGGAGGGTCGCCGGGCTCGTGAAGGCGGGGAAAGAGCACGAGCGATCCTTTGTTGACGGCCGGCGGATTGCAGAGGGTGTCGGGATGGATCGCGATGGTCGCCTGAATGTTGTTTGCAACTGGCTCTTGTTTGCTTGCAGCTTGCAAAAGCAGATCGGTATCGAGTGCAGAGTGCGGAAGATTCGCTTCGAGCCGCGTGACCCAAACATCGTGTAGGTGCATTCCCGTGAGAGCCGTGGCCACGTCGTCGGAGCCTGCACAGCCGAACGTTCGAGAATCGATGTGGCCCGCCGCCACGTGGCCACACTTGGCTGAATCCGGCGGCTCACCGGCCGGACAGGGATTCTCGACGAGGCCATCGTATTGAGAGACGACGGGCAGCGTGCAGCTCGTCTTCGTCTCTTGATTCGAGAACGCCTGGTCGACGTAGGTCTGCGCGAAGCTCTGGCCGCCGTTTCCGGTGTACTGGTTGGTGTTCGTGAAAACCGGAGCGGTGAGCGTGCCCTGCTGCGCGAAGGCCGTGAGCCACGAACGACCTCCGTTTGCAGAGAGCGCTTCTTTGCGGAGCTTGTCGTAGTTCGACTGCTTCGTGTCGAAGTCCCAGCTGAGGAGTGCGCTCTCGACCCTCGTTTCAGGGAAATTCTGGGTCGCCCAGCGGCCCTCGCCGATGACGAAGAGCACGATCGGCACTTCGGCCCCGGTTCCGATGCCGACCATTCGGAGAGGAAGCGCAGGGCTCGAGCCCGACTGCACGACACGAACAGGCGTCATCGCGCTCGTGCCTTTGCCTGGCTGGAGGCGAAGCGCGATGAAGTCGAAGCCCTCAGCGACGTAAGCATCGATGGTCGGCTGAGTCGACGCGTCGACCGAGTACCCGTGCGTCGCGAGCCAATCGTTCAATGCTCCCGGCGTCTGAGTCTTCAACGTCACGGTCTCGTAGGGACCGACCGTCCCCTGATGGACCACGGTCACGGTGGGAGCCGCTCCGTCACCTTCGCCAGACGAGTCTTCTGCGCCGGCCGACCGTGCTTGCGCACCACATCCGAGTCCACCGCCGGAGGAGCCGCAGTTCACTGGAGGTGCGGTGACGTTGAGCCGCGTCGTCGCTTCGAGCACCTCGAAGAACGCAGAGGTCGAAGCCTCGATTCGTGCGCCCGATTTCACCGGTAGAACCCAGGCAAACTCGGCGGGGTCGCCCGAGTATTGGATCTGATCCCAGAGCACCGATTGAATCGTCGAAATCGAGAGCGCCATCCGATGCCCGCTGACGACGGTCGGGGTCGACTGCGAGACGAAGCAACCACCACACGCGAGCGCTTGGTCTGCGGCAGCGAACAGCGACGTCGATGCAATGAGCGCGAGCGTCGCTCGCAGAGTCAGGCGACGTAGGCCCCGCGAAGGTGCGAGCATCTTAGAAGGCTGGTCGGTTACGTTCATGCTCGTCATGGGGACCTCGAAGCTCGGTAAGTAGTGAAGGTCGGTGGCGTGCAGGATAGCGAGCGAATCGTCCGCTGCCCACGTGCGCAGACCGAAAGGAGGCAAAGGAAGTGGCAGCCGGTTTGCAAAACCTCGTCCCGGCGCCGAGTCGGTCCGCGCCTGCAAACGCCGGACCGTAGAAGTCGAGCCACGCGACGTCGTCCCAGGTTATGGAGGTCCCATGCGCCAAGTCTTCTTTATGCTGCTTTTTTCATGCGCCTTCGTCGCCTTTTTGCCTCTCGGGTGCGACAGCGGCTCGGGCGCCGGCTGCAGGGAGTACTGCGAAGTCGAGACCAAGTGCTGCGCCCTTCGCGACGACTGCTCTGACATCGCTGACATACCCAGCTGCACCGCCAGCTGCCAAAAACTCTCGAAGAACGCCGACTACCAGCAGGCGCTCGAAGACTTGGCTTCGTGCCAGCAACGAAAGTCGTGCGACGAAATCGTCTCTCAAGGGGCGTGCGTTCCCGAGCCCTAGGCGGCTAGAGTCTCGCTCCCGAGAGGCCACGCGCGTCGGTCGGCGTCGTGGTAGAGGGCGCTCATGGCGGTGTTGGAAGTTCACAATGTGACGTTCGGATATGGAGCCGACCAGCTCTTTTCCGGCGTCACCTTCGCGCTGGAGGCCGGCGAGCGAGCGGCGATCGTCGCCCCGAACGGAGCCGGCAAAAGCACCCTGCTTCGCGTGATCGAGGGATCGATACCGCCTGACGACGGCAACGTGCTCCGCGCCAAGACGACGAAGATCGCGAGCGCGCGTCAGTCACACGAGGTGAGCGTCGACGGAAGCGTCCTCGACGCGTTTCTCGCTGGATTCGAAGGCATTCTCGCGTTGCGAACGGCGCTCGCCGAAGCCCAAGAAGGGGCGGCGAGCGGGTCGTCCGACGCGCTCGATCGTCTCGCGACGCTCACCGATCGGTACCACCTCGAAGGCGGCGACGAGCTCGAGCGGCGCGTCGAGATCATCTCCAAACGCCTCGGGTTCAGCGAGCGCGACATGCAGCGCCCCGTCGCGAGCCTCTCGGGCGGCGAGCGGGGTCGATTGCACCTCGGCGTCGCGCTCGCGAGCGAGGCCGGCCTCCTGCTGCTCGACGAGCCGACGAATCATCTAGATATCGAGACCATCGAATGGCTCGAGCGACACCTCGTGACGCTCCGTTGTGCGGTGCTCCTCGTGTCGCACGATCGCGCGTTCCTCGACAACGTGTCGACCCGCACGATGGAGCTCGGTCGGCGAAGCTTTCGCGACTACCCGCTCGCGTACAGCCGCTACGTCGAAGCTCGCTCAGAAGACCTGGCCCGCGAGCGAAAGCTGAAAGACGAGCGCGACAGCTTCGTCTCGAAGACCGAAGACTTCATCCGCAAGAACATCGCCGGCCAGAAGACGAAACAGGCGCAGAGCCGACGTCGGATGCTCGACAAGCTCGAAGACGTCGAGGCGCCCGAAGACGTGTGGGCCGTCGCCGAGCGCGTCCACTTTCGTTTCGCAGACGCCCCTCGAACCGGAGACATCGTGGCAGACGTCCGCGGCGCGCGCGCCACCCGCGGTGGAAGGATCTTGTTCGAAGGCCTCGACCTCCTGATCCGCCGCGGCGAGCGCGTCGGGATCGTCGGACCGAACGGGTCCGGCAAGAGCACCCTCCTCAAGCTGCTCGCCGGCCTCGGAACCGCCGACGACTCGGCCCAGATCAAGCGCGGCACGAACCTCCGTGAAGGCTATTTCGATCAGCACCTCGGCGAGATCGATCCTCGCAATACCGCCGTCGACGAGGTCCGCAGCATCCGCGGCGATCTCAACGCCGACGGCGCGAGACAATACCTCGCTCGATTCCGCTTCTGGGGCGACGATCCGTTGCGGCGCACGAGCGGGTTTTCGGGCGGCGAGAAGGCGCGGCTCGCTCTCGCAAAGCTGTTGCTGGAGCCACGCAATCTCCTTTTCCTCGACGAGCCGACGAACCACCTCGACATCCCGGCGGCCGAGATCCTCGAAGAAGCGTTGCTCGGCTTCCCGGGGACGGTCGTCCTCGTGTCGCACGATCGCCGCTTTCTCGAGCGTGTCACGACCCGAATCGTGGGAATCACCGCAGGCGTCGCGCGCGTGTACTCGGGAGGGTACCGCGACGTCGCTCGCGAGCTCTCCGCCGCGGGTGCTCGCGAGACGCCGCGTCGACCGAGCAAAGCTCCGCGCCCGACGGAGGGCGCGTCGGTGGCGAAGCGAGAGGTGAAGCCCGGTCTCGGTTCGCCGAGGGCCGAGACGCCGAAATCTCACCGGGCCGTCGACAAGCCGAGCCTCCCCCATGTCGAGGTCGCCGATTCCCCCTCCCCCGGCGTGCCGATGCCCAAGCGGGCGGTGCGAACACGCCGATCGAGCTTGGAAGATGGGCGCGGTCGACGCGCCGAGGCCCTCCGGCGCGACCTCGATTTGCTATCGGCCGAGCTCGAGACCCTCCGGGCCACGCTGCGAGATCATCCAGGAGGTGACTTCGCGCACCTTGCGAAGCTCGCCGGGGAGGAGCAAGCTCTTGCGAAGCGCGTGCGGGACGACTTGGCAGAGTGGAGTCAGCTCCTCGGAGAGCTCGGACTGAGCGAGACGGCTCAGGCCAATTCGCCCCGTCGCGGCGAGCTCGTCCCCCTCGATTGCAAGACAGGGGAGCCGTGAAAGAGAGCTGGCCGCGTTCGGAGAACAGAAGCATCTTCGTCGCAGATGTAACTGCGGTGCGTTCGATGCTGCCTTGCCCGACTGTCGCTCGCCCGAGGTTGGCTCGCCCGACTGTCGCTCGCCCGACTGTCGCTCGCCCGAGGTTGGCTCGGCCGATGCTCGCGCTGCCGTTCGTCCTCCTCTTCCCGGTCCTCATGTCGCTGCCGTTCATCGGCGGCTGTGAGAAGCGTACCGATCCGACGGGCCAGAAGAAGGAGACCGATCTGCCGGCCCTCCGGATCTCCGACGAGACACAGAACCTGATGTTGACATGGATCGATGGTCACGGCGGCACGCACGTCGAGATCTCGCCGAACCGGGTTCCGGACGAGGGACGACGGCTCGTGCGGGTCATCGTCACCGGTCACGACGAAGGGACGAGCGACCCGATCTACGTGACCGATCTCACCAAACGAGGGACCGACGGGACGTACAACACGCACCCGATGACCCGGCACGAATGGGAAGACGAGATCGAGCGGCGCCGTGGCGCCGTGGCAGCCCTTCCCGAGGGTGAAGAACAAAAACCTGGTCGCGACCCCGGCCAGCGAATGCCTCCTGGCCATCCAGCTCCCGGCGGACCGCCGGGCAACGATCCCGGCGCGCCGAGCGGACCCGGACCCGATCCGGCGCCCCCCGACGGTCTGAAAAACGTCCAGGTGATCATCTACGGCGCGTCCTGGTGCGGTCCATGTCACATGGCTCAAGATCACCTGAAAAAGAAGCACGTTCCGTTTACCTTCAAAGACGTCGATCAAGATCCTGGAGCGCAGAGCGAGATGAGCGCGAAGCTGTCGAAGACAGGCGGACGCGCCGGAAGCATTCCGGTCATCGACGTGGGCGGTCGGATCATGGTCGGTTACGACGAACGCGCTCTCGACCAGGCCCTCGAGCGGGCAGCCGGCGGTACTGCGCTCTAATCGGGCTTCCGGGGGTGGACCGTCTCGGCCACGAGATCCCGAGAGATGCGTGAGAAGGGCGGGTTACGCCGAGAGCCCGTTGCTCGGTGGGTCGCGTGCGCGTATATCGGACCGCGATGAAAGACGTCGTCATGCCCCAGCTCGGCGAGAGCGTCGCCGAAGGCACCGTCACCAAGTGGCTCGTGAAGGAAGGCGACTTCGTCGTCGAAGAGCAGGTGCTGCTCACCGTCGCGACCGACAAAGCCGACACCGAGATACGCGCGCCGTACAGCGGGCGAATCGCCAAGCTTCTGGCGAAGCAAGACGAGATCATCGCCAAAGGCGGGCTCCTTTGTCAGATCGACGAGACCACCACGGGTCCGGCGGCCGCAGCGCCTCGAGCGCCAGCACCGAGCGCGGCACCCCCGCCCGCCCCTCCGCCGCCCGCTCCCGCCGCGGTGGTGCCGACCGCGACGCCCAGTCAGTTGAACGGGCCCGGCGGGCTCGCGTCGCCCTCCACGCGCCGCATCGCGCTCGAGCACGGCGTCGATCTCACGAACGTGCAGGGCACCGGCGACCAAGGTCGGGTCACGCACGACGACGTCATGCGCGCCGCGACTCCGAGCTCGCCGCCGCGCTCTCCTTCGGCCGCAGCGGCGGTCGTGGCCCCTTCTCAGGCGCCGAGCGCTCCCGTTACACTTAATCCGACGGCGACTCCCACGGCCCAAGAGCTCTCTGCACTGCTTCAGGTCGGCGGCGGCTTCGTTCCGCCGATCCCGGGCGTCGGCTACGGGGCGTACAAAGTTCCGGCCTACAACCCGCGTCCGGGTGACGAGGTCGTTCCGTTCAATCGGCGGCGCCGTATCACCGCCGACCACATGGTCTATTCGAAGCACGTCTCGCCCCACGTCGTGACCGTGGCCGAGGTCGATCTCTTCGCGACCAGCAAGCTTCGCGACCAGCACAAAGATCGCCTCAAGAAAGAGGGCGTCCCGCTTACTTTCTTGTCTTTCATCTGTGCTGCAACAGTCAAATCGTTGCGAGAGAATCCGCAGCTCAACGCTCGGGTGCTCGACGCTTCGTATGTCGTGCTTCGCGAGATCAACCTCGGCGTCGCCGTCGAAACTCCCGGCGGCCTCGTCGTCCCGAGCATCAAGCACGCCGACCAGCTTTCGCTCCGCGGAATCGCCGCGAGCATCGACGAGCTCGCAACCCGCGCACGCGCAGGAAAGGTGACCGCCGACGACCTGTCGGGGACGAGCTTCAGCGTCTCGAACCCCGGCCTCAAGGGCAATTTGTATGGCGCCGCCATCATCTCGCAGCCGAACGTCGGCATTCTCCGCATGGGTGAAATCAAGAAGCGCCCGGTGGTCGTGACTCACGACGGCGAAGACACGATCGCCATTCACCCGGTCATGTACATGGCCCTCTCGTACGACCATCGCGTCGTCGACGGCGTCCTCGCGAACAGCTTCTTGTGGCGCGTTTCGGACATACTCACCCGTGCAGAATTCGAGGTCGGCTGATGGTTTCTCCCGCATTCGAGGTCATCGTCGGTGGTGGTCGCCTTCCGCTCTCGGAGGTCGACCCCGACATCGCCCGTCTCATCAAAGAAGAAGAGCAGCTCGAGGCCGACAAGCTTCGCGTCATCGCCAGCGAGAACTACGTGTCGCGCGCCGTGCTCGAAGCGAGCGGCTCGGTCTTCACGAACAAGTACTCCGAAGGCTATGCGAAGAAGCGCTACTACGAAGGTCAGCAGGTCGTCGACCAGGTCGAAGAGCTCGCGAAATCGCGCATTCAACAGCTCTTCGGCGCCGAGCACGTCAACGTTCAGCCCTACTCGGGAAGCCCGGCGAACCTGGCCGTCTACCTCGCGTTCGTGAAGCCTGGCGAGCCCATCATGGGGCTCGGCCTCCCTGCCGGCGGACACCTCACCCACGGCTGGAACGTCAGCATCACCGGCAAGGTCTACCAGAGCATTCCTTACGGCGTTCGCCCGACCGACCACCGCATCGACATGGACCAGGTGCGTGCGCTCGCCAAAGAGCACAAGCCGAAGCTCATCTGGTGCGGCACGACGGCGTACCCGCGTCAGGTCGACTTCCCGGCGTTCCGCGCGATCGCCGACGAGGTCGGAGCCATTCTGGCAGCCGACATCGCACACATCTCGGGCCTCGTCGCAGCCGGCGTCCACCCGAGCCCCGTGGGCATCGCCGACGTGGTCACGTCGACTACCCACAAGACGCTCCGAGGCCCGCGCGGTGGAATGATTCTCACGAAGTCCGAGCATGCGTCGGCCATCGATCGCGCCGTGTTTCCCGGCCTCCAAGGGGGCCCGCACAATCACACCACGGCAGCGATCGCGGTCGCCGCGAAAGAGGCGCAAGCTCCGAGCTTCAAGGTCTATGCGCAGCGCGTCGTCGACAACGCGAAGACCCTCGGCGAAGCCCTTCTCGCGCGAGGCTTCTCGCTCGTCACGGGCGGCACCGACAATCACCTCCTGCTCATCGACATGACGCCGAAGAACATCGCCGGCAAGCCGTACGCGCAGGCGCTCGATCGCGCAGGCATCGTCGGAAACTACAACTCGATCCCGTTCGATCCACGCAAGCCCTTCGACCCGAGCGGTCTCAGAATCGGCACGCCCTCGCTCACCTCACGTGGGATGGGCGCGGCCGAGATGAAGCTCCTCGCGGGCTGGATGGACGAAGTCGCGCAGAGCCAAGACGCAGAGACGCTCGCAAGAATCGCGAACGAAGTGAAGGAGCTCTGCAAAGGCTTCCCGGCTCCCGGCCTGCTCATCTGACCGACGACTGTTCGAGCGCTCTCCAGCGCTCGAACATGCGCGCCCGTCGACCTTTTCGGTCGCGTTTTCGACCGAAGAGCGTGCATGACGTAGGCTTTCGGCTGGATGCTCAGTCTCTTGCGTGGCCCGATGCTGGCAGCGCTCTCGTGGCTTCTCGCAACAGCGGGAGGAACACGAGCGCCTTCGAGGCATCTCGACCGCGGGCACGAGCGCCCCGCAGAAGTCCCCGAGGTCCCGACCGCTCTCCTCGACGTGCTCGGGGTCGAGACGAACGTCGCGGGCTCGTGTCACGCGGTCTCGGTACCACGCTGGTCGCACGACGCCGAAGAGTGCACCTACGAGAGCGCCGGGCGCACCTGGACGCTCACGACGGCAACCCCGACGGCCACACGAACGGCGCGATGGATCGTCGATGCGTCGAGCTTCATTCCCAGCGTCTCCGGGCTGCGTGCGCGCGACCACGCTGCCTGGGAAGATGCCCTCGTCGTGATGGCGAAGCACACGATCGCGCAGTCGGGGCGTGTCTTCCCGCTCGACGGCGTCGTCTGGGAAAACTTCGAAGGTCCGACGGGCTACGTCTTCCACGACGGAGTGACGTACGGAACCTTCGGCGGACCGCTCGCTTCCTGTAGAGCATGCGCCTGCAGGATCGACTCGCTCCATCGCTCGCAGTGGTGCGCGTACGAGAGCGGGGTGCTCGGCGTCGAGCCCTATGACGCGTGCCTCGCATCGCTCGGTGGCGAGAGCGGATGGAACGACGCTTGGGCCCGACAGTGCCGAGAGAATCACGACGCTGCGTGGGACATGGACCGAAACGCGAGCTACCGCGCCATCGCGTACTTCATTCAGGAGCACCAAATGGGACCGCAGTTCCCAAGCCCCGGGAAGGCCGATCCGAGCGCCGTCGTCGCGGCACTCGAACGCGCCTACGCGCGCCCCTACGCGAAGAGCCCGTGAGCGGGCGCGCCGCCGCTCGGTTCTCTCATGCCGCGCGAATGGCGATCGAGCGGTGCGACGCCGATGTGCCTGGTCCACGATCCCTCGATCGCGTCTCGCTGGCGCTGCATTACTGCCGGCTAGATCACGCGCGAGCTGCGCAGGATTTCGAGCGCGACCGGCCGGATGCCGTCGATGATGAACTGGATACCGATGACGAGGATGATGAGGCCCATCACCTTCGTCACGAGCTCGAGGCCTCCTGGTCCGAGCCGCTGGAGCAGGAGCGGCGAGACGAGAAGCACGGCGCAGGTCGCGAGGAGCGCGACGACGATGGCGCAGAGAAGCACGAAGACGTGACCTGCCGAGCTCGTCTGGCCCATCAGGACCATGACCGTCGTGATCGCGCCAGGCCCTCCGATGAGGGGAACGCCGAGCGGGACGATCGATGGATCTTCACCGACGTGCCCTGACTTTTCGCCGTGGGTCGCCGAGCCCGTCAGCATGGGTAGGCCGAGCACGAGGAACACGATGCCGCCACCGATCCGAAAAGCATCGATCGTGATCCCGAACATCTTGAAGACGAACGCGCCCGACACGGCAAACACGATCAACACGCCGAACGCGACGAGACACGCGCGGATCGCGATCTGACGAAGACCTTCGCGACTCTTTCCTTTCGTCATCGACGCGAACATCGGCGCCGCCGCGATGGGATCGATCACGGTGAAGAGCGACGAGAAACAGAGGATGCCGAACGACGCGATGCTCATGTTGGCCTCACTCGATGCCCCCGACGGGGATGGGCGCGTTCGATTTGCTCGAAGACAGGACGAAGGTGGTCTTCACGCGACCGATGACGGTCGACGTGCTCAAGCGGTGAAGCAGAAAATGCTCGAGCTCGGCGATGTCGCGCACGGCGACCTTCAAGAGAAAATCTTCTTCGCCGGCGATGTGGTGGCACTCGAGAACCTCGGGAAGCCCCTCGACGAGCGAGAGAAAGGTTCGATGATTCGGCAGACCATGGCTCTTCAGAGTCACGTGCACGAACGCGAGCGTGGGCCTACCGACCAGAGCCGGGTCGACGATGACCGTGTAGCGCTTGATGACCCCCGACTGCTCGAGCTTCTTGATGCGCTGGAGCATCGGCGTGGGGGTGAGCCCGACCGCGTCGGCCAGAGCCGAGTTGGTCATTCGGCCGTTGTCTTGCAACAGCCGCAAGATGTGGCGATCGATGTCGTCTAGGAGGTGCGTGATAGTCAATTCAACCACGCGCTGGATATATCGCAGCATAATAAGCTGCGCAACCCTACTTACGCAGATCGTGTCATGCGGTCCATTTCGGGGCTGCAAGTCGAAAAGACGAAACTAGAAAGGGTGACAGGATCTCGCCTGCCACCCTCGGTCACCACGCTCTTCGTGAGACTCTACTTGACGTACATCTGGCCTGCAGCGATGCCGGAGCCCTTCGTCGCCGTGAGGATCCACTTGGCGTTGACGCCGACGGGAGCCTGCCACTTGAAACAGCTGCCAGACGGCCCGAGGACCGCGTTCGAGCCCTGGGTGTTGCTCTGCGCGACGGGCGGCGGATCGCCGGGGAGCGGGGTGAGCGCGACGAGCTTGATGTCGAGCTGCGTAATCCCCGCTCCGGTAGCGATGATCGTGTAGCACTTGCCGGGAACGAGCTGCGTCGATTGCTCGAGAATTTGACCCTCCTGGAAGTTACCAGCGAGGACGCCGCCCTCTTTCGTCATTCCCTGCGTGTTCTGCAGGGCGAGCTGCGCGAGGGGCACGGTCGCGACCGTCGCGAGCGTCGGGTCGATCGATTGGGCGGGTGCCTTCCCACCCGAGGTGCCGCCACCACCCGGCTGGGGGAACGGGAAACCGGGGAACGGCCAACCGCCTGGGGCTGTGGTTCCACCATTCGGCTGCGGCTGCGGTTGGGGTTGCGGCTGAGGTTGGTAGCCAGGCTGCGGCTGCGGTTGGTAGCCGGGCTGCGGCTGAGGTTGGTAGCCGGGTTGCGGCTGGGGCGGATACCCAGGTTGAGGCTGATACCCAGGTTGCGGTTGG
The DNA here is from genome assembly GCA_043755175.1 of Polyangiaceae bacterium. GTDB lineage: Bacteria > Myxococcota_A > Polyangia > Polyangiales > Polyangiaceae > CAYYKK01. Next base: position 56,195 of record JAYUUB010000142.1, on the reverse strand, counting down.
TACCCGGGCTGCTGTCCGTAGCCTGGCTGCTGTCCGTATCCGGGCTGCTGCCCGTAGCCACCCTGTACGGGCGTGTTGGCAGAGCGGTTGGGGTCGCATGCGAGCGCCTCACAGCCGAGGACCGCACAGAGAGCGACCAGGGGGACCATCGACAGCTTCGGATTCACGGAAGACCTCCTCGAGAACGCCCTCGCAGTCGGGCAAAGCGCACGACGCGAGACATGTAAGTTCGACGACGCGGCGCCGAGGCTATTCTCGACTCGTCGCCCTGCCAAGCGCGCGCAGCCTAGCGCATACCGGAACATTCGCGAATCGAGCACGACTTCGGCGCGCTTTGGATTCGGTGACGTTGCGGCTATCCTCCCCGCGCGAGAGTGCCCCAGTCGCCTCGATCGAGCCAGCCAAGCTGGACATGCGAGGTGAGCTCGACGGCTGTCATGCGGGCCGTCCTCGTGCGTTCTCACTCTCGCAGGTGCTCGAGAGCGCCAGACCCCGTCGGAGGAACACGTCATGAAGAGAGACACGAGCAGCATGTACGCGGCGATCGTCGCCGTCATCGGCCTCAGCACCGCGGCCTGCAGCAGCAAGCCCGATTTCCCGGAGACTCCCACCCCGGACGCAGGCACCCCGCCTCCTGTCATGGTCGTCGATGCCGGCCCGCCCCCTCCCGTCGCGCCCGTGGGCTGCGATGCGGTCCAGGGAGCCGCCTTCGCTTCGATCTTCGCCGGACGGGTCGCGACCGAAGCTCCTCGCATGGAAGCCGACGGGGCCGTCGTCTGCGGTGTCGTCGGTCAAGAAGGCCGCACGATCACCGGCCCGACGTTTTTCTTGCAGCCAGGATACTGTTACACCGTACTCGGGAATGCACTTCCGAACGTCAGCGAGCTCGATCTCGCGTTCGTCGCAGACCTCACCGCTGTGGGGATTCCGCCTGCGTTCGCCGCGCTCGCCAACGCCCCCATCGCCGTCGACAGCGACACGGGCGCGATGGCGGCGATCGGTGCGAAGAACCAGTGTTACAAGTGGCCCTGGCCCTTCCCTGGAGCCGTGAAGCTCGTCTTGAAGTCGCGCGTGGGCTCGGGCCCCGTCGGCGGTCAGGTCTACAAGAAGAAGTCCTCGTAGCTCGTCGCTCGACGCGAAACGTGCAGGGCCACGCGTCACGAGAGTGATCGTGGCCTCCTCACTTCCGCGGCAAGCACTGCGCGCGGGCGGGAGATGGAAAGACCAAAGGCCACGCGCCACTCGAGGTGACTACGTGACCTTGGGAGACGGGAGCGTCGGGGCGAACCCCGACGAACCTGACCTGTCGACTCAGGCGACCGCGTCTTTGATGGCCTTGATGGGGCGCGCGCGGACAGACTTGCTCGCGGGCTTGGCGGCGAACGTCTGCATCTGACCCGTGAAGGGGTTCTTGCCTTCGCGTGCCTTGGTCGCCGGCTTCTTGACGACGCGGAACTTGGCGAAGCCCGGCAGCGTGAAGGCGCCGTTCTTCTTGAGCTCGCGGTGACCGACGTCGATCAACGACTCGAGGATCGCCTTCGCCTGCTTGCGCGAAACCTCATCGCCGACCGCCTCGGTGATCGCCTGGATGAGACCGTTCTTGCTCAGAGCCTTCTTCGCTCCGGCCCCAGCAGCAGCTTTCTTCGTTGCCATGTGAATCCTCCAAAATAGGGGGCAGCACCTCGCCGCCCCTCGAACGCCGTGAAACTCGCACGCATCGCTGCGCTATAAAAGTCAAAAAGTGCAAAAAGGGCTTTTTTCGTAGGTCTTTCGAGCACACGTCGGGAGGGCGATGGGGGGCACCCCGCCGCCAATTCGCCCCGAGAGCCCTCAATTCAGGCACAAAATACACATCTGGGCGAGGTCTGCTCACCCCGACATCGAGATCGTGCGGCGGTCACTGCGCGAAAGAATCGAGCAGCGTTCGAGCCTCTTCGAGCTCTGAATCTTCTGAAATCGCCTTCTCGAGCATCAGCTTGGCGCGCCGGCGATCTCCTTGCGTGTCTGCGATTCGACCCAGGTGATAGTAGGCGAGCGCCTTGTCACGGCCACTCGCGCCGCCTTCACCAGGCGCTGTCTTGAGCAAGGTCACGCTTCGAAAAGCTCGTTGCGCGATCTCGCCGTCGTCGAGATCGACAGCGAGCTGCCCGAGCTCCATCGCCATCGTCGCGTTCTGCGGGTCGTTCTCGAACGCGCGCGAGAGCGCCTCGAGCGCCTCGGAGAGATTGCCGTCGCGATTCTCGGCTTTGTGGAGCGCGTAATAGGCGCGGCCGAGCTCGCGCGAACGACGACCGCGTTGGGCGCCGATGAGGTGCGTCGCGAGCGCACGTCCTTCGGCAGCGCGGCCCGACGCCGACAGCCCGAGCGCGAGCAACACCTGCGCTTCGAAATCTTCGGGTCGCAACGTGCGCGCTTCGTCGAGCAGCTCGAGCGCACGACCTGCCTGAAGATCGTCGGAGAGGAGGTGTCGCGCGGCCTCGACGAGCAGCGTATAGCGACCATCGACATCGCCCGCCGCACGAGCCTCTTCGACGAGGAGATCGGCAAGCGCGACGTTCTCTCCGGTGTCGCGGTAGACGCCCTTCAAGAGGACGCGAATGCTCTCGTCGTTCGGCGCGACTCGGAGCGCACGCTCGAGACCCGCTCGCGCGTCTTCAGGACGGCCGAGCGCATCGGCAGCGTGCGTGAGTCGCTTCGCCGTGGAGACCAAATCGGCCCCCTCTTCGAGCGCGACGAGCTTGCGGAGCGTCGTCATCGCGACATCCCATCTTCCGGCGAGCTCGTCGATCGACGCGAGCGCGCGAAGGGCGGCCCGATCTTTAGGCTCTTGTCGAATCAGCTCGCCCAAGAGGAGACGAGCCGACTCTTCGTCGCCGAGCTCGGCCGACACCTCGGCAAGACGCAAACGGGTCTCGGCTTCGGTGCGTCGCGAGCTGTGAGGCTCACGGCCGACGCGGATGAGCGCCGCTTCGAGATGAGCGCGGAGCTCGCTTCCATATTTGCCGCCGCTGCTCGAGTGCGCGAGCTCGAGATCGTCGAGCGCTGCGTCGCTGTCACCAATGGCCTCACGCAGGACGGCGCGTGAGAAATACAGCCACGAAGCGTCTCCCGAGTCGTCGACCGCGATGGCTTTGTCGACAGCTTGGATGGCCTTGGCGTGCTCGCCGAGGCCCGAGTAGCTGTCCATCAAGACGAAGAGAATGTCGCGATCGGCAAAATCGAGTGAGTGCGCGTCGGCGAGGCACGACGCTGCCGACGCCAGATCTTTCACCTTCTCGCGATACGTCTCGGCGAGGGCGACGTACGCGGCTTTCTTCGCCGTGACGTCTTTGAGGCCACTCACCTCGAGTCGTTTGAGATCGGCGAGCTCGCGGGTCGCCCCGCGGTCGGTGTAGACGCGAACGAGCTCGTCGCGCAGCTCTACGCTGTCGGGACGAGCCTTCATCCCGGAGAGCAGCGCGCGCTCCGCGCCCGGCTCGTCACCCATCGCGCGCTTCATTTGGGCGACCTTGAACGCCAAGTCGACGGCCGCCTGGCCTTCTTCGATCGAGAGAAGACGATCGAGCTCGTCGCCGAGGCCGACCGAATCGTCGCGCTTCATTCCCAGTCGGACGATGGCTCGGAGCGCATCGCGGCTGTTCGCGTCCCAATCGAGCGCCGAATGGTAGATCTCGAGGGCTGCGCTGTCGTCGTCTTGCTCCTCGAGTAGCTGGCCGAGCTTGAGCGAGATCGCGACGACCGCGGGTCGGTCTTCGACGTCTTTCGCAGCGTCGAGCCGTCGACCCAAGAGCTCCGCGAGCTTCTCGCGATCGCCCGAACGCGCGTAAATCTCGATGAGCAGTTGCGCGGCGCGGGCGTTCTGCGGATCTTCCTCGAGCACCTCACCGAGGATCTCGGCCGCCTTCGTGACGTCGGTCGCGAGGAGCATGTCGGCCAGAGAGAGACGCAGGCGTGCGCGTTCTTCGAGATCGTCGACGAGCGGGATGGTCTCCTCGAGAAGCGCGCTCAGCGCCCCTACGTCGCCCTTCTTCTGGTAGACGGCGGCGAGCGGAGCCCACGTGTCGCGTTGAGCTGGCTCCCGTTGGCGAAGCATGTCGTAGATGCGAATGGCTCGCTCGATGTCGTTCAGCGCGCCGTCGGCGAGCGCTGCGACCGTGAGGAGCAGCGCGCGCTCCTCTTCGGGCGGTGAGACACGCGACGCTCGCTCGAACAGGTCGGCCGCTTCTTGCAGATTGCCTGCGAGGTTTCGTCGCTCGCCGAGCGCGACCAGCGCCCAAGCGCCAGGCTCCGAATCTCCCGCCAGCTCGACGATTCGTAGGAGCAGGACCTCAGCACGGTCGAGCTCTCCCGATCTCAGGCCGAGCTCGACGCTGAGCTCGTGCGCTTCGCGCAAGGGCCCCAACGGATCCTCGTCCCGCTCGGAGACGGCGACGAGAGCGTCGACGAGACCCTCTTTGCGATCACGCGCGCGGCAGTGATCTTCGAAGCGTCGCGCCACGCGCAGGCTCGTAGGCAAAAGCGTGAGCGCCGCTCGGAGCTCTGCTTCGACTCGTTCGGGATCGGGGTCGAGCTCGACCGCGTTCTCGAGCACGTCGATGGCGTCGTCGACTTGGCCTTCGGTGGCGGTCGCGAATCGCAGGCGCGCCAGGCGATAGAGCGCCTCGGCCTGCTCCGAAAAACCGCGCCCCGACTCGGCGCCGAGATCGACGATGAGAGCGAGCGTGTCGGCTTGGGCCCTTCGATCTCCGAGGCGTTCGAGGACACGTTCGAGCGCGACCAGCAGATCGAACTTCGTGGCCAGGGCCGGTTCTTGGAGGGTCTCGAGCTTCTCGAGGACGCGCTCGTACGCGGCGCGGGCGCCCGCATCGTCGCCGAACTGACGCTCTTTCGTTCGAGCTTCGAGGAGGCCGAGCTCGATGTAGAGCTCGGGGTTGTCGGAGGCGCGTTCGGCGAGCTTGCTGAGCAGATCGGCGTAGCGAGGTTCGGCGCCGCCGCGCGTCGAGAGCTCGAGCGCTCGCGCGTGCGCTCTGCTCGAGGTCGGGTCGAGCTCCACCGCCGAAAGGGCGGCACTCAGTGCTTCGGGCAGGTCGTCGAGCGAGTCTGCGAGAACGTCGGCGCGCGAAAGCAGAATCATGGACCGGTCGCGGTCGCTCGTGGCGGCGCGCGCTCGCTCGTCGAGGATCCGGGCGGTGAGGGAGTGCCAGCCACGGGCAACGAGCGCGAGGGTCAGCTGCTCGGCCTCCCAGGGGCTCTCGGCCGCGGCCTCGAACGCCGAATCGATGAACTCGGTGCGCCGATCGTCTTCTCCTTGTTTCTCGGCGATCGCCGCGAGCTCCACGAGCACCTCGGCTCGAGAAACGGGCGACTCGAGGCTCTTTGCAGCGACGTCTGGGAGCGGGGTCGTCGCGAAGCTCTGCTCGCGAGCCGCCGGTGCACGATGGGCCTTCACGACCAAGAGGAGCGCTCTGAACGTGCGCTGTGCGCGGAGAAGCTGCCCCTCTTCGAGGGCGAGGCGGGCCAGCGCGTGAAGAATTCCTGGATGGCCCTGATCGATCTTCGAGGCGGCGTCGAGCTCTGCCATCGCCTTGGCTCGGTCGCCTAGAGAGAGCGAGACTTTGGCGAGCTCGTAATGCACGAGCGCACGTTCCTTCGGACGGCGGGTTCCGTACTCGGTGAGAAGCCCTTGCAGAATCTCTGACGCCGACTCGAATCGTCGCTCGCCGCGAAGCGCGTCGGACAGCAAGAGGCGCGTCGAGAGGTCGGACTTGTCGAGATCGAGCGCCTCTTCGAGGAGCGGAATGGCGCGCGCAGGCTGGCCGAGCTCGGTCGAATACAGCGCCGCCGCTTCGCGGAGACGCGAGAGACGCGTCGCCGGGTCGGGCGACGAGGAGGCGTCGCGCGCCAGCAGAGCCGCGAGGGGCTCGAACATCGACGCGGCCCGGTACGCGTGCCTGAGCCGCGAGCGAATCTCGGTGCTCGCGTCGCGCAACTCTTCGCCGCGCTCGAGCCACGAGAGAGCTCGCTCGCGCTGGCCGCCGAGCTCGTACGCGGAGGCGAGTCGGAGGATCTTCGCCTCGGTGAGCGGTTCTCCCGATGCCGTCGAATCGGCGACGAGTCGCTCGAGCACGACGGCGGCGTCGGCATGTTTGCCAGCCTTTTCGAGCACGGCTGCGAGCCTGTCGAGAGCGCCCTCGGACGGCGCGAGCTCGACGATCCGGCGACGAGCTTTCGTGGCGCGGACCAGATCGGCGAGGGTGCCCTCTGCGAGCTCGGCGACCTTGGTCCAGGTGGCGACTGCGCGCGAGGCGTCGATGCCTTCTTGCGCCATCGCCTGGCCTTCCCAAAGAGCGACGAGCTCTTTGCTCTTGCCCTGCGTCTCGTAGAGCCGAGCGAGGAAACCGACGCTCGTCGGATGAGTCGGCATCTCGGCGAGATTCTCGAGAAGCGTTCGCTCGGCTCCTTCGAGATCGCCGAGCTCTTCTTGCAGTTGCGAGAGCGAGATGCGGGTGGCGATTCGGTCGTCGACCGACCGCGCCACCTGGATCTGTCGCGTTCGGATCGCGGCGATCTCGGGCTTGCGGCTCTCGCTCACGAGGAGAGCTTCGAGGCGCATCGAGACCTCCTGATCGTGCGGATCGCGCTCGAAGAGCGTCCGAAAAATCGCGATGGCCTCGGCCGGATCGGCAAACGCCGTCGCCTGGATGCTGAGCTCGCGCTTGTGGCGATCGTCGAACGGGAGACCAGCGCCGCGCCGAAGAACATCGAAGACCTTTCGAGGCTCGCGGCTCCGAGAATCTTCGCCGCTCCAGAGCTCGACGAGGACTTCTATCGCGAAGTCGGCCGACTCGGAGCATGCCGCGACGTCTTCGCGAGGAGCTGCACCCGTCTCGACCTCGATCCAGCGGTTCTCTGCTTCTTCGAGGAGCGCTTGGCCGACCTCGAGCGCGACCGCACGATCGTCGAGCGCGCGCAACGCTACCGTGAGCGCCTCGCGATAGCACTCGAGCGCCTTCGGAGTCATGGTGGCGGCCGGCACGTTGGCGCGATCGACGTGGGCTTCGGCGAGCTCCACGAGGGAGGTCACGAGCTTGCCGTTCGGTGCTCTGCGTCGCGCTTCCACGAGCCGCGTGAGCACCTCGACGTCGGCAGGTCGGCGCTCGAGCGCAGCCTCGAGGAGCGCCTCGACCCGTGTCGTGTCCGAGTCTTCGCGCGAAGCCCAGTCGGAGGCTTCGACCAACAGATCGCGCGCGACCCCTGCCGAGACCATTCTGCCTTCGAGCTTATCGAGGAGCGTCGGCGCGACGAGATCCCAACGGCCCGAGAGTCGAGCACGGCGCAATAGCTCAGTGGCGAGCCCTCCTCGTTCGGGCTGGAGAGCGAACGCGCGGAACGTGCTCGACAGCGCGAGCGCCGGATCGTTCGCTCGCTTTTCTTGAAAGTCGGCGCCCTCGAGGAGGGCCGTGGCGCGATCGGAATCGGTGGTCGCTGCCTTCAGGCGCGCGGCCACGAGGACGACCGACTTCTCCCAAGAATCGGTAGCGCGATAGCTCGCATCGAGCGCGCGCACGCTCGATGCGAAAAGGATCGGCTCACCCTCGATCGTGTCGAGCAGAGCTTCGAGGCCGGCCTCGGCCGAGGCGGTCCCGGGGATGCGGTCGAGCGCGTGGGCATAGGCGTCGGCGGCCAACGAGAATCGACCTTCTTCGCGGTGGAGGTCGGCGAGCGACGCGTGGAGAAGTGCCGCGCGGTCGTCGTCTTTCGCTCGCTCGGCTTCGCTCGCCAGCAGCGTGGCGAGCCGATCGCGATGCCCTGCGTCGCGAAGCAGCACGATGAGCTCGTCTGCGACCTGATCGTCGGCTCCATGGTCTTGGACCACACGCTCGAACGCCGCGATCGCGGCATCGTGGTCGTCGAGCTCGGAAGCCGAAATGCGTGCGAGCTCGATGAGATCGGTTCGCCTATCTTCGGGAGTCGAAGAGAGCGCCACGCGACGCTCGAGAGCTCGCGCGACCTCTTTGTAGTCGCCCGCGGCTCGCAGGTTGTCGACGAGAGCCGACAGAGCGACGAGATCGCCCGGTGCATCCTCGAGACGACGCCTGAGCGCCCTCGCGGCGCGAGCGGGATCCCCGAGCACCACGTCCGATAGACGCGCGATTTCGTGGAGCACCTTTCCACGAGCGTCGACGTCGGACTCGAGCTCGGCGAGGCGCTCGAGGACACCACAGCGTTCCGCGTCGCGACCGGCTTCGGCCAAACGCTGATCGAGCTGACGCGCAGCCTCTTTGGCCTTGACCGGATCGCGGTCGGAGCGCGAAAGAATGCGAAGATCGATCGAGATCGAGCGTGCGCCGTCTCCTTCTTTGGCGCGACAAATCGCCGAGGCGCTCTCGAGTAGCTCGATGGCGTCTTTCTCGTTCTCGGTGCGTTCTGAGACTGCGAGGAGGACGTCGACCAGACGGCCCGGGATGTCGAGCTCATCGGCGACGGTCGTCAGCTCTTTGCGTAACGAACGATCGAGTGGCTCGAGGGTGACCAAGAGCGCGAGGGTGTCGAAGGCCTTGCTCTTCTGTGAGAGGGCGCCGCGCTCGAGCTCGATGAGCTCGCGCAAGAGCTCGTTACGCTGGACCGGATCGCGAGGTGACTCGAGAGCGATCTCGATCATCGTCGCGGCCGAGTCGTTCTGTGCGCTCGCGAGATAGCGACGCTTCAGCATGAGCGCTGCGCGTTGGCGCACCTCGGAGACGAGAGCGGCGGCAGAAGCGTCGGCCGACGCAAGAGACGGAGGCGGGATGGATCCCGTCGCCGAGCTCGGGGCCAATGACTCGGGCGGAACCGAGCTACGCGGCGGCGGCGTCGTCTTGCGCGGCGGCGGCGGAGTGGTCTTGCCGCGCCCCTTCGCCGGGCGTCGAGACTCCGGACCTTGGTAGGCGCGACCACCGAGGCGAAGAAGGTGCTCGAGGCGTCCACCGGCGTCGGTCGCGACGGGCGTCAGACCGCCCGTCAGTGCGAGAATGCGTTCGAGCGCCTGGGCGGCTTCGGCGTTCGTCGGATCGCCGACGAGCACCTCTTCGGCCACCTTGCGGCCGCTCTCGAGCTCGCCGAGACCATCGATGTAGAGCTGCGCGATTCGAAGTCGGAGGGCTGTCGCGGCGTCGGCTTTCGCCTTCGCGAGCCGTTCGGTGAGCAGATCGATGAGAGGGCGGTGCTTCGCGTGGCGCTCATAGAGGCGCTCGAGGGCGTTCGCCGTGCGCGTGTCCGATGGATCGAGCTTGTGGAGCTGCTCGAGGTAGACCATCGCCTTCTCGGGGTCACCCGCGAGATCTTTGGCCACCTGCGCGGCATCGTCGAGGAGGGCGGCGCGCTCGCCACCGTCTTCGGTTCCCTCGATGACACGATCGTAGAGCGCGAAGAGGTCGGGCCATCGTTCGCCCGAGTTGTAGACGAGCTTGAGTCGCTCGAATGCCCAAGTGGCCGTTGGCGCGACGTCGACGATCAGCTTGAGCATGTGCGTGACGGCGTCGGGATCGTCGAACCACTCTTCTTGGAAATCGACCCCGCGTTGACCGATCTGCATGGCCGCTTCGGCGGTGAGCCGCGTCGTCGCGTGAACGAGCGTTTGGCGGTACGCCATGGCGACACGGTCGGGCTGCTTCGCTTCGCGAGCGAGGCGCTCAGCGCGGTCCCACAGCGCCTCTTCGCCGGGATATTCGCCAACGGCTCGAAGCGCGATCGCGAGCGCACGCTCGGGTGCGTCGTTCAAGCACGCGAGCAGCTTGTCGAAGAGGACGGGGCGCTCGGCCGCAAGCTCGGGCGCGCTCGACGGCGCGGCGAGGAGGCTCTCGTACAGCGTCGCCCGGTCATCGGTGTCTTCGATGTGATCCGCCGCGCGTGCGAGAATTCCGACGGCTCGAACGGCTGCGCCTGACGATTCGAGCGCCCGAAGGGCGACTCGTTGCGCGCCCGCGTCGGCAGGGGTTTCGATGAGAAGTGGCTCGGCCACGTCGAGCGCGGCATCGGGCTCGGCGAGCTTGTCGAGGAGGAGCTCCATGAGCTCGACCGAGAGGGTTCGCCGCACCTCGCCTTCGCTGAGCGCGATTCTCTTTTTCAGTGCGGCAGCGGCGCCTTCGAACCTGCCGAGACCGAGCTCCAGCTCGGTCTGGAGCTCGAGCGCTTCGGTGTCGTCGGGATCGTCAGCGAGAAGCTCGGCGACGATCGTCACCGCACGAGCTTCGTCGGCCATGAGGTCGCGCTCGGCCCGTGCCCACGTCAAAAGAACGCGACGACGTTCCGAGCCACCCTCGCGCTTTGCACGGAACGCGAAGAACGCCCGTCGGTCATCGTGAAATTCGACGGCCTCGGCGCGCGCGGCAAGAAACTGCTCGAAGAGCTCGGCTGCATCTCCTGCATCCGAGTCGGAGAGCTCGCTCAACATGATGCGGTAGACGTCGGCGCACGCGCGCGGGTCGGCTGCGGCCAGAACGCGCGCCTTGGCCGAGAGAAGATCGAGCCTCGGGCCGCTCTTCTGTACGAGCTCGTCGAGCAGCGCGACGAACGAGCCGACCTCCGTCTGTATTCGCGACTCGAGCGAGAGAGCGAGCTCGATCTGCTCCTCGATGTCGTCGGATGCGCGAATGAGCGCCTGCGTCGCTTGGACGAGACGCGCCGAAGCGTCGGTCGCCTTCGCGATCGCGATGACTCGCTCGAGCGTCGGGCGGTGAGTCGGTTCGATCGCGAGAACGCGGTCGTGGAGAGCCAGCGTCTTTTCCACGTCGTCGGCGGCCTCGGCGACCGTCGCCGCACGCACGAAGCGTTGCGCTGCCGAGTCGCGTTCGTCGAGCTTCTCGAGCTCCAGCGTTCCGAGACGCTCGAGCAAGGCGACCTCCGCCTCTGGAGAGTCGGGGCTCTCGAGCCGGCGCTCGAGCACGCGTCGCAAGAGGCTCGCGTCGTCGAGACGCACCGCCAGGTTCTCGGCTGCATCGAGGTGAATCGGCACGAGCTCGACCTCGCTCGCGAGGACGAACGCGAAATGCTCGGCAGCCCGCTCTGGCTCGTTCGCCGAGAGGCTCACGTCGGCGAGGCGACGTTCGAGATGCGGCCGCTCTTCGGGGGTCGCGGTCTCGGCCGCGCGCGCGAGATCGTCGTAGAGCTCGCCCCACGATTGGGCTGCCTCGTAGGCCGCATAGAGCGCGCCGCGAAAGGCCTTGTCATCGGGGAACTCGGCCAGCGCGCGCCGGTAGGTTTCGACGGCCGCACGCACTTCGCCGAGATCGCGTCGCTGCACTGCGCCGATCTTGTGAAAGAGCTCGCGGCGACGGGCGGCCTCGGTGTGCCGCTCGAGCGCCGTCTCGTAAAGGCGAACGCGATCTGCAGGGCTACCTTGTTCTTCGAGTAGCCCATCGACGGTCGAGAGCAGCTCGTGGTTCTGCGGCTCGAAGACGAGGAGCGCTCGATAGATCTCGAGCGCACGCTTCGAGTCGCCGCACTCGACGAGGAGCGCGCCGGCAGCCCGCGCGAGGCGAGCGACCGCGGCGTCGTCGATAGAGCGATCACCGAGCGCTTCGACCAGCGTCTGGGCGACCGCTTCGGCGCCGGTCGAGGCGACGAGGCCTTCGATCCGCTCGACCCAAGCGACGACGACCTCGAGGTCGGTCGCGACCGCCAGCGCAAGCCCTCGTCCCGCGATGCCGAGCGCGCGACTCTGCTCGCTCTCACTCGAAGCGGCGAGCGTCGCGGCTTGCTCGAGCGCGGTCAGTTTTTCGTGGGCGGCTTCGACGAGCTCGGCACGCACCTCCAAAGCCGTCACGAGACCAGCGGTCTCCCCCTCGGCGTCGTAGATCGGGATGAGGATGTCGCTCGCGGCGAGGCGAAGCTGACCTTCTTTCAGGGCACGCTCTACGTACGAACGCGCAGACGGCTCGTCGGGCGAGAGGGCGAGGACCTCGGCGAACGCGCGCAAGGTGAACGACGGATCGCCCTGACGAGCGACGATCTGAGCGATCTTGACGAGCACCGGGACGCGCTCTTGACCACCGGTGAGCTCGGCCTCACTCGCGAGCGTCTCGAGGAGCTCCGGGATCTGCTTCGACTGCTCGAGCATCGGCAGGAGCAACGCATGGACGTCTCGTGCCGGGCCGAATGCCGTGACGATTTCGCGGAGCGTACCGATGGCCGACGGTCGGTCGCCCGCGGCCTCTCGCAGGCGCGCGACGTGAAGCCAAAGCTCTCGCGCTTCGGGGCTCGTCCCGAGAGAAGTCGCCTTCCCCTCGAGGAGGTCTGCGAGCTCAGCGTGTCTCTCGGTCGTCTCGTAGAGGCGTTCCAGGCCGTCGCGTGCTTCGTGCGAGGGCGCGATTTCCATCACGTTGCGGAGAGCGGCGATCGCAGCCTCGGGATCGGCCAAGTCGAGCTCGGCGAGCGCCGCGAGCTGGGTCCAAGCCGCCGCGCGCGCCTCGGGCTCTGGCTCGAGCTGCGCGAGCTTCTCGAGCGCCACGGCGGCTTGACGAGCCTCTTTCTCTTCGTACAGAGGCAAGATCGCGCGTGAAGCCGCCAGAACCGCGGCGTCGTCACCAGCCGTCTCGAGCACGTTCACCAGCACGGTCTTCGCGCGCTTGAGATCGCCGAGCACGATGTAGACTCGAGCCAGATCGGTGTTCACGCGGCCACGAAGGCCTGGATCTTTGGCGCCTGCGGCAGCGCGCGCGAGCACGCGTGCAGCGTCTTGTGCCTTGTTGAGAGCGAGACAGCACTCGACATAGTCGCGGCGGGCCTCTTCGTCGGCGCCGTCTGCGAGAACCACCGCCTCGAGGTTCGCGACGGCGCTTCCGGCGTCACCGAGATCGAGATGGAGCTTCGCCAGACGCTTCTGCGCCTCGGTCTTTTTCGGCCCCCGCAACTGCTCGATTTGCATCGCCAGCATGCGGGCGACGTTTCCGCTGTCGCCTTCTGCTTCGTAGACGCGCTCGAGCGCGGCGGCTGCGCGCGGCGCCATGACCTTGTGCGTGAGAAGTCGGTTCGCCGCCTTTCGAGCGGCTTCGTGATTCGGCGCGACGGCCAGGACCTCCTCGACGTGCGAAACAGCTCGCTCGATCTCGGCGAGCTTGGTGTCGTAGAGCTCGATGAGGCTCACCCGCATTCTCAACGCCGACTCGGGATCGAGCGAGGATGCGCCCGCGACGAGAGCTTGCTCGAGCATCTTCGCGACCTCGCTGAAGCGGGCAGACGAAACCAGGCGATGCTCTGCGAGCGTGATCGCTTGTTCGTCGGCGGGCTCGAGCTTGAGCAACTGCTGGGCAATCTTGATCGTGCGGTCTTCGTCGCCCTCGGTCGATAGCTCGAGCGCGCGCCTCAGATGAAGGAGCTGCGTCTCCTTGTCGGCCTTGGGATTTGCCATCCCGAGATGAATCTGGATGAGCTTCTCTTTGTCTTTGCGCCGCTCGCAGATGGCGACGAGCTTCTCGTAGGCCTCGGGTTGACCGGGAACGAGCGCGAGCGCGCGCTCGAGGGAAGCGGTGGCTCCATCGAGATCGCCGAAGCACTCGGCGAAGAACTCGGCCGCGTGCAGCGCCACGGCGGCCTGAGCAGCTGCCGGCATGATTCGAAGGCGCCGGTCCTGCGAGATACGCTCGTACGCGAACGCCATCTCTGCGAGTCGATCGTCACGGAGCGCTGCGTCGTGGAGACGCTGCCAGAACTCTGGAAGCGGCTGCCCCTTCGCGAGCGCCACGAGCAAAGCCTCCAATACGCCCGCCTCGTTTTCGAGCTTCTGCGAGAGGACCTCCGCTAGGTTCTCTATGCGCAGAGGAATCTTGGGCCCCGAGTCCTGCATCACCGCCCTTTCGACGCTGGTTGGATTGGCGAGGGTATCAACACTTTCGAAACGCGAAGCCTTCATTTCTGGATGGGAGGCCCATATTCGCAGGGGCGCGCCCTCGGCTCGGCCGCTCGAGCAGCCCCGCTCGCGTGGGACTGGGCACGGAGCGTCCGAGTCGCGTAGGCTTGCGAGCTCCGTCAGAGGACGTGACGGATCTCGCGACAGTCGACCGTGCACGCAGCGTCGTTCGGAGCGACCTCGAATCCCTTCTGAACGAGCGTGGCATCGCCTTCCGAGTCGATGATCGACACATTGACTTTTGTTTGCCGGAGGCCCGCGTCGGTCCCCCAAGGCACGACCAGGACGAGATCGGAGCCGCTGGCGCGGCAATCGGCTTCGCCCAGCTTCGGCCACGTCGTCTCACAACAGAGCGAACCGTCCCCGTTCGGTACCGAACAGATGCCGGGAGAAGGAGGCGGCAGCGTGAAGGTCGCGGCGACGCATCGGCCCGCGACGCATACGATCGCTTCGTAGGCGTTCGCCGGGATGAGAGAGCCGACGACGCCGGGAACGACCAAGGTCAGCTGCCCACGGCAGCCCGGCGGCGGACACGAATCGCAGCCCGAAAGCAAAGCGATCGCGGCCAGCGCCGAGCAAAGGACACGGAAGCAGAAGCCGACGCTCAGGCGCCCCGCATCGCTGTGATCGGATTGGTTCGAGCCGCCCGAACCGCCGGCAGCAAGCCTCCGAAGAGACCCATTCCGACCGCGAAAGAGAACGCGGTCCCGAGGACCTGCGGCGTAGGCTCGAAAGAAAATACCATCTCCGACCAGCTCGCAAAGTTCAGCATGGAGAACCGAACGTGCCCCATCGCGATGCACCCGAGCACACCGACGGCGCCGCCAATCATCGCGAGGAAGACCGACTCGAGCAAAAAGGAGAAGAGGATTGATGACCGAGAGAAGCCGATGGCTCGGAGGATGCCGATCTCTCTCATGCGATTCGCGACGGCCGCGTACATCGTGTTCATCGCGCCGATCATCGCGCCGAGCGAGAAGAAGACCGAGACGAGCGTTCCCATCGCGCCGATGAAGAGGCTGGTGCCTTCGGATTGCTTCTCGAAGTAGTCGGTCTCGCGGATCGCCTGCAAACCGAGTCGCTTGTCGCTCTCGAGGGTCGTCTTGAAAGCATCGAATTTCGAAGGTGACTCGAGCCGGACTCGAACGCTCGAGACGCCCGAGCGTCCGAACGAGCTGCGCACGG
The DNA here is from genome assembly GCA_043755175.1 of Polyangiaceae bacterium. Classification (GTDB taxonomy): domain Bacteria; phylum Myxococcota_A; class Polyangia; order Polyangiales; family Polyangiaceae; genus CAYYKK01. The sequence continues at coordinate 41,125 of JAYUUB010000142.1, read as the reverse complement.
TGTCGAGGTCGGCCCACACTTCGGATTCGTAGGAAGAGCCGTCGTCTTCGAAGACCCCCACGATCTTCACGGCCCGGTTCTTCTTGATTGTGAACGACTCGCCCAGATCGATGCCCTTGAAGCGCCCACGAATGCGCGCGCCGATGATCGCCTCGTCGGTGCCCGGCTTCGCCTCGCGACCTGCGACGATCTTGGCTTTGCGACGAAACGCCATGCCGCCTTCGGGGATGCCGCGCAGCTGGAGATTCGAAACGCCCTCTGCGCCGACCTTCTCGGAGGCGGTGACGACCACACTCTCGCCTACGCCGATCTCCTTGCCAGATGCGTCATGAGCGACGCCCGCGATACCTTTGACGAGGGTGACCTGTGGATCGTCGACGCCGCTACCGAGCTCGGCGTTGCTCCCTTTGCGGAGCACGATGGCGACATCGGGGCTACCCGAGGTACCGAGCGTCTTCTTCACGCCGGCGGAGAGCATGAGCGACGCTCCGAGAACGAACACGACGAGCGCGACGCCGAGCGCCGTCGCGAGCGTGGTAGCCCGTCGAACGAAGAGACTGCGGACGTTGTATCGAATCGGGATCATCGGTTCGCTCCGAGGCCGTTCGCGGGAGCAGAGTCGGCGAGCTCGGCGTTCATGCCACCCTCCGGAGCGCTTCGGTCACCTTGAGCTTCGATGCGCCGAGGGCTGGAATGAGCCCCGCGACCGCGCCCAACACCAGGCTCAAGCCGAGCGCCAGGACGGCGTCGCGGATTGGGATCCGGAAGTAAGGGAAGAAGTTTCCCATGTTCTCCTCGAGCCAACGCCCGAGCCCGCCTTGCACGATCGGAAAGCTGATGACCAGCCCGACGATTCCACCGAGCAGCCCCGTGACGATCGCCTCGCCCATGATGAACATGACGATGTGCTTAGGGAGAAAGCCGATGGCACGAAGCACGCCGTATTCTTGGGTTCGCTCCCGCACGCCCATCGCGATCGTGTTGCCCAGGATGAGCAACATGATGACGAGAATCGCGGCGCTCACGATGTTGAGCGCGCCCAAGATCGCCGAGATCCCAGCGAGGAACGAGGTGTTGAAGGCGCGCTCGTCTTGGCTCAGCGTCTGAATGTCTTCAGCGTCGAAGTGCTGATCGACCTTGAGGCTGAGATCGGCTGCGCTTTCACCGGGAGCGACGCGGCTGGCGATCCATCCGATTTGATCTTTGCGCGCCGGAGGTTGCGCGTCGTTCAGGTACGCGTAGTGAAAGAGGAAGGTCGAGCGGTCGACGCTCTTGGCCGTCGCCTTGTAGATGGCGGAGACGTTGAACGTCCAAGGACCGTCGGACGGATCGGGGTAGATACCGCTCTGGAGCGTGATTCGCTCACCGAGCTTCCACCCCATCTTCTTCGCGAGAACGTCGCCGACGATGGCGCCCTGCTTGTCTTTTTTCCAAGCGTCGAGCTCTTTGGGTGACGTGGAAAACTCGGAGTAGACGTCGAGGTAGCCGTCGTCGATCGCGAACGTTCCGAAGAACTCGCGATCGTGGTTCGGATCTTTGCCGCCGAACCAGGTCGCGAAGCCGCTCTTCTCGATGCCCTTCACCTTCTTGCCGGCGACATCGTCGGCGTAGCGCTTGGGCAGAGTCATCACGAAGGTGACCTTGTGGCGCGTGACGATGCGATCTTTGGCGGAGTAGTCGCCCGCGCTGGTCCACGCGTAGAGCACGGTGCGAATCAGGACGAACGTCAGCACCGCCACCGCGACCCCGAGCACGGTGAGGAGGGTCCGGAACTTGTTTCTGAGGACGTTTCGCACAGCGACACCGGCGAGAGTCACGACGCCGATCCTTCTTCGTCACTCGAGCGCGGCTCTTCGCTCAACGAGGCTCGCGCGGATGATGCCCCGGTCGATCCTGGAGCGGGCACTGCGGTGACGATGCTGAACGCGCCCTTGTCGAGGTGGCGCTTCTCGGTGGCTCGTTCGGCGGCCACGGGATCGTGGGTGACCATGACGATGGTCTTGCCGAGCTCTTGGTTGAGGGTCTCGAGGAGCTTCAACACGTCTTCGGCGCTCTTGCGATCGAGATCACCGGTCGGCTCGTCGGCCACGATGATCTGCGGATCGTTCACGATCGCTCGTGCGATGGCGACTCGCTGCTCCTGGCCGCCGGAGAGCTGGCGCGGGTAGTGCGACATGCGGTCTTCGAGCCCCACGATGCGGAGCGCCGTCTGGGCGCGTTGACGACGCTCGCTCTTCGGCACGTTCGTGAGCAAAAGCGGAAGCTCCACGTTCTCGACGGCCGTGAGCACGGGCAGAAGGTTGAACGACTGGAAGACGAAGCCGATCGTGTCGGCACGCCATTTCGCGAGCTGACCCTCGCTCATCTTGTCGATGCGCTTGCCGTCGATCTCGATGGTGCCCGAGGTCGGTCTGTCGAGACCGGCGATGAGGTTCAAGAGCGTCGACTTGCCCGAGCCGCTCGGCCCCATGAGTGCCTCGAACGACGCGCGGGGGATCTCCATGTCGAGGTCGGAGAGCACACGCACCGACTCGGACCCGCGGGTGTAGACCTTCGAAATCCCGGTCAGCTTGATGAGCGTTTCGACCTTCTTCACGTCGCCGGGTCGACGGTAGCTCTCGGGTCCGTTCTTGGTCTCCATCACGAGCCCCCTTCTTTAGATGCTTCTTTCACGGCCTGTCCGTCTCTCAGCGTTCCGACGGGATTTTTGACGACGCGCGTTCCTGGCGTCGGGCCTTCGAGCAACACGAACCCGCCTTCGAGCGCTTCGCCGAGCTTCACCGAGACCAAGCTCACTTTGCCGTCGACGAGGACGAACACCGCTTTGCCGTCGGGCCTTTCGACCACCGCCGACGCAGGGAGCACGGTCTTCGACGGCGCTTTCATTTCGGTCGCGTCGAGCTCTTTGGAAAGGAAGCTCACGCGCGCGCTCATCTCGGGTGTGAGGAGCGGCGGCGGATCGATGATGCGGACCTTGACGAGCCCCGTCGCTTTCGTCCGATTGACGCGGGGTCCGATCTCTTCGACGCGACCACGAAAGCGCTGTTCCGCAGCCGATTCGAGGACGATTTCGCAGGGCTGCCCGGCCTTGACGAGGTGGAGTCGAGCTTCGGGGACGTCGGTCTCGATGAGCAGCGTGGAGGCGTCGACGATCTCGGCGAGCGGAAGCCCAGGGTCGGTCACCTCGCCCACCTGAGCAGGCTTGCCTTGAATGACCCCGTTGATGGGTGCCTTGATCGTGTACTGCGGGAGCTGCGCCTCGAGCGCGTGCACCTCGGCTGCGGCGGCGCCGGCCTCGGCCGCTGCCGCGTTCACTTGCTCACCAAGGGCGGTGACGCGGGCGCCGAGGTCTTCGGCGGTGGCAGCGGGTGAAGCGCCGACGGCCACGAGCTTCTTCTCGCGCTCCCAGGGGAGACGCGCCTCGGCTTCGCTGGCTTTCGCAGATGCGACCCGGGCGCGCGCGGCTGCGGCGCGCGCGCGCGACGAAGCCACCGTCGCCTCTTGTGTCGAACGGTCGAGCTCGAAGAGGACGTCGCCGACATGGATGGTCTGACCCTCGGAGGCGTTGGCCCTCACGATGCGGGCGATGACGTTCGCGCCGATCTTCGCGGTGCGTTGAGGGACGACGTAGCCTGTCGACGTGAGGTCTACCGAAGCCTGCGCCGGTGAGATGCTCGCGATTTCGGTGGCGACCACCTCGGCCTTGAACAAGCGCGCCTCGAGCATCGGTCGCCCGTAGACGTATCCACCGCCGAGCGCGCCGAGCGCGGCGACGATCGCCAGAGCCGTGCCGAAGCGCCGGCGCGGGCGTGGCGCATCTCTCTGAATGCGAAGCGATGCGAGATCTCGTGACAGCTGATTCGACACTGTTTGCAGCTCCGGCGGCTACGTCGCGCAGCCAGGGACGGGACGCAAGGCGGAGGCTGACGGGGCCTTCGCCGGCTTCTCGAAATGAACGATGGGGCTACGTCGTTGGAGGGCGAGCGACGGCTTCGGGACGAGAGGTGCGGACTCCGACGAAGGGCTCATGCCTTGAGCCGTCGGCCGACGACCTTCGCCTTCTCTCGTCGAGGTCTCGTTTCGATCGTCGCCTTGCGTGCCTTCGGTGGACAGGCTCTTTCCCGCCTGCCCGTCGGGGCGGCCTTCGGGGCGGCCTTCGGGGCGCCCTTCGGGCTGGTCGCGCTCGCGCCTGCGGGACCGTGAAAAGACAGCCAGGTCTTCACGAACTCGGGTGAACCGTCGATGAGTGATTGGAGCGAGTCGACCCAACGAAGCTCGGCTTCGTTCATGAAGAGCGCGTATTCGACTTCGATCAAGAAGAGGCGCTCCACCCCGATTTTCGAGGCCTCGGCGAGCCCGCGACGGAGCTCGGCGATGCCTTCGTTCAGCCGCCAAGTCCGCTCTCTCAAGAGGCTCGCCACCTCGACCGGCGCGAGCACGGGCAGGAGGGAGAGCGCGCCTTCGAACGGGGAGTATTGCTTGGTCGGCACACCGAGCAGCTCTCGCATCCAACGCCTCAAGGCCTCGCGACCGACCTCGGTGAGCTCGTAGACCGTTCGCTCGGGCCTGTTGTTGTCGCGGAGAGTCTCTTTCGGAGCGATGAGCATTGCCTGCTCGAGCGACGCGACCACCGTATAGAGCGACCCGAAATGCAGCTTGATACTCTGGTCTTTTCCGCGCTCTTTGAGCGTGGATGCAATTTCGTAGGGGTGCATCGGACGCTCCATGAGCGAGGCCAAGACTGCCAACGCGAGGGGGTTGGTGGCGCGAGCGCGTGCGACCTTCTTCATCGCTCGGCCCGCACCGCGGCTGCGAACGAGACCGTGCGCCGAGCAGGACGTCTGACATACACGGAGACGTATATACGGCTACGAGTATTCGTTGGCAACCCATCCAATCAAAATCTTCCGCCGCGTCAGCGGGCCCGTTCTCGGAAGGCCGGTTCTGGTAGGACGGCTCTCGAGTCGTCGTCGGTGCCGCGACGGCCAAGGAGGACCCGTTGATCACTGTCCACCACCTCGACAACTCAAGGTCACAGCGCGTTCTCTGGCTGCTCGAAGAGCTCGGTCTCGAATACGAGATCGCACACTACAAGCGCGACCCAAAGACCATGCTCGCGCCACCCGAGCTGAAGAAGATTCATCCTCTCGGCAAGTCGCCGGTGATCACCGACGGTGATGCGACCCTCGCCGAATCAGGCGCCATCATCGAGTATCTGATCGGCCGCTATGGAAACGGTAGGCTCATTCCGCCTCGCGATTCCGCGGAGCGCCTTCGATACACCTATTGGCTCCATTACGCCGAGGGCTCGGCGATGCCGCCGCTCTTGCTCAAGCTCGTGTTCGACCGCGTGGAGAACGGACCCGTTCCGTTCTTCATCAAGCCCATCGCGCGTGCGATCTCGCGCAAAGTGAAGGGCGCCTTCATCGAGCCGCAGCTCAAGACCCATCTCGACTACATGGAGTCCGAGCTCACGAAGACGACTTGGTTCGCTGGCGAAGAGCTCACGGGTGCCGACATCCAAATGATCTTCCCGGTCGAAGCTGCACGGGCGCGCGCCGGGCTCGATTCGAATCGGCCGAAGCTGATGGCGTTCATCGAACGGGTCCACGCACGCCCTGCATTCAAGCGCGCGTTGGAACGTGGCGGACCCTACGACTTCGCGAACGACTGAGGGTCGCACGGAACGTGCGTGCGCTCGGCGGCCTGAGGCCCCGCCTCCGACGTCGGGACTTCGGATACGATGCCAGGATCATGGGCCGCTTGCTCCCGCGCCTGCTCGTCACCGCAGCCGTGGCCGGGATCACGGCCGGCGCCGATGGCTCGCGAGCCCTTCCCCTGCCCGGGCCGGCGCCACAGGGGCGTGCGGCCGACTACGACGCGGGCACCGAGAACCGGCGCTGCGAATCTTGCCACGTCGAGATCGCCGCTGAGTGGGAGGCTTCGATGCACCACGAAGCGTGGGACGACGGTGTTTTCCAAACGGCCTACGCCGTCGAGCCCATTCCGTTCTGCCGGCGCTGCCACGTCCCCGAAGCCGATGGCGATGGAGTCCCTCCCGAGAGCGCGCGACGGCTGGGCGTCGGGTGCGTGACATGCCACGTCGAATCGGGTGAGGTCACCGGATCGCACGAAAGGTCAGGTGTTCCAGGTCGACACGCCGTGCGCAAAGACGCTCGGCTCGCAACGAGCGCCGCGTGCGAGCGCTGCCATCAGTTCGAGTTTCCTTCGCCGCAGCGCGCGCCGATGCAGGGCACGGTCGACGAGCATCGCGTGTCGACGCACTCGACCGAGCCCTGTCAGCAATGTCACATGCCCGAGGTTCGCACAGAGGGCGGGGGTCGGCATCGCAGTCACGATTTCAAGGTGTTCGGTGACCTCTCTCTCTTGCGATCGGCGCTGACGGCGCACGCCTCGCGCTCTGACGAACGCTCAGTGACCGTATCGCTCGCGACAGCTCGGATCGGGCACGATTTTCCGACCGGCGACATGTTTCGACGACTCGAGGTCCGCGCGCACGTCGTCGGGGTTGCTGGGATCGAAGCGCACCCGGTCGTGCTCTCGAGGCGATTCGAAAAGGCGACGGGACCCGTTGGACCCGAGCGAAAGCAGGTCAGCGACGATCGCTTGTCTGCATCGGGCGAGCTACGCGCCGTCGAGCTTAGGTTCCGCGAAGACCTCGCCGGACGCGCCGTCGCATGGCAAGTCGTCTATCAACGAATGGACTCTGCGATGGCGACGGCGTTCGGACTCGATCCGAACGCTGACGAATCGATCGTGGCCGAAGGAGTCGTCGTCGCCGCCGAGCCGAGCGCGAAGACGGGTCGCTGACCTCGCGGCGCCTCGCGACCGAGGTCACGTCGTCGGCGATCCTTCGATCTCGACTCGCGGGCTAGCAGCTAGGGTTCGGCGGGGCCTTCGGTCGAGGCGTGGTCGCGCTCGTCGCGCAGGTAGATGTCGAAATCACCGATGCGCTTGTCGAAGGCATAGCTCTCGTCGATCAGCCGCGTGAGCCCGTCGAACGTGCTGTGCGCCGAGTCGTCGTTGTTGCCGGTGACCATGCCGAAGACGTCGTTGTGCTCGACGACGATCGCGGAGGGTGGATTCGCCGCGAGCTCTCGCATCAGGGCTCGTTGCATCGGCTCTTTGGACCAGGTCGCGCGCTGAGGAACGTTGTAGATGTAACGGCTCGCGAGAGGTCGATCGGCCAAGTCGTAGATGATGCATTCGAAGCCCCAGACGAACACCGGTTTGTCGGGGGGCGTGTGCTGCTTCAGGTATTCGGCGACGGCGCGATTCTCGGCGGCGTCGACGTCTGCGACGCTCGCGAGCGAGTCGCGCTCCGTCTGGTTCATCGGACCCGTCACGTAGATCGCCGCGCGCCTCCCCGCGCGTTCGAGGAAGCTCTGTCCGAGGTTCGGGACCGGCGCCTTCGCGACCGCCGCCGCGACGAACCCGGAGGCGAGCACGAGCGTCACGATGGGTCCCTTCGAAGCTCCCCAGCGAAGGGCTTTGTCGAGACCGAGCCCGGCGAGCGTGGCGGTGAGCGGGAAGGTCGCTCCCCAGTGATACGGAAAGAACTTTCCCTGCATCACCACGCCAGCAATGTGCATCACGATCACCGAGGCGATCGCGACCACGTAAGGCGCTTCGTCTGCCTTCGGACGAGCGACACCGAGCGCGATGAGACCGACCAACATCGCTCCCGAATAAGCGACGAGCCACTCGGTGAAGCCGTAATAGGCCATGCCGAGGAAGCGAGCGTTTTCCCAGCTGAGCTTCGTGTAGTGCGGGGTGAAAACGAAGAGCACCTCGTGTAGATCGCCGAGCGCGCCCTTCGATTTGAACCAGACGAGCGTGACGACGAACGGGAGCACGCCTCCGACGGCGGTGGCGCCGAGCGTGGTGAGCGCACGCACGAGACGTACGAGCATCGAGAGCTTCGCCGCTTCGGGCGGCGCGATCCGGGGAACCAGCGAAGCGAGCGCGGCGAGCGCCCCGATGACCGCGCCCGCACCCGCGAGCGGCGGCTTCATGAGGCCGGCCATTCCGAACAGGGATCCAGCGAGGAGCCAGAGCGGGACGGCGCGCTTCGCCTTGCCCACGTGGGTCGCCGCGAGGGCGCTCGTCGACGCGCAAAGACCGAGGAGGGTCAGGGTTCCGCCGAACGTCTCGGGCTGGGCGGTGTGCCAGAAGTCGAGCTGCGCATGCATCTGAGATGCAAGGGCAGCTGCGATATATCCTGGACGCGAGCTCTTGAAGTGGACCTTCGCGAGATGCACGAGGCCGAGTGCCGTCGTGAGCATCGCGACGACCTCTAGGATGCGGATCCCGACCTGCGCGGGGCCGAACAAGAGACGAGCGAGCGCGTAGACGAGAAACACTCCCGGGGGCTTGAAGTCGAAGGCGTCGCGATAGGGCATGCGCCCGTGGAGGATTTCGCGGGCCACCAAGGCGTAAATCGCCTGGTCGCGACCGTAGTCGAACGACAAGACCAGGCAGGCGGAGCCGAGCACGACCAGAAGGCAGATCGGTACGATCGCGCGGTCGATCGCCGATACCCATTTGGGTTTGGGGGCCACCGCGTTGGAGACTGGCTCCTTCGCGCTCGAGGTCTTCGATGCTGGGCGCTGCAGCGCGTCACGCTCCTCTTTCAGCTCGGCCACGCGGCCTTCTACCACCGTTCACCGGCGTGTGACACGAAGCTGACAGGCGCTTCGGCGCGGCTGCTTTACGAGAGTAAACCGTGCGTATCGCCGTCGTCGTCAACGAGAGCGCCCGTCGCGGAAGCGGGGCAGTGGCCGGGGTCGCCCGTCGTGAGTTGCCGAGCGCACGCGTGCTCTTGTCGCGATCGCTGAAAGAGCTCGAAGCCTTCGCAGAAGAGCTCGTCTCCGATCCGCCCGACCTCGTTCTCTCGGCGGGTGGCGACGGCACGGCGATCGCTCTCTTGAACGCGCTGCGTCGCGCCGGAAAGCCGACGAAGAGCGCCGTGTCCGATGTCGCGTCGGAGCTTCGACCTCGGGCCCTTCGGCCTCGACTCGGCCCTCCCATCGGCGTGCTGAAGCTCGGTACTGGCAACGCCTGGGCACGCGTCACGGGCTCGCCACCTTGGAAGAGCGCCTTCGCTTTGCTGCGATCGCTCTTGGCCGCCGACGCTGCACCTCCGCTGCGGCGATACGACCTCATCGACGTCGAAGGGCAAGTGGCTCACTTCACGGGTACCGGCTGGGACGCCGAGCTCGTCGACGACTTTCACGCGCAGAAGACTGGCCTAGGCATTCTCCCTCTCGGACGTCGCCACGGGCTGTTGGGCTACCTCCACGCGCTCATGACACGCACGGTGCCTCGCAACCTCACCACGCCCCAAGCCGAGGTGGAGATCGTCAACAGCGGCGCCGAAGCGATGACCGTCGACTCGCTCGGCGTGCCCGTGCGCATGACCGGAATGTCGGCAGGACAGGTGCTCTACAGCGGTCCGACGAGCATCTGCGCGGCGGGAACGACCCCCGAATGGGGCTTCGGTTTTCGGGCTTTTCCGTTCGCTGGAAAGGTCGAAGGCAGGTTCAGCCTACACAACTACAACGCTGGTGCTCTCGAAGCGCTGATGCATTCTCCAGGCCTTTGGCGTGGAACCCACCCGATGCCCAAGATGGACTCGTGGTTTCTCACGCGCGCACGGCTCAACTTCTCGCGCAAGGTTCCTTTCCAGATCGGCGGTGATCTCCTCGGCCACCGCGACTCGATCGAATACGTGATCGCCCCGGAGCACGTGGAGCTCGTCGATTGGACGAGCCTCGCTCGAGGGGTGCGCGGCACGCACGGTCACCGAAAGCGTGATCGCATCGCCCAAATCTTGATCCCGGCCGAGCTGCGCTGACCTGCGGTGCGCGGCTCGCGGTAGCCAGCCGGTCTCGTCGTCGCAGGTTCGTGGTCGCAAAGTGCTCGCGCTCAGCCGAGCCGCAGCACGACGCACTTCAGGTGTGGCTCGAAGCCCGGGACCGGAGGAAAATCCTCTGGTGGTGGAAGGCTCTTCATCTGAATGACGGTCACCCCTGCGTCGCGCGCTGCCTCGTGAAGGAAGCGTCGAAACTTCGCCATGACGATCCCTTGGTGGTTCGTGCACGCGAGAAGGCGACCTCCTTTGTCGACGATCCGGAGCGCCTGAGCGGCGAGCGCGCGATAGCCGCCGTCGGCCGAGAATCGCGAGGTCTTGGTGGTCGCGAAGCTCGGCGGATCGAGCACGACCAGATCGAAGCGCTCTTTTCGTTCGGCGGCCTGTTCGAGGTAGGAGAAACAGTCGGCCTCGATGACCACGTGACTCTTCGGATCGGCGCCGACGCGCCTCAGATTTCTCTCGGCCCACTCGGTGATCCCCCGAGAGACGTCGACGGTCGTCGTCGCACGCGCGCCCCCCAAGACGGCGGCGACCGAGAAGCTTCCCGTGTACGCGAACAGGTTGAGAACGCGCGCGCCCAAAGCCCACTCGCGGACGCGCGCACGATTCTCGCGTTGATCGAGGAAGAGCCCGGTCGACAAGCCGTCACCGAGCCGTGCTTCGAAGGGCGTTCCGCGCTCGTGCACGAGAAAAGCGTCGGGGGCGCTCTCTCCGCGGATCGGCCGCTTCGGCGCGAACTCCTCGCGTCGCGCATCGACGATGCGACTCGCGTGCTTCGGGCGATACTTCACGTACACGCTCGAAGCACCGAGCCAAAGCGCGGCGTTGAACAGGGTCGTGCGAGCCGACTCGGGGAGATCTTCGCTCAAGTGAACCACGAGATGATCGCCGTACGCGTCGAGCGCGACGCCGGGAAGACCGTCACCCGCGCCGTTGACCAGCCGCACGACGTCGGTGTCGAGCCGAGAGACGATTCCGTATCGCTTGGCCGCCGACTCCCGCAACAAGAGGTCGAGCTTCGTCGCGTCGGCGTAAGGATCGAGCTCACCAGACAGCGCTTCGCGAAGCGCGTCCGGCGGAGGGCAAGAGATCGTGACAGGCTCGCCGGTCGTCGGGTGAACCAAACCGATCTCGCGTGCGTGAAGCATCAAGCGGCGTGCCGGCGCGCCGCCGTACATCTGATCTCCGACGATGGGAGCCCCGGCCGCGGCGAGCTGCACGCGGAGCTGGTGGGTGCGCCCGGTCCGAGGCGTGAGCTCGACGAGGCTTCGTTTCTCGGTCTTCTCGAGAATGCGCACCAATGTGGTGGCCTCTTTCGCGCCGTGGGCGGTGCTCTCGTCGGCTCTCTTCGGCCGAAGGGCCCGCGCGCCGCCGTCGGCTCGAGGCGCTCTCTTCGGTTTTTCCGAGTCGACCGAACGGGCGACGCGAAGACCATCTTTTCCCTCTTCGATGAGGTGTCGCAAGATGCCGTTCGGAGGAAGGCGCAGCGTCCCTTCGACGACGGCGACGTAAGTCTTTGCGATACGTCGCCCTTCGAACTGTTCGGCTAGCTTCGCGTTCGCAGCCTTGCGGCGGGCGAAGATCAAGACTCCCGACGTATCGCGATCGAGGCGCTGATGAATGCCGAGGTATGGCGGCTCGCCCCCGGGATTCTCGGCGAGATGAGCAAGCAGCCGCGTATGGACGTCGTCTCTGCGTAGCTCGTCGGGCGCGTGCGTGCTGATCCCTTCGGGCTTGTCGACCGCGATGAGATCGGCGTCTTCGTAGAGAATTCGTTCGAGAGGCCACGTCTCGAAAAGACTCCTCAAGCTGGCGATCGACGCGCGCTCGAGCGGATCGCCGCCGGCGTTCGTGAAGGGCTCCGAGCTCATTTCGAGATGTTCGTCCCGGACGGAGGAGTGAACACGAACTCGGCCGGATCGATCTTGTCGGGCGTCTCGGAGGCAGAGAATTCGAACCGGTTTCGGTTTCCCTGCGCATCGAGGATCAGCACCGCGACCATGGCTCCGATCTCCTTCTTCGCGAGCTTGTCTTTGTCGACGTAAAAGAGCGCCGACTCGTAGGCCGCCGACTCGACACGCGGCTTGCCGACGAGAACCGGACCCTTGTCGAATTTCGCCTTGTAGTTGAACGAGAACGCGAAGCTCGATCGAATTCCCTCACCCATGATGAAGGAGAGCGCACCCGGGTATTCGGTGCCTTTGACGGGTTGCTCGAACATCTGCTGATCGTCGGCGATGTAGACCTTCACGCTCGAGCCGTCGGAAACGATGCGATTCTTGTTCGGAGGATCGTAGCGGAACGAGATCTTGTTGGGTTTCTCGACGAAGACCGTTCCCTGAGACTCCTTCTCGTTGCCGGTGATCTTCTGTTTGTACTTCTGGACGAACCTCGCCTTGAACGTCTTCTTGGGGAGGTAGAGGGCGTCGATGTCTGCAGCCACGGCGTCGGCCGAGCCGGGGGCAGGAGGGGGCAGAGCGGGCGTCGCCGAAGAAGTCGTCGCGCTGGCGACCGGCTTTGCGCTCGGTATCGGAGCTCCGGCATCGGCGGCCGCGGTCGGCTTCGACGAGGGGGTCGCCGAGACGACCGCAGAGGGCGTCGCGCTGACGACCGCGGGCGAAGAGCCCGAGACGGGCGGGGCCCGCTCCGACGTCGAGGGCTTCGCCGAAGCAGAGACCGCTACGCTCGGTGTGGCGCTGGAGGTTCCCGCGCGACCGCTCCCGGTCGTCCCCGCAGTCGTGGGCGCGTCGGAGCAGGCCACGCAGAGTGCCATCCACACGAGCCCCGACCCTGTGACCGAAGCCTTCGATGCAACGTGCCTGTCCATGCGCTCCTCATACCCCAGGCGTCGATCGAGGACATCACTTCGAGAGCCGGGAATCCCCCGCGAGCGCTTCCGCACTTCTTGAGGGGACAAGTCCTACTTTCTGGTAGGCTCAGAGCCATGTCGGAGGGCTCGGAGCACGCGCCACAGCGCGTGATAGGGCGCTATGCGCTCTACGGCGAAATCGCCGCGGGCGGCATGGCGACCGTACACGCCGGCCGACTCCTCGGGCCGGTCGGGTTTTCGCGCACGGTCGCGATCAAACGACTGCATCCGCAGTTCGCCAAAGACCCCGAGTTCGTCTCGATGTTCCTCGACGAAGCTCGAGTCGCGGCGCGCATTCAGCACCCGAACGTGGTGTCGACCCTCGACGTCGTCGCGCTCGAGGGTGAGCTGTTCCTCGTCATGGAATATGTGGAAGGCGAGTCCTTGGCTCGGGTTCTGCGCGTGCTCCGACACGAGAAGCGGCCGATGCCTCCGAAGATCGCCGGAACGATCGTCTGCAACATGCTTTACGGCCTGCACGCGGCGCACGAAGCCAAGAGCGAGAGAGACGAGCCGCTCGGCATCGTCCATCGCGACGTCTCTCCTCAGAACGTTCTCGTCGGCGTCGACGGAGCGGCCCGAGTCCTCGATTTCGGTGTGGCGAAAGCGGCCGGTCGAATCCAGACGACGCGCGAGGGCCAAGTGAAAGGCAAGATCGCGTACATGCCGCCCGAGCAGCTCGCAGGCGAGAAAGTCGATCGCCGACTCGACGTTTATGCGGCCTCGGTCGTTCTCTGGGAGATGCTCGCCTCGAGACGACTCTTCGACGGCGACAACGATGGCGCCGTGCTCCAACAGGTGCTGACCGGAGTCATCACGCCGCCGAGCCACATCGTCGAAGGGCTCCCCGCGGGAGTCGACGAGATCGTCTTGAAAGGGCTCGCGCGGAATCCGAATCATCGCTTCCAAACGGCGCGAGAAATGGCCGTCGAGCTCGAAGACGTGCTCGGTGGCGAGCCTCCGCGCAAAGTCGCCGCGTTCATTCAAGAGTGCGCCGGGGACTCGATCGCCAAACGCGCAGCGCGCATCAAGCTCATCGAGAGCAATTCGACCGATCCCGGCCTCGACCTCGCTGCGCCTCTCGTCAACGAGAGCTCGGCGTCGCAAGCGCGTCCCGCGGCTCCAGTGGCAGGTTTGCGCATCTCGGTCGCCGACGGCGATACCCATCTCTCGAGCGTCGGGACACCCTACGCGCCCAATCGCCCGCGAGGGCTTTGGGTCGCGCTCGCCGTCTTGGCCGTGTTCGGGCTGCTGATCATGCTCGCGATCGTCATCGTCGCTCGTTCCGGCAAGAGCTCTCAGGCATCGGCGCCTGACGCTTCGGCCTCGAACGCGACCGGCGGCTCGTCGAGACCGAGCGCCGAAAGCATGACCGGAAGCTCGGCAGCCACCCGGCCATCGGCGCCGACGCCTTCCGCCACGGCTCCTGCAGCGTCAGCCTCCTCGGCGCCACGGCAACCGACCGTCCAACACACCACGGGTCCTCAGCCGGCGCGTCCTCCGGTCAGCCCGGTCACGCCCAAAGGCGGCTGTACACCGCCGTTCGTCATCGTCGACGGAATCCGCAAGATCAAGCCCGAATGTCTCAAATAGCTTCGCGATTGACTTTACGTCGCAGTGGTCTCCGCTGTGCTTTCCTCAGTTGCTCTGTGTTCGGCACCACTGCTTTCTTGGTGTTCGCGGCGCCCATCCCCACTGCCCACGCCGACGCGGCAGTCGATGGGAGGGCCGCCTGCGTCGCGGCGTACGAAGATGCCCAAACGCTTCGTTCGAAGGGGGCGCTCCGCGACTCGCACGAGAAGCTCCTCGTCTGCGCCGCGCAGACCTGCCCGAGGGTGGTCGCCGAACAATGTGCCGGCTGGCTCGACGAGGTCGAAAAGGCTCTGCCGTCGGTGAACTTCGCCGTGACCGACGAGCAAGGAAAAGATCTCATCGACGTGCGTGTGTCGTTGGACGGGGCGCTCTTGAAGCAGGGCCTCGACGGGAAGGCGATCAGCGTCGATCCCGGACCGCACACGTTCAAAATCGAGTCGGACACTCGCAAACCGCTCGAGCTCCAGGTGGTGGTCCGCGAAGGTGAGAAGAACCGACGGATCGACGTGAGCTGGAAGGGCGTACCTCCAGTGGCTGACAATCCGCTCGTGCCGGTCGAGACACCCCACGAGACGAGCAAGCTGTCTCCGGCCTTCTGGATCCTGGGCGGCGCAGGCGTCGTCGGCGTGGGCCTGTTCGCGACGCTCGGCGGTATCGGCCTCGCGCAGAAGAGCAGCGACGGTAAGACCCGCGGTTGCGCCCCTAGGTGCACCACGTCGGAAGTGAATTCGATCAAGACGAAGTTCATCGCGGCCGACGTCTCGCTCTCCATCGGGCTCGCGTCGCTCGCCGGCGCAGCGGTGTTCGGCGTCGTCTCGATCGTGTCGAACAAGTCGGCGAGCACGGCGCCGCCGAAGGCCAGCACCAGCGTGTCGATCACGGCTGCCCCCGCGCCCGGCGGTGGCTACGTCGGGCTCGAGGGTCGCTTCTGAGAGCCCGTCGACTCGGCCGCGGGGGCGGCGCGCAGTCCGGGGAGCACGAAGGTCCCGCGTTTCGACCGGCCGCGGAACCTGGAACCGCGCGGCGAGAGAGTCGCTTCCGGCTCGTCGCGAGGTGAGCTACGAACGCCACGTGAGCTCATCGACGGCCAACGCGAACGAACCTCAGGTGACCCCGGCGCTCGCACGTGAGCACAAGCTCACCGAGTCCGAGTACCAGCGCATTCTCGAGCGCCTCGGACGCACGCCGTCGTACTCCGAGCTCGGGGTGCTGAGCGTCATGTGGAGCGAGCATTGTTCCTACAAGAGCTCTCGCGTCCACCTCGGGCGCCTCCCGACCAAAGGCCCACGCGTCATTCAGGGTCCGGGCGAGAACGCGGGCGTCGTCGACATCGGCGACGGCTTTGCAGCTGTATTCAAGATGGAATCACACAACCACCCCTCGTACATCGAGCCCTACCAAGGGGCGGCGACGGGCGTCGGCGGAATCCTGAGAGACGTATTCACGATGGGCGCGCGGCCCATCGCCAACTTGAACTCTCTCAGGTTCGGCCGGCCCGACCATCCGCGGACCGCCGAGCTCCTCCGGGGCGTGGTCGCGGGCGTCGGCGGCTACGGCAACTGCATCGGCGTGCCCACCGTGGGCGGCGAGCTCTTCTTCGACGCGGCCTACGACGGCAACATCCTCGTCAACGCCTTCACGTGCGGCGTCGTTCACAAAGATCGCATCTTCTACGGGCGCGCGAGCGGAGTCGGTAACCCCGTCATCTACGTCGGCGCGCGCACCGGGCGCGACGGGATTCACGGCGCGACGATGGCGTCGGACGAGTTCTCCGAAGGCGGGCCGAGTCAAAGGCCCACAGTTCAGGTCGGCGACCCTTTCATGGAGAAGCTCCTCCTCGAGGCCTGCCTCGAGATCTTCGCCCAAGACCTGCTCGTCGGCGTTCAAGACATGGGCGCCGCAGGGCTCACGTCGAGCTCGGTCGAAATGGCTGCTCGAAGCGGCAGCGGTCTCGACCTCGACCTCGACGCGATCCCGCGCCGCACCCGCGGCCTCACCCCCTACGAGATGCTCCTCAGCGAATCGCAGGAACGCATGCTCCTGGTGGCGAAGCCTGGCAACGAAGCCGCAGTGTTCGCGATATGCGAAAAGTGGGAGCTCGATGCTGCCGTGATTGGCAAGGTCACCGACACGGGTCGATGGGTCGTTCGCGCGACACCGGGCTACGACCCATACGTCGAAACGAAGCGCCCCGAGGGTGCCGCGAGCGTGATCGTTTGCGACTTGCCGGTCGACTTCTTGACCGACGAAGCTCCGAAGTACGATCGGCCCCAGGCCGACGATCCGAGCCTCCCGGCGCGCCTCGCGTTCGACGCTTCGAGCATCGTGATCGATGACCCTGCCGAAGAGCTCGTTCGGCTCGTCGGATCGCCCAACCTCGGCTCACGTAGTTGGGTGTGGCGTCAGTACGACTCGATCGTGCGCGGCGGAACACGCGTCGGACCGGGCGGAGACGCCGCCGTCGTGCGTGTCCCCTGCGAGCACGGCTCCACGCGAGTCGAGAAGGTCCTCGCGTTCGCGTCCGACGTGAACGCATGGCTATGCGAGCTCGATCCGAAGGAGGGGGGCAAGATGGCCGTCGCGGAGGTCTGCCGAAACCTCTCGTGCGTCGGCGCCGAGCCGATCGGTCTCACCGACTGCCTCAACTTCGGTAACCCGGAGCGTCCGGAGATCATGCGGCAGATATCGCTCGCGATCGACGGGATAGCAGAGGCGTGCCTCGCCCTCGACGTTCCCATCGTGAGCGGCAACGTCAGTCTCTACAACGAGACGGCAGGGCGGGCGATCCTCCCCACGCCGACCATCGGCGGCGTGGGGCTCATCGAGTCGCTCGATGTCGTCGTCACGAGCGCATTCACGGCGGCGAACCTCGAGATCCTGCTGCTCGGTCCGGCTCGAGGAGGTCCGCTCGGCGGCTCGCAGCTCGTCTCGTCACGCACCGGTGAGACCAAGGGCTTCCCGCCGAAGATCGATCTCGCGATCGAGGCGAAGCTGCAGCGCTTGGTGCGTGATCTCATCCGGAGGCGACTCGTCTCGAGTGCGCACGACATCTCCGATGGTGGCTTCGGCGTCGCGCTCACCGAGTGCTGCGTGGCGGTGAGCGATCGATCGAAGCTCGTGGGCGCCACCGTTCGCCTCCCCGAGCCGAACGAAGCGCTTCCCTCGGCGCTCTTCGGCGAAGCGCCGAGCCGTATCCTCGTCGCGGCCACGGTCGAAGCCGCCGCCGAGATGGAGATGCGCGCGCAGGAGCACTCGGTGCCGTGCATCCGGCTCGGACATACTGGAGGCGACCACCTCTCGATTTCGCGCGGCGCCGACGAAGTGATCCGACTGCCGCTCGAGCGACTGTTCGACGCGCGTGAGAGATGTCTCGAGCCGGTCGTCGGCGCTTGACGTGGCCCTGACCCCCGCGAGCGCGGGGGTCGCCGTCATCACGCTCGTGAGCTGTGCGGCGTCGGCAGATCGCCCGGGCACCGACGTCGCGGCTCCGCCGAGCACGCAGGGCGGGGTGCTTTCAATGGCGAGCGTCGCAGCGCAACTATTCACATGTCGTGAAAGGAGGCTTCTGGTCGAAGTGTGTCCGACCGCCCCACACGCCCGCATGCGACTACGTGAGCTAGAACCATCTGCCGCGATTCGGGAGCTACGAGATGGGGTTTCGGTGCTGTCGTGATCGCGAGACCGAGTAAGGGCCCGCGTACAATCAAGTCGATCGATGTTCCGTCTAGATCGAAGGGAGCCTTTTGCCCGAGAAACGAGCACCGGAAGGCTACTTTTGTAGGCTGAGGGAGCGCAGAGACGAGGCCGCCTGTCTCACGAAGGTATCGGCGGATTAGCACCGAGTTGTTTGTACGCAGGCCCTTAAGTGCCTCCGTGAGCTCAGCGCTTTCGATCGAGGCGGGCAAGCACCTCTTTCGCCGAGAGCGTGGTCTTGAAAACGTAGACCTCGCTCCCGATGTCGTCACCGAGCACGGCTTCGCTCACGCGGAGATGCTTGCCGACGGCGAGGAGAATTCGCCCCGGAAAGCCCTTCTTCACGAGCTCCACGCGTTGGAACACGGCGTCCCGGCTCCAAAAACCGAACAGCTCGAAGAAGACCTCCTCACCGGTCTTCTCGTTCGAGAAGACCAGATCGGGTGCACACACCACCTCGCCTGGAAGCGACACCACCTCGTCGCAGTCTCTTACCGCCCAATCGGAGTCGAGCGCTTCGAAGGCACGCACCAGCACGTCGAGCTCTGGACGCCGACCACCCGTTTCGGCGCAAACGGGTCGGAGGTTGGTCTTCGAATCGATGGTCATCGAGAGCGGCTCGCGCTGGGGGCCGTGCCGAACCTCGGCCACCATCGAGAACTTCGGTAGCTCGAGAATGCTCGGAAAGAACAGCGCGAGCTTCAGCCCATAGCGCTGCACGGCGTCGAAGAGACTGAGAGGCCCGTCGAGCGTGACCTCGTATTTCTCTCCACCCTTCGCGCTCGCGCGGCGCACTTCGTGAAGGAGTCCGTGGAAGCGTGCCGCGCGAAAGAGGCGCCTCGTCGCTCGAGGATCTTCACCTCCGAAGCTCACGACGACTTTCGTCGCACGCAAGAGCAGCGCTTGGACGACCGAGATGTCGTAGCGATCGAGGAGGAGCTCTGCTGAAAGCGGCTCGAACTTCACGAGCTCTTGACGATCTCGCAGATCTGCGAACATCGCCTTCTCGACGGCTTCCACCGTCGCGCCGAGCGCCTCGGCAGCCTCGGCGATGACCGGTTCGCGGGCGAAGCGCTCTCGTGCAGCGAGCGCTCGGTGTGCGCGCGCCGCACGCAGAAAGATCTCTCGTCGGACGATCTCCGGGTCGAGCCCGGCCGGGACGTCGAACTCGGCGCGATCTTCACAGAGCTTGCGCAGGCCGTCGCCCACGATGCGATCGCGTGACGAGAGCGGAACGGCGTCGAGCGCGAGCTCGACAGTCTCGCGGTTGTGACCGACGAGGTTCTTCCACACCTCGACGTACGAGCTCGCGACCTCGAGAAGACGCGCACGCGCCTTCGGATCGAGAAAGCGCGGATGGAGCGCGCCGCCCGAGCGACGCGCGCGGACGAGATCACTTGTAAGCACTGTGCTCCCTGCGCTTGTCGCTCGTGCGCTCCTCGTTGGTTCCGGCAGCTACCAGCTCGTAGAGGATGGCGCGCTTGTCACCGTGCTTGCGCAAGATGCGGCCGAGCCGCTGGACGTGCTCGCGCACCGAGCCGCTCCCCGACAGCACGACGGCGACGTTGGCCGTGGGAACGTTCACGCCTTCGTTGAGTACTTTGCTGGTCACGATCGCGAAGTAGTCGCCTGCATTGAAGCCCGCGAGCACGTGCGCTCGCTCCTTCACCTTCGTCTCGTGGGTGATCGCCGGGACGAGCATGCTGCGCGCGATGTGGTGCACCGTCGCGTTGTCTTCGGTGAAGATGAGGAGTCGGTCTTTCTTGTGCGTGAAGAGCAGGCGCTCGAGGACGTCGAGCTTGCCAGGCGCCGCGAGCGCCAACTGCTTCTGTCTTCGGTAGGCGAGAAACGCGCGGCGGCCGACGTCGGAGAGCGAGCTCTTCAAGAGAAACTGACTCCAGCCATCGGGGCGCGCCATGTTGATCCCGTTGCGACGGATGAACGACACGTACTCGCTCCGCGCTTCGGTGTAGGCCGCCCGCTCGGACTCGGACAGCGGAACTTCGAGTCGAATCGTCTCGTAGGGCGCCAGGTAATGCCCCGACAGCTCTTGGATGTCTCGCCGATAGACCGTCTTGCCGACGAGCTCTTCGTAAAGGACTTCTTTGCCGTCGCTCCGCTCGGGTGTCGCAGTGAGGCCGAGCCGAAAGGGTGCGAGGCACATTCTCGCAGCGGTCGAATAGGCCTCGCTCGGGAGATGATGGCACTCGTCGAAGATCACGAGACCGAAGCGATTGCCGAGTCGGTCCATGTGCAGATGTGCCGAGTCGTAGGTCGTGATCGTGAGGTCTGTGATCTCGTGGTAGCCACCACCGACGAGGCCGACTGGAACGTCGAAGGTAGCGCTCATCCCGTCGTGCCATTGCGCGAGCAAATCGAGCGTCGGGACGACGACGAGCGTGCTGCGCTTCTTCGACTGAATCGCGAGCGCCGCGACGTGCGTCTTGCCGGCTCCCGTCGGAAGAACCACGACGCCGCGCCCGCCGGCGCCGACCCACGCCAGAATGGCCTCGGCCTGATGCGGGAACGCCTCACGATGGGCGACGGGCTCGAAGGCGACCTCGGCATAGCTGCGCGCGGCGTCCTCGTATGCGATCCCGCGACCGCGGAGGGTGAGGATGATCCGGGCGTAGTCGTTTGCGCGGGCTCGAGCTACGGCTTCGCGGTCATCCCACAAGCAGCCTGGCACCTCGGTCATCGCGTCGCGCTCGAGACCACGAATGCGCAACGTGCCACCGTGGAATTCGATGCGTAGCGGGTCGACCACGCACCCGACCTAGTGCCTCGGGAGCGAGACCGCAATCCATCCGTCGGCAGTGGGTCGCCACGCGAGCGGCGATCCTGTAGGCTTTGCAGGTGCTGAGCGATACCCTTGCACCGGGCCTGCTCATTGCCTCGCCGCCGCTGGGTGATCCGAATTTCGAGCGAACGGTGATCTTGCTTGCGCTACACGGGCCGAAAGGCGCGCTCGGCTTCGTCGTCAACCGTGTCGCCGAGCTGAAGCTCGGTGAGGTCTTGAGCCTCGCGGGTTACGGCGAAACGGCATCACGCGCAGAGGGCAAGGTCTTCGTGGGTGGCCCCGTCGAGCCGGGCTCGGGTTGGATCGTCACCCGCGATCCCGATCGCTTCGACGGACTCCCGGGAGTGCTCGACATCGGCGGCCGCATGCGAGTCAGCTCGTCACGAACGGCCTTCGATCGACTCGCGCTCGATCTCGAAAACGGCGGGTCCGAATCGGAGCAGGCATCGGAGGCCTTCGTCGTCCTCGGATACAGCGGCTGGGGTCCCGGTCAGCTCGAGGGCGAACTCGCCCACGGGTCGTGGCTTCCCGTCCCGCTCGACGATCTCGCGCGGGTCGAGGGTGTCCTCTTCGACGATGCTGCAGAGGCGCGATGGAACAGCGCCCATGCGCTGCTCGGAATCACGCCGCTCTCCGGGATGGGCATGCGCACAGTCGGCGACGCCTAGACGCCGACCGAGCTCCTGCCGAGCGCTTCGGTGTCGTCAGCCGACTCAGCGTGCGTCGAGCGGCTTCAGCTCGAGCTCGAACGAGAGCGCAGTCCCATGATCTCGACTCGACGCGCCGAACGTCACGCCTCTGAAATTCCGTTCGACACAGTCACGCAGGCGCGGATCGTCGGGCATGCTGCGCGTCGCGGTCGCTTCGGCGACCTTGCCTCCCGGAGCCACGGCGAGTCGCATCGAGATTGACGAGTCGGTCGATGCGCAGCTTCGAAGCGACCGCATTTTCGGTGCGATGGCCTGGTTCACGTCGTCCTCGGAGAGCTCTACGCCGAGGCTCGTCGTCGTGGCTGCAGCCGGGGTCGCATGCTCCCCCCGCGAAGCACCGCCGAGTACACCGCTCTCGGTCGCGCCGCCGCCCGGTGACCCCGTCTCCGAGCGGCCGGCAGAGGTCTTCGTCCCGTCGAGGGGCGCAAGCTTCGACGCCGCCCGATGCTTACCGCCGGGCGTGGGCGTCGACGCGGTGTCGACCACGGAAACGATCGGCGCCGGAGCGGCCACTTTCGTCGTCGCGTCGTCCTGGCCCTCGCCCGCGGGACTCACCTGCATGTGCGCAATGCGAACCCCACTCGAAGGATCATCGTGGCGAGACGATTCGTTCGAAGCAGTCGGCGACTCAGGAGCTCCCATCGGCGCCGCACCGCCACACCCCGAGGCGACGACCACAAACGACGAGCCGAGGAGGACCGCAAAGCCGGCGCATCGAAGCGTTGTGGGAGACCGTCTCGATGGGACGGCCCGTGCCCGGAGAAGGAGTCGCTCACTCTGTCTCGTAGGGTCGACTCGATTGCTATTGACATTGAGATGCAATGAATTCGTCATATCAAAGGTCTTGTGGCTTCAGAGAGAGCTCGAACGTCACTGGGCTCGGGTGGATGCCTTGGGCTTTCGGAAACGAGAGACGCTTGAGCACCTTGACGACGCAGTCACGCATCTTCGCATCATCGGGCGAGCTCGTATCGGACGAGGCTTCGAGCACGTTCCCCTCGGGCGCGACCGTCGCGTGCACGTTCAGCGTCGCATCGGTCTTCGTACAAGGGACGAGCTTCTCGATGTTGTCACTCACCAACTGCTCGAGCTGGGTGTTCGAGAGACGATCGGTCAACGACTTGGTCGAGGCGAGCATCGGAGCCTTGCGCTTGTTCTTGTCGGACTCGGTCGAGTCGACACACAGCGGGTCGCCTCGATCACACGAGCCGCCATGCGGGTTGGGAGATACAGCCGGCCCCCCGCCGCCTCTGTCCTTCGCCGCTTTGAGCTGGAGCTCGAGCTCGTGCCGGGTCGCGTCGTCCTTGGCGCTCTCGAGCTGTCGCTCGAGCTCTGCCGTCTTCTGTTCGAGCTGCGCCGGAGAGCCGTCGCCCTGCGCTCCCGAGGTCGCCGTGGGGCTGGGATCGGGGCCGACGCTCGGCTTCGGGCTTTCGGATGTCGCGGCCGGGGCAGCGGCGCTCGATTGAGACATGGGAGCCTCACTCCGTTGGGCGCAGCCGAGCATCGCGACCGTCAGCGTCCAAGCCAGCGCACCGGTTCCACGCATCGGCAGAGCGTAGCGCGGACGAGGACCTCGCGGCCACGCACCTTCTCAGAGCCGAAGCACTTCGACGGGTCTTTCGCTGCTCGGCGCTCCCCTTCCGTTCCAGGCGAGATCGAAGACTTCGCGCCCAGGCCTCGGTCGAATCACGATGACGTGTGAATAGAGAAATCCCTTCGAGAAGCGCGATGGAGCGAGCGAAAAGGGGAAGCTCGACTCACGAATCGTCGGGTCGACCATGGTCGTCGACATCAGGCCCGGGTGCGTCACCCGCGAGGTGAGCGACAGCTCCACGCCAGCCGTCAGCGGTCCGCTCGGCTCGAAGACGATGGTCAGCGTATCGGAAGCGCCCTCGTGGAATCGCGCGCACACGAGCTTCGTCCCCTCGGAGAAAGTGACGTCGAGAACGCGGCAACCCGACATCAGCGCATCACGCTCGGCTCGCGCGCCTTCTACATCGCCAGCGAAGAGGGCGATGTTGTGTCTCACACGGTGCTCCTCGAACGACTGCGCGGGCGCTTCGGGCAACGGGGCCGTGATGCCGTAGTGATGATAGAGCTCCCACGCTGCATACGGATCTCGTGCGATCTCGCGATGAGGCTCGGTGCCCGACACGAAGTACGACTCGAGGAGTGAGGGCTCGGTCTCGACGAAAGAGAGCACGCGCGGCGGAGCGACGGTCGCGCGCAAAGCCCAGAATGGTCCGACCGCGGTGACCCCGTACATTTGCAGAAGATTGGCTTTCGTCGCGTCCGGAACGAACCGCACGTCGACCACCGTGACCGCATCGGACCCGATCGGCGGAGGATTGGCCGCGAGGGGGACGGTTCGTCCACCGAGCGCCCAAACGTCGGCCCAGTTCGCGTTCATGCTCTCGTGAAGCCCGATGACCCGCGCCTCGGGAGCCAGCCAGTGGAGCAGCGCGACCTTGTCGCCACTCGACTCGATCCGAAGTCCTTTCTCGTTCATGCGACCACCGGTTCGGTGTGCGTAAACGAGCACGTCGGCACCGTCGCGGAGAACGAAGCCAAGAGGAATTGCGGCGAACGCGAGCGTGACGAGCCCCGACTGCGCAGCGACGCGCGGCCAGCGAGCCTCGAAGAGTCGCCGCGTGATGCAAGCACTCGTCGCGACGAGACCGCCCATCGCGAGCGCGAAGTAGGGAGCGAAGTAGTGCGGCCAGAAGACGTGGATGTCGGCGCCTTGCTTGAAGATGACGTACTGAAAGCTCGCCATGACGAGCACCGCGAGCGGCACGATCTCGACTGCTCGGCGCGTGATGAAGAAGCGGACGACGGCGACGACGGCGAAGAGCTTGCCGAGAAATATCGCCACCGGCGTGAACATCAGCTCGATCCAATAGCGACGCTCGTGGAGCACCGCCGACAAGGTGGCTTCGTTGCCCGACGATCGCATGCCGTAGCTTCCGAGCAGATCGCTCAGCTTGCCCTGCGCGCTGAAGAGATGGAGGTAAACGACGAGCGTGACGACGCTGACCGTCGCGGTGAGCGCCCAGTGTTGGGCGCGCCGTCGCTCCAGCGATGCGGTCTTCGCGACCCGAACCGACAACATGCGCACGAGCTCCACGGCCAGAATCACGCCGACGACGACGAAGGCCGGCCAGTCGGCATTCAGCGCCAGAAAGGCGCCGACGAGGCTCGCGACGAGATACCTCCGCTTCGAGCTCTCGGTGAGCCGGACATAGCCCCACAGGAAGAGCGCGGAGTACGCGATGACCGGCACTTCGAGCGCGTTGAAGCTCGCGAACGAGAGGGTGATGGGCAGCACCACGAACGCGACCGCGGTCGCGGCGCCGGCGTACGGTCGATACAGCGCGCGGCTCACCGCGGAGAGCAGCGGCGGCGTGATCGCAGAGAGCACCACGGCGGGCAATCGGCAGACGAAGTCGTGACGACCGAACACCTCGAAGTAGAAGCGCGTCGTCCAGAAGATGCCCCAAGGGTGATGGCAGTAATAGAGATCGGGCGTCGGTTTCTCGTTCGTGTAGCTCCAGACCGGCCCCGCGATGCCCCAGCGATGCATGTTCTCGGCGATGATTCCCATGCTCGCCGAAGACGCGAAATGCCCGGCCAAGATGGGCCCGAAGAGCTCCCACGAGGCAGCGAGCACGAACCACAGGGTCGCGGCGGCGACGACGATGCGCGCGATGCGCGTCTCCTTCGCCGACCAGGGCGCGTGGGTCGCCTCGGCGCGCGAGCCGAGCGCAACAGTCTCGGAGTCGCGAGCGATGAAGAGGCGTCGAGCCGCTTCGCGGAGCTTCGTGAGGAACGACATGCGCGGCGTGAACCGCCGCGACGGTAGCGGATCTGCTCTGCGCACGGTATCTTCCGCGCGATTTGTCGGACGAGGCCCAGGCTACCGAGTCAGGTTCAACCCTCGCGGCTCGCGTCGCCCGCGCTTGTCGGGCAACGCTCCGAGCGACGTGGGTTTCTGCCGTGGCGACCTTGAAACGGTCACCAGCAGACACGATCACCGCTCTCGTCGCGATCGGCTTCGCCGTGATCACGATCGCATGGCCGTTCTGGATCGCCCGCTACCCGGCGATGACCGATCTGCCGTTTCACGCCGCGATGACCTCGGCTTTCAGACACTGGTTCGACGCTTCGTATCACTTTCGTGATCAGTTCGAGCTCCACCCCCTCTCCGTTCCGTACGCGTCGAGCTATGTGCTCGGTGCGCTCCTCATGCTCTTTCTCCCGGCCATCACGGCGGTGAAAGTCGCGACCGCGATCATGCTCTCGGCGCTTCCGGTCGGCCTCGCCGTCCTCGCGTGGGGCATGCGCAAGAGCCCGCTCCTCGGCATGGCCGCGCTTCCGTTCGTCTGGTGCGATCTCACGCACTGGGGCTTCATCAACTACGTCTCGGCGCTCGGCATGTTCGCGCTCTCGATCGGGCTCGCGCTACGGCTCGTCGATCGTCCATCTCGCCGCGCGCACATCGGGCTCTCGGTGACGCTCGTCGTCTTGCTGTTCACCCACGCCTTTCGCTTCCCGTTCGCGGTGGCAGGGGTCTTGGGCGCGGCGATCGTCGTCTATCCGGTCACCAAGAGACTGCGTCCAGTGTTGATGGCGCTGGTGGTGCCGCTGCTCTGTTTCGGCGCTTTCTGGATCGCGAAGAGCCCTGCGCTCGATGGCGAGGTCGGGCCTCTCGTTCCTCGCTACGAGCGGCTCTCCGAGATTCAGGGCGCGGTCGTGAACGGGTTTCTCGACCCACGCGAGCTCGAATCGACTCACGCCTTCTTGCGCGTGCTCGGAGTGATCGCCGTCTTGTCGGTCCTGTTCGGCGTGAAGCCCTGGCTCGCCCGAGAGAGGCGCGATCGAGCATGGACTCTGCTCGCGATGCTCGTCCCGCTCTCGTGCGCGGCGGTCTTCCTCGTGATGTTCCTGGTGCTACCGATCGAGATTGGTCTCTGGTGGTACGTTTATCCGCGTGAGGCGACGGCCTGCCTTTTCATCGCGCTCGGTTGTCTCCCAGACCTACCGCGAGAAAAGATCGCGCGCATCGCGGCGGTGTGCGCGCTCGGGGTAGCGAGCCTCGGTGTGACGCGCGTCGTCGCCGAGAACTACGCAGAGTTCGACGTAGCAACACGGGACTTCACTGCAATTACACAGCAGATACCGCGCGCCCCGCGCCTCCTCTATCTCGTGTTCGATCACTCGGGAACGCATCGAACCAACACGCCGTTCATCCACCTACCCGCGTACGTGCAGGCAGAGAAGGGCGGCTGGCTCTCTTTTCACTTCGCCGTCTGGGGAGCGACGCCGCTCACCTATCGAACAGATCCGGCGGCCATCGTCCCTCCACCGGTGCCGCTCCGCTGGGAGTGGACCCCGGAGAAGTTCAACGTGACGAAGAACGGCGCCTTCTTCGATTGGTTTCTCGTGCGAAGCCCTTCGAGCCCCGACCGGATCTTCATGGCCGACCCGTCGATCGTGAGGGCAGCGCACCAAGGCACTTGGTGGCTTTACCGACGCGAAGGTCTCGCGCCTGCGAAGTAGTCTCCGGTGAGGGGCGCGCCTCGACCGACAGGGGTCACTGCGACGAGATGATGCGGCCTTCGTAACCGCGGCTCGCGAGGTTCTTCAACATGTGATCGAAGCCTTCGTGACCGCACGCAGGCCAGACACCGTCGACCGTCGCGCGGCGCTCTTCGAAATTCACGTCGACGCGCTGCACGCCCTCGACGTCACCGAGCAGCGCTCGAACCTTGATCGGGCAGGCCGTTTCGCACGCCATGTTCGGCAACGCCACCTCGACGGTGCATCGCGCACGCTCCTGCGGATAGTCGGCAGAGCCCGGGCTTCCACCGCAGGCCGCGACCCCGAACACCAGACCCAGAGCGACGAAGACGACCGCCGAAACCGAGCATCGGACTGCGCAAAGCATCTCTCTTTCGTACACGAGCCATCGGAATGTCACAAATCCTCCGCCATCGTTCCTCGTGCGCCGCACGCCCAATCCTCATCGGTATCGCAAGCTCGGGTGATGCACCAAGCCGCCCGCGCCTTCGTCGTGCTCACCATTTTTGCGGTCATCAGCGCCGCCTGGCTCGTGCTCGGCGGCGTGATGAGCTCCCGCACGGCCAGCCAAAGCCGAGCCACGTCCGAGCGCGTCTCGGACCTGTGGGGCTCCCCTCAAACCCAACAACCTCCCGAGTGCCTCTTCATCGCAGGCTCCGAGACGTCGGGGCATTCGGTGGACAAGCCCGCTGAAGCTCCGCATCAGAGCCCGAGCGCGACCCGCATCCACGTCGACCTCGCCCTCGACCAACGCTTGAAGGGGCTGACTTGGTACTCGCTCTATGACGTCGGCTTCGACGGCGAGTGGACGTTCGAGAACCCTTCAGAGGAGGCCGGCACCCTTCGTCTCTCGTTCGCTCTTCCAGATCCGAACGCCGTCTACGACGCCTTCCATCTGACGATCGACGGTGCAGAAGTGAAGGCGGCTCCAGCCGGAGGAGTCTTCACGACCGACCTACCGGTCGAAGCGGGCCAGGCCGTACACATCGCAGCTGGTTACAAGAGCCGTGGTCTCGACGAATGGCGTTACGCACGTCGCGAGAGCGCGGCGCCTCTCAGAGACTTCTCCCTCGAGATGACGACCAACTTCCGCGACGTCGATTTTCCGAGTCGGACGCTGTCGCCCTCGACCAAAGAAAAAACGAGCACGGGATACTCGCTGTCCTGGCGATTCGAGCAGCTGGTCTCGGGATTCGGTGTCGGCATGTCGATGCCCAAACGGATTCAGCCAGGCGAGCTCGCGTCGAGCTTGTCGTTCTCGGCACCGATCTCGCTGTTCTTCTTCTTTCTGATCGTGGCCGTCCTCGCGAAGCTCCGGAATCTCGACATTCACCCGATCAACTATTTCTTCCTCGGGGCAGCCTTCTTCTCGTTTCACCTGCTCTTCTCGTACAGCGTCGATCACCTGCCGCTGATTGTCGCATTCGCGATCTCGAGCGCAGTGAGTCTCGTGATGGTCGTGAGCTACCTTCGGCTCGTCGTGTCGGCGCGGTTCGCTTACCGCGAAGCGGCTGCAGCGCAGCTCGTCTACCTCGTAGGCTTTTCGCTCGCACACTTCCTCGATGGGCTCACCGGGCTCACGCTCACGGTGCTCTCGGTGCTCACGCTCTTCTTGCTCATGATGCTCACCGGCCGCATCCGCTGGTCGGAGGTGCTCCGATCGAAGCCCGACGAGGGCCGAGGCTCGGCGATGCCGGCCCCAGGCGCGACCTGGGCGGTTCCTTCCGAGCAAGCACCGCCTTCGACTTGAAGGCTCGAGCGCGCTCTCGCGCAGATCAGATACCGCCGCCGGCCACGACGACTTCGACGCGAAGCACGTGGTCGGCGATGAGGCGCGCGGCGTCTTCAGGGCTCGATGCGCGACTTGCATCGATGGCCTGATCTTCACCGACCTCACGTCGGATCGCGGCGAACGTGTCGTCGTCTCCACCGAGCACCAACGCGCAGAGGCCTGCTACATCGAGCCTTCGAGCGATGTCGACCGAGGCTTCACGCCCGAGGTCTGCTGGCGCGACAGCGACCGGCAATACGCCTCGATCGAACAGGAGCCGCTCGACCAGCGGCCACCATGCGATGGCCACACGAGCCACGACGCTCCGATGACCGAGCCGTTCGGCACGTTCATGCGGCGTCACCGCACCGAGCCCCTCGGCGATGCGTTCGAGGGGCTTGGCCGAGACGATCATCCCGGCGGCAACCGTCCCGTTTCCGAGGGCGTCGATCAGAATGAACGCTCCAGCAGTTCGGCTCTCTTCGTAGGAATCGCAAAAGAGAGGTCGCGCGGTGCGGAGGCGCGCCCTGACGATGTCGTTCAGCTCGACACCGCTCGCCGGCTCGAGAGCGAGCGTCTCGAGCGACAGCTTGCCCGAGACCTCGGTCACGCGCGCAGGGACGACGCGCGTCGTGTGTTTGAGCAGCAGACGTCGAGAGGCGTCGAACGGGCGCTCCGACAGCCACACCAAAGTGGCCTCGATCTCCTGCGCCACCAGGGGGCCGGGCGTCTTCGTCGACTCCGATTCGCCGTGTGGTCGAGCCGGTACGATCATGTCACCACGACTCACATCGACCTCGTCGGCGAGACGGATCGTGATGCTCATCGGCGCCGGGGCATGCGTGAGCGGACCATCGAACGTATCGATTCCTTCGACGCGCGTTCTGCGGCGCGACGGAAGAATCTCCACCTCGTCACCCACGCGCACGATGCCCTCTGCGAGCGTCCCCGCGAAGCCGCGGTAGTCGAGGTGAGGGCGGAGCACGAGCTGCACGGGGAACCGGAACGGAACGCCTTCGGCCTCGCGAGCGACCGGTAACGTCTCGAGCGATTCGAGGAGCGTCGGGCCCGCGTACCAAGGCATCTTGTCGCTCGGCGTGACGACGTTGTCGCCGAGCTTCGCGCTGACGGGAATGAAGTGCACGCCACGAAACCGAAGCCCCGAAGCGAACGCCGAGAACTCGCGCTCGAGCTCGCGGAACCGAGCCTCGCCGTACGAGATCAGATCCATTTTGTTCACGCAGACGACGAGCTCGCGAATGCCGAGGAGCGACGTGATCGCGGCGTGCCTCCGGCTCTGCGGGAGCACTCCGAGGCGGGCATCGAGAAGGATGACCGCGATGTCGGCGGTCGACGCTCCCGTCGCCATGTTGCGCGTGTATTCGACGTGGCCCGGCGTGTCGGCGATGATGAATTTGCGGCGCTTCGTCGAAAAATATCGGTAGGCGACGTCGATCGTGATGCCCTGCTCGCGCTCGGCCTTGAGGCCGTCGGTGAACAGCGAATAGTCGATCTCTTCGTCGGCCTTCTTGCGAGACGCGGCGACGACAGCGGCCAGCTGGTCCTCGTAGATCCCGTGCGCCTCGAAGAGCAGTCGTCTGATGAGGGTCGACTTGCCGTCGTCGACGCTGCCGACGGTGACGAAGCGGACGAGCTCTTTGTTCTCGTGCTCTTTGAGGTAGGCCTCGACGTCGAAGGCCTGGCCGTCGGGGGAAAGCTCGGGGCCCATCAGAAATAACCCTCGCGCTTCTTCAGCTCCATCGAGCCTTCTTCGTCGTGATCGATGAGACGCCCCTGTCGCTCGCTCGACGTCGCGAGGAGCATCTCCTCGATGATCTCGGGGAGCGTCGTCGCGTTCGACTCGATCGCGCCCGAGAGCGGGTAGCAGCCGAGCGTTCGAAAGCGGACGCGCTTCATGACCGGGGTCTCACCTGGCTTGAGACGCATGCGCTCGTCATCGACCATCACGAGCATTCCACTCCGCTCGACGACGAGTCGCTCGGCCGCGAAGTAGAGCGGCACGACGGGCACGTTCTCGAGCCAGAGGTATTGCCACACGTCGAGCTCGGTCCAGTTCGACAAGGGGAACACGCGGATGGTCTCGCCCTGATCGACCCGCCCGTTGTAGAGCGACCAAAGCTCGGGTCGCTGGTTCTTCGGGTCCCACTGGCCTTCGCGATCGCGAAACGAATAGACGCGCTCCTTCGCGCGCGACTTCTCCTCGTCGCGCCGCGCGCCGCCGAACGCCGCGTCGAAGCCGTACTTCTTGAGCGCCTGGAGCAGCCCATGCGTCTTCATCGCCGTGGTGTACTTCTGGCTCGAGTGATCGAACGGGTTGATGCCCTGCGCGAGCGCCTGCTCGTTTCGATGAACCAAAAGACGAACGTTGTCTTCGCGCGCCACGCGATCGCGAAAGGCGTACATCTCGCGAAACTTCCACGTCGTGTCGACGTGGAGGAGCGGGAACGGCAGCGGTGCGGGATGGAAAGCCTTCTTGGCGAGGTGGAGCATCGCCGAGCTGTCTTTGCCGATCGAATACATCATCACCGGGTTCTGAAACTCGGCTGCGACCTCGCGCAAGACATGGATGCTCTCGGCCTCGAGGTGGCGAAGATGCGTGAGGCGTGGTGGCGTTTTGAGCTCTTGAGACACGCAGGTGCTCCCTACCACGGGTTTCGGGCCGCCGGCGAGGCCGAGAGAGATCACCCCGTTCCGACGACGCGATTTCGACCCGACTCTTTTGCGCGGTAAAGCCGCGCGTCGGCGGCGCCCAGCAACGCCGCGCGATCGGTGGCGATCCCGGGATCGCCGATGGCTGCAACGCCCGCGCTCGCCGTGACTCGGATCTGGTTGTCTTCGAACGTGATGGGAGAGATCTCGATTGCCTGCCGCAATCGCTCGGCAAGCTCGATCCCTTGTGCCGAGGTCGTCGCTCGGGCAACGACGACGAACTCTTCGCCGCCGTAGCGAGCAAGAACGTCTTCGGGCCTCACGATGCTCTGCAGGAGCGACGCGACGCCCTTCAGCACTGCGTCTCCTGCGAGATGCCCGTAACCGTCGTTCACCTTCTTGAAGTAATCGACGTCGATGATGACCACGGCGAGAGGAAAGTGGTGGCGTTGTGCGAAGGCGAGCTCGGCCACGATGCGCTCTTCGAGGTGCTTGCGGTTGAAGACGCCCGTGAGCCCATCGAGGATCGCGGCCTCGTAAACCCGTCTGAGCGCGGCTTCTTCTTGCTCGTCGACGAGCGCGAAGCGAAGCAGCGTGTTCGAGCCGAGCTGCACCCGATCGCCGTCGCGCAAGGTCGTGGCTTTCGCCAACCGCTGGTTGTTGACGAAGGTCCCGTTTCTCGAGCCGTCGTCGCGAAGGACGTATTCCGAGCCGACCCGCATCACCCGCGCATGGTCACGAGACAAGCTGGCGTCGTCGAAGGGGAAGGTGCACTCCGCCGAGCGTCCGAGCGTCACGATGTCGCCTGCGGGAATCGACAGGACGCGGCCGGCATCGAGGCCGCTCGTCACGGTGAACACACCCCGTCGGCGCGCGGCAATCGGATCGACGTCGACGACGTTGGTGATGTCGGAAAACGGTGCCGACGAGCTCGGGGGTTCAGCCATGTGGTCGGGATCGTGTCGCCTTCTCAGGCCCGAGTAAAGCAGTCTCTCGGGATCCAAGGCTCACGCGAGCGATCGATGTGGAGCGCTCCCGCGTCAGCGGGCCACCATCACGATTCGTTCCTCGCACGGCTTCGCGTTCTCGTCCTTGCCGAGGCCTGCGATGCGCATCGGGTCGGCCGCGAGGCTCGCGACCTCGATGGCGATTTTTCGTGTGATGAGCTGGTCGAGGTTGCCGCTCGAAAAATTCTCGTGGGTCCCACCGCAGCTCGACTTCGCGTCGCCAGCACCGGTCGACTGAGGGCCCGCGCCCCCGCGAAGGACGAACATGTTGGTGCCGCCCGTGGTCTGCGCCACCTGACGGAAGACGGCTTGGCCCACGTCGTCCATGCCGGAGGCCGAGATCGTGAAGATCTTGATCCCGAGCTCGGCCGCGCGCGTTGCGCTCTTCGTGTACGGCTTGGAGCTCGCGTAGTCGAGATGCGGCGGCGCGTCGGCGACGAGGAAAGCCAGGCGGGCCGTCGCCTGATCGTTCCAACCCATTTTGTCGATGGCAGTCTCGAGACCGGCGTTCACGTCTTCAGGCGTGTCGCCGCCGCCACCCGCTTCGATGCTCGCGATCTGCGCCGAGAGCTTCTTCAGATCACTCGTCAGCGGGTACATCTTGGTGACGAACGAATCGGATCGGTCTTTGTACTCGACGAGACCGACGCGGATGATCGCGTCGGGTCCCATGCGATCGATGACTGCCTTCAGGGTCGACTTGATGCTCGCGATTTCTTCCGACATCGAGCCCGTCGTATCGAGAACGAACACGACGTCGATGACGGGCTTCTTCTCGACAGCGCGCGCTGCCTGGAGCTTGAGGAGCACCGAGGCGTCGGTCGCGCTCGCATCGAAGGAGACCGTGGTGGCGGCGTTCGCCGAGAGGCACGAGGTCGTCACTTGGAGCTTGCCCGCCTTGAAGCCGAAGGCACCCGGGAAGAAGATCGCGCGCCCCGAAGCGGCCGTCTTGAACGCCACCGAGCGCTGACCGTCGCCCACGCTCACTTTGCAGTTGGGCACGCCGCGGCCGTCTTTGTCTTCGACCACGATGAAGTGGCGACGGCTCACGTCGAGCTTTTCGATACCGAGTTGCTCTTGCTGTCCGATGTAGGCAAGAAAGTCTCGGTAATTCGCGTTGTCGTCCCATTCACCGGCGCGAACCCCCGCGGTCGCGACCTCGGCCGGCGCTCTCGTCTTCTCGCCCTTCGCCGCGGCCTCGATCCGACCACCCGCGACGACCGGCGAAGGCGAAGGCCTCGAGCCTCCGTCCATGGCGGGGGCCGACGGCGCCTTGGGCTCGGCCATCGGCATGTCGCCCTCGGAGGCGGTGGCCGTCACGGGCTGAGAGGGTGCGCCCGCACCGTACGCGGCAGGAGGAGCAGCGGCCTCCGCCGGGCTGCTCGCCATGGGAGCGGAGCCCCCACAGCCAGCGAGGAGAAGAGTCGACAGAGTGACGAGCCCGAAACTGGAGGTGAGTGCGGTGCGCATGTCACTCGAACGCACCGAGCTTCGGGTCCTTACACCCGCACCTTCTGCCCCTTCGCGGCTCGAACGAGCATGTCGCCGGGCACGAGAACGAACGGGGCAGGCAGCGCGATCCCGTCGTCGAGTGCTCGGAATCTCGGGTCAGAGCTTTTTTTCCCAAGGGAGCATGAGCGACTGGCAGGGCCCGCTGAAGAGCTTGGTCGCCCCGTCGTCGCCGGCTGGAGCGTCGGACTGGATCTCGGCGTCGAACCCGGCCGACGCTTCGATGAAGCCGAGCATCTCGCACATTTCCTGATCGCCGAAGCCCCAATGAACGGTCGACGTGCGCGGGTTCTCGAACTCGCAGCCGAAACGGAGACCGGTCGATCCGGTGAGATCGACCGGCGGATCGTAAGCGCGTCCGCGCGCCTCGCCGTTGAAGCCGCGGACGTCGATGAGTGTCTGGCCGTCTTGCGCGCCACCGAGGATCTGCATGAAGAAGCGCGAGCCGAGCGCGTGCGTGTGTGGAAGGACGTAGTAGACCTTCACGTCGTAGGGCTTCTTGACCGCGCTCTCGTAATCGGAGGCGAGCGTGCAGTCGCCGCTGAAACGCGAGGTCGCGAGCGGCGGGATGTCGAGCGTTCCGTAGTTCATCCGGAACGGCGAGAGCCTGTGGGTCACCTCAGAAACGTCGAGCGTGTACATCGTCAGATCGAGGTGCCCGGTGATGGGCGCATTCGAGACGTTGAGCAGATGCACGTCGCCGATGATCCGCGAATGCGCCGGGATGCGGACCGCCGCCCCTTCGGGAAACTTCTGAACTTCGTGGACGGCTTGCGTGGACTGGGCGTAGAGCACGCCGCCGGCGACGGCCGCCGAGAGCTCGTCGTAACTTCGGTCCGCGCAGTTCCAGACGCCGTCGGGTCCGGGATACTTCGTGTCGGGGACGAAGGTCCAATTCGAGTGATGCGAGGCCTCGTTCTGCACGAGCTCGACACCATTGACCCAGATGTCGGTGTCGTTGTCGAGGGTCCAGCTCTGGCATTCGCCGAGCACCTCTTGTCCGGGCTGCGTCGTGAACGCCGCGAAGGCGTGAGAAATCGCCTGCCCCGGGAGCGGCTCGCAGCTTCCCGACTTCGCCGCATACTCCGCGTTCGCACAGGCGTTGCAAACGGGGCTGCCGCTCTTCATCGCGCACGCCTTCTGGTCGACGAGACAGTCGGTGATCGCCGATGCGCTGCATGGATCGACCTTCGGATCGGGCACCGGCTTCCCCAGTGGATCACCGGAGGTGCCACACGCGAACAGGAGCGAGCAAGCGGTCAGGGTCGCGGCGAGAATTCGGAGCGTCATGGGCTTTCGAAGTATCCCAGGCGGGTTTCCCCGCCGCAAGCGTCCCCCGGGAGGCTGCCCGACCGCCGGCTCTCAAAGGATCTTGCTCGCGGGTGATTGAAGCTCGTTCGATCGGCCCGATCCGCTCGTGTTGGGAAGGCACCACCCGAGCGCGCGGGAGACCACGAGGATGACGACGAGGGCCAGCATCACGTGGGGGGAAACGCGGTCCCGACCCACGGCCGGTCGTTCTCACGCGTCGCGCTCTCGCTCTCGCGGTAGCGTTGGTGGGCGAGATCGCGAAAACACCACGGCCCCGTGGCGAAATCGGTAAACGCAGCAGATTTAAAATCTGCGGTTCGCAAGGACGTGTCGGTTCGAGTCCGACCGGGGTCACAAACGACTCGACCCCCAGGGCTGTGGCCTCGGGGGTCGAAGGGAGAGGCTTTCGCCTCATCGCGTGAGCGTCAGAATCTCAGGATTCGGAGCTCGCGTGCTTCGCCGCATTGGCGCCTTCGCTGCTGCCGCCGTCGATGCGCATTCCGTAGAACGAGCGGTAGACGAAGAAGGTCGAAGCGAGGAAGCAGACCACGCCGACGATGAGGCGGGTCGAGGCGTTGTCGCGACCGATCTGCTCGGCGAGCTCGACGGCAAGGAGACCGAAGAGCGTGGTGAACTTGATGATGGGGTTCATCGCGACGCTCGACGTGTCTTTGAATGGATCGCCGACCGTATCGCCGACGATGCAAGCATCGTGAAGCGGAGTTCCCTTCGCCTTGAGCTCGGTCTCGACGATCTTCTTGGCGTTGTCCCAGGCTCCGCCGGCGTTGGCGAGGAAGAGCGCTTGGAACAGACCGAAGAGGGCGATCGAGATGAGGTACCCGATGAAGAAGTAGCTCTCGAGGAACGCGAACCCGAGGGTCGAGAAGAAGACCGTCAAGAAGATGTTGAACATGCCCTTCTGCGCGTAGAGCGTGCAGATCTCGACGACCTTCTTCGAGTCTTCGATGGAGGCCTTCTCGACGCCGTCGAGCTTGATGTTCGCTTTGATGAACTCGACTGCGCGGTAAGCGCCGGTCGAGACCGCCTGCGTCGAAGCGCCCGTGAACCAATAGATCACGGAGCCACCGGCGATGAGGCCGAGCAAGAAGGGCGGGTGAAGGAGCGAGAGGTTGCGGAGGAGCTCTGCGTTGAGCCCCGTGAGCACCACGATGATCGAGAAGATCATCGTCGTCGATCCGACGACCGCGGTGCCGATGAGCACCGGCTTCGCCGTGGCTTTGAAGGTGTTGCCGGCGCCGTCGTTCTCCTCGAGAAGCTCTTTGGCCGTCTCGAACTTGGGCTCGAAGCCGAAGTCTTTCTTGATGATGTCTTTGATGTTCGGGACGTTCTCGATGAGGCTGAGCTCGTAGACCGATTGTGCGTTGTCGGTGACCGGACCGTAGGAGTCGACGGCGATGGTGACAGGGCCCATGCCGAGGAAGCCGAAGGCCACGAGACCGAACGCGAAGACCGCGGAGACGTCGAGACCGTTCAGGGTCATCGCGGCGCCGATCATCTCGACCGGCGCGTTGCCAATGCGGGTCACGTAGTACGAAGCGCCCATGAGCACGACGAGCGTGATGCCCATCCAGTAGGCGGCGAAGTTACCGGCCGTGAGACCTGCGAGAACGTTGAGCGACGCGCCGCCTTCTTTCGAAGCGGTGACGACCTCTCGGACGTGGGCCGACTCGGTCGAGGTGAACACCTTGATGAGCTCGGGGATGATGGCGCCGGCGAGGGTGCCGCACGAGATGATCATCGAGAACTTCCACCAGTAGGTGCCAGCGCCGAGGGTCGGAATGAGCAGGTAGCTGATGGCGAACGTCGCGATGACCGAGACGATCGAGGTGAGCCACACGAGGAACGTGAGGGGAGCCTCGAAGTTCATCTTCGCGCCGGTGTACTTGCCCTTCGCGATGGCCGCGTTGATGAGGTACGAGGCCGCCGAAGCGATGACCATCACGACGCGGATGACGAAGATCCAGACGAGGAGCTGAACTCGGAACTGCTCCTGGACGGCCAGAAGAATGAACGAGATGAGCGCGACGCCGGTGACGCCGTAGGTCTCGAAACCGTCGGCCGAGGGGCCGACCGAGTCGCCGGCGTTGTCGCCGGTGCAGTCGGCGATGACGCCGGGGTTACGTGCGTCGTCTTCTTTGATCTTGAAGACGATCTTCATGAGATCCGACCCGATGTCGGCGATCTTCGTGAAGATGCCGCCTGCGATGCGAAGGGCCGAAGCGCCGAGCGACTCGCCGATGGCGAAGCCGATGAAGCAGGGGCCGGCGTACTCGCGCGGAACGAACAGCAGGATGCAGAGCATCAGGAAGAGCTCGACGCTGATGAGCAGCATGCCGATGCTCATGCCGGCCTTCAGGGGGATCGCATAGACCGGGTGGGCCTTGCCTTCGAGGCTGGCGAACGCCGTGCGCGAGTTCGCGAAAGTGTTCACGCGGATGCCGAACCAGGCGACGCCGTAGCTGCCGGCGATACCGACGAGGCTGAAAAGGAGGATGACGGCGACCTTCACCGCGGGGAAGTGCATGAAGACGCCGTAATAGACGACCATGATTCCGCCGATGAGAACCTCGAGCTGCAGGATGAACTTGCCCTGCGTGATGAGGTACGTCTTGCACGTCTCGTAGATGAGCTCGCTAATCTCCCTCATCGAGGAGTGAACAGGCATGTTCTTCAGCTGGCTGTAGATCACGAGCGCGAAGGCGAGGCCGAACACGCAAACACCGAGACCGCCCATCAGGAGGGTGCGGCCGTCGGTGCCCAGCATGTGGGCCGTCGAGAGGTCGGGCAGGACGAGGTTCGCCTCGCCGCCTGCCTTGTGCTCTTCGGGCTTGGCGCCCGAGCCATCGCCGAGCGCCAACACGGGCATCGCGATCGCGAACAAGAGACTCAACAACATCCAGACGAAACGGAATCGCCCGGCAGTGCGTGGCGTGAACATGAATTTCTCCTGCAAAGGTCGCTCGGTGCGTCCCCGGCGTGATCTTGCGTGGCTCGGAGGGTCGAGCTTCCTCGCGGTGGGGGCGGCCTCCTTACTACGACGAGGCCTGGTTTGTCGAGTGAGAGGGGAGCCGAGTGCATCGGAGCCCTTCCTTGGCCCCGGACCCCTTGGTCGGCCGGCTCGGCGAAGAGCGGAGATTTGTTCAGCCTCTCTCCGAGGTCGACGTCCGGAGGCCACTCTTTTCGCGCGGACTCTTTTCGTGGCCTGCACCCTCGAATGGGCGGCTGGCACGAAGAATGCGGCAATCTGTCCACGGTAGCGACGTCGTTCCCGGCGCGGCCGACGAGGGCGTCGCCCTCTCGCTCCCGCCCGACGTGGGCTCGTCGTCACCGGAGGCTCGAGATCCCCAGGTGGGCGAGCTCCTGCTCGATCCTTCGTCGACCTCCCTGGACGCGGAGCCATCCGTCGCGGAGACACCGGGGCTTCCTCCTCCCGCGATGCAGTCGATCGCGCCGTCGACCGAGGATGTCGCAAAAGATCCGGATGACGCGAATTCGACCGCTCTCGATCCGCCGCTCACGAACCGATTCGCCGATCGGCTGAGGATTGATCCGGTCACCATCGGCGAGGTGAGCATCGACCCGGTGAGCATCGACCCCTTGACGATCGATTTGGTGAGCATCGATCCCGTGACGATCGACCCTGTGAAGATCTGATCCCGCCACGGTCGGCCACTGAGGCCGCGACCGCGTCAGGGGAGAGGCTCGCCACGTTCGAGCGTCGTGACGACGCGCTCGAACGTCTCGGCGTCAGCGCGTTTCTGATCGGGCCGGCGCCGTGACTCGGCGTTCATCGGCAACTTCATGCGATCGATCTGAGAGAGCGCCTCACGGTGTCGACCGAGAAATGCCCAATAGAGAGGAGTGAGCGGGCACGTCGTCTTCGGATCGAAGCGACAACCTTTGCAATAGTCACTCATCCTATCGATGTACGCGGAGCCAGCGACGTACGGCTTCGTCGTGAAGAGCGGGCCGACCCCGAACGTGCCCATCCCGTGGACGTTGGGCTCGACGACCCAATCGTAAGCGTCGGTGTATGCCGCCCAAAACCAGTCGGTGACCTCTCGCGGCGAGACGTCGAGGAGCATGGCGATGTTCGAGAGCACCATGAGCCGAGTGATGTGGTGGCTATAGCCCTCCTCCCAGACCGACTTGACGACCTCATCGAGGCAGCGGAGCCCCGAGCGCTCGCCCCAATACACGCTCGGGAGCGGGCGATTTGCACCGAGGAACGACGAGAGAGATCCATGACCAGGGGTCGTCGCGCAGGGCTGCGCCACGCCGTCGAGCACGCGAAATCCATCGGTCGCGTCGTGCACGTGGCGCACGTACTCCCGCCATCCGAGGATCTGGCGGACGAAACCCTCCTTGCTCGCGAGCGGCAGATCCATCGCGACGACGTCGTCGAT
The DNA here is from genome assembly GCA_043755175.1 of Polyangiaceae bacterium. Lineage (GTDB taxonomy): Bacteria > Myxococcota_A > Polyangia > Polyangiales > Polyangiaceae > CAYYKK01. The sequence goes on along the minus strand of JAYUUB010000142.1, from coordinate 1,290 downwards.
GACGGCGTGCGCATCGATTCGCTGCAGATTCAGGAGCGACGAAACGCGCGTGTGAAACAGGTTGCGCGCAGATGACGACATGGCGTCCTCGAACGGGCCGAAATGCTCGAGACAGGCGCTCTTCGCCCATTCCCAGACCCTCGCGGCATCGCTTTGGGTCGCCGGGAGCATCTCGGGCACGAGACGCCCCGGATGATCTCCCATCTTGGTACGCACGACCTCACAGACCTCGGCGGTGATCTCGTCGACGGTGAAGCTCGGGAGCGTCGGCTCAGGTGGATCACCACGCCATGCCTTACGGTTTTCTGCATCGAAGCTGAAGCGGCCACCCAGTGGCTTTCCTTTCACCATGAGGATGTCGAGCCGACGCCGAACCTGCCGGTAAAACGCGTCCATCCTCCACGCGCGGCCCTCGGTCGCGACGCGAAAGTCCTCGGTCGAGGTGAGCCATCCTTCGTGCGGAATGGCAACGAGCCGCCCCGATTCGAAGAGGGGCTCGAGATCTGCGCGCAGCTCACGCTCCGCGGGCTTCATCACCCGGATGGCATTGTCGATCGGAGCCGACGCCATCACATCCGAGAGCGCCTCCGCGTACGAAGAGGCGACCACGTGGCGCACGGCAACGCCGCGTGCTGCTTGCTCGAGCGCGAAGTGACGAAGGTTGGTCAACACGAGTGCCAGCTTCTGCTGGTGATAGGGGCGTCGCTCCGCCTTCTGGGGACATTCGACGACGACGATGCCGAGCTCCCGCGGAGATTCGCGCGCGAGCGGGCCGACCGCGTCGGTGAGCTGGTCGTAAGGAACGAAGAGCCAGCGTCGGCCTGCCTCGGTCACTCGATGTGCGGAGAGCGTGCGCCGAAAGAGGCTCATCGGCGGACCATAGAGCGCCGATCGGTTCGAAGCCAGCTCATCTCGTTCGTCGGCATTTCTCATCGGCGGGCACTTGCCGGCGTCGTGGAATGACCCCACCCTCCTCGCCGCATGCCTGAAGGGCACACCATTCATCGCGCCGCCCGCGATCACGAAAAAGCGCTTGCCGGGCAGGCGCTCCTCGTCACGTCGCCGCAGGGGCGCTTCGACGCAGAGAAACTGGTGGGGAGCGCAGAGCGTGTCACGCTGAAGCGCGTCGAAGCGTGGGGGAAGCACCTCTTTTACGTTTTCGAGCGCGGACGAACCGTCCACGTGCACCTCGGTCTCTTCGGGCGCTTCTATCGCCGCAAGAACCCGCCGCCTCCTCCGCGCGAGTCGACGAGAATGCGTCTCGAAGGCGACACGGTCACGATCGATCTC
>JAYUUB010000141.1:0-34994 GCA_043755175.1 Polyangiaceae bacterium | reverse complement strand
TTACCACGCGGGACGACTCTGGCGCGACGGCCTCGAACGGTGCCCAGCTGAGGACGTCGAGAGCGATGATCCCCCTTTGCTCCGAGAGCTGACTTGGGAGGCTGCAGAGGCCGAGACGGCCGACTACGCGCGCTCTCTCTCGGCGGCCGAAAGAGTACGTCTGGTGGCGACCCTCACACGAGCAGTCTGGAAGGGCGTGGGCCGCGTAGACTGACCGGTATGCCTGCCGACGTCCGCCTCGTGCGTTACACCCGTGCTGAGTACGTCGCGTTCGAACGATCGAGCAACGTGAAGCACGAGTATCTCGATGGCGTGATCTACGCGACGCCGAATGGTACCCCGGAGCATGCCGCAGTCGCGATGAACGTCGGCGCGTTGCTGAACGTTGCGCTCAGAGGGAAGCCCTGCCGAGTGTATTCGTCCGACCTTCGTATTCGTGTTCTCGATACCGGGCTCGAGACCTACCCCGACGTAAGCGTCGTCTGCGGAAGCGCCGAGCGCCACCCTGCCGACGATATGGCCGCCATCAACCCCGTCGTGCTGGTCGAGGTGCTGAGCCCCAGCACCGAGGCCTACGACCGCGGTGAGAAGCTCCGTCATTACCGCGCCATTGCATCGTTGCGCGAGGTCGTGCTCGTTGAGCATCGGCAGAAGCTCGTCGAAGTACATCGACGACAAGACGATGGAACGTGGACGCGTCACGAAGCCGGCCCAGGGAGCGCCATTCACCTCGTGTCAATCGACTGCGACCTACCCGTGGACGACGTCTACCGTGATGGATTCGCCGTCGGCGTCGAATGAGCTGACGGGCATCACTTCGATGATCTGTCGTGCGCCTCGGTGAGGCCGGCGAGCGCCGACGGGGGTGCGTCCAAGAGGTCTGCAACGCTCTTGTTCTCGTGGGCCTTGTCGAGGTGCTTGCTGAGATCGATCGAAATGGACATGTATGTCTCCTCTGCGTGTCGTCGGACCATGATGGCCCTACTCGCCGCGAATTCGCGACGAGAAAAGTGACTCTTCAGACATCGTCGCCCGAAATCGCTTTCGCGCTACCGCTCGCAAGCGCGGCGCTCCCGAACGGGTTGGCGAGCACCCGCTCCGGAGCATGCGTCGACCCTTTTAGCAATGTACGTTCCAGGGGTTCGCACCTGTGAAAGCCGGGAAGCCGAGCTGCCCGACTGAGGGCTGGAGGCCTCGGGTCGAGGACCCGCCGTCTCAGGTGGGCCGACAAGCACGCTCACTCACGGCCGGCGATGGAAAAGGCCTTCAGCGTGGCGCGATGATCGTCGTCGGCGAGCCCGGAGCCGGCACCGCGACCGGAAGCGCCCGATGGACCACGAACGTCAGCAGAGAGAGCGGCACCAAATAGAGCGTAGACCAAACCGCGCCCCATACAAGACTTCGGCCGAAGTGACCTTTGCATTCGTGCCGATCGTTCGCGACGCGTCCGATGGCCTTCATCAATACCCAATAGACGAGGAAGAAAACGAGCGGCATCGCAATCTCGACCAGGATCCACGCCGCGCCGAATGCAATCGCGAGCGCCACCGCGATTCCGATGAGCGCAATCGCCCCCTCCCCTGCGTCGGCGCCACTGCATCCGACGTCGCCACACCCGCTGAGCCAGCCCGTGCTGCTGTCACGGCTGCTCGACTTCCCTTTCTTTCCACGCTTCTTCTTCCCGGGTGTCGAGACGCTCTCGCCCGACTCCGAGCTCGGTCCGTCTTTCGCGCCCCCGCGATCCCAAGGAGCGAAGTACACCCAATCGTCGGCCAACCTGAATCCGCGGTGCAGAAGACCGACCAACGTGCCGGTGAGCAGCACCCACCATGCGGCGAGCACCAGCTCGAGCTCGACCCAATGCGGGAGCTTCAAGCTCGCAGGAAGAATGACGGCACACGAAGCGAGACTGAGGCCCACCACCAACACGGTGAGCCTCCCCGAAAGCCGTGGCGAAGCGGCTTGGACGATGCGTCGAACACCCGCGCGATAGGGGCTCCCACGGAGATCGAGCGCCGATTCGCCGACCTCTTCCTCGAGCTCACGACGCTCGACGTTCGGCGCATCTTTCGCGCGCCCGGAAAGGCCGATGAAGATCGCGACGGCGAGCGCGACGACGGCGCCGAAGATGAGCTCGCCCCCATAGCCCTCCCAGAGATCGTACCGTCGCGCCAAGACGAAACCGCCGCCGTAGACGAGCGAGACGAAGGCTGACGCGAGCGAGATGCGTCGCTGTGGCCGCGTCTCGGTCTCGTACACGCAGCGCGCGCAGACCGGATCTTCGCCGATTCGGAATCGATAGCACGCGTTGCAGAGGAGACGCCGACAGCTCGTGCACCGCGCAATGGCATCGACCGTCGGGTGGTCTTTGCATTGGCGAATGCGATTCGAGGTCATGACTGCAATGCTAGCAGCACGCTCCAACAGACGGGCGCCACTCCGCGATCAGCGATCGCGGCTGAGCAGACGACGGAGGAGCTCGAGCGGCTCGAAACCGAACATGCTCGCGAGATCGCTCTTTCGCCCGTGGCCGTTGCCGAACGCGCGGTCGTGGAGATCGTCGCGGATTTCTTGGGGGATCCAGCTCATGAGCGAGGCCGCAGCGGGCCCGAAAATGCCGAGCGCGCCACTTCGATCGACGACCGAGCGCAGCGCCGACACCGCTGCACGCCCCGCATCGATACCGAGCGGAATGGCGAGCGCAGGAGGGACCGGCGAGAGAATGACGTCGCGAATGGCGACGGCCTTGGCCCACGCACCAGGAGAGGGATCGACTTCGAGACGCTTGAACGTGGAGGCTTCGGCGAAGCAGCCGAAGCTTATCTTGCCAATCTTGCGCTCGACCGTGCGACCGAGGTGGCGATAGTCGCGTCGAAAGTCGCCCGCGAGGAGACCCATGTCGCGACGAATTTCGTCGGGCCCGAGGATCCAATCGAAGGTGCCCGCGGTCGACCGACGAAGCGCGATGCTCGTCCACAGCTCGCCGCCCTCGAAGAGCCCGAGCAGCACCGAGCTCCCACCTGGGCAGATCGCGTCGAGGGTGCCGTTGATGACGCCGACGGTGGGGAGCGGCACTCCGGCGAGGCGCGAGGGCCAATGCTGGATGCGACCGGTGACGAGCTCGTCGCGACCGAGATTCGCCAGCAAGAGGAGCTGCGCCGTCAAGTCGTCGGCGCGACGAACCTTGGCGCCGAAGCGGTCCATGATGCTCTCGAGGGCGCCCATCTCGACGATGATCGACCAGCTCGCATTGTGGCGTTGCGCGAGATCTTCGGGGGGCAGCGGCCAATCGGCGACGACGTCATCGAGACGCATGCGACCGGCGCTGGTGTGGACGAGCTTGCGGAGACGACCGTCGCCGTGGACTGCGATGACGCCGCCTTTGGGCCGATTGGGATCGCGCTCTCCACCGGTGGGCACGCGCGGGCTGAAGAGCGCGAGGACACGAGACCAGTCGGTCGCCGTAAAACCTTCGAAGCGCACGTCGGCACTGAGCACGTCGGGGAGCCTAGTCGGCGGGGTGTCGAGGCGCAATCCATGTTGTGGGTCGTCGGCGGGCCGGTATCGTTCGTGACATGCGCGCCATCGTCATTCGTGAGCCGGGCGGGGTCGATGTTCTGGTCTCGAAAGAGGTCCCCGATTTGGAGCCACCTCCGAATCACGTGCGGGTGCGTGTCGCGTTCGTCGGCGTGAACCGCGCCGACCTCCTCCAGCGGATGGGTGCGTATCCGGCGCCGAAGGGTGTTCCCTCCGACATACCGGGGCTCGAATTCTCGGGGATCGTCGATCGCGTCGGAGACGGCGTGAGCGATCGGGCGCTCGGCGATCGAGTCTTCGGTCTCGTCGCTGGAGGCGCCTACGCAGAGCAGGTGGTCGTGCACGAGCGCGAGCTCGCGAAGATCCCCGACGGCATCACCTTCGAACGAGCCGCGGCGGTCCCCGAGGCTTTTCTGACGGCGTACGACGCGCTCATCGTTCGCGGACGCCTCGCTCCGGGCGAGCGTGTCCTCATTTCGGCGGTAGGGAGCGGCGTCGGCACGGCGGGCTCGCAGATCGCGCGGGTGCTCGGTTGCTTCGTGGTCGGAACGTCGCGAACCCAAGCCAAGCTCGACCGCGCCAAGTCGCTCGGGATGGACGTCGGTGTTCTAGCGAGCGGCAACGGTGACGCGCTCGCTCGCGACATCGAGCGCGCCTGCCCGCGCGGGATCGACGTGGTCCTCGAGCTCGTCGGCGGGAGCTACGTCGCGACCGATCTCGCGGTGTGCGCGCTCCGCGCTCGCATCGTCGTCGTCGGCATGACGGGAGGCGCCTCGGCCGAGGTGAACCTCGGAGCGCTCCTCAAGAAGCGAATCGAAATCACCGGCACGGTGCTCCGCTCGCGACCGCTCGAAGAGAAGATCGAGGTCGCCTCGCATCTGCGTCGAACCATCGCGCCTTGGCTCGAACGGGGGCTCATCCGCCCCGTCATCGATACGGTGTTCCCGCTCGAAGAAGCATCGAAAGCCCACGCGCTCGTGGCGACGAACGAGACCTTCGGGAAGGTCTTGCTCGCCGTCGCGCGCCTCGATTGACGGCCTTCAAGCCGCCGGATGCTCGGCGCCAAAGCGCTCGAGGAACTCGTCGTAGGTGCCGTTGAAGTCGCGGGGCCCGGCGGCCGACAGCGATAGAACGCGCGTCGCGAGCTTGCCGACGAAGTGCCGATCGTGGCTCGTGACGATGACCGTTCCTTGGAACGTCATGAGGGCCTCGAGGAGGGCGTCGATGCTCTCGACGTCGAGGTGGTTGGTAGGCTCGTCGAGGACGACGACGTTGTTCTTCAAGAAGATGAGCTTCGCCAGCAAGAGCCGAGCGGCCTCTCCACCCGAGAGGTTCTCGGTCTTCTTCAGCCCAGCGTCGCCGCTGAAGAGAAGCTTTCCGAGCACCGAGCGGACGTCTTCGAGCTGCGCCGTCGCGTCGCAACGATGCAGCCACTCGTAGGCCGAGAGCCCTTCTTCGAGGGCCTCGTGATGATCTTGCGCGAAGTAGCCGACGTTCGTGTCGTGGCCCCAGATGATCTCACCCGCGTCGGGCTTGTACTCGCCGACGAGCAGCTTGAGCAGCGTCGACTTGCCGATGCCGCTCGGCCCGATGACGGCGAGCTTGTCGCCTCGGTTCACATTGAACTTGAGGTTCTTCAAGACGTGCTTCTCGCCGAAGCTCTTGGTGAGGCCTTCGATGCGGAGAACGTCGCGCCCCGAGGGCTTGGCGATCGTGAAACGGATGTGGGGTCTGACGACGCTCGAGCGTTTCGTGGTGATACCGCTCTGGAGCTTTTCGATTTCTTTGACGCGCGACTGCGCTTGGCTCGATCGGCTCGCGCTGGCGCCGAAGCGGGCGACGAAGTCTTTGAGCTCGGCGATCTTCTTCTTCTTCTGGGAAGCGTCGGCTTCGGACTGGCGCTTGCCGGTGGTCTTCTGCTCGATGAAATCGTCGTAGTCGCCCGTGTAGATCGTGACCGTGAGGTAATCGACGTCGGCGACGTGGGTGGCGATCGCGTTCATGAAGTGGCGATCGTGGCTGACCACGAGGAGCGTGCCGCGGAACGTGTCGGTGAGGTAGGTCTCGAGCCAACGAATCGAGTCGAGATCGAGATGGTTGGTCGGCTCGTCGAGCAAGAGCACGTCGGCGCCGGCGAAGAGCGTCTGCGCGATGAGGACGCGGAGCTTGTAGCCGCCCGCCAGGGTGCTGACGGTGTCTTCGTGGCGCGAGGTCTCGATGCCGAGACCTTCGAGCAGCTCGGCGGCGCGCGAGTCGGCGGTGTAGCCGTCTTCTTCGCCGACGATGCCTTCGAGCTCGGCGAGCTGCATGCCGACCTCGTCGGTCATGGGGCCCTCGAAGAGGCGCTCTTTCTGCTGCATTGCGTCCCACAGGGCTTTGTTGCCCATGAGAACGGCGTCGAGGATGCGGACGTTCTCGTAAGAGAAGTGATCTTGCTTGAGGACGCCGAGCTTCAGCTTCTTCGGGATGTCGACCGAGCCTTGGTCGGACTCTTCTTCGCCGGCGATGACTTTGAGCAGAGTCGATTTGCCTGCGCCGTTCGCTCCGACGAGGACATAGCGCTTGCCTGGATCGAACCGCATCGAGACGTTCTCGAAGAGGACCTTGGGGCCATAGCGCTTGGTGAGACGGTCGAGCGTGATCATGACCGCGTCCGCCTAGCATGTCCGCGCGGGCAGTTCAGGGACAAAGCTCATCGGACCGCGACAGCGCGCCGAAATCGACGAGTTCGGGGTCGTTTCGAGCTCTTCGAGCGACACTTTTCGCCTCGAAGGGGGCCTCGTCCGAGCAAGATGCAGGGTCACGGAGGCTCGCTGCGACCTGCTCCATGTATCGAAGGTAGGCGTCGCCAGAATACGGATCGACGATCACCTCGAAGTGCCAGGCCGAATCGGTTTGGAGCCCTTGGCCCTCGACGTCGAAGCTCGGGATGTGCTCGCGAACGTCGCTCCAACGTCGCTTCTCGACGAACATTCGAAGCTTGTAGGCAGGCACGCAGCGCATCACGACGGCGTGAATGAGCCTCATGCTCCCCAACGAGACGAGGAGCGAATCGGAGGTCTCGTCGTCGGCCGCGAGCTCGGCCGAGATCACGTCGCGAAAGGCCTGCGTGGTGATCGGATCGACCGGGCGCTCGAATGAGAGGTTCTGGGTCGGGGTGAGGAGGTGAATCCGCCACGACAGCCTCTTGAATCGATCCCACGCAATGGGCTGCGCCGTGCGTTCCGGTGCTAATGGCGCCTGCGATCGTCTGCCCGTCGCTGGCTCCCGCCGTCGCAAGCGCGAGCCCTCTCGTCCACAGCTCGCGATGAAGCTGCCCGACCCCCCGCGCCGCATTGGGTGAAGACGAGGCTCTTTCGATCGTCGGCGACCGATTGGCTCGCACCGAGACCGACCTGGAGGTTGGCCGTGTAGCCCGTCCCAATCATGTATTCGGTGGTGATGGGGACCTCGGAGAGCGACCCGGCACCTCCGAAAGCGCGCGCCGCTGCGCCATTGCGATCGGCTTGCGTCAAGATCGCCTGGTAATTCTTAGCCCACATTGGTCTGGGCGGTGAGCTGCGAAGGAGAGACGTCACGGAGGCAAGAAGGACTCTCGCCCTTTGAGCCGTGGGCGTTCACGTTCGTGGGCTTCTCTTCGAGAAGGCACTAAAAGAAGGCCCACTTGGTCTCGGACTCGTGCTCGTAGGCCTCTGCATCACCGCCATTCGACGTAATGGCATAGTGATAACAACGCGTGCACGAGAGCGCGAGCACCATGATGGTCGCCACGAGAACCCTGTCGCTCGACGCTCGGCCCCTCATTCCCCGTCGCAGAGCGTACGCGGATGCATCTCGATTGAAAAGACCTCCCCGGGCTCGATGACGAACGAGGGAGCGCGCAAGCCGCTCTCTAGATTCGGTAGACGTTGAGCCTGAATCGCCCGGCGACGGCGCGCTGGGTCACGAGCTCGAGGCATTCGATGCGAAGGCTCAGATCGGGGGTCAGAAAGACGACGAGCGCACCGGGACGGCCGTGCTCGCGCATGAACGCGGCGAGCGGCTGTTCGTTTCCGTCGGGGTAGTGGAAGACGCAGTCGAGATCGGCGGGCGCGACCCCGAGCGTGCCATAGGACGCGAGGTCGAAGAAGCTACCGTGGCGCGTTCGAGGTACCGAGCGCTTCGAGGTTCGACACCGCGAGCGCGTGGAGCGTCGGATCGCTCTCGATTCCGAGGGCGCTCACATGACCGCCATGTGCTCCGAGACAAGCTACGAAGCGGCCGTCGCCCATTCCAGCGTCGAGGACGACAGGCGTCGGGGCCATGCGATCCCAGAGGCGTATCGCCGAGAGCGCCTCGAGCGCCGAGCGAATGACGTCGAGCGGTGTCGGCAGCCAAATGCCGTGATCGGTGACTCGAAGCGGAGAGCCCGAGAATGCCCGCGCCTCGGACGACGCAAAGAGCTCGGCCCACGGATCCTCGTTCATCGTCTTTTCACTTGAAGGGCCCGCGTATCAACGAGTCGATCGATATTCCGTCGAGACCGAAGTGAGACGGGCGCCCGAGGAACGAGCACCGGAAGCCTACTTTTGTACGCTGAGGAGCGCAGAGACGAGGCCGCCTGTCTCACGCAGGTATCGGCGGAATAGCACCGACTTTGTCGATATGCGGGCCCCTGGGTTCCGCCCAGCGTTCCAATCCACTGCGTCGCGGAGATGAGAGGCATGAGCGTAGCCGATCGGGCGATCGGCGCGACGTGGAAAAAGAACGGGCGTGCGTCCCACGATTCGACCCATCCTCCGCGGCGCAGAGTATCCTCGGGCCGAGATGCAACTCTTCAACCGAACACGTCTCGCGCTCGGGCTCCTCGGCGCCCTCGCGGCTTGCACGGGGTCCGAGACCCTCTCTCCTGCTCCGGGCAACAAGCCGCTCGTGATTCCGAACGATCCGGATTGCGATCCGCTCGTTCCAGAAGTCTGCGGAATGCCGTTTCCGTCGAGCCTTTGGCTCGCGGCCGACCCGACGCGCGTCACCGGGTACACGCTGAAATTCGGTTCGAAGACGCTCCCCGCGAACAAGACCGGGGTCCACGTCGATCCCGCGCCCTACACGCGACTCGACGGATACGGCGTCGGCGTCCCGGCGCTGGCCTTTTTTCCCGACCTCGACGGGAGCGATCTACCCGACGAGTCGCGCATCGCCGAGAGCCTGTCGGCCGACGCGCGCGTCATGATGTTCGAGGTGTCGAACGGCGTCGCGAAGCGGATCCCGTGTTTCGCCGAGCTCGACAAAGGCGGCGACGACGACGGCAAGCGAGCGCTCGTCGTTCGCCCCGCCGTGCTCCTCAAAGAAGCGACGCGCTACGTCGTCGCCTTGCGAGGCCTCAAGACGAAAGATGGGAAAACCGTACCTCCTAGCGACGCATTCGTCGCGCTGCGCGACAAGCGAGCGACCGGAACCCCGGTCGAGGGGCGGGTGCCGCGATTCGAAGAAGTGTTCGGACTGTTGGGCGACGCAGGGGTGCCCCGCGCCAATCTCTTGCTCGCGTGGGATTGGGTGACCGCCTCGGGCGACACACTGCACGGCCCCCTCCTCCACATGCGCGACGAAGCTTTCGCGGCGCTCGGCGACAAGAGCCCGGTCTTCGCCATCACGAAGATCGACACGTACACCGAAGCCCAGAACGCGAACATCGCTTACGAGGTATTGGGAACGTTCGAGGTTCCCGATTACACGATCAAGACCACGGTCGGCACCGCCGATGCTCACCTGCTCAATTGGGGGCCCGATGGGCTCCCTGCGAAGACAGGTATCTATAAGGCCGAGTTTCGAGCCCGCGTCCCCCGAAGCGCGCTCGGGGGCATTCCGCACGGTGTGATGATGCACGGCCACGGACTCAACGGCACCGACGGGCAGATCGCGAGCGACACGTTCGACCAGCTCGCCAATCAAGAGAAGGTGGTCATCGTCGGCTGCAACATGCTCGGAATGTCTGCCGAAGACGTAGGCGCGACGCTCCAGATGTTGAGCGACATGTCGAACTTTCCGATTCTCGCAGACCGCCTCCACCAGGGCGTCTTGGATCATGCGTTCTTGATGCGCGGGATGAAGCTCGGCTTCGACAAGATCCCGGCGATCGCTGCCACGGGCGTCAAGATCGACCCGACACAACTGTATTACAACGGAATCTCGCAGGGCGGCATCTTCGGTGCGACCCACGTCGCGATGAGCCTCGACATCACGCGCGGTCAGCTCGGCGTTCCAGGGAACGACTATGCGACTCTCCTTCCCCGCTCGGTCGACTTCTCACCATTCTTCGTCATTCTCAGCTTGAGCTATCCAGACCGAAGAGATCAGCTGCTCTTGCTCAGCGCGGTTCAGAACCTGTGGGATCGCACCGATCCGGTGAGCCATTACCGTCATCTTTCGGCCGAGCCCTATCCGGGGACACCGAGCCATAGCGTGCTCCTCGCCCCAGCCGTGGGTGATTGGCAGGTCGCTCCGCTCACCAACGAAATCGTCGCTCGGAGCGATGTCGGTGTCTCGCTGATGAGCGGGTATGGGCGCGACGTCGCCGAGGTCACTCCCGCGGCCTACCCGCGAACGGGGTCAGGGATCGTGAGCTACGGCTTCGGGAACACTTGGGCCAAGCCGGGCGATCTGCCACCGTCCGACGACATCGGCGACCCGCACGGAAAGCCCCGCAACCTCACATGGCACAACGCGCAAATGTTCCACTTCTTTCGCACAGGCGAAATCATCGACGTTTGCGGAGGGGACGGCTGCACGCCGGATTGATTGAAGCGACGGTCGATGGAGGGGCGACACAGGGCATTGCCGCGAGTCATCGATGACGATTGGCCCATTCTTTTCGTGGAATGGGCGCACTGCGAAGTCGGTCAACGAGGCGACCATCGAGTTCGAAGCGCGGCTGTGCGGGGTGGCCTACGTCGCCCGCTCTTCGGCCCACCGCGGGATCGTGGGGCCCCCCTCGAACTTCCCGTGCTCCTGTCTTCCTGTTGCATCTCTCGATATCGAAAACCAGTCGGAACCTTTGCGGCGAGCTTCCTAGCGAGGGTCGACAGGCAACGCGGCTGGGATCCGACGGCCCGCGAGAGCGAGAATACTGAGGGCGACGATGAGCGCACCGACGATGCTCAGCGCATTGGGGACTTCACCGAAGACCAAGAGACCCCAGCCGTAGGCGAACGCCACCTGCAGATAGCTGACGGCCGTCGCGCGCCCGGCAGGCTCGCTGTGGAGTGACTTCGTCATCAGCACCTGCGCGAGCTGCGTGGTGACCCCGATGGCGAGGAGCAACAGCCATTCGAAAGGTGTCGGCAGCGTCGCATCTCGAAATACCGGTGCTATCGACAGCGGAACGGCCACGAGGGGGAAATAGAACACGATCACAGCCGGATCGTCGGTGTTGCGAAGCTTGCGGACGGTCACGTACGCCACCGAGCTCACCACGCTCCCGGCGAGCGCGATGAGAATCGCCGTATGCGGCTGCGACGTGGTTCCGTGGAAAAGAAATGGCGGCTGGGCGACGAGAAAGACGCCGATGAAGCTTCCGGTGACCGAGAGTATTTCCCAGCCTCCCATTCGCTCCCCGAGGACGAGCACCGCGAGAATCGCCGTGAAGATGGGGCTCGAATACTGAATGACGGTCGCGTCGGCGAGTGGCAGGTGCTTGAGCGAATAGTAGTAACAATTGAGCGCCACGAAGCCCGCGAAACCTCGCAGCACGAGGCGCTTCTTGTCGACGCCCCATGGCGATATCCCCTTCTTTCGAAGCGTCGCGAAGCTCATGACGAGCGTGACCACGCCGCGCGCGAGCACCGTGTGCGAGCTCGGCAGATGTCGGCTCGCGAGCTTCACGCACACGCTCATGATGCTGAAGAAGAAGGCTCCGAGCGCCATCTGCCTGAGACCGAGCGGAACGCGAGCGAGCCACGACATCGACTCCGACGATGCGGGCGCTGGGCTCGATGGGCTCACGCCGCTCCCTTAGGGCCCGCGACCCAATAAGTCGATCGCTATTCGAATCGGGGCTCGCCTGTCGATATCGAGAGATGCAACAGAAAGACAGGAGGACGGGAGGACAGGAAGGGTTGAGGGGAAAGAAGCTTGGTTTCGTCGGGCGCGCAGGCTTGACTCTCGGTCGACCGGGCTATTAGGTTGCCTTCACCTTTTTCCCCCGGGGTTTCCATGAAGAAATTGTTTGCGCTCGCCATGATCGGTCTCGGACTCGGCTTCATTCCCTTCGCCACCGGCGGATGTGGCGACGGCGGCAGCGGCAGCGGCAGCACCTCCGACGGCGCGACCACCGGCGGCAGCACCACGAGCGGCCAGAGCTGCTTCTCGGCCCATGTCTGCATCAACGGATCGTGCAACTGCGGCAAAGATGGCAAGGGCAGCTCGTGCACCGACAACACCAAGTGCGAGGCCGAGTGCAAGGTCTGCATGTGAGGCTGTTCTAGCCCGAGGGTGATGGACGGAAGCAGCGACCTCGTGGAGTCCGATCGTGTTCCCGACGTCGATGGGTGCAGAAAAGAGAATCTGGCTGAAGGTTCTTTTGGTCGTCGCTTCGTTGCTTTTGGTGCCGACCGCTGCGCTGATTTGGCTCCTTCCGTCTTCGGCTCCGCCTGCTCTCGTCTCTGATTCGGAGAAGCCGGGGGTCCCTCAGGGATCCTCGGCTTCGTTCGTCGAGCCGGCCGGAAAACGCGCGGCACCGCTCCCGGCACCGATGCGACGCCAGCCCTTTCGAGGCCAGGTGCTCGATACCGAAGGGAGAGGCGTCGTTGGCGCGACGGTTCGTTGCGCGCCTTCACCCGATGTCGACGAGCCTGCCTCGGCCACCACTGCCGACGACGGTCGATTCGACCTAGCGCCCGGCGAAGGTGGATGCAACGCGAAGGCGAGCCATCCCGAATACGGAGTCAGCGACAGCGTTCATTTGAATGCGTCCGGAGAGAATCGCCTCGCATTGCCTTTGCCCGGCGGGATTGCCGGCAGCGTGGTCGACGAGCGCGGCTTGCCCATCGCGACCTTCCTCGTCGCCGTCGAGTCGTTCACGGCACCTGGCGAACAACCCGACTCGTCGGCCGGCGCCCACAAGTCGGTCACCGACGCTTCGGGCGCATTCGAGCTCGCGCGATTGGCGCGGGGTCGCTACACGCTCACGGCGAGCGCCGAGGGACGACCGCCGACGCGCAGCGACACGGTCGAGGTCGAGGCCGGCCACACGACCCGTGGAATTCGGATCAAACTCTTGCGAGGGATCGCGATTTCCGGAATCGTCACCGACAAGGAGTCGAAGAAGCCTCTCTCGGGTGTGACCGTCGCCCTCGACGGTTCCACGAACAGCGCGGCCAACGCGATCGAGCACGCGACCTCGGGGGCCGACGGCGCCTATTCACTCGACGGCGTCCCGGCCTCGACGTTCAGCGTGCGCTTCAGCCACGCGGGTCACCGTGACCGGATCATGTCGTTCGACGGTACCGGCAAGAGCGAGGTCAAAGGCAACGCCGAGCTCGGTTCGGCCGCTTCAGGCGGGAGCCTCGAGCTGTCGAACGTCGGCGCCATGCTCGGTCAGCATGGCGAGCAAGTCACCGTGGGCTTTCTCATCGCTGGCGGGCCTGCCGAAAAGGCGGGCGTACAGCTTTACGATCGCGTCGTCTCCATCGATGGGAAGAGCGTCGACGGGATGACGATGGACGATTGTGTCCAGAGGCTCCGAGGGCCCGAGGGCTCCCGCGTCACGCTGGTGATCGAGCGTGCAGGTAAGTCGCTCGACTTCACCATGACGCGCGCGATCGTCGTTCGCTGAGCGCCGAATCATCGATCAGGAGAGGCTCAAGTCTCGGCGAAGGCGACCGTCATATGGAGCGGACCTTTCGGATGGATCTTCCCGCGCTTTCCGAGCCCCGAACGACGTCGGCCCCCCCGACGACGAACCCGCCTGACCAAGAGCGGGTGCATCGGCTGGCTGTGGTCGCGACCGACGACGCCACGACGGAGACCCTTCGCCGCGTCCTCGAAGGCGCGGGCCACGAGGTCGTGACGTTCGGGGAGCGCGATGCTCTCTTCACCGCCATCCAGAGCGCCGGGCCCGATCTGGTGCTCCTTGACGCCGACATCGAATCCGCTTCGCCGTTCGAGCTCTGCGGTGAGCTTCGCTCGACGAAGATCGGGCGCTTTCTGCCGCTCGTCCTGCTCACGATGCAACCGGCACCCGAAGCGCTCATCGCCGCTGGTCTGATGGCGGGTGCCGACGACTTCTGCTGCCCGGCCGAGCGCCCGACCGAGTTTCTCGCACGCATCGCAGTGCAATTGCGCCACAAGCGCATGCGCGACCGTTTGCGCCGCGTCCGCCATGAGCGCGACCACTACCGGCAAGCGTCCAAGGTCGATCTGCTCACCGGGCTGCTCAACCGGGGCTCGTTCGACTCGGTCCTCGGCGAGACGATGACCGGCGACACCGGCTTCGCCATACTGTTCATCGACGTCGACCATTTCAAGCTGATCAACGACAACTACGGCCACGAGACCGGTGACGAGGCATTGCGACGCGTCGCAAAATGCATCGGGCGTTCGGCGCGTGGCCACGACCGTTGCGGGCGATACGGAGGCGAGGAGTTCGTCGTCCTCGTCGCAGGCGCCGATCAACAGATCGCGCTCGCCGTCGCAGAGCGTCACCGCAAGAACATCGAATCAACCGAAATCCCAGGGCTACCGAAGAATCTCACCGCGTCGTTCGGCGTCGCCGTGTTCGATCCGGCGCGACCCGATCTCTCGCGGCAAGCCATTTATCGGCGCGCCGACGCGGCGCTCTACCGAGCGAAGGCCGAAGGCCGCAACCGCGTCATGCTCGCCCCGGCCCCGGGAGAGCGGCTGCGTATCGTGGAATCCGTCGCTTCAGGGGCGCCGAAGATCGAGCCGTCGCAATCGAACGACAAGATCGCCGTCGCAGGTCCGCTCACGACCCGGAGCCAGGAACCGCAGCGCAAGCCCACCAGCGACAAGGTGCAAAGCGTCGACGATCTCGAGGCACGCTTGCTGCGCGCCATGTCGAACCGCGCAGGCCTACCGCTGCTGCCGCAAGCGGCCGCCCAGGCGCTCGAGCTCGCGCGCGACCCGAGCTCCGACATGCCCCGCATCGCCAAACTGGTCGATCGCGATCCGACCCTCGCCGCTCGATTCATCGCGCTCGCCAACTCGCCGCTCTACAGCTACGGGAGCCGCGTCGTCTCGACGCACGCAGCGCTCGTTCGACTCGGCCTCGCCACCTCACGCGACCTCCTTCTCCAAGTGGTCTACGAACGAACCCGCGGCGGTCTCAAGAACTACCAAGCCGAGGTCGAGCTGAGCTTCAAACGAAGCGTGATCGCCGCGCTCGCCGCGGTCGACATCGCGCGTTGCAAGAACGTCGTCTTCGAAGACGCCTATCTCTGTGGTCTGCTCCACGATCTCGGCGAGGGCCGCATCTACCGCGTGCTGAGCGAGCTCGACGGAACGCATCCGCTCGACCGCGTCAAGGCCCTCGTCGAGAAGCACCATGCGCGCGCCGGCGCCGAGGTTGCCCGAACGTGGGGCCTCCCTCAAGCGGTCGTCGAGGCGTGCGAGAGCCATCATCAACCCTCGGCCACGGTGACCGATCGCGTTCGCATCATCATGATCGCAGACTCCATCTCCGAAGCCGCGATGGCGCCGCCGGCTTTGCCGTTCCAGAGACGAGCTCCGCCACCGACGAGCTCGGGACAACGTCCGGTCCTCGTCGGGCGCGTCTCGACGGTGCCCCCGCCTCCGCGCGGATTCTCGGCGGAGCAGAACGCGCGGCTCTTGGAGCTCGGGTTCGAAACGAAGCTCGCGACGATCGTTCTCCAAGGCGTCAGCGTCGCCGGGCGCATGATTCGCTGACGATTCGCCTCACGCCCCCTGCGCGTATCGTTCTCTCGGGGATGGAGCATCCCGTGATTCGAAGACCCTCGAAGGCCGCGTGCGGCGCACTTTGCAGACCGGCTACTTGATCTTGGTGGCGGCCCCAGTCGCTTCGACGATTCGGTAGCTCCCATCGGCCGCGACGCCGGTGATTTTCTCGTTGGGAGAAGCATTGGCGAGCTTGCCCACGACCCAACGCACCTCGACCGAATCGATGGTCGTGTTCTGAGCGAGGCTGAAGTGCACGACGCGAGAGCACATGTCGACCTGGATCTCACCGCCGCACGTCGTAGACGATGCCGAGCGCGTGGCGCTCGTCGACGAAGCCGAACGAAGGGCTCCCCTGAAAGGTGTAGAGCTGGCTCGGATCGGCCCAGGGCGCCGTTCGCGGATGCGACAGATTGGCGAGAAAGAAATCCATGTCGCCGTCGTTGTCGCCGAAGTCGCTCCCATCGCTGGGACCACCCCCGGGTACTGCGGATGAGGGCTCGTGATCGCGTCGTGTTCGACGTGAATCTGGGCCGCAGAAAGCGGTACCCCGTCGAAGCATCCTGCGGCCAGCGTCTCTGGAAATCCATTGGCGCCGGGCGGGTGGGCGAGTCAGCCGCCGAGCGCAGCGATGAGCCTCCGCCGGTGCTCGCCCTTGGCACTCGTCGCGCGCGACTCTACGGCGCGACGCCCATCGGTTCCGCCGATCTCGATGAGGGCTCGCGCCACTGCCTCGAGCACCATCGGGCTCTCTTCGTCGTTGCCCGAGAAGCCCAAACGACTGCCAAACTTGGGGCGCATGAGCCGAGTGAGCACAGCGATCGCCTTGACGCGACCCGCCGAAGAGATGGCCGTCAGCGCCCCGGCCGCAGCAGCGCGCAGATCGTCGGAGCCCGACCCGAGGACCTTCTCGACGCGTGCGACCGAATCGGGCAAGAGCTTCCCGACCTTCTGCAGACCGATGAGGGCCGACAACCGAACACCCTCGTCATCGTCGTCGAGCGCATCGAGCAGACACCATTCGATCCGATTGCCGGCGGTCTCGGTGAGCGCTCCGAGCGCCGCGCGTCGCACCTTGGGTGCTCGATGGCTTCTGAAGGCCGTGAGGATCATCTCGCTCCCCTCCGGCACGGTGTCGGGCACGGCATGCAAGAGGTCTTCGATCAGGATCGGGTCGTCGGAATCGGAGTCGATTTGCGCGAGCGCATCGGAAACCGCCTTTCCCGTCGCAGTCCTGAGGCGACGCATCGTCGAGACGAATCGCTTGCGCGCGCCGAGATCGAGCTCACTTGATTGCAATCTGGCTGCCGTGAGCGCAGCGGCTCCGAGCTCGCCGGCCGTACCGATCACGCTATGTGCAGCGGCGTGAGACGCCGCCGGGCCGCGAAGAAGGACGAGCGAGACGCGCTGCAAGACGCCAGGCGTGTGAATGATGCCGAGCAACCGACTCGATGCCGCGATCATGCGCTGGTCGGAGCCCGGCATCGCAAGCTTCTCGGCCAATGCACCGAGTGCGACGAGACGCCCCTGCGAGAGGAGAATGCGAGTCGCCTGCTCGAGGGTCACGACCTCGCGCGCGAACGTGTCGTCGTCGCTCGCCTGGTCGAGGGCCTCGAGCGCTCGTGACGGGGCTTGAACGATCCCATTCGCTCGAAGCTCGGCGTTCGCGCTCTGATTGAGCTCGGCCGGGAGATCGGCCGGAGCGACGAGCCCCCTAGCAAGCAATCCGCGGAGAAGCTCGTCGGACGCGGTCGTGCGATCGCGCGCGAGGCGCCGCGAGAAGAGCCGAACCAGCTCCGGTGGAACGCGCGCCGTTCCGCCGTTGGCCGCGACGACGAGGTCTTCGGCCAACGCGACGACCAGGCTTTGACAGAGCGGTTGTGCGAGCCCATCGGCGACGGAGCTCGCTACGTCCCATGCGACCTTTCGGGCGGCTCGGCCGATGATGTCGGAGCTCTCGAGCAGCGCTCGTGCTTCTTCGGCCGTCCTCACACCGCGGAGCGCGAGAGCCACCGAGCGAGCGCGCGAAGCAGGGTCGACTTCACCGAGCGAGAGCGCGAGCTCGGTCGCAGCGAGATCGACTCGCCACGCGAGCGGCCGATGTCGTCCGACGCGCGAGGAATCGAAGACGATCGAGATGTTCGGCGCGCGCGGAGTCCCCGGGGTCCCGCGCGCGAGAAGCGGGAGCGCAGACAGCTCGGCCGCCGATAGACCATCGCGCAGCGAAAGCATGGCGATCCCCGCTCGCGCCAATGCATCGGCCAAGGCCAGGGCCGTCGCTCCGCTTCGAATCGCGTCTGCGAGCAGCACCTCGTCGACTCCATCGCGCACGGCGAGGTCTGGCTTTTCCGACTCGGCGCGCAAAAAGGTGAGCTGCGACCGACCGCTGAGCAGCGTGGGCAACGTCGTGAGCAGCTCGCTCGTGCACTCGCCGGTGAGAATCGTCCGCACCAATCCCGCGGCGACGGGAGCGAGCCCCGAGGTCTCGTCGCCGAGACGCGCTCCGGGTCGACTGTCGATTCCGCGACGTGACGAGGGCGGCAATCGCCGGCTCTCCGACGCTTGAACGACGGACGAATAGAGACCCGAATGATTGCCAGTCGGTGTTCGCACCGCACGAAGCGCGCGAAGAGCGGTCCGGAGATCGCGAGCATTGGCGAAGCGCTGCGCTTTGTCTTTGCTGAGCGCGCGCAAAATCACCGACTCGAGCCCACGGTCGATGGTCGGATCGAGCTTGCTCGGGGGAACGACCTCGTTCTGGAGCTGCATGTAGAGAATGCGTCGCTGGTCCTCGTCGTCGAACGGCAACTTCCCCGTCGATAGAAAATAGAGCAAGACGCCGCACGCATAGACGTCTGCGCGAGCATCGACGGGCTCGCCACGAATGGCCTCTGGCGCCATGTATTCGGGGGTGCCGCCATTCACCTGCTGCATGTCGCCTTCGGCCGCCCCGGCGTTCGCAGTCATCGCGAGACCAAAGTCGCAGACCTTGAACGTCCGCCTCGGTCGACCGTCGTCATCGAGGCCTTCGACCACCAAGATGTTCTCGGCCTTCACGTCTCGGTGCACCACGCCCCGGTCGTGGGCGACCGAGAGCGCACCACAGATTTGGGACATGTAGTCGACCACGGTCTCGAGCGCGAACGGGCCCTCCTGATGACCGACCTGCCAGAGATCGGTTCCTTCTAGGAGCTCCATGACGATGAAGAGAAGGCCGTCGTCGTCTTGGCCGAAGTCGAAGACACGACAGACGTTCGGATGATCGAGGCGGCTCGCCGCCCGCGCTTCGCCTTGAAAATGGGCGATGAAGCGTTCGTCTTGCGCATACTCGGCGTGCAAGACTTTGATCGCGATCGGGCGATCGAGCAGCAGATGCCTTCCACGATGAACACGGCCCATCGAGCCGGCGGCGATGAGCGGACCCACCTCGTATCGACCTCCACCGAGGAGCCTTCCTTCGAATGGGTCGGCTGCGGGCTCGAGGAGCGAGGAGCGGCGTGCGCTCGCCCCGAGGAATTCTTCGAGCGCCGCCCGGCCTCCGAGCGGACGAAGCTCGAGCGGATGGTGAGCACCGTCGGGGGGGCCGGCCAGCTCGGCGAGCAGCATCACGCTCACGTCGACGCGTGGGCTCGTGAGCTCGAGGGCGTACTTCACGCCCGGCACCGGGACGTCGTCGAGCTCGAGGAACACGATGGCGTGATCGAGCGCAGCCTGTACAGCCCCGTCGATCTCGTCGGGACTCGTGGTCGTCGGGATGAGAAGAGGCAGGAGCTGATTGGTGCGGCGCGCGGGGGGAACGCTCTTCATCGACGAGCTCGCACAGCGCCCACGTGCTCATTCGGGCGATGTCTCAAGGGGATCCGACCCTACCACTCTCGAACGCCGAACGGCGGCCGACGAGCGTGCTTCGAGGCGTCGCGATCAGCGCCCTCGAGAAAAATTTCGTGTGAACGCGGAACACGGAAACCTTCGTCGTGCGCCGACCTCGCCAAATCGAGCAGTTTGTCGTTTCGATGACGCATCGATAGGATCGAACCGTGCTCCGCTTCGCTGCATCGCTCCCGGGCCCTAAGATGAAGCCGATGCGACGTCCGCTTGCCTGTCTGATTCTTTCTTTGCCGGTGTTCAGCGGCTGTTTCGGCTCGTGCTCGGACCCGCTGCGCGAATCGACCGAGCTCTCGTGCGTGGAGGCGAAGGCTCCCTCCGACAGCCACGAACTTCGAATCGGCTCCGACGAGGCTTCCAAAGCGTTCGCTCCGATCGACGGCGCGACCCTCCATCTCGATTACGGCTCGCAGGGCGGAATGCATTTCTACTACTCGCTGCGGATCTACGGCGCGACGAAAGGGAGCCTCGTTCGGTCGCGCTTCTACCCCGACGTGCCGGAGAGCACGTCGACCTCGAGCGTCGGCAGCGGATCGACCGGCGCTCAGACGACGAGCGCGTCGGGCGGTGCTGGCGGATCGGTCGCGACCTCGAGCGGAGCCTCGACGAGCTCGGGGGGCGGAGCGGGCGGCGCCGCGTCGAGCGGTCCCAAGCATTGCCAAGGCGAGCAAGACGCTCCCGATTGCTACGAGGGCGAGTTCATATTCTTGTACGACCAGCTCAAGGTCCCGCGCTGCGCCGCGGGGGAATGGCTGGAGCTGAAGAACGCGATTTTGCAGGTCTCCGAGCCCGGGCCGGTCACGGGCACGCTCGTCGTCGAGCTGGGGACGTGCCCGCCGCAGGGCTGCCAGAGCGACGGAAACGGCGACTATCTGCTCGACGTCCAAGCATCGGCACGCGCTAAAATGGGCTACGTCCGTTGAGCTCCGCGAGCGGCGACAAGCTCGATGGCTGGCCCACGCGCAGGCCGTATCGAGCTCGTCTGCCGTGAGAAGCTCCTCGGCGTTTCGCGGCGTTCCATCGATTCGCTTCACGACCGATTGGACGAGCGAATGCCGTGCCGACGCCGACTTGTCGTTATCGAGTTGCTCCCACGCGCAACGAGCGAAAAGAGTCCCGGCGTGGCGAACGCGCTGCGCGCTCCTCGGTGAAAAACCCGATCAATGCCTCGGTGGCTCGCCGAGCGGTCCGAGCCCAGGGACTCGGTCCACAATTTTTCAAGCGAACGTATCGAGCAGCCGCTTTTGGGTCTCGGACGCGGTGCGCGCCACGACGACCGAGGCCTTCAGTTGGGTCTTGGCCAGGGTCAGTGAAACCATGTCGGTGACCAGGTCGACGTTTTCGCCCGGGACCGAGATCTTGGCGACGCGAGATGAAACACCGTCGATTTGACGCTCGGCCAATTGGATCCCGTGCAGCGATGCGGTGAGCGCATTCATGACTCGGTCGACGGATCATCTCGCCGAAGCTCGAGGGCACGCGGCGAAAAAAATCGCGCGGCTCGGCGTCACGCGGGGCGGTGCGCGGAGTCGGGCGACCTCCACGCGAGCCGGTCGATCGGAAGCGGCTTAGAACCAGGCAGCGACGCCGAAAGTGACCGTATTCTGCGAGCGTGCATTGGCGACGAATGGAGATTGTGGCGAGCCGTTGCCGACGACGGTGCCCCGGTAATAGATGTCGCCGGCAGCGTGATCGTGGCGACCCTCGATGCGAAACGAGACCTGCTCGTCGGGCTTGGCTTCGACCGTCAAGGTCGCCGACGCGACCCACGGAGCAGGGAAAAAGAGAGGAGAAGCCCTGAGGGATCCAGACTCGCCCGCATGCTCGTAGAGCACGTCACCGCGGGCCGCGACGAAGAGAGGCTTCGCGACGTGAAACCGAGTGTAGAGCGCTCCCGCAGCCCACGAAGTGGTGCCGAGCTTCCCGGGCTCGAAACCGGCGTCGGCGTGCGCGAGCAGGCTCACGTATTCGCTCATTGTCCAGAGCGCGTTCAGGTCGAAGAGGCTCCGCCATGGCTGGCCTTCGGGCGCGCCTTTCTTGCGCTCGGGTCCACCGAAGTAGAGAAGATTGAGGACCAGCTTTCCCTCTAGGGTGTACGTGAAGAGCGCCATCAGCGATTTTCCGTCGTTGTCGTCGACGACCGAATTCCACCCATTGAAGCCGGCGAGCGTCAGCGTGATCTCTTTGGTGGCATTGAGCGCGAGCCGAATTCCCGTGTGATAGAATGGCAATGCGAAGAAGAGATTCGAGCGCGACCAATTCCAGTTGTCGCGAACAGCGATCCCCTCCGGGCCGATAGGCGACAGAAAGATGCCGCCGTTGACGTTGAGCCCGCCGAGGACCGAGAAACGGTATCCCGCATAAGCTTGCTGGATGTACTTCCAGAGCCCCGGCCCGCTCGTCTCGGCCTGGCCTGCTTTCACGGGCTCGGCGCCGTAATAGACCGACGGCGTTTCACCCACCTGCAGGGTGACCCGCCCGTTGACTCCTTTGTAGTCCCAAGCGCCATCGATCGCGGCATTCGACAAGGTAAAGGTGTTGTGTCGATCGTCGAAGCCACGCTGCGCGGTGATGTCGTTCGAGGGTCGATTGAAGCTCCACGAGTAGGCAGCCTCGACATAGCCACCGATCGTGTAAGGCGGAGGGCCTGGGTCGGCGACTGGGGTGGTGGCGGTCGAGCTCGACGTGGTGGTGACCGTCGTCGCCGAACCGGTCGACGGGGTGGTCACCGTCGTCGTGGTGATGGTCGTCGTCGTTCCGGGAGGGGGCTTCGCAGAAGCGGGCTGCGCAGAAGCGGGCTGCGCCACAGTCGACGCAGCGAACACCACCCCCCCGATACCCAATCGAAGACCCACCATGCCTCTTGGTATCTCATTGGCCGGATGAGTGCTTTCGAGATGTCTGAAGAAACGTAAAGGGCGCGCGCGGGGGGGGTGCGCACACCTCGAACCCTTCCTAACTGGGCGACGCGCAGCAATTTGCCGGCGGTCATCGGGTCGCTCTTCATCAACACGAGGACCCGGGGCGAGCCACTCGCGAACCCTCGAGCAAGCCTTGACGCGGCTCGGAATGGCGACGCTCGCAGATTTTTCTGCAGGTGACGATCACCTCGCGCATCTTCCGGGCCCCGGAATACGAAGCGCCCATGTCGAAGCTGCGACGACACGCCGTCGCCGTCGCCAATGCGTCGCGGCTCGTATGCCGACAGACCCATCTCGCCAACGAGCTCGCCTTCTTGTGCGGCCTACTGCACGACCTCGGCGCGGCCCTGAGCCTCATCGTTCTTGCCGACGTGCGCCCGCCTCAGCGCCCGCCGCCATCGGAGATGGTCGAGAACGCCGTCAACGACGCACACGCCGACGCGTCGGTGCTGATTTGCGGTCTCTGGCGCCTTGCGCCCGAGGTGAGAAGGGTCCTCGCGCACCACCACTTCCCCGTCATCAAAAGGAGTGCCCAACCCACTCGCTTGCGTCGTGGTCCGCGCTGATGAGCTCTCGATCGAGGCTGGCTTTCCTGGCCCGAGCGAGACCGGCGGCGTGCACGAAATCTCGATGACAGCCCTGGGAATCAGCGAGCAGACCTGGGGACGATTGAAGATCGAGCTCACGAAGCTCGCGACAGGCTTCGCACAAATCACCTTCGAAGAGCGACGCATTCAAGGCTCTCGCGGAAACGATCGACTCGTTCCCCGAGGGACTTCTTCGTTTCGCGTCACACGCGCGCGCCGACCGCTCTTCGAAGCGGAGCGCCAAGCCATCGACGCGTGTCAGACGATTGACTCGAGATTCGGTCTTCGAAGACTCGAATGTCGGCAAAAGTCGTGATTGGTCGAGCGCTTGCAGTAGACGCGTCGAACCCGAGGAGGAACCATGTCGCTGCACGCATCAAGAGCGCTCTCTCACGCCGAAGTCGAGGAGCGCGACGACGAAGCCCTACGACGAGAAGCGCGTAACCACCTCGCGCAGAGCCCCCCACTCCAAGTCGTGGCCGAGCTCATCACCAAGCTGCGGTCGCTCGAGCTCCCCTGGTGGACGCCGGCTGCGGCGCGCGCCATGTGGCCTGCGTCGATGCGGATGCGCTGGCTCAAGCAGCGGCCCGACCTCCGCCAGGCGATCACGACGAAGCTCACCGGGCTTCCGCCCAAGGCTGCGCGCCGCTTCTGGCCCGACGAGCAAGCGTCGCTCATCGACGCCGTCGTCGACAATGGCGACATCGAAGTCGACGCGCTCGAAGAAGCCTTCGATGCACTCGATCTGGTCGTTTACGGCCCCGCGGGCCAATTCTGGCGTGAGTTTCGCGAGCGAATGCCTTGGGAAGAGAGCTCGCCGGCGCATCAAAAGCTAGCGGCGTGGCTCATTCGCGCCCTGACCGCAGACCGCTCGAGCGTCGATGGCATTCACCGAAAACCGGTCCTGAGCGCGCTCGACGTTCGCTCGGCGATCCATAGCGCCGTATGGCAGGCCCGCATTCCTTTCGACCTCCGAGTCGAGATCGATCAAGCCCGCATCAAGCACGAGCGCACCCGCCCGCGAGAGCCCTTCACGGCTCGCCACGAGCTGGTGATTGCGACGCCCGAACGCATCGCGGAGAACATCCCGCTCTCGGATCTGGCGCTGATCATCGAGCGCGCCGAGACCGCGATGGGCTTCGACGAAGCAGAAGACTCTCCGACCTCGGACGCACCGGATTCGATGGATTTGCCCGTTCCGATTCAAATCAACTGACGAGGAGAGCCACGAAAAAGAGCCGCCGAAGAATGGGTCGCGCCCTCGCGCACCCATTCGTGGCGCGAAGCTCGTTTCGGTCGGAGCGGTGCGCCTGAGGCCCAAGCCAATCGCATCGTGAATCCGTTGCACGGAGTCGGTCGACAGGCTGTTAGCATCGGGCGCTTGAAATCCTCGAGCGCAGCGAAGTGTGTCGTGTTCGTTCTCGCGTCGATCGTGGCTGCTTGCGATCCCGAAATGCCCGAGGCCACCACGCCTGTGGCCTTCGCGCCGGCGAACGCATCAATGCCTTCGATCGAGCAGCGGCCACCTCCCTCGTTCGTGTCAGCGCCCGCTCCTTCACCTACGCCGACACTCGCATCCCGCCCAGCTCCGCCGGCCAAGCCGAAGTCGCTGGCGACGATCGGCGGGGCGTCGATCAGCGACGTCGCAGGCGTCTCGGTGGTCACTGAAATGAAGAAGGCCGGCTGGGTCGACCTCGCCGTCGCGCTCAGCAAAGAATCGGCTGGGGCTTACGAAAGCGTGCGGTTCGATCTCAAGAAGGGCAAAGATCGAGGTCACTGCGAGATCGTCCGTCCGCTCGACAATCCATCGAATGAACGAGGGGGCTTGATGTCTCCGCGCGATCAGAAGCCCGATCGAGACAGAGAGGGCGCGACGTATTTCGATGAAGCCTCAGACGTCTTGGTGATCGTCGTGGTCGACGGCAATCCGAAGCAGGCAAAAAAGCTCATCGATGGCCTCGTCAAATTCCCGGCCCCCGCCAAAGGCTCGGGCTCCAAAAAAGGAAGCTGAGCGAGGCTTCGTACCGGTCAGCGGAGAAGTCGAGCTCGTCGAGCTCATCATCGGGGCGAGCGTCGAGACGTGCATCGTCCTTCGGTTCGATGGGCCGAGCCTTCGCGGCTCGCGCCTCGGACTCACGCTTCGCCTGCGCACTCCGACCTGCGACTCGCGCTGCAGAGCGTGCGAAAAACGAAGGAGACGAAGCCCGCGAGCAATGTTGCGTCGAGCACCGCCGCGAACACTGCCCGCTTAGGAACAAGTCGGTGCTCTTGCGCCACTACCATCGTGAGACAGGCGGCCTCGTCCCTGCGCTCCTCAGCCTACGAAAGTAGGCTTCCGGTGATCGTTCCTCGAGCCAAAGGCTCGCGAAGGTGGAGGCGGAACATCGATCGACTTGTTCCTACGCGGGCCCTTACTTCGAGAGGTCTTTGCAGCAGCGAAAACCGAGATGGTAGTTCGCGTGGTTCTTTCCTTCGTTGTCGTGCCACGAAGGAGCGCGCCACCGACAGTCGTCGAGGTGGGCTTCTTTCTGCTGAAAGATGAACCAGCTACCCTTCATCTCGGGTTGACCAAAACCGCCACGCGCGCCGAGGTCGGCGGGCTTCATCGGCAAGGCCATGTGCTCAGCGGCGTTGCCGTGCTGATCGTAGACGCCGAAGGGGCTGCGGCATTCTGGAAACGACCCGGCAGGGTAGGTGTTCGAACCGCAGTTCTTCCACGTGATCGAAGTGCACTTCTTCGACTTCGAGCTGCCCGTGCCGCATTTCGTATGATCTTTCGTCTTGCCGTAAGCCCAGACGATCTCGCGATTCATGTTGTGAATGCCGCCCATGTTCACGCGCGGCAGCCCGAACGCATATTCTTGCTCGGGTGGATGGACGGCACCGGCGCACGCGCCCTCCCATTCGTGGGCGTCGCACAATCGTTTACCGAGCGCTCTGCACACGTCTTCGGCCTGGTTCGTCGTGACCCAGGTCATCGGATACTCGCACGGCATGTTCGGAAACTCGTACCGGTCGATGCAGACCTTCGCCTGGGCTTCGGTCTCGTGCGCGGGATCGAAGATCGGGACCATGTACGGCGCTCCGCAGATCGGCTTCTTCTCGTCGCGGAGCCCTGCGTCTCGCCTCCGTCCGAGACACTCCGACCGCGAGAACGGATGCTCGCTCGAGTCGGGATTTCCCTGCCCGGTCATCTTCGATTTGGCGATGATGGCCGCTAGGGTGCTCGATTGCTCGTCGGTGGCCATGCCGAGCGCGCGCATCCGGCGAAGCATCGTGGCGCGCTGATCGGCGAGAGTCTCGTCGACCCAATCGGGCTCGAGAAGCTCTTCGTCTTCGAGCTCGCTTGCGGGTGCGGGCGGTGGGGCCGCCGCGGAGGGCTCCGCGGAGACGTCTCCAGAGAGCCTCGACGATGAGACCGATGGCGCCGCGACGGCCAGCGCCGATGCCTCGCTGGGAGCGCTGCTCGCCGACGCTCGGTTCTCGCGCCGCGGATCGCATGCCGAGACGGCCAAGAGCAGAATCGAGAAAGACGATGCGCGTCGGAGGTGTCGAAATTGTCGGACCGTGCCCAAGGAGCGGCGGCATGGCAGCGATTTCTTCCGCTGTCGATAGTTCTGCGCTCCAGGCGTGGAACTCCGGGCAATCACGAAACGACGATGAGCACGAAGGCGCATGCGCCCACACGGCTCGAGCCCGCGCAACGCGATGACGTCAAGCTCGCTTCCGCGAGACGATTGTCGGATACGTCGGCGCCGAGCTTCCGATTCAACGTGGCGCAATGGCTCGAGCAAATCGACACGCAGTCGAACCAGTGGACACCGTCGAGCCCCGCGGGCGCAGCCTTTTCGCGATCTGCCATTGCGACTATTCGCCTCGAGCCTCGCGTGGCGCATCGCGCCATCGGATTGGCTGTTGCCCGCAGACTGGGGACATCCATTCTGATCGGGCGTCGCTCCTGCCGGATCTCGATCCTGTTCGAGATCTCCGCCCCCGCCGGTACCCTCTGGCGGGGGCGTCCTTGTTCCAGGTTGACGAACGACGAACGACGACGACGACGACGACAGCACCGATCTCGTCGAGCTTTGAGCCGCCGCTCGACCGCTGCACCGAATCGGGTTGCCAGCGTTCGGCCGGTTCTCTATCTACGTTCACCCCATGCAAGAGACTCACGAAAAGCAGCGTCGAGCGCGTAGGCCCAGCAACGAAATCGATCCTGCGGTCGCGGCTCCTGTGAACGAAACCGTCGAGCCCTCCGGCACCCTCCGACGCCAGGTCGACACGCACGTCGAGTCTCACGACGGCGTCGACGCTTCAGCGTCCACGTCGGTCGAGACCGTCTCCACGCGCGGTGACGACCGATCCTTCGCGCCGACAGCGCCCAATGTGCCAGCCGATGCGGCGTCCGATCGCAAGCGCATCGAAGACCAGCTCGCCGCACTCGAGCGCAAGCAAGCCGAGCTCCGACGCGCGTTGGCCATCGCCGACCATCCCGCTCTGTCGGAGGCCATTCGTCTCGTCGGGGCCCGCGCATTCGCCGTCGAGCGGGCCACGGCGAAAATGTCACAGGGGCTCAGCAAGGCCGAAGGGCGACGCAAAGAGACCCTCGAAAAGAAGCTCGTCGTCGCACAAACCAAGCGCGCCGAGATCGACGCGCAGATCGCCGAAATCGAGACCGAGCTCGGTCCACTCGGTGAAGCGCGTCAGCAAGGGTTTCGCGATGCGCGCCGAACCGCGCTCGAGAACCTCACCTCGGTCTTGGCCGAGAGCGAGCCCATCTTCCGCGAGGCCGGCTTCGAGATCGTGGCATTGGTTCCCGAGCTCTCGCCGTGGATCGCCGAGGTGCGCGCAATCGCCGAAGAGGTCGTCGCGCGCACCGAGCCGTGAGCACGAAGGTGAGCGATCTCTTGCCGAGAGAGCTACCGGGGATTTGCGCGGTTCTCTAGGCGTTCGCTCACTCGTGCGTCAGCCGACGTCGACCGAAGACAGAACCGCCGACCACTCACCGAGACGCAGGGAGAACGTGCGGCGGCGCCCCGTCAGAAACAGACTCGGTAGCCATCGCCGAGCTGCTGAGACTTGTGGCATTGCGTGCCATTCGGGCAGACGTCGGGCTGCATCTGGCTGCAGATGACGATCTCGTTCGGCGCATCGCAAGTCGCCTGACACGAAATGCCCTGATAGGTCTGCGTGTCGGAGCTGAGCGTGCCGCAGCAAACGGCGTTGGGGCAATCGGCGGGCGAGTTGCAAGAGAGCTCGACGAAACCCATTTCGCATTGACCGCTCGTGCCACAATGGTCGCCCGGCCCGTTGGGATTGAAGCAGCAGATGTCGTTCGGCAGGCAGGGTCCGCCATTGCAGAACACGGGCGGCGTCGGAAGACCGCTTCCGCTGCTCGTTACTTGATTGCTCACCGAGCCGCTGCTGGTCCCGACCCCGCTCCCGCTGACATTGCCCGTTCCGACGGTGTTTCCCGTTCCGACGGTGTTTCCCGTTCCGACGCTCGTCCCGTGGGTCGCGACGGCATGCGTGCTCGTCTGTGAGACTCCCGTTCCGCCGCTGCCACCGCTGTTGGATTGCTCGAAGACCACCTTGCCGCTGCATGCGGAGACCGTCAGCACGGCACAGGAAGAAGCGACGAGCCAGAGAAGCGAATGGCCGAACCCACGAAATCTAGGAGCTTGCATCGACACGGTAGGTACCGCGGGCGCGACCGGGTCTCAATCGAGAAATCAACGCGGCCGCCCGCAGCGCGCCCGGTTCGGACGCGCCCGATGGCTCAGGGGTCTGCCTTCACGGAAACTCGGGCCAGAGATCGCCGCTCGCCCAGCGGTATCGAAGGCCAATCTGTCCGATGTCGGAGCCGCTCAGCCCGAGCGAATCGCGACCGGCGATGACGATCATTGCTGCGGCGACGGCCTGGAGGTGATGGGTGAGGCTCACCGTCACGACAGGTCCGATGCGGGCTGTGAAGGCGCTGCGTTGTGGAACTTGAATGACCTCGCCAGCTGCGCCGAGCGCCATGTTGTCGAAGCGCCCGAACGAGCGGAGGTAGGAGAGACGCGCTCGCCAGACCCAGGGCGGGTCGACGATGACGTGAAGCAGATCCTCGAAGACATTGAGATGCTTGTCGACACCCAGGATGCCATGCACCGATCCTACGAGCGCGGCCGTACCACCGAAGAGCGGAGCGTCGATGGTGACCTCGGCCTCGAGTGCGGCATAGTGCGCACGTGGCGGTGCGATCTGGTCGAGCTGCAGCCGGCTGTAGCTGTGCCGTTGCACGAGAAAATGACGGTCGGTCGAATTGAAGTCGCGACCACCGGCTCGGATCTGAAAGTGAGGGATCGAGAACCGAGGACCGGCATAGAAGGTGACTCCGTCGAGCGTCACCTTCGTCCACGCTTCGATGCCACCCCACGCACGGAACGGCTTGCCCCAGCCGAGATTGACCTCGGGCCTCGCGAAGATGCCGCCGACGTCGAAGATCGCTGCTCCGAACCAACGCTTCTTTCCGACCGTCCAATAGGGGCTCGTTTGACCGAAGCCTTGAATGTCGGCGATTCGGGCGTCGCCACTCGGGAGATTGCCGAAGTTCTGCGCGCTGGCGACGCGAGGCGATATCCACCACGTGGCAAGGGTGACAGCGAACAGACCGAGAGACTTCACGTGGCTTTTCACGTCAGAAAGTCCCCATGACGAAGATGCCATTGGGTGTCGGCATCACGGTGGCTGATATCTTGTAGTGCTTCGAATCGGGCGGCGCGGTTTGATCGGCCGAGCCACCTCCTCGATAGTGGAGGAGCCAAGGCATCCCGACGCCGGCGAGGGCCCCGAAGGCCGAGCCGAGGATCACGTCAGAGAGGTGATGCTGGTCCGAGACGACGCGCATCATCGCCACCGTGGTCGCGGCAGCCATGCTGCCAGCACAAGCCAGGGCATCGGGCGCTCCGCCGCCATAGAGAGGAAGATACGCGTGATGAATGCACGTCAACCCGGCCAGAGTGAACGATGCCGTAGAGTGACCGCTCATGAAGCTGCGATAACGATTCGATCCGCTGCAATTGACCGTCTGCGCCTCGAGCGGCCGGTTGCAAGTGGCCGTACCATAGGGCCGTTGCCGACCGGAGATACCCGAGACCAAGCCCTGCACGGCCATCGTGAAAGTCAGCGTCTCGGCGTCCATCGCTCCGAGCTGCCACGCCACGCTTCCCTTGTCGTGCCACCACCAGGCGACGAACGCGTCGTCGACGAGGCGATGATTCACCAGGATTACGAGCCCCGCGTCGCTCAGGTCGCGCGCGACCTGCTGACCATGGAGGGTCGTGGCGCGAAGCGCGTTGCGCGCGCCGGTGTCGAACGCGTTGCTGGCTTTGAATCGCTCGGCGCCCGGAATCGCCTGCGCTCCGACGGCGACAACCGCCTGCAACGTGGTGACCACGTACTCGGCAGTCCGGAACTTCGCCCACTTCGGATTCCACTCGAACTTGAGCGGCTCGAACAAGGTGGTCTTCTTGCGAACCGGTCCGACGTCTGCGTGTTCGTCGCTCGGTGGAGCCACCGGCGCGGACTTCACCATTCCAGGAGGTGAGGCAGCAGGCGTTGGAGGAGGGGGCGGTAACGGCGGCGCCGTGACAGCGGGGGCACCGGGCGCTGGCTTCGCGACATCGGGCGTCGTCGGTTGGTCGGCCTGGGCGATCATCGGACCGACGACCACCGCGATCGCGAAGCTCGCGGCGACGAACGATCTCGGTAGCGGGTCGCGGCTCACGACGTCACCGCTCGCGGTTTCACGCAAGCGCGTTGCTCGTGCAAGCGAAATATCATCAGCGGCGACCAGGACCAGCAGCATCTCATGCGAGCACCATGAGTAGCCGAACACCGAAAGGCAGAGAAGGACCGCGACGATTTGTGGCGAAAATGAGCCAATGTGCGCAGACTGTCGCCGCGTCGTTCAGCCGGTCCCGAGACGGATGCTTCGCAGAAAACGCCGCGTTGGGCGTACTCGGAATTCGACAAAATGAACGTGATTATCATCAACGTGTCTCTTCCGATCCGAGCGTAAGCCAGAACGCCCCAATCCCATCATCGGCTCGAGACCGTCTGGATCGCACGGAAACGTGCGCTCGAGAGACGGTCCACACGGCCGCCGGCCGCGCTCGCCGACGGTCGCCGACGGTCGCCAGCAAGACGCGTACCTCCGGTCCGAGAGCGCCCGAAGAATCATCGCTCGGTCGAGACGCGCAATCGCTTCTCGCAATAGCACCTGAGGCTCGACGACGAGATTGTCGCCCGCACGCGAACTCGCTCTCGATGAGGCGCCGCAAGGCAGAGCGCGGAGGTGATGACGCCGAGGATGACGGATGGTTGCTGAGGAGGCGCGCGCGCGGGGTTCGAAAAAGAGCGCCGCGAGGGGTTGGCCCGCTTGTACCTTTGCGCCCGAGAGGTGACCCGCATGGTGACCACGACAACCTCGGGCTCGAGCCCCATCTTGCGCCGCGTCGTCCAGGCGGTCCTGGGTCTTTTGCTGATCGCGCTCCTCATCTGGGGATTTCGCGCCTACACGCTGAGCCGCGCAACGAAGGCTGCAGGCCAGGCCGCGGGCGCCAAAGGGCAAGAAGACCGAACCGTTCCAGTCGTCGCTGCGACGGTCGAAAAGCGCGATCTTCCGATTTTCCTCGAAGGCCTCGGCACCGTCGCAGCGTTCAACACCGTCACCATGAAGTCGCAGGTCGACGGTCGGCTCGACGAAGTGCTCTTCCGCGAGGGTCAAGACGTCAAGAAGGGCGACCTCTTGGCGCGGATCGATTCGCGTCCGTTCGCGATTGAACTTCAGCAAGCGCAAGCGGCGCTCGCCCGAGACGCCGCGACCGCAAAGAACGCGAGAGGAACGCTCGAGCGTCTCACCTCGCTCATTCAGAACGGGCTCGCGACACAGCAGCAGGTCGACGATCAGCGCATGATGCTCGGCCAGGCCGAGGGCAACCTCAGCGCCGATCAAGCACAGATCGCCAACGCGCAACTGCAACTCGATTACGCGCGCATCAAGTCTCCCATCGACGGCGTGACCGGCGTCCGCCAGGTCGACGCAGGCAACGTGGTGCATCCGAACGATCAGAACGGGATCGTCGTCATCACCCAGCTCAATCCGATCGCCGTGTTCTTCACGCTTCCAGAAGAGAACCTCGCCCGGGTATCGAAAGAGCTCGCGCAGGGCGAGGTCACGGTCGAGGCGCTCGGTGGCGAGAATGCGACGAAGCTCGGTGAGGGCAGGGTGGTGCTCATCGACAATCAGATCAATTCCACCACCGCCACGATTCGGCTCAAGGCCATCTTTCCGAACGCCGATCGGCAGCTGTGGCCCAATCAATTCGTGAAGGCGCGAATGCTCCTCAGAACACAGAAAGATGCGCTCGTGATCCCCGCAGAGGCGGTTCAGCGAGGTCCGAAGGGCACGATGGTCTACGTCATCGGCGCCGATGACACGGTGAAGCCGCGGCCCGTCGAAATCGATTCGAACCAGGGCGACGTCGCCATCGTGAAGAGCGGGCTCGAAGCAGGTGAGCGCGTCGTGTCGGAAGGACAGAATCAGCTCAAGCCAGGGAGCAGAGTCTCCACCAAGGGAGCGGGAGGAGCCGCATCGGGTTCCACGAGGGCGAGCGAATCCGCAGCGGAAGCGGGCTCTGCCGCACCCAAAGGCTCGGCGACCCCTTCCCCCCGACCTGCCGGCTCCGAGAGGACCGGGCATCCGAGGCCATGAGCTTCACCGACATCTTCATCAAGCGGCCCATCGCGACGGCCCTCTTGATGATCGGTCTCACGCTCGCCGGGATCATCGCGTTCCGTCAGCTCCCCGTCGCTGCGCTTCCTCAGGTCGACTACCCGACCATCGTCATCTCGACGCAGCTCCCAGGAGCCAATGCCGAGACGATGGCCTCCTCGGTCACGACACCGCTCGAGCGCCAATTCGGACAGATTCCCGCGATCACCGACATGACCTCGGTGTCGAGCTTCGGCTCGTCGCAGATTACGCTTCAGTTCTCGCTCGATCGCAACATCGACGCGGCCGAGCAAGACGTGCAAGCGGCCATCAATGGCGCCGCGAGTCTCCTTCCGCGGACGTTGCCGGCGCCCCCGACGTATTCGAAGAGCAATCCAGCCGACACGCCCGTCTTGACGCTCAGCGTGAGCTCGAAGTCGTTGCCTCTCAGCCAAGTCGACGATTTCGCCGACTCGATCCTCGCGCAGAAAATCTCGCAGGTCTCGGGGGTCGGTCTCGTCACGCTCAATGGCGGGCAGAAGCCCGCGGTGCGGGTTCAAGTCGATACCCTCGCGCTCGCCGCCAAGAACCTCACCTTGGAAGACGTTCGGCTCGCGCTCGTCGCCGCCAACGTCAACGCGCCGAAGGGCAACATCGACGGGCTGCGCCAAGACTACATTCTGGCGACTGATGATCAGCTGAACGACGCGAAGGCTTTCAAATCGGTCATCATCGCCTACAAGAACGGGGCCCCGGTTCGCCTCGTCGACATCGCCAACGTCGAAGACAGCGTCGAGAACGCCTTCTTGGCAGGGTGGTCGAATGACGAGCGGGCCGTGCTACTGAACGTGCAGCGCCAGCCTGGCGCCAACGTCATCGACGTGGCGGATCGCGTGAAGCAGCTCCTTCCGCAGCTCGGATCGGCGATTCCGCAAGGGCTCGACGTGCGCGTCATCTCGGATCGCACCGAGACGGTTCGTGCGTCGGTCGAAGAAGTCGAGCTCACGCTGGGTCTCACGATCGTGCTCGTCGTGATGGTCATCTACGTGTTCTTGCGGAACGTGCGCGCCACGATCATCCCGGCGGTCGCGGTGCCGCTCTCGCTCATCGGCACGTTCGGGATCATGTATCTCGCCGGCTACAGCCTCAACAACCTGTCGCTCATGGCGCTCACGATCTCGACCGGCTTCGTCGTCGACGACGCCATCGTGATGATCGAGAACATCTCGCGCTACATAGAAGAGGGAATGAGCCCTTACGAAGCCGCCCTCCAGGGCGCGCGTCAGATCGGGTTCACCATCATCTCGCTCACCGTGTCGCTCGTGGCGGTGCTCATACCGCTGCTCTTCATGGGTGGTCTCATCGGTCGCCTCTTTCGAGAGTTCGCCGTGACGTTGGCAGCGGCGATCGGCGTCTCGGCGATTCTCTCGTTGTCGCTCACTCCGATGATGTGCGCGCATCTCTTGAAGGCTCACTCCGAAGAGAAGCAGGGCCGATTCCACGTCGCCTCCGAGCAATTCTTCGAATGGATGCTGAGGGTCTACGATCGGGGGCTCAAGTCGGTATTGCGACACAAGACGCTGACCCTCCTCGCCACCCTTGCGACGGTGGTGCTCACGGCTTGGCTCGCGCTCATCGTGCCGAAGGGCTTCTTTCCGCAGCAAGACACCGGAGCCGTGCTCGGCGTGACCGAGGCCGCCGCCGACGTGTCGTTCCCGCGCATGATGGGTTTGCAAGAGGCGGTGGTCGACGTGATTCGCAAAGACCCCGATGTCGCCGAGGTGGCGTCGTTCATCGGCGCCGACGGAACGAATCCGACGACCAACCAGGGCCGCGTCACCATTCTCCTCAAGCCGAGCGCGAAGCGTTCGGCGAGCGCTGCCGACGTCATCGCTCGATTGGCGCCGAAGGTCGCGACCGTCGAAGGCATCACTCTCCACCTCCAGGCCATCCAAGATCTCCAGATCGACAGCCGAGTGAGCCGGACTCAATACCAATACACGCTCGAAGACGCCGATTCCGAAGAGCTACGCGTCGTCGCCCCGAAGCTTGCCGCGGCGCTGAAGGCTCAGCACGAGCTCGAAGACGTGGCGAGCGATCAGCAGTCGGATGCGCTCGGCGTATCGCTCGACATCGACCGCGACAACGCGTCGCGGCTCGGCGTGGTAGCGCAGGCCATCGACGACACGCTCTATGACGCGTTCGGCCAGCGCCAGATCTCGACCATCTTCACCCAGCTCAATCAATACCGCGTCATTCTCGAGGTGCCGCCGAAAGACCGCGAGAACTCCGACTCGCTCAATCGCATCTACGTTCGCTCGACCACGGGTGACGCCATTCCCCTCGCGGCGTTCGCTCATTGGAGCCACGTCGCTGCACCATTGACCATCGGCC
>JAYUUB010000140.1:0-4445 GCA_043755175.1 Polyangiaceae bacterium | reverse complement strand
GCTCTTCGGCGCTCTTGATCGGGATCTTGTCGTGGAACGCGAGCGGGCCTGCCGACTCGGGGCTCATCGTCGAGATGGCGAAAAAGAGAAGAATCGCCTCTTTCACCCAGGCGTTGACGGTCCAGTCGGAGCCATTCGTATCGGGCTCCGCCACGCGGATCGCGCCCGCGTCGAGCAGCGCGAGGGTCGCGCGAACCGCGGCGGCATGCGAGGGTTCTTCGAGAAGCGCGCGATCGCGAAACGCGGCTTCGACGAGCGGACGCAAGGTCTGAGGATCGGACACCGACCTCGACTACACCCGAGCGACCGCCGGCTCAAGGAACACATCGGCGCTCGCGATCGCGTGCCTCGACGATCTTCAAAGACAAGCGCCCCCTCGATATGGAGGGGGCACTACGTGGGTGGACGCGGGTCGCCCGTGTAGCCCGCGCCGCAGATGTTTCAGCCGACCGTGGGCGAAGCCTCGTAGCCCGCGAAGAAGTAGCCGATCTCGCGCGCCGCGGTGTCGACCTTGTCGGATCCGTGGACCGCGTTTTCGCCGACGTTCGCGCCGTAGAGCTTGCGGATGGTGCCAGCGTCGGCCTTCGCCGGATCGGTTGCTCCGATGACTTCGCGGTATTTCGCGACGGCGCCTTCGCGCTCGAGCGCCATCACGAAGATCGGTCCGCGCGACATGAATGCACAGAGCTCGTCGAAGAAGCCGCGAGCCTTGTGCTCCGCATAGAAGCCCTCGGCCTGTGCGCGGGTCAGATGGAGGCGCTTTGCAGCGCGGACGACGAAGCCCTCTTCCTCAAGGCGGGCGACGATGGCGCCGGTCTTGTTGTTCTCGACGGCGTCGGGCTTGATGATCGAAAGAGTGCGCTCAAGTGCCATATGGCGCGCTTCTTAGGCGACATCACGCGTTTGCGCAAGCTGTGCACCCGGTGAGCCCTCGCGGAACGCTCGCCAATCGGCGCCATTGCGCTCCCTTTGGAAGCCGCTTCGGGCTAAAGAATCGACCATGACGAATCCGCGCCTCCTGGACTTGGTCCAGGGCGGCGGTTGAGCCCGCAAGCTCCCCGCTGAGAGCCTGGTCCAGGTTCTGAGAGACTTACCCGCAATCCCCCATCGCTGGGTCGACCCGAGCACGGGTCCACTCGACGACGCGGCCGTGGTGCGTCCGGAGGGCAGCGAGCGGTCGCTCGTGATGACGATCGACGTCGTCACGCCCATGGTCGACGATCCCGAAACCTTCGGAGCCATCGCAGCGGCGAACTCACTCAGCGACGTCTACGCCATGGGCGGCGTGCCCGAGGTGGCGCTGTCGTTCGTCGGGTTTCCGAGCGACAAGCTGCCCCTCGAGGTGCTCCACGAGATCATCTTGGGGCTCACTCGAACCTGCAAGCTTGCGCGGTGCGCAATCGTCGGCGGACACACGATCGTCGATCCAGAGCCCAAAGCAGGCCTTTCTGTGACAGGGAGCGTGTCTTCGGATCGGATCTGGTCGCACCGGTTTGGTGCAGCCGGGCAAGCCCTCGTGCTCACCAAGGCGATCGGCACCGGGCTCGTCGTCCAAGCCCTGAAAAAAGACGCGGCTCCCCCCGACGCCGTCGAGAGCGCCATCGCTCAAATGAAGCGCTTGAACGATCGTGCACGCGACCTCGGCGCCGACGCTCATGCGACTGCGTGCACCGACGTGACGGGGTTCGGGCTCTTGGGTCATCTCAAAAACCTCGTCGAGGCCTCGGGCGTCCGCGCCCGGCTCGTCGCGAGCAGCGTTCCCCTCCTTCCTCACGTTCGTGCCATCGCAGAAGGCGGCACGGTGCCGGGGGGCACCAAGCGAAACCTGCGCTACGTCGAGCCGATGACGCGCTTCGATGCGAGCGTCGACGAGATCACGCGGCTCATCCTCGCCGATGCACAGACGTCGGGCGGCTTGTTGTTGACGGTGCCCGACCGGGAGGCCGAGCCTCTCGCGCGCCGACTGCGCGACGAAGGCCACGCAGCAGCCGTCATCGGCTCGCTCGAGAATCTCCCGACCGACGACCCTCACGCGATCGTCGTCGACGCCTGAGCGCGACTACTTGCCGCCCAACGCTTTCGCGAGACGTGCCGCTTCTTGCCGCTCGGCATCGGAGCTCTTCTCGGCGGCGCTCAACGCGATCGAGAGGCGTCCGCCGCTGATTTTTCCTTGAACGACGGGCGCGCTCATCACCGTTCCGTCGACCACCAGCGCGAGCCTGCGCATCACGTTCTCGCCGGTGAAGGTCTCGAAGCGCGCAGCAGCATCGGGTTTGAGCGTGAGCGTCACGGCCGCGGTGCCGCTCATCTCCTCGGCTTTCGCGGATTCGAGGTCTTTCTCGGTGAGCACCGTATCGCCGGTCACGACGTACGTTCGAAAGCCGACCGCGACGTTCTTTTTGGTGTCGGGATCGATCTCGAAGAGCTTGCCGAACAGGACGCGCGTTCCATCGGGGAGCGACTTGGCCTTGGCCTCGTCTTTTGCGAACCTCTGGGCTCGAACGAAAGCGGCATCGACGCTCTCGTTGCCGACCGGAACGACTCGAAGAAAATTTCGCGCGACGCCGACCGGCATGTTCACG
This sequence comes from Polyangiaceae bacterium, assembly GCA_043755175.1. Lineage (GTDB taxonomy): Bacteria > Myxococcota_A > Polyangia > Polyangiales > Polyangiaceae > CAYYKK01. The sequence continues at coordinate 1,863 of JAYUUB010000140.1, read as the reverse complement.
GTCATTTGCTCGCCGACCTTCTCACAGTGAACGGTTGGCTGGCCCTCGTGCGCACCGCAAATCTGCTCGGCCATTTCTTTGGGTATCGCGCGCCGCTGCGCGCCGACCGGCACGCTCTCGTTGAGCAAGCTGCCTCCTTTCGGAAGCTCGGCCGACTCGTTCGGGAAGAGATCGACGTCGTCGGCCATGCGAATGACCTCGAGAGTCGACTTCCCCGACGCTTTCGCTGTGTCTCCCGCCGAGGCAGACGCGACGGCCGATGGCGCGGCAGAGCCCGCTCCGGGGGTGCCGTTTTTGGAGCCGCACGCCACGATTCCGACGAGGAGAATTCCGACGATTCGTTTCATGATTTTCGACGCGTGAACGACGTCCGGTGACCGATACCGGCCGGAGGACGAAGACGCAAGGCCAGCTCACCGACGCTTCTGGGCGTGCACCACCGACGATGTGGAGCGATGGGGCGAGATTGACCTGGTGGAGACCGAGAAGCTACGCTTCATCGATGCCCGATTCCTTGTTTCTTAGGGCTTCTTGCTTCGTCCGAAGCGACCTCCGCCGCGTCGCGTCCTTCGAGACCGCTCGCACGACGACGTGCGCTCTCGGCGCCGCCGCGATCCTTCTCGGAAGCGGCTGCAACTTGCTTACAGGTTCGAACGATTTGCACTTGGGCGCGGGAGGCAGCACGAGCGGCAGCGGGGGCGCGGCGAGCGGCCCCAGCGGCCCCAGCGGGCCCGGTGCGTCGGGCCCTGGCGCCACGAATGGAGTGACCGGCTCGGGCGCGGGCACCGGAGCCGCCAGCGGCACGGGCGGAGGCTGCCAACCCTGCTCGGCGAACGAACACTGCGAGGCACAGACGTCGACCTGCGTGTGCAATCCGGGCTTCGCGTCCCAAGGAGGCACGTGCACCGCGGTCTCTCCGGGCGACCCGACGACACGCACCCAAGCCAACGTGTGCATGCGATGGAAGGCCGACCACCAGATCACCGAGCCGAGCCCGTTCATCCCGGGCACGATGGACTGCGATCCGGGAACGCTGAAGCAGGGCGGAATCACCGACACCCTCACGCGGCTCAATCTGTTCCGCTGGCTCTCGGGTCTCGGGCCCGTGAGTGACGACGCGGCGCTCGATCAGACGGACCAGTTTTGCGCGAACCTCGAGTCGTGGTGGAACTTCGGCCTCGCTCAGAGCCCTCACATGCCTCAGCCGGGTGTAAAGTGTTACTCCTCCCAGGGCGCGCAAGGCGCGGGCATGAGCAACATCGCGTGGGGCAACGGTCCGGCCGATTCGATCGATCAGTTCGTACAAGACAACGGCAACGCGACCACGATGGGTCACAGGCGCTGGATCGTGAATCCCCCGTTGGGCCCCGTCGGCATCGGCTATTGGGAGGGTGGCGGCACATACGGCTCGGCGGAGTGCCTCGCGATTTTCGGCACGTCCGGCGGCGGGCCCACCCCGCCGTGGGTAGCGGTGCCGAACCAGGGATTCGTCCCACTCGACGTCGCCAACTGGACGTGGACCTTCCACGGCTCCGACGTGAACATCCCGAGCGCGCAGATCGCAGTGCTCAGAGTCGACGACAACACGCCGCTCGCGGTGACGACGCACCAACTGCAACAGGGATACGGTCAGAACACGATCTCGTGGGACCCGATGGGCTGGACTGCGGAGGCCGACAAGACCTACCGCGTGACGGTGAGCGGACTCGCCGGGCCCAGCGTCACCTACGACGTCAAGCCCGTGTCTTGTCTGTAGGCGCCCAATCGAAATAAGCGCGTCGCGAGACCGCCGAGACCGAAGCGAGACGGTCGCCCGACGAGTGAGCACCGGAAGCCTACTTTTGTAGGCTGAGGAGCGGAGAG
>JAYUUB010000139.1:0-35104 GCA_043755175.1 Polyangiaceae bacterium | reverse complement strand
CCGACGTTCGAGGCACGAGCGCTCGCTGGGCATGGGTCGAGTACGTGCTGGCGCAAGGAGGGGTCGCCGAGGGCCGTGCCGTCCGCGACGTCGCTCTTTCGGGTGGTGGGTTCGCTGCCTACCGCGCCGCTTTCGAGTCGGTGGTCCGGGCCAAGCCCGCACGTCGAAGCCTCGCCATCGCACCAGTGTAGAGGTAAGAAGAGGTATGACCGAGGTGCGAGAGAGACGGACCGGTGGCTCGATGAGCGTCGCCGCGCAGCTCGGCTTCATCGCGGTCGCTGCTCTGGCGGTGTTTGGCTTCGTTCAAGCTGCTCAGAGCGATCAGCGACGCACGAGCTGCAGCGCTTTGTGCGCGATGAGCCCCAACTACGCCGGCCGCAACCGAGTCGCTCCCGACTTCGAGCTTCCCGACATGGACGGCAAGAAGGTCAAGCTGTCCGATTTTCGCGGTAAGACGGTGATCTTGAACTTCTGGACCAAGACCTGCGGGCCCTGCAAAGAAGAGATCCCGAAGCTCGCCGACCTCACGACCACCCTCAAGGGCCACCCCAACATCGTGCTCCTCACCGTGTCGACCGATGAGGGTCCCGACTCGGTGCGCGACACGCTCAAGGTGCTGCTCGACACCGCCGAGACCACTGACTCGGCCCGAGCCTCCGCCGACTCGCCCTTCCCGATCTTGTTCGATCCGGAGCTCGACGTCGTCCGAGGCAAGTACGGGACGACTCTCTTTCCGGAGACGTGGATCATCGATCGAAGAGGCGTCATTCGGGCGCGCTTCGACCGAGCTCTCGACTGGTCGAGCGCGCTCGCCATCGAGGTCGCCGAGATGGTCAGCAAGCCCGGTCCGGGTTGCCTCGTGAACTTCGATCAGGGCAAGGCGCTCGGCCCCTACGCGACGCTCTGCGAGAGCGATTGAGTCGTTCGCTCGCGGCTCGAGCCCTCTCGGGGTCGCGCGTGGTCCTCGCTCCAGCGCGCGCCACTTCCAAATGACGAAAGGCCGCACGGGCTGTGCGGCCTTCACGCTTCGAATCGAGACTCGATGGCTGTCGAATCTCAGTTGGTGTTGAGCTCGACCCTGAGAAGCTTGCGACCGATGAAGAGGTAGTCTCCGTGGTTCAGATCACGCTCCGTCTTCAACCGAATGTAGGTCCCGTTTCGGCTGCTCAGATCGGTGAGCGTGAAGCGACCCTCGCTCTCCTCGATGCGGCAGTGCGAGCCCGACATGTAGAGATCGACGGGGAAGTTCAAGTCTCCACCCTCGCGGCCGATCTGGAGCGCGTTGCCGCGAGCGCAGACGGTCATTCCCAAGGCGCCGCCCTGCAGAATCTGGGTCAGACGGAACGGGCTCGTGTGCTTCGGCGACGAGTAGAAGAACGTCCCGTCGGGGCTCTGTCCGTCGGATGGGCGCGGTGAAGTCTCGATGCGGAAGAGCTGCTCGCCGACGAGGAACGTGTCGCCCGAGGTGATGTCGATGGTCCCGCGAACGCGGATGTAGACACCGTTGAGCGAGCCCTCGTCACGAACGACGAGCTTGCCATCGCGATAGAAGAAGTTCGCATGCCTTCGCGACACGAACGGATCGTCGGGGAACACGAGCTGGCCGTCGCGGCCCACGATGTGCTGCTCGGCCTTTAGGTGGAACGAGAGCCCATCCATGCCTTCGCCACGAATGAGGATGAGCTTGGCCTTCGCGGGGTTCTGCATGTCCCCGAAGAAGAGCGTCTGCGCATTCAGAATCTCGGGCGGGACCGCCGCCCCACACCTGCCGCAGAACTTGTGGCCACTGGGCACACCGCTGGAGCAGGAACGGCAAACGAAATTACGAGCTTGTTCCATCAACTCCTCCTGAGAAAGTCGGCTGAAGTCGAGCGGAGCGGGTCCTCGACTCGCGACTTCGGGTATCTGGGGCGCGGCTGAAAACGAAGCTGATGTGATTGCTGCAGATGCGACTGAAGCAGAGGACGCAACGGCTTGGGTGGCGAAACCTTGGTTGGCAACATTCGGATTCGAGAGCTCGGCGGCCTTCGGCGTCTGACCCAAGCCCGGTCCGGTCTTCGGAGGGGGCGGGTTGGAGCGGATCGCCATCATGGCGAGCGCCGAAGGTCGATGATGAGGACCGGAGCGGGCCTTCGCCAGTTCGGCAGCAGCCTCGACTCCGGCCGAGGGCGTGCTCGCGACGGTGGAGGGAAGAGCCGCAGGCGGGGGTAGAACGACGGGCGGCGTGGGCGACGGCGTGGGCCCGGGAACCGACCTGCGAGAACCGGGCGGCTGGAGCGAGCTCTTCTGTGCCCACAGCCCGAGGTCGTTCGAGCACTCCGAGCACTGGGCGATGCCCATGGCATTCCACTGGTCGCATTGACCGCAGACGATGCCTAACTCGGAGCTTCCAGCTTGCATGGGGGGTTACAGGAACGGTGGACGAGGGCTCTCACTTCTATCCGTGCGCCGTGGAGACGGTCAAGGCGCCGGGCGAGCCGTTTTGCCTGGGGTCAACGAATGTACGTGAATCGCGACGCGACGTCATCGGACCCGGCTTTGCCCCACAATCGAAAAACGATGAGGTTTTTGCAGCTATCGACGGGAATGGCGCCGAAATCTCGTGAATCGTCGTGAAAACCTCGATCGTCGCTCAAGAGGTACAAGAGGCCCTCGCCGACTTTGTGGGTGCTGGGCGATTCGACCGACGGCCCATTGGCTCGGAAATGCCATCCACCGGCCATTTCGACGCGGCTGCACCCGACCTGGACCGGCGAGCCCGTCCGAGGATGAGGAACCGAGACGTTGTTGCATCCGTCACTGCGGTCGTATTTGGTCCCGTTGACCGTCACGACGGGATTCGTGATCTGCACCGTGTCGCCTGCGAGCCCCACGACGCGTCCGACGACGAAGCGCTGTGCATCCTCGGGATCGGTGCAGCGGACGAGCTCTCCGAATCCCCGCTGACCCACCGTCAGCATCACGACCAGATCGCCCGAGGCCAATGTCGGGCGCATCGAGCTGTCGAGCACGAGATCATCCGGAATGGTCCACACATTCAGGATCGTGAGCCGGAGGATGAGCACGATCACGGAGATCGTTCCGGCGACCCAGAAGAGGAATTTCAGGAACTTACTCACGCAGCGGACATCGTATCAGCGACGGCACCTAGGGCCAAACGAGGCACGAAAAGTCGGTCGGCGAAGGTTCCCGTCGGGTGAACGGTCGTCAGTCGGCGGAGAGATGGCGCTCGCACGATCGGAATGGAGGCAGCTCGCTCACGCTCGCGCCGTCGGCGATCTCACGCGCAGCGCTGAAGAGCTGCGGCCAAACGTCGACGCGGGTGAAGTACGACGAGCCTTGGGTGCTCTCGGTGTTGTCCATGACGCTCGCCGAGATGACGCCGATGACCTCACGCTTGGTGTTGTTGCTGCTGTCGAAGACCGGCCCGCCGGAGTCACCAGGACACACCGATGCTTGAGCCATGAGTTGACCCTGCGAGATCGAGGTGACGTGGCCCCCGGAGCGATCGTGACGCTTGATGGGTCCTTCGTTGGCGCCGCAGCGTCCGAAGCCTGCCGTGTCGGCGGCTTCTCCCACTCTCGGCGCGGCTTCGAGCCTCGGTGTCCATGTCGGCATTCCGACGAGCTTGCGCGAGAGCACGAGAATCGCGATGTCTCCGTCGCCCTGCACGTAGCCGCAATCGGGAGCGATGATGGCGCGGACCCGGACGTCGGCGTAAGGGAAGTCGTCACCGCCGAGCTCGACGTGGAGCGACTCGGCCGAGACGTCGTCGGCGGTGGCTCGGCCCCGTCGATCCCGCTTCGACACGCAGTGGTGTGCGGTCAACACCAGATCATCTGCAATCAAAGTACCGGTGCAGCTGACATCACCGACGACGCGAACGACGGCGTCCGACCGCGGATCTTCGCCTTCGCTGACGATCGGAGCGAAGAACGGGCGGCTGCTGCCGTCGTCTTGCGCAGCGGGCATCGGAGCAACGTGAGGTTTGGTCGCAGCACATCCCCAAAGCGCGCACCCTGCGAGAGCCAAGGCGACGCTCGACGCGATCGGGTAGCTCTTGGGTCGAGGAGGTTGGCAGGCCTTCACGCGGGCGATCTCTCCATCTTCGCGCCAGTTCGCGCGAAAGGGGGGTCGGGAAAGGCGGATCGAAGCGGAGGTGAAGCAGGCTCGAAGAAGTGAGGCTCGAAGAAGTGAGGCGGAGCGAAGATCAGGAGAGTAGGCGAAGCGCCGACGAATGCGTTGAACCCCTCGAGCGAACGAACACTGGGTCCGTTCTCTCGCTTCGTTTCTTTTTTTTTCTGACAATCCGAGAAGTCGCGCGTTTCGTGGATGGAGGAGCGGGGAAGGAAGCTCACCGCAGGGCGACCAACCTGACCTCGCGGTTGCTGCGCTCGTAGGCCTGACGGGTAGCAATGGGGTCGCGGGCGGGGTCTTCGATCCCCGAGCCGACCATCTCTTCGAGGAATGCCTGCTCACGAAGGGTCTTCGCCAAGAGCCAGTTCGGGCAAACCGCCGTTCCGTCTTCACAGGCATTGGTCAGGCCGTGAAGCATGTTGAGCGCCTTCTGGCCCTCGCCTTGAGCGAAGAGCGCGCGGGCATGCGTCTCTTTCAGCTCGGCGCTCGACAAGCTCGGGTAACGCTCGATGACCGAAAGAGCGAGCCCCGACTGGTGCCGATCGAGATACGCATTCGCCAGCGCGGTGAGGTTTTGCGCCGTCGGAGCATGAGCGGCTTCGGCTTCGAGCTTTTGGGCCTCGGCTGCCAGCGGCTCCGAAAGAACAGGCGTCGCCTCTTCTTTGAACCCAAAGCCGAGGACGAAGGTCGCGCCCGCGAAGAACACGCCGTTGAGAACCACCGCCCATTTACTCATGCAGCAAGCCTCCGAAGGACGACAAGACATCGTGACCGCTGATTCCGTTCCCGTCACCCTCGATTTCAGTGAGAGAACGTAGGCAAACGAGAAACGTGACCGGAGTCGGCGGGGAGTCGGGCAGCAGGTCGCTAAGACCGCGATGGACCGACGGACGCGGCAGAACCCCACGTCGGTTCCGTCTACTCCCCAGACGCGTCGTCCTCCCTCAGTCGTCGGCGGGGAGAAGCGCGAGATCGTCTCGGTGAACCAGTTCTTCGCTGTCACCTTCGGGCGATGGCCGGGCGCAGACGCGGGCCGCATCGGCGGCCGAGAAACGCGCAAGCCCTCGAGCGAGCTCGCGTCCTTCGATGTCGACCAGAGAGACGCTGTCGCCCATGTGAAAGGTTCCACGAACGCCGAGCACGCCGACCGCGAGGACGCTGCGGTTCTTTCGAACGGCCTCGGCGGCGCCGCGGTCGAGGATGAGCGCGCCGCGAGGCCGGAGCGTGAAGGCGATCCAGTGCTTGCGCGCGCTCATCCGAATGATCGACGCCGGGAACAGCGTGCCTACGTCGTGACCGGCGAGGACGCTCGCGAGCACTCCGGACTGACGCGCCGGGGCAATCACGACGTTCGCCCCTGCGAGCGTCGCGCGGCGAGCTGCTTCGATCTTGCTGACCATCCCGCCCGTACCCACGCTGGAGCGCGACGCGCCTGCGAACTGCCTCGCGTCTTTCGCGACGCTCCGCACGAATCCGATACGAAGCCCTTCGTCGTTCAACAAGCCATCGACATCAGACAGCAACAGCATCAAGTCTGCTTCTGCAAGCGGAACGACCATCGACGCGAGCTGGTCGTTGTCGCCGAACTTGATCTCCTCGACGCTCACCGCGTCGTTCTCGTTGATGATCGGAATGGCTCCGGCCTCGAGCAGAGCAGCGAGCGCGTTGCGCGCGTTGTTGGTGCGATTTCGATCGGCCAGATCGGCGTGGGTGAGCAGCACTTGGGCCGCCGTGAGCCCGAGCGGCTCGAACGCGGCCTCCCAGCGTTGCATGAGCGTGCTCTGACCCGCGGCGGCTGCCGCCTGGAGCCAGGCCATGTCTTTGGGGCGTGACTTGAGGCCGAGTCGGGCCACGCCGAGCGCGATCGCACCGCTCGAAACGATCACGATCTGGCGCTTGTCTCTGCGGAGCGCGGCCACCTCTTCGGCGAGGCGTTGCCAAGCGTCACCGCTGAGGCTCTTCGAGCCGATCTTGATGATGAGGCGACGGCTCTTCTTCAGCCGGTCGCGCGCAGCGCGTTCGTCGTCGCTCTTCGTCGCCATGGTCGGGCTCACTCGCGTGGATCAGCCGTTCTCGCGCGTGATCTCGTCGAAGGCGGAGATGAGCCGACGCTCCACGTACGACGGGAGGCTCGCGCCGAGGAGGAGCGCCGAGTCGACCCAACGCGTGAACTCGTCTCGCAGGTCTTCGACGCCCGGGAGGAGCGGAACGGCCTGCGGACGAAGCGCCGGCGAGAACGCGCGGAGCACCGATTTGTCGATGCGATGACGCACTTCGCGCGCTTCTTCGGCGTTGATGCGCACGGCTCCGGTCGCGCGATGTTGGGTGATGTAGTGCTCGAACAAGAGCCCCAGCGCGAAGACCTCGACCGCGGAGCTCATGGTCGAGAGCGCTGCCAGCGGACCGAGCTTCTTCAAGATGGTCTTCGAGAGAATGCCGATCGCGTTCTTGACGACTTGGCGAACCGGCGACTCACTCGAGGTCTGTGCGAGGGCGAGGCGTGCGTCGCTCGTCATGCTGAAGCCATGGCGCGCGGCGATGTCTTGTGCGACGGCGCCTCTGATCTGCAAGACGATGCGATCGGGCAGGAAAGGGAGCGGTATCGCAGATGCCGCAACCGACAGTCCGGTCAGGATCGCCAGGCGCCCCGTGGTGGGCACGGTCGGTGTGGTGGCGACGGAGCTTTTGCTGGGAGCGTCGGAAGAAGCCATCGACGGCGACCCTACATGACCGAGAGCAGCTCGACCACCGCAGAGCGCGCGGCCACAGCGGCAGCGAGGATGTCGCGGGTGTCTCGCCCCTCGGGCAGCGAGGCAGAAAAGCGGAGCGGGCCGCCACGAAGCTCGATCCCGCGCAGCAGAAGCTCGTTCCGGAGCGCCTCGGCATTCGATCGCACGGTGAGCCCGTAGAGGCGTGTGGTCGACACAATTTGCGCCGGTGGTCCGGCCAGCACGAGCTCGCCTCGAGAAATGAACACGAGATCACTCGACTGCGCTGCGATCTGGCCTTCGGGCGTGCCCGGGGTGGTACGGCTCATCGAAACGACGACGCTTCGGTCTTCGGTCGCCGCCTCGAAGGCTGCGAGAACGAACGCGGCGGCCGCTCCTTCGAGGTCGGCAAGCGGATTGTCGGCGACGATCGCGCGAGGTGATCCGACCAATGCGTGCGCGAAGAGGAGCGCTCGACGCTCTGGCAGCGACAAGGTCGCGAGCAATCTCTTCGCCGCCTTTCCGAGCCCGACTCGCTCGAGCGCATCTTGCGCGCTCGACGCGGCGGCACGCCCGAGGCCTGCGAGGCGCGCGCTCCAGACCACGTATTCGCTCGCCGTGATGTCGCCCGGGAGCGGCGGATCGAGCGGGACCGATCCGACGAGCGTCGAGTGCTCGGCCTCGGCGACGTCTGCACCGAGAAACCGAAACGTCCCCGACGCGACGGTCGCGATCCCTTCGGAATCACCGGCCTCTGGAGATGCCGAGAGGGCACGGCTCGCAGCGCCGAGCGGGACATTCGTGAGGAGTGAGAGCAGCGCGCCAACGTCGCCCACGAGCGCGATCTTGGGACCGCTGGTCCGAAGATCGAGGCCTTCGAGGACGACCCGGCCGTCGACGGCGACGCGAAGCTCGGAAGCTTCGAGCACGGGGGCGGTGAGGGCGGCGCTCATCGGTCGTCTGGGTCGGCAGGATAGTCGACGGGATCGCGTGAGGCGCCGAGCGCGCGCCGCTTGGCTCCGAACGAGGTCTCCTCGAAGAGCTCGACGCGAGCGAGAGGGTGGTCCGATTCGTAGATCGTGAAGGGAGCCAGCATGCGGGCCACGTCGAGCAACGCGGGGGGAATGATGGCGCTCATGCCTTGGGCTTGTGCCGAGACCCCGAGCAAGTTGAGGAGGAATCCGAGGAGCGAATCATCTTCGACCGGCAGCTCTTCAAGCGCGTAGTCGTCGGCGATGTCGGCCTGTTTCTGAGCCTCGGCGAGCGCTTCGCGGAGCCCACCGAGACGATCGACCAAGCCGTTGTCTCTCGCTTGAGCGCCCGTCCAGACCTTGCCTCTTCCGATCGCGTCGACGGCGTCGGGAGTCATTTTTCGACCCTCGGCGACCCGTCCGACGAAGAGGTCGTAGAACTGTTTCACCTTGTGGCCGAGCTCTGCGCGTTCGTCGTCGGTGAAAGGCCGGAAGAGCGATTCGGCGTCCGCGCGTGGCGTCGAACGGAAGGCATCGGATCCGACACCGAGAGTGTTCAAGAGTCCGGTCACGTCGACCTTGCCATAGAAAATCCCGATCGAGCCAGTGATGGTCGCCTGGTTGGCGAAGATCGGCTTTCCAGCGACAGCGACGTAATAGCCACCGCTCGCGGCGGCAGATCCCATCGAAACGACGAAAGGCTTCGCCTTGGCCGTGAGAATGGCCTCGCGAAGAATCACGTCAGCTGCGAGCGAAGAGCCTCCACCCGTCTCGACTCGGAACACGATGGCCTTGACGGTCGGATCTTCTCGAGCTGCTTTCAGAGACGCGACGATGGTGCGCGAGCCCGCGAGTCGAATGCCGATCAACGGAATGGTCTGGCTTTCGCCGTCGATCATGTCGCCGTCGAGATAGACGACGGCGATCTTGTCGCCCTTCACCCAACGCTTGGGCGCGCTCGGGAGCGGTGGCTCCTTCACGACGGTCGACGGCCTGCCCATCACCTCGTCGACGAGACGTCCGATCTCGTCGGGGTACGCCAGCTGATCGACGAGACCGGCGTCGCGCGCTTCTTGCGCGAGAAACGGCCCTTTGGCCAGCGTCGCGCGGAGAACGCTCTTCGCGATCTTTCGACCACCGCCCACGTCGTGGACGTAGAGATCGGCGAACTGGTTCACGAGCTCTTGGTGATCGGCCTTCGCGACGTCGCTCCCCGTGGAGTTGGTGAGTTGCTCGGCGGCGGTCTTGTGTGCCCCGATTCGGACGAAGTCGGCTCGCACATGGAGCTTCTCCAGCGTTCCTCCGAGATAGAAGTAGCGCGACGCGAGCCCCGAGAATCGAAGCCCGCCCGCCGGGTTCATCGCGATGCGATCGGCTTGCGCGCAAGCGTAGAGCGAACGACCGCCGCCATCTTCGATGTGACAGATGACCTTCTTGCCGTGTGCGCGGAGCGTGCGAATGGCGTCGCCCAACTCTTCGGCGTGGGCCAGCGTACCGGCGGGCTCGTCGTGCATGACGAAGAGCACGCCGGCGGTCTCCGGATCTTCGGCGAGTCGCCAGAGGCGTCGAAGTAGATGCGTGTGACCACGAACGCCAGGGGTCGAGTCGATGTCGACGCGTACGACTTTCGGCGAGATCGCAATGCCTGACTCACGAAAGCCTCGGATGGCTGCCCCGACGTAGAAGCCCGTAGCAGCCGCACCGATCGTGTTGCCGAAGACCGCTCCACCCGACGCTTGCATCGGTCCCATGTTGAGATCGAGGCCAGCCGTCACGAGGACGTTCGGCGTTCCGCTCGTGGCATCGAAGAGGCTCCCGTCGGCGCGAAGCCTTCCGAGGTACGGAATGTCGACGCCGACCGTCGCTCGCGGCACCCACTCCTTGACGCGTTCGTGAAACGACAGCTCGGCTCCTGCCTCGAAGGCGCGGAGACCTCGAACGGGTCGCAATGCGAACCCGAAATCCCAACTGCGCGGTGACCGGGTTCCATCTGCGCTGGTCGGAATGTTGAGATCGCGAATGACTGCAGCGAAGCCAATCTGCGGGACCGGCCTCAGCGTGAGGCCCGTCGTCACGGAGAACTGCCCGTCGAGCGAAGGTGAATTCGATATCGACCATCCGAGTGTCGTACCGAAGCCGACCACGTCGCCTACGCGAGCGCCGAGGCCCCAGCGAACCCATTGATAGTTCGCGTCGTACGGAGCCGGGGCGCCACGCGGCGGGCTCAGAATGTCGACGCGCAAACCCGAGCTGAAGATCCAGAGCGGATAGGCGAAGTCGATCGAGTGACCTCGGTTCGGGAGCGGCGAGCCTGCCTGTGTATAGACCCAGTTCCAGCGAACCTCGGGCGCCGGAAGAAAAGCGAGGTTGCCGGGATTGGTGGCGATGCTCGACGAATCGTCGTTCGAGACGATGCTGCGGCCCGGGTCTGGAACGGGATCGCTCACCTTGATCGGTGGCGCCGCGCGAGCAGGGCCGGCCTCGACGAGCAAGAGCGATAGCGCGCAGGCCGCGGCCGCCCGAACGAGAGCGACGCGCGTCTCAGCTCGACCGTGCATGCGTCGCCTCACCCGAGCATCCCGCGTGCGCGCGCGACCGCCTCGATTTCGGGCCGTCTTTTCGCGAGCTCGTCGTTGTCTTTGACTGGAAGAAAGCGGGAGCCGGCTCCGTCTCTCGGCACCCTGAGAAATCGGGGCTCGAGGGCGACGGTGATCTCGCCGAGGAGCCGCTCGAACTGGATCGCCTTCGCGTCGCCGACCTTTTTTTCCACCTCGACGAACGTGAACTCGAAGTCGAGCGTGTCGATGGCTTCGGCGCTCGCGAGGAAGGTGTTGGTGTTGAACACCGGCACGCGCGTCGCGTCGAAGCCGACTGGAAAACGAAACTCTTCGGCGATGATGCGGCGTCCGTTCCAAATCAGCGGACCGCCGCCGCGATCGCTCCCGACCTTGTCGACGAGCTCTACCGAGAGCGGACCACCGTGACCGATGTGCCAACCGAGAATCGCCGGATCGACGGTCGCCCCGAGATTGTCGAGATTCGCAATCCAGATGTACTTGCCACCACGCTCCCGAAACCGAGCGAGGAGCCCGCTCGATCGCAAGGCTTCGGGTAGGTCGCCGTGGCCCGTTGCATAGATGCTCGGCTTCCCCGATGGTTCGTGGAAGAGCCTGCCCTCCGGGGTCAAACGGAGCGAGACGCACTGCCGAAAGACGGCGACGTGATCTCCATCGGCGCGTGGACCGAGCGCTTCGGTGATCGGCCCGAAGGTGGCGTCGCTCGTCATCAGCCACAGAGGCACTTCGGCCTTCGCCTCACGCTCGAGCGCGGCCTGCTCACCCAATCGAAGCTCGAGGAACGTCTTCTGGGGAAGCGCGTCGACGAGCGCCTTCACCACGCCGCCCATCCGCGTCGCCATGCCTCCGGCGAGGACACAGAGCGCGACCTCACCTCGGCGAAGCGCTTCGAGCCCGCGCGCGCGGTGCTCCTCGTAGCCGGTGGATCCCGGACTCGGAGCGTCGGTCAGATCGGACGGAGCGGGCGGCTCGACGGTGCCGGCGAGACGGTTGCGCGCGTCGCGATCTTTGCCGACGTTCGCAGCCCACAGGAGAAGGCGATCTTCGCGAAAACCATGGTTTCGGAGATCGAGAAGGATCGCTTCGGGAAGGGCCTTCACCTCGTCATCGAGAGACATGCCCGGATGGGAGACCGAAGATTCGTGGGACGCAAGAAACTACGGTGTCGAGCCGTCTCAATTCATGATTTGAGAAGGCGCGGCCGACCGGCGGGCTCAGGGCGCGGCGGTGCCGATGACGAGCTTGAAAGCGCGGCCGTGGTCGGGGTCGACCACGACGCTCACCGACGTCTGAGCGCTTTACGGTTTGCTCGGCTCGCCATCGATCGTGGCCGACGTGACGGTCTGACCGGGCGGCGCCACGAGCTCGATCGTCCGCCGCGCGACGCCTGTCGGCCGGTACGTCACCGTGAGCGACCCAGGCTCTGCTGCAACGTCGACGAGCTTGGTGAGGAGCGTGAAGCGACCCGAAGGTACGCGAACCGACGGACGCTCAGAAGACCATCGCCCAAATGTCGTAGAGCGCGTGAGTCCACACCGCGGGCGCGAAGCCGCGGGTCGCGTAAATCAAGGCAAGGACGAAACCGCAGGTCGCTCGATAGACGAACGTTCGGAGATCCCACGAATCGGCGAGCGGCCCGACATAGTGCCAAGCCGAGAAGAGTAAGGCGCTCGCCAATGCCCAGAGCAGCATGAGAACGATCCCGGTCGGCCCTTTGCCTACGATCGCTTTGACGACCCAGGTCCCGACGCCGAAGAGCAGCACACGGAACATCAGCTCTTCGTAAAATCCGGCGCCGAGCGACATGACGGCACCGCTGAACGCGTCGTCGACGGCCGACGTCTTCGCGAGGGGGAGCGATCCGAGGACCCAGTTTCCGGCGGCGCGCATCACGGCGGCGTAGAGAACAGCCTCGGCGAAGACGAGCCCGAAGCGCCGTCCACGGAACGCGTGACCTCGCCCGAGCAGGTAGAGCACGAGCACGAACGTAGTGCCGATCGCGAGCGTGAGGCCGGCGTACTCGAGGAGACTTTGGTTCGCGAGCTCTCGAAGCTCGGTCGTGACCGGATCGGCCGCGTTCCGAACCGGCAGGCACACGACCCCGAGATGGTAGAGGACGAAGACCGGCAGCGTGAGCCCGAGGTCGGTCCACGCATCGCTCTTGTCGCTGAGCTTCATTTCCTCTTCGGCCTCGGCTCCAGAGACGTCGTTGCTCATGACGGACGGAGGCGATAAACGATGACCATGATCTCGGCGACCCACGCGACCAGGTTCAGCATGAAGGGCACGTCGCGCAGCATCTCTTGCGTTGGCGACTCGGCCTTGGGCCGAGTGACCACGAGCTGCAAGAAGCGAACGACGCCGAAGAGTGGATGAATCGCGGTGAGGAAGAGGAACTGCGAATCGAACAGCGCCTCGGTCCGCGCATCGAGGGTGTACGCGACGTAGGTCGCGACGCTCGCGAGCCCCGTCACGGCGAGCGCGACGGTGAGCGTCTTCGACGAATACGCCTCGAGCGCTACGCGCTGCTTCGTCGCGTTCGACGAGCCGAGCTCGTGGCGTCGCTTGCCGAAGCCCAGAAACAACGCCAGGAGCGCCGTGCAGGCCAACAGATAGAAGGAGACGTTGGTTCGGATCGCGTATCCGCCCGCGATGACGCGCAGGACGAAGAAGGTCGCGATGAGGCCCACGTCGAGGTACGCGATCTTCTTGAGGCGAAACGAGTACGCGATGTTGAGGACGAAGTAGGCCGCGGCGGCGACGGCGAAGCGCCAAGGCCCGAGACAGGCCCCCGCGAGCCCGACAATCACCAAGACGCCGAGCATCGCTTTGGCGAGCGGCACCGGAACCTGTCCGGAGGCGATGGGTCGCTTGCGCTTCACCGGATGGACCCGGTCGGCTTCGACGTCGACGAGGTCGTTCAAGGTGTAAACCGCGCCCGCGAGGACACAGAAGACTCCGAACGCACCGACGGCCGACATGATGACCGACGGATGCGTGAGGTGTTTGGCGAACACGAGCGGCGCGAGCACGAACGAGTTTTTCACCCACTGGTTCGGCCTGACGGTCCGAATCATTCCGCGCACGCGCCACAGCAGGCTTCCCCGCGGTGACTCGGGCAAGATCGGCGGCGGACCATCGGAGGCGAGCCCAGGATCAGTCGACGGGTCGGAGGTGGTTTGGGTCTGCATGGCCAGCGAGGGGACGCCCCTGGGAGCGGGAAGTTTCCGCCCGAAGACCCCAAAGCGGAGCCCAAAGATCCTTGCGTGAAGGTGACTTTGGCCACCCCTCAGCGGACCTAAGCACGTATCGCGTCGAGCGGCCAAGTCCGCATCAGACGCCCTATTCGAAGGTGAACCCGGACCCCGCCGCACGCCCACGTGAGACCCGGTCGACGAGCCGCGCCCCGGAGGGCCGCGAGAATGCTGGGCTGTTCAGCGCTTGCCTTCGGGGCGCTCGTGCTAGCATCGAATCCGATGACATCGGCCCTTTCCGTGGCCCGGGAGCCTTCGCCACTCGTGCAAAAGCTTCGGTCCGCGGTGGAACACGCCCTCGAGGGCAAGCCCGAAGCTGTGGAGCTCGCGCTCGTCTCGCTCCTCGGGCGCGGACATCTGCTCATCGAAGACGTACCCGGGGTGGGCAAGACCACGCTTGCACGCGCCCTCGCAAAGGCCGTGGGTGGCGAGTGGCGACGCGTTCAATTCACGAGCGATCTCCTGCCGAGTGACGTGTTGGGCGTGAGCGTCTACGATCAACGCACGTCCGACTTCGTGTTCCGTCAGGGTCCCGTGTTCTGCAACGTGCTCCTGGCCGACGAGATCAACCGCGCGAGCCCCCGAACCCAATCGGCGCTCCTCGAGGCCATGAACGAGGGTCAGGTCTCTGTCGACGGCGTCACGACGCCATTGCCCGATCCGTTCTTCGTCGTCGCGACGCAGAATCCGCAAGATTTCGCCGGCACGTTCCCGCTTCCCGAGTCGCAGCTCGACCGCTTCATGTTGCGAATTCGAATCGGCTATCCGCCGCCTCAGGTCGAAGCGCGCCTTCTCCTGGGAGATGGCGGTGAGCGGCAGCGTGCCGTCGCGCAGGTGATCGACCCGTCACAGCTGGTCGCGTTGCAGCGCGAAGCCGACCGCGTCGATCTCGACACGTCGCTCGCCAACTATCTCCAGGCGATCTTGACCGCGAGTCGCACGTCGCCCGCGCTGTCGCTCGGCGCGTCTCCTCGCGCTGGAATCAACCTCGCCCGTGCCGCACGAGCCCGGGCGCTCCTGCATGGTCGTGGGTACTGCATCGCCGACGACGTCCACGATTTGGCTGTTCCGGTGTTGGCGCATCGCATCCGGCTCGCGGCGCACGCCGAAGGTTACATGCCTTCGCGCGACGAATCCGAGACGGCGATTCGTGATCTGGTCGCTCGAATTCCCGTCCCGCTCTGATCGCAGCCTCACCGAGAGTGCGGCTCAAAGAGGGCGGCGGCTCTGAGCTCTCACGACGCTTTCGAGAGGGCTCGGCCCGCTGGCGTCGTTGGCGGACCGTCGAAGTGCCTGCAGCATTCGGTCGGTCAGCCTAGCCATCGAGCCGATCGCACCGCGAAATCCTTCGCGAGGAGTCGTTCAACAGGCTGCTAGACTGCAGCGCGATGGGTTTGGCGCTGTACGAAGGCACGCGATGAGCGATCGACCGCCGGACGATCTCGCGGGTCAGGCGAACGAGCTCCGCATCGCCGAGCCGCGGGAGCCGGCGCGTTCGACCATTTGGCGGCGTCTCACCCGCGCGCCTCGCAAGCTCAAGCTCACGCGCGAGGGGAAGTACTATCTGGGGATCACGCTCGGGGTCGGCTTCGCTGCCATCAACACCGGCAACAACCTCCTCTATCTACTGCTTGGAATGTTGCTCTCGCTCATCGTCGTGTCGGGCGTCATGAGCGAAATGTCGCTACGGCATCTCACGGTGAAGCGCCGTCTACCGCTGCGCGCGCAGGTGGGTCGTGCGCACTTGGTCGAGATCGAGGTCTTCAATCACAAGGGTCGCGTACCTTCTTACGCGATCGAGGTCGAAGACCTGAGGGCTGGTCAGCCAGCCGACAAGCGCTGCTTCTTTCTGAAGATCAGCCCAGCCTCGGCTCAAGTCGCGGCCTATCGCCGAACCCCTGCGAAGCGTGGTCGTGACCACCACACCGGTTTCCGAATCGCCACACGGTTCCCGTTCGGTTTGTTCGAAAAGTCTCGAGAGGTCGATGCCCCTGGAGATCTCGTCATCTATCCCGCGGTCGATCCCATACGCATACCGATTCTCGACGGCGGTCGAAGGGGCCAAGTCGGGCAGGCCTCGGGGCGCGGCTCGGGCGACGACATCTACTCGGTGCGACCGATGCGTGATGGAGACGATCCGCGCGACATCTACTGGCGCAAGAGCACGAGCGCGAACACGAAGATCTTGCGTGAGCGCGTATGCGAGGCCCAGCCCGACGTGGAGCTCGTCATCGACAACGTTCGCGAAAGCGGTGCCGGAGAGACCTTTCCCGTCGCGTTCGAACGCCGCATTCGCGAGATCGCGTCACGGGCCGTCGCTCACATCAAGCGCGGAGAGACCGTGGTGGTGCGGACGACGACGCGCCAACGCATTCGTGCCGACAAGAACGCTGGGGCCGATCCGCTCCTCCGATTTCTCGCGCTGCTCGACTCGGTCGACGCGCACTTGGTGCCATCGAAGCTCGTCGACGAGGGTGCCGCGAAACCCGCCAGCATCGAGGGCGACAAACGCGAGCGCGCTTCAGACGGCTCCCGATCGGGCGAGGCCACCTCGTGAGGTTCGGCGCCGTTCATCGCTTCATGACGAATGCGCTCGCTGCGCTGGGTGTCTTGGCGCTCGTGTCGAGTGGCCAGTTCACGAAGTGGGTGAGCGTCGTCGTTCTCGTGGGTCTCGCAGGCGCGCTCGCGATGCGCGAGTCTTGGCAGCGGCATCCGGCGTTCCGACACGTCGACACCATCACGCTCATTCTCGTGATCGCGCTCCAAGTGACGCGTTTCGTGTTGGGTGCGAGCAGCCTCGACGTGCTCATCGAGTTCGCCGCCGCGCTCCAGATCATCCGCCTCGCCACGCGCAGGGGCGCAGTGCACGACCAGCAGGTCATCGTCTTGGCGCTCCTGCACCTCATCGCGGGAACGGTGCTCGGCGGCGGCCTGGGCTATGGGCTCTGCTTCGCGGGCGTTTTGGTCGTGGCTCCAGGCGCGTTGGTGCTGAGTCATCTCCGGCGTGAAGTCGAGGGCAACTACCGACAAGGGGCGCGCGATCGCACCGGTTTGCCGGTCGATGTCCCCCGCATCTTGCGGTCGCGGCGTGTGGTGGGTCGCGCCTTCATCGCGACGACTTGTCTTCTCTCGATCCCGATTTTTCTCTTTACTGCCACGCTCTTCGTCGCGTTTCCGCGCGTCGGGTTGTCACTGCTCATGCTCAACCAACACCCGAGCTCGGTGATCGGCTTCAGCGACCGCGTCGACCTCGGCCGCGTCGGTCTCCTTCGCGACGATCCGGCCGTCGCTGCGCGCGTCGAAGTCCCGGGGCTGCCTGATCCGCCGCCGGAGCGGCTCACCATGCATCTCCGCGGAACCGCGCTCGACAGCTACGACGGGCACGCTTGGTCTCGCAGCGACACGCAGAGCCGACAGGCCGACGGCTACGTGGTTCCCCTCGAGGCGCCTCGCATGCCGTCGCTCACCGGCCAGCCAATGAAGATCGATCTCGAGCCGTTCGAGCCGCCCGTCCTCTTCTTTCCCCCGGGGGCCACGGGCTTCACGCTCCGCAAGGCCGACGCCATTCTCTCGAGCCCACGCCTTTCGGCGCTTCGCGGAGGCGAAGGCGAGTTCAGGTACACCCCGAACGAACATGGTCTCGAGTACCAGGTGTATCTCGGTTCCGATAGGCGGCCTTCGTTCCAGAACCTACCGACCGGAGAGCGTGAACGCTATTTGCGGGTTCCAGGGAAGCTGCCCGAAAGAGTGCGGGAGTTAGCCGTCACATGGACCGCTGGGCTGGTCACCCCGGGCGAAAAGGCCCGCGCCATCGAGCATCGTCTGCGTACCGAGTATCGCTACGACCTCAATTCCCCTTCGGGCAAGGCCGACGATCCGCTCGACGACTTTCTCTTCGAGTCGAAGCGCGGTCATTGCGAATACTATTCCACCGCGATGGCCATCTTGCTGCGGACGGTCGGCGTTCCGACGCGCAACGTGACGGGATTCGTCGGTGGCACGTACAACCGCTTCGGGAAGTTCTACGTCGTTCGCCACGGTGACGCCCATTCGTGGGTCGAGGCGTACATCGATGGCGACGGATGGCAGGTGTTCGATCCGACGCCGACCAAAGACTCTGCCCCTACGAGCTCCGTCACCGGTCCGTGGGCGACGACGCGCGACTTTCTCGAAGCGACCAGCCAACGGTGGGACCGACACATCGTCAACTACGACCTCGATCAGCAATACAGCTTATTCAGAAAAGTGACCGAAGGCGGCCCGAAGAGCCGCCTCAACGAGACGATCAAGCCGCTCAAGATCATCGTCGGGGGATTGCTTATGCTCGCCGTCGGCGGCTTCGCGGCCCGGTACCTGCTCCGTCGACGGATCGCCCGTGAAGTCCGCAACTCCGAGTCGGCGCCGCGGTCGAAGAGCGAGCTCTTCGCGACCCTCCTTTACGAGAACCTCGAGCTCGCGCTGTCGGTTCACGGCATCCACCGGTCGCCGGGCACGCCTCCGCTCCGTCACGCAGAAGGACTCGCCTCGTCGTCGCATCCCCTGGGCGACGACGTTCTGGAGATCACGCGCGAGTATCTCGCTGCGCGCTTCGGCCACGTCGAGCTCACCGAGGGCCGCATGCGCGAGCTCGAAACGAAGATCCGCGAGCTGAAAGGGGCCGATCTCCGACCGGTTCCGCGCCGCGGAAAGACCACTCGACGCGTCGACGACTCGAATCAGGCCGCTGGTTGAGGCCTCATCCACCGCGCCGCGTGAGCTCTGCCCGATCTAGCCGGCCGCAGACGAAGGACGTCGCGCTCTCAGCTCTTCGAGGATCGCGTCGAGCTTGAGGAGCATGGCCCGCTGATTCGAGATCGACTCCTCGTCCCGCGCGAGCTCGGCTTTGGAGAGCTCAGCCTTGCAGAGCTCAGCCTTGCAGAGCTCAGCCTTGGCCAGCTCGACTTCGGCTCGGGATCGATCTCCGAAGGCCACGGGATCGAGCACGCGAGCGGTGAGCGCCGGTCCGAAGGTCTGGAGGGCGCTCGCGATGAGCTTGCCCTTCTCGGTCCGAGGAAAGATATCGGAGTAGCCGACCGAGAGGCTCGTGGTGACGAACACCAGGGCATCGGAGAAGGTGGTGACCTTCGGATTCTCGCCCTTCTCGGCGTTGAAGAAGAGGTAGCTGCCGACGAGCGCCGTCATCAGCACGCTGTCGAGCGGATCGCGGGTCATCATGTCGCGAAACTGATCTTTGAACGACGCGACGAGCGGGTCGCGTAACGCAGCCGCTGCGACTGCGAGTAGAAGCTCCCCGCGACGATCCATCGGCCGGAGTCTACGTCACCGCGTAGCGGCCGTCGCTCCGTTTTGTGGCGCAGCGCCGCGGGTCTCGTCGAGCCACCGGAGCGCTTTGGAGCAGGTCGACGCGCTTCGCTTCACTCCGTTCGACGAAGCGTACGGGCCGGCGACGATGGCGATATCGGCGCCATTCACGGTCCACGCGACGGGGCCGAGCAGCGGGCGTTCTTTGCAAAATGGCGAAGACACCCGCTTCGGTCGGCCTATCGCCGACGAGAGGATCGCGCCGACCTCGGCTGCGTCTCCCGTCGAATCCATTCGGATGTGGTAGGCGACGGCGGTCTCGACGCCTCTGTCGGCCGCGGTTCGTCGGGCTACGACGTAACGATCGCCGCCCCACCCCTCGGCAGCCGTCTTCGCCACGATTCGCGCCTGCCATTCTTCGAGCATCTCTCGAAGCCCGAGCTCGCCCATCGAATCGACGAACGCCGGAACGAACCCCGGCTCCAGCGAGGCGAGCGTGGGATCCGCGAGCGGAATCGCCGGCTCGCGTGCGAGGAACTTGTCGATGTGAAGCGCTTGCTCCGTGGTCTCCGGGAGATGATGAAATGCAGTGTCTACTGCACTCCAACTGCCTTTTCGCCGAAGTCCTTGAACGAACGAAAAACCGTCGGTGTAAGGCGAGATGAGAGACGATTGCAGAATGCTGGGCGTGGTCAGCCCGTCGGCCGAGAGCCGGGTCGAGACGAGGAAGAGCGTTCGCAGCGTCCCTTCGTCGATGTCGAGCGACGAGCTCCCCCCGACCTCGAACATCGCGTTCGTCGCGTCGCCCTCGATCAGGAGCTGAACGGCGGTCGTCGGGTCACCCTTGCCGGCCCTGAACTTCAGCATCGGGGCGAGATTGAACGACTGGTCCTGAAGCGCGTGCACGAGCTCGTGGTTGAGCGTCTCTTCTTTGAGAGATTCAGGGAGATCGTCGAGCAGATACATCGTCTGGTCGTCTGGGTCGTAGAGGCCCGCGATGCGGCCCTGGAGAAGCTTCAAGATCCCTGCCTCGAAGTCGTAGTCGGCGGGGACGAGCTCCAAGAGTCGGAGCGACTCGCCTTGCAGAGCGATCACGCCCGCCGGAATTTCTTTCGCGATCTTCTCGCGCAACTTCGTCAGGAGAGCGTCGCGACTGAGTGACTTGCTCGTCACCGGTCGCATGATGGGCAGGTGTCGAGCCAACGAGACCTTTTTCAAGATCTCCTGGAGCTCGGGATCGATCGTGGTGCTCTCGGGTGTCACCGAGGCGTCTCGGCTCGCCGAAGTCGCGCTCGTGGGAAGCTCGAGGGTGCGTAGCTCGACGGCGCGAGGAAACATCTCTTCGGATCGTTGGACGGGCCCACACGACACCATCGCGACGATGGTTGCCAGCATAGCTCGCTCTATCCAAGCGCCCTTCACGGAGCCTCGTGCGCGAGCTCGGCATTCGCGACGCTTCGAAGCTCATCCATCGCCGTTCGGTAAGCGCGCACGCGCTCGCCATGGGCGGAAGCGGGTCCGAGGGCCTTGGCCGCACCGAAGATCGCGCTCCCAGCGACGAGCGCGTTCGCTCCGGCGGCAACCACGCGATGAACCGTCGTCCTCGACACCCCACCATCGACCTCGAGGGCGACATCGAGCCCACGGGCATCGATTCGCTCGCGGAGCGCTCGGATCTTCGGCAGAACCGACTCGATGAAGCTCTGTCCGCCGAAGCCCGGATTCACGCTCATGACGAGGATCTGATCGAGATCGCCGAGAACGTGCGCGATCGAGTCTTCGTGCGTGTGCGGATTCAGAACCACCCCTGCCTTGCACCCGAGCGAACGAATGTGTTGCAGGGTTCGGTGGAGATGCGGTGATGCCTCGACGTGAACGAGGATGCGGTTGGCTCCCGCCTTGGCGAATTCTTCGACGTAGCGCTCGGGCTGCACGATCATCAAATGAACGTCGAGCGGAAGGCGCGTGGCCGCACGAACGGCCTCGACGACCACAGGTCCGATCGTGATGTTCGGGACGAAGCGACCATCCATCACGTCGACGTGGATCCAATCGGCGCCAGCCTCTTCGGCACAGGCCACCTCATCGCCGAGCCGGCCGAAATCAGCCGACAAGATCGATGGTGCGAGAACGAGCGCTGACCTCAATCGATCGATCATGATGGCCTCGGAAGTGACTTACCGCGAGCGCCCCGTTTCGGCTAGGCTCTCGCTCGCCCGGCATGCAGACGCGACCACTGACGAAGACCGACTACGACCGCATCGTGACCGTCATCGATCACTGGTGGGAGGGTCCGACCAGCGCCTTGGCCCATCCGATCTTTTTTTATGAGCTCGGCCAATTGGCCCGAGTCGTCGAAGAAGACAGCCAGCTGGTCGGCTTCCTCTTCGGCTTCATCTCTCCCGACTCCGTCACGCCAGAACGCCAAATCGGCTACGTGCACCTGGTAGGCATCCATCCAGATTACCGCCGACGCGGCGTGGCCCGCTTGCTCTATGCAGCGTTCGAAGACGACTGCCGCTCGTCGTGCTGCGCGGGCCTCAAAGCCATCACGACCCACGGCAACGAAGGCTCAGTGCGGTTTCACGCCGCCCTCGGATGGGCGGTCAATGAAGTCGCTGACTACGCCGGCCCCGGACGCTCACGAATCGTGTTCGAAAAAAAGATCGGCTGATCCAAAATGGCCGTTCGACCCGGGCGGCCCGGTGACCCGGAGTCGGGGTTCGGCGGGATCAGAGACGCTGCTTCAGGTAGGCGTCAGCGACGCTGGCCATCATGTCGGCGAGGATCCCGTCGGCGACCCGAAGCCTCCGCGACATCTCGCGCGCGATGTTCAGCGTGATGATCGCATAGGCCTTTAGATCACGTCGATAGAGCGCATCGAGATCGTTTGCCGAGAGCCGCATCAGGCGCGCTGGGGCGAGCGTACGGACCGTCGCCGAGCGAGGCATGACGTCCAAGATCGACATCTCGCCGAACCAATCGCCGGGGCCCAACATCGCGACGCGTGATTCGCGCTCGCTCTTCGAGAGCTTCAAGACCTCCATCTCGCCGGCGATGACGATGAAGAGCTCGCGGCCCGCCTCGCCCTCGCGGAACACGACCTGCCCGGGCTCGAGCGCCACCGTGGGGAGGCGCTGGACGAACTCGGTGAGCGTGCTGTCGTCGAGCCCACCGAACAGGCCGATGTCCTTCAAGTAACCGACGGGGGGGACGCTTCCGCTCATGACGCTGGGGCGAGTATGGCACACCCCGAACAGCAGAGCCAAAGGCACGCCCTTCGGTTGGGGATCGAGTGACGACGAGGGGCCGCGCGCCGATCGCCAGAGGGGTGGCGTCAGTAACCGGCGGCCGTGGTCGCGGTCGCCGTGACGCTGGAGGAGGTCGTGCTCGCCGATCCGCCAGCACCACCAGCGCCACCCGCACCTCCAGCTCCGCCGGCTCCGCCCATGGTTCCGGTCGATGCGCTCGTCGACGCGACGCTGCTCCCGACGCTTGTTCCGACGCTGGCGCTGAACGTCCCGCTGGAGCCCGTGGCAGCGACGGAGCTCGCCTTCGTCGACGTCGCGAAGCCAGTGCCAGTCGCCGATGCCGTCCCGCCGGAGCCATCGGAGTTGCCCGGAGGCTCGGGTTGCGGATTGAAAACGCAGCTGCCGACGAAGAGACCCCCGATGAAGATCAAGGTGAGCGAGGATCGTTGCATCGAAAGTCCTTCGTCGAGCCGAGATCGACTTCGTAAGCGTGCAATTGCGCGGTCAGCACCCGCCGAGCGGCCGCCTCTCTCAGTGAGTACCACCGCGAGAGACGTGAGCGAAAGACCCTCGAGCGGAGGTTCGAATTTCGCCGGTGCTCGGTCAGAACGCGCAGCTGGGCGATGCCTCGACCGAAGATCGCCGCGTTCTTCGTCGATTGAGAACAGTGCCGTGAGCCAGGCGCCGTCGCCTCGGACGTCTTGATTTGACTCGTTTACAGGCACAATGTGGCACGTTGCCCGCTGTCGCTCGACGACGAACCGCGGGGCGGCGCGACGGGTCTCGACGAATCTCGGTTGCGCGCGTCGACGTGCGCACTGCATACCTTCGTGAACCATGGGGTTTGTCACCGAGCAGCTCGCGATCGTCCGAGACCGAATCATCGATGCCGCCGTCCGCACCGGTCGAGCTCCGTCGAGCGTGCGTCTTCTCGCGGTCTCCAAAGGACATCCCGCTTCGAGCATCGCCGAGGCGTACGCCGCTGGGCAACGCCACTTCGGCGAGAACTACGTGCAGGAGCTCGTCGGCAAGGCCACCGAGCTCGAGCACCTCCCTGACCTCGTCTGGCATGCGATCGGACCCATCCAACGCAACAAGGCGAAGGATGTCGCGCGCGTCGCCCGCGTAGCGCACACGATCGATCGCCTCGAGATCGCCGTCGAGCTCGCGAAGCGCGCGACCAGGCCGCTCGAGGTGCTCATCGAGGTCAACGTCGCCGGCGAAACACAGAAGGCCGGCTGCACGCCCGAGAGCGTGGCCGAGATCGCGGATCGCATCGCCGAGCTCACTCCGCTCGTTCTGGTCGGGTTGATGGCGATTCCGCCGCTCGACCACGAGCCCGAAGCCAACCGTCCCCACTTCGCACGGCTCCGCATGTTGGCCGAGGGCCTGCGTGAGCGCGGACATCGCGACGTCACCGAGCTGTCGATGGGAATGAGCGCCGACTACGATATCGCGATCGCAGAAGGCGCGACGATCGTTCGCGTCGGAACGGCGATCTTCGGCGCCCGCGCGCCACGAGCCAAGGTCGTTTGATGGCGACGCGGCGAGCCCCTCCGCGTGGCGCTCCCGAGCCGTCACTCTTCGAAGCGGCCGAGAGGCGAGATCCTTCGCTGCGCAAAGCGATCCCGCTCGCCGAGAGACTCCGTCCACGGCTCCTCGAAGATCTCGTCGGACAAGACATACTTCTTTCCGACAGCTCACCGCTCGCGCGCGCCATCGCTGCCGATCGGGTGCGTTCGCTCATTCTGTGGGGACCTCCGGGGGCGGGAAAGACGACCCTCGCGCGGATCATCGCCGAGCGGACTCGCGCGCGCTTCGTCCCGCTGAACGCGGTGCTCAGCGGCGTCGCAGAAGTGCGTCAGATCGTGAGCGAGGCGCGCGAGGCAAAGGCTTACGAAGGGCGTCGGACCATTCTCTTCATCGACGAGATCCATCGCTTCAACAAGTCTCAACAAGACGCATTTCTGCCGCACGTCGAAGACGGAACGGTGACGCTCATCGGTGCGACGACGGAGAACCCTTCTTTCGCGGTCAACGCCCCGCTCCTGTCGCGGTGCAAGGTGTATCGCCTCCGCAAGCTCGAGGACCCGGCCATCGTCACCTTGTTGGAGCGTGCCATCGCTCATCCCGAGGGACTGGCGGGCGAGGTCACCGCCGAGCCCGAAGCGCTCCGTGCCGTCGCTCGGCTGGCACAAGGCGACGCGCGACGCGCACTGACTTCGCTCGAGCTCGCCGCCGACGAGGCCATGACCCGAGTTGATCGGCGCATTCAGACGAGCGACGTCGCGCAGGAGAGCGAGCACAAGACGCTCCTCTACGACAAGACCGGCGAGGAGCATTACAACGTCATTTCGGCATTCATCAAATCGATGCGCGGCTCCGATCCCGACGCGTCGATTTACTATTTGTTGCGAATGGTCGAAGCCGGCGACGACCCGCTCTTCTTGCTCCGACGAATGATGATTTTCGCGAGCGAAGACATCGGCAATGCCGACCCACGGGCGCTCGAGATCGTCGTCGCTGCCGACGCCGCATTCCGGAGAATGGGAATGCCCGAAGGCATGTATCCCCTCGCCCAGACATGCCTCTATCTGGCGACGGCGCCCAAGTCGAATGCGTCGACGGTCGCGTGGCAATCGGCGCAGAAGGCCGTCCGTGAAGAGGGCGCGCTCGAGGTTCCGATGCATTTACGCAATGCCGTGACGAGCCTCATGAAGAACGAGGGGTACGGTCAGAGCTATCGCTATCCCCACTCGGAAGAGGGCGGATTCGCCGAAGGTGTCACGTACCTCCCCGAAGCTCTCCGAGGCCAACGCTTCTACGAGCCCGCCGGCCGCGGCTACGAGAAAATGATCCTCGAACGCCTCGCGCTGCTGCGCAAGAAGCCGAGCGTGGACTGAAGGCGCCCACGCCGGTTTTTGAGTGACGCACGTGTCACGCGTCGATCTGAAAAAAGAGCTCCCTCGTGCGTCAGAGCTTGGCGATGGCGTCTTGGATCTCGCCCAAGGCTTTGGTGTCGCCCTTCGCCCTGGCCGATACGATTCCAGCCTCGAGCCACTCGCGGGCCTCGTCGACGCGACCATGCTTCGTGAGCATCGTTCCGCACATCAGATACATCGGTACGTACGCTGCGTCTCTTTCTCTCAGCGATCCGAATGCACCGAGCGCATCGTCGACCCTGTCCAAACCCGAGTATTCGAGCCCGAGACAATACCAACCGAACGAATCGGCTTTGCCTTCTTGCGTGAGCTTCTCGAGATAGGCGAGTCGTTTCGACACCGTCAAACCCCCGCCTCGACGACGGCGATGTCGGGTCGATTGCGATACTTCTCAGCCCAATCGAGGCCATAGCCCACGACGAAGCGGTCTTCGATCGTGAAACCGAGATAGTCGACCGGAACTTTGATCCTGGTCCGCGCAGGCTTGTGAAGAAGCGTGCAGACCTTGAGGCTGCTCGGTTTTCTTGTTCGGAAGAGGTCGAGCAAATGCGCGATGGTGAGGCCCGTGTCGACGATGTCTTCGACCAGGAGAACGTCTTCCCCTTCGATGGGTCGCGACAGATCTTGGGTGATTTGAACGACGCCGCTCGACGTCGTGCCCTCGCCGTAGCTGCGCACCCCGAGGAACTCGATGCGCATCGGGAGATCGATGGCCCGCGACAGGTCGGCCGTGAACATGAAGCTGCCCTTCAGCACGCAGACGAGGACCAGGTGTCGCCCCGCGTAGTCCCTCGTGATCTCTTTGCCCAGCTCGGCGATGCGGCTCCGGATGGCTTCTGGATCGATGAGGGTGACGATGCGCTCGGTCATGTAGACGGAGCTACCAAACCCGGCCGCTGCTCGCCACAGCGAAAACAGGATCGCCCTCGACGTGAGGCGCGCTTCCGCCCCGGCGAGCGCCGAGGTAGCTCGACTCACCGTGAACGAGACCTCTCGCTACACCCTGCAGGTTCGGTTTTGCGAGACCGACCTCATGGGCATCGTGCACCACGCGAACTACCTCACTTACTTCGAGGCGGGTCGCGTCGATTTCCTCCATAAACGCGGCATCGCCTACCAAACATGGGTTCTCGAGGGCATCCATCTGCCGGTCGTGAGCGCGAGCCTCAGGTATCGAAAGGCCGCCCGCTTCGACGAGATCCTCGTCGTCGAGACCACCTGCGCGGAGATCACGCGGGTCACGGTGCGCTTCACGTACCGCATCACACGCGGAGACGATCTTCTCGCCGAGGGCGAAACCCTTCTCGCGTGCGTGGGCGAAAAGCTCGCGCCGAAACGCTTGCCCCAAGACATCGCCGACGTCTTCAGGAGCCCCGAGCAGGAAGACGCGCAAGGCTCGATTTAGATCGCTCTCCTCGCGCAATTCACGGCGCCCATGGGGTCAGGGAGCGCCCGCGTCAGCCGCGGGCTGCTTGCCGTTGGAGACCTTGGTCGGGGTCTCGAAGGTCTCTGCCGGAGAGACGACGTCACCGAGAAAGCTCCGCCACTGCCCGGTGTAGCGCCCTTTTTGGAAGCCCAGCAGATACCGAGATGCTTGCGGCGGCACGGCCGCGACCGGAACGCCGTCGACGAAGTAGTAGAGCAGGAAATCGTGCGTGTTTTCGATGACGAGGCCCTCACCAGGAACGCCGGGTTTGTTGTCGGGCTTGGTCTCGATCGGCTTCGATCGGAAAGCGGCGAGCTCCTCGCGATTGAGAAAGATGCCTTCGGGCGCTTCGGGGAGACCGGTCGGCGCGACCTCGATTCCGGGCGGCGGTGCCAACGCCTCGCCGGCTGGGATGTCGGCGCGCTTGGCGATCGACGTGACCTCGAAATCGATTCCGTCGCCGCTCTCCCAGTCGAAGCTCGCGAACAGCGGAAGCTCGTCGGGTTTGCATTCGGTCGTGGCCGGATCGATCCCCATGGTCTCGACCAGAGCGCGGCAGAGTAGCGGTCCTCCGAGGCCGGCTTCGGGCATCGTCGCAACCTCGACACGCAGCTTCCCGAGGGGTCCTTCGACCGTGAAGAGGCGGCTTTTTTCTCCCAATCGCTTGCCGGTACCGCTCGGGCCCTTCACCCCGCTCGTGAGCGGGGTCACGTCGACGCGCCCCTCGCCGAGGGCGGTTCGTAGAGCGCCCGGTGCGATGACGCGGACTTTCGTCGCGCCCGGCCAGAACACGAAATGCCCGTAGCGATCGTATCGAGACCGAATCTCAGAACGAAAGGGGAACGGTAGCGCGCGCGAGGTGAAGAGAATCTTCATGCGCCCGAGCGTGGTCAGCTCGATCGACATGGAGAGCGCCGTGAGCTTCCCCGCCTTGATGATCCCGTCGTTCGAGACCTCGGGTGCCTTCGGTGCGACCGCCAAATGGCGTTGCTTGAACGAGGCCTCGAGCGCGACGCCGACGAGATCGTCACGGCCCATCGTGTCGGCGCTCACTGTGCCGTCGGGCCGAAGAGGCGTGGGGGGAGGTGGGCCCGCATCGGGCATCACGAGCTTTCCGCTCGAGTCGAAGAGCATCCCTTGAGGTCCACTCATTCCGACGTCTGCGCTGTTGCGCGATGGGTCGACGGGAACCGACCCCGATTGAGCGCCGATGGGTGTCCCGCTCGTAGGGGGGCTCGCTCCGGTGCTCCCCGACAGTCGGTCGGGTTGGCCGCAACCCAACGCAGAAAGAGGCCCGGCGCCGAGGACGGTGCCGACGATCACCGCCGCGAGGATTCGCGAAGCCGAAGGTCGGGATGCACCCGATCTCGACAGCGACGACGCGGGCGAACGACCGCTACACATCGCACTCGAACGTGTCGACGACGACCGAGCGGTCGTCGAGATCGGGCGGCTCGGGCGCATGCTGCGTATCGACGAAGACGGCGTGGGCATGCGGGTGGTGCTCGAGGAACAGGTTGATGTTCGCGGGCTCGTTGTCGAACGAAGCGATCACGTGGCCGACCCGCGAGAATGTGGGTGCGACCTCACGCTTGAAGTCGGTGTCGGGCATCTCGAACGTGGGTTTCGTGATGAGCGTCGCAGCGACGACGCCGATCGGAAAGCTCTGATCGCGCAGACTGCCGAACGTTCCGAGGGCCATGTTCGGCAGGTCACGACCCGTCAGGTAGATGATCGCGGCGCCAGCCTCGTAGCAGGCGCGAACGAACCTCGCCGCTCCGGGAACCTCGACGTCGTACTTCATGTACTCGTCGAAGAAGAACCGCTGCTTCCAGAACTCGGCGGCCTCGGAGTGGAGCGCCGCGTCGTCGATCCCGAGCCGTATTAGGTTGTCGACCACGCCGTAGCCGATGAGCTCGGGTCGCGCCGCCGCCACTTTCGCCGACGCATCAGGATGGGCCGAGGACCAGAGGCACGCGAGCTCGTGAAAGATTCGTACGACGCGCGGACGGTTGTCGAGCAGCGTCCCATCGAGATCGAAGACGACGACGGGAGGTGCCTCGCCGTACCTCCGTGTCGACGCTTCGATGATCGACCGGAGCAGCTCAGCACGACCGGAAGGAGAAAGACGACGCTGAGCGTAAAGAGAGGGCTTCACCACGTAGACGGCCTGGCTTCTCGCGCGCCTTTTTGGCGCATTCGGACGAAGGGGCCACCCTAGTACACGCTCGCGAAACTTCGGAGCGCTTACGACTCGGCGTGCTTGCGATTCATGCTTCGACCTCACGTCGAAAGCGCGACACGCACGCGCGATCCACTGGACGCATGCCCTCCTTTGCGCACAGACACTTACATCAATTTGGCCCGTGCTTTTGGGCGTCTCTACCCTTCGAGTCGGCCGTTCATTTCGACGGTCAGCAACGCGGAGTCGCCATGCGTACACGCCTCGGACCGATCGTCATCGCGCTCATCGCTCTCCCGATGCTCGCGGGCTGCGACAAGTCACCTCGTGAGCGTCTGCAAGGGAAATGGCGGGGGGTTTCTGTCGATCGTTTGAGCTCGTCGCAACAGCAACGAGCAGATGGCTGGGTGAAGGGAACCAGCCTCGAATTTTCTGGCAACAAGGTCACCGTCGTAATACCCGCGGAGTCGCCGCGTTCAGGCACGTTCAAGATCGCGAAGGTCGAGGGCGAGAAGCTCACCGTCGCTTTTAAACGCCCCGAGGGCGGTGAAGACTCGGCCGACTTCCACTTCTCGCCCGATGGCAAGCTCGTCTGGACCGTGGGTGGTGCCGACGTGATGCTGACGCGCGCCGTCGATTGATTTTTTGGGCCGAGCTGGTCTCGGCCTCGTTTCGTTTCTGGTGATGAGTCTTCCTCGTTGGGTCCTCACGGCTCACACAGAAGACCATCGTGCTCAGCGTCGAACGACCTCGCGCCGCACGCGAAAACGGACGCGCTCATCGCCCAACAGACCGCGACGCGCGACCTCCAAGACGACGTCTTGCGACAGAGGTCCGGAGAAACGGCTGCGCGTTTCTTCAATCGTTCGCACGGGTGCGCCGCCGATCGAGACGAGCCGATCGTCTGGCTCGAGCCCTGCGTACTCGGCCTCGCTGCCCATCGGCACGTCGACGACCACGACAGCGTCATCGTGCTCCGAAAGCGTCACGGCGACACTGCCTGCGCCTCGCGTCTTGGTGGCTCGGTAGTCTTGCTCTGGAATCTCGATCTTCACGCGATCCGTGCGGCGTTCGGCGCGGATCTCGACGCCTCGCATCTCTCCGCGTCCGAGCTCGGGGCTGTAAGCGACCAGCGTGAGCTTGCCTTCGGGTAGACCGCCGAGCACGAATCGTCCGTCCTTGTCGGTCTGGGCGATGTGCGGCGGGAGGCGGCCCACGGGGAGATACGTCGGTACCGTGTTCATCGCGACGCGGGCGCCGGGGACTGGTTCGCCGTTCGCGTCGACGACCAGCCCCTCGGCTTCACCGGCGGGAGAGAGATCGACTGACGCGAGGTCGATCGGCCGGCGCCCGTCGCCGTCGAAGAGGATCACGGTCTCATCACGCGCGTAACCCGCCGCCGTCGCCACGATCCTGATGCGGCCCTTGGCGAGATCCTTCACCTCGAACGCGCCTTCGTGATCGGTCGTCACGTGGCGGGCTCCGGTCGCGGTGTAGAGCGTCACGCTCGCGCCCTCCAATCGATCGCGACCCTCGCGTGCGGTGACCGATCCATGGGCGACGAGGCCGTCGGTCATCACGAGCCGATGCTCCTTTCCGGCTGGATCGAGCGTGAGACCGAGAGGCGCATGACCCGGATGCTCGAGCACCAAACGGAGAGGCAGCCCCCGACCTCCGTGGAGATCGATCATCCCATCGTCGTCGGAGAACAGGGTCTTTTGGAGCAAGGTATCGACATCGAGCGAGGTCGCGCGCACCTCGACGCGGTTGATGGGATAGCCGCGATCGTCGACCACTCGAATGCTCACCGGCTCGCGCATCTTGGGCAGCAGAATGTCGACCTCGCGTTTGCCGCGCGAAGGAACATCTACTTCGATCCGCGCAGACACTTCGCTCGGCTCCTCGGGACGATAGACGGTCAGGACGACGTCGTGCGGCACGGCCGCCAGCGAGAACGTCCCGTCGTCGACGGTGTAAGTGACCGCTTCGAAGCTACCGTTGACGGCGGCGATCTCGATGCGCGCACCGGCGACGGGCGTGCGGTCGTCTTCACGGACACGCCCCTCGAGCCGTCCGCCCTCACCGAGGACGATGTGGAGCTTCTGAACGCCGCCTGGAGCGAGTGACACCACGTCGCTGATTTCTTCGATGTAGCTCGGGTGTCGAACGAGCACGTGGACCCGGCCCGGCGTGACGGGGGATGCGTGGAACGTGCCGTCGATCCGCGTGACCCATGCATCGGCCTTCGCGGCTCCCATCGGCATCGAGCCGCCGCCGGCGCGAGGTATGTCGGGAACCGGACCCGGCATGACGCCGAGCTCACCTCGAGGAATGAGCGCCTGAGGGCCACCGAAGTTGAACGCGAAGAGGTCTTCGCCGAACGTCGTGCGCCCCGAGCGCTCTTCGATGGGCATTCCGTCCGCGTCGGTTCCGATGACCTCGATCGTCGCTCCGTCCACTGGGAATCCACGCGAATCGACGACGTCGCCGTCGAGGGTTCCGCCGCGAAAGAGTGGCACCACGACGATGCTGTCGTCTTCTGGATCGACCCGCGCGCTCCGGGGGACGAAGCCCTCTGCACGTGCGGTGATCGTCGCTCCGCCGAAGGCCACGGGACCGACGACGACCTCACCGTTCTTGTCGGTCCGCCCCTCGAGAGAAAACGAGGAGAGGCCTTCTTCGATGACCAGGACGCTCGCGCCTTCGACCGGATCGGCGTCGATTCCCTCCGGGGCGACACCATCGGTGACGCGCACACGAATCGGTCGGCCCCTTTCGAGGCGAAGGGTTCGATCGAGCGTCTGACCGCGTGCGAGCGGTATCGAGAGATCGGTCTTGCTGACGAGGTCGCCTTGGCGTGCCTTCAGATCGTAGACCGAGGCGCGAAGCCCGGTGATCGTCGCGATGCCGTCGTCGTTGGTCGTCGTGCTACGCGCGGGCCAGAGCCCGGGCCCGGAGATGAGCACGACCGCGCCACGCGCCGGCTCACCGTCGGGATCTTCGACGCGCACGTCGAACCCACCGAGGCGCTCGAGCTTGAGCGTGAGGGGCTCGTTGCCTGGAAACACTCCGGTGCGATGGATGGGCTCGAAGCCGGCCACCGCCACGCTGACGGCGAAGGGCGGCGAAGGGAGTCTGTCGAAGGTCGCCAGGCCGAGCTCGCTCGTTCGGGCGAGATGAGGCAGGGGATCGCTCGATGCGGTTTCGACTTCGAGACCGGCGACGGGCTGGTTCCCGGTGTCGATGACGCGAACGACGAGCTCGGCGCCGTCTTTGAGGACCAGATCGACCTCGCGCCTTCGGCCGGGCACCGACGCGGGGTCCTCGAGAAATAGGCGAGTCGAGGCGCGCGCGCGGCCCTCGGCATAGGCCAGGATCCAAGTCTCACCGCGCGGCAGCTCGGTGAGCGCGACGGTGCCATCCGAGGCGGTGCGTGCGTCACCTGCGAGGTAAACTCGTCCGTTCTGGATGGCGAAGACACGAACCACGGCCCCGCCGACGAGCCCGTTGTTCGCTGTGCGCACGGTGACGCGCACCGACGCATCTCCATGCGCCGCAGCTGGCACCGAAGCGAGGTCCGACAGGTGCGCGAACACCGGGCCGACATCGCGAAGCGTCGCGGTGAACACGAGGCAGACGAGTGCACCGACGATCGCGATCAGTCGATCGAAGATCGCGCCCGGCCGCCGCGGCGATCGCGATGGAGCGCCGCGCGACAAGAGCGCACGAAGGATCGCGACGATGCGCTGCGACGGAACGACCACTGCGTCAGGTCGGGTGAAAGGTTACGCGGCCGGGCCGCGCGCCGAGCCCGGCGGCTCCATGCCACCCGACGCTTCGAGAACGATGGCCATGATCTCTTCGTCCGAGAGGTTGTGCTGCGTCGTCTTGGCCTTGGCCAAAATGCGATCGACCAGATCTTTCGAGGGCTCGATCTTGCGGGAGCGAAGCCAGTAGTTCACGTTGGAGGCGCCGGACATGTATCCGATGCATATCTCCTGACGGCGCCCGAACATTCCCGCCGGAACGCCGGAATAGATTCGGTCGGCCAACCACGCGTCGCCCTTCGACTCTGCCTTGATGATCGCAGCGGCGTGGACGCCGGTCGCGGTTCGGAAAGCATCGCGCCCGACGAGCGGGTAGTTGATCGGCACTTCCCAACCCACTGCTTCTGCAGCCTTGTTGCAGTATTCGAGGAGATGCGTGAGATCTTGGTCTTCGAGAAGGCCGAGAAGCTTCAGGTTGAGGAGGATGAGCTCCATCTGGGCATTGCCCACCCGCTCACCGATCCCGAGCGCCGTTCCGTGCACGCGCTCGGCGCCACACTCGAGCGCCCAGATCGAATTGACGAGAGCGAGCCCGCGATCGTTGTGCCCGTGCCAGTCGATTCCGACCTTTGCACCAGCGCCCGCGACGATGGCCTTGGCGAAGTGGACCAGGTTTCGGACCCCATCGGGGGTGGCGTGGCCCACGGTGTCGCAGAGACAGAGCCGGGAGGCCCCGTGATCGATGGCCATCTTGAAGAGCGTCGCGAGCACTTCGGGGCGGGACCGCGTCGTGTCTTCGGTGACGTAGGTGACCGGTAGGCCCGCCTTCACTCCGACGTCGATCGCTTCGGCCGACTTCTTCACGATCATGTCGAGGTCCCAGGCCTCGGCTAGTTGGCGGATGGGGCTCGACCCGATGAATGCATAGATTTCGACGGGAATTCCAGCGCGTTGCGAAATCTCGATCATGGGCGTGATGTCGCTCACGACGGTGCGACCGGCGCACGCGACACCGAGCTTGAGTTTGTTGTCGGTGATCTCGCGACATATCCGAAGGACGTCGTCGAAGGCCCGCTGGGAGCTTCCAGGCAACCCGATGTCGGCGACGTGAATGCCGACCTGGTCCATCAGGTGGATGAGCTCGAGCTTCTGGCCGATGTGCGGGTCGCGGACGCTCGGGTTCTGCAACCCATCACGCAGCGTCTCGTCGAAGAACGTGATGCCCTTCGGAATGAGTCGCCCCCGCCGACCGATCTCGTTCCAGTCGTAGATCAGATCCGTGGCGTTTTGGTCGCTGTCGCGCTCGTTGTGCATGAGATCCGAGCCGGGAATATCCGCCCAGCTCTGCGGTTCGCTTCTGAAGAAGTGTGGGGTCCCGACACGCAAAGGTCGAGCCCTCTTTTGGAGTGCAGAATAGGCCCATAAAGCATGGCCGTCGGGGCGGCGAGCCCCTAAGCTTGCGCCACAATCGATGGATCAAACACTGAAGGCCTTCTGGCACTTCCTCCAGCACCCGTTTCTGTCGCTGCCGGAGTTCGGTACGGCGGTCCTTTATGCCATTCTCGTGGCTGCAGCTTACACCTTCGCGGTGTCGCTCGCTTCGGGTGCGGGCCGCCCTCGACTGCTCCAATCGGCGCGGCTCGGTGCCTACGGAACCGTCGGCTTGGTGGGACTCGCGGTCCTCGTGCTCGCCTATGCCTTCGTGAGCCACGACTTTCGCATCTCGTACGTCGCTCGCTACAGCGAGCGCGCGATGACGACCCCGTACCTGATCGCGGCGCTCTGGGGCGGCCAAGACGGTTCACTTCTCTGGTGGCTGTTTCTCACGTCGATGTTCTCGGGCATCTGCGTGAAGTGGCTCGGACGCCGGTACTTGGAGCTTCAGCCGTACGTGATCGCCACCCTCATGACGATCGTCATGTTCTTCGGCGTGATGATGATCTTCGCGGTCAACCCGTTCGCGACGAGCGTCGGAGGGGCGCCCGTCGAAGGACAAGGGCTGAACTACCAGCTCCGCAACTTCTACATGATCATCCACCCGCCGAGCCTCTACATCGGGTTCACGAGCGCGGCGGTCCCCTTCTCCTTCGCGATCGCAGCGCTCGTCACCGGAAGGCTCGACAGCGAATGGATCGTCGCCACCCGCAAATGGATGCTGTTTTCATGGCTCTTTCTGTCGATCGGCAACGCGCTCGGAATGCTCTGGGCCTACGAGGAGCTCGGCTGGGGCGGCTACTGGGCATGGGATCCCGTCGAGAACGCCGCCTGCTTGCCCTGGTTCACTGCCACCGCCTACCTGCACTCGACCATGACGCAGGAGCGGCGCGGCATGTTCAAGGTGTGGAACGTGTTCCTCGTCGGGCTCACCTTCTTCCTCACCATCTTCGGCACTTTTCTGACCCGCTCTGGCATGATCGCGAGCGTTCACAGCTTTGCTCAGAGCGATATCGGACAGTACTTCGTCTACTACATGGGCTTCCTCGCCGCGTCCTGCCTCGGGCTCCTCGTCTGGCGGCTGCCGCGGCTCCGGAGCGAGGGACGGATCGAGAGCCTGGCGTCTCGCGAAGCCGCCTACGTGGTGAACAACTG
>JAYUUB010000138.1:0-12889 GCA_043755175.1 Polyangiaceae bacterium | reverse complement strand
GCTGTCCGAGCATCTGATCGCTCGATGTCCCTGCAGATCGCCAGCATCCAAGACGCTCGCGTCATTGCCTCTGAGCCGCTCGATGGCTGCTCTGAACGACAGGGCGCCGATTCTCGCGGACACCACGTGCCGACGCCGGCTCGCCGGGCTTTTCTGCCCCCGAGCGGGAGCCACTTGGTGGTGGGCGGTTCCGCGTCTACGCTGCGACGGGTGAGAGCTTCGGATGCCGACGATCTCGTGGAGCGCGCCCGCAGCGGCGACAAGGTCGCTTTCCGCGAGCTGTTCCGTCGACACCGCAGCGACGTCTCGCGACTCATCTTCCGAATGCTCGGCCCGGCAGGCGACATCGAAGATCTCGTACAAGAGGTCTTCTTGCAGGTGCATCGGAGTCTCGCTGACTTCAAAGGTCAGTCGAAGTTCTCGACCTGGCTCCATCGTGTGACCGTGAACGTCGTGCTGATGTGTCGGCGGGCGGCGCGTTCGCGACCTGTCTTCGCGGGCGAGGTGAGTGATGCCGAGCCCGACCGCGGTTTGATGCCCGACGAAGACGCTTCGCGTCGTCAGCGACTCGAGGCCTTTCGCCGCGTCCTCGAACGCCTTCCCGAGAAGAAGCGGACCGTCTTCGTCCTGCACGAGCTTGAAGGGCTCCCGCCGGCCGAGATTTCGACGATCGTCGACGCGCCAGTTCTCACCGTTCGAACACGTCTGTTCTACGCACGCCGTGAAATTTGCGAGCTCATGCGCGACGAGCCGACCCTTGCGTCGCTTGCCGCCCGCTTCGGCGGAGAGTGCGACGACGACAGAACCTCCGCCGCGCCCGACGCACCGGTCCTTTCTTGTGCTGCAGTCGACGAAGGTCCATCGAAGGATACGAGCGGGCCGAAGGGCCCGAACCAACCGAAGGGTCCGACCCACCCGAGCGGGCGCAACGTTCGGGGGACGCGATGAGCGAGCACGTCGACGCGCGTTTTCTTCGCGACATGGTGCGTGAGCTCGCTTCGGAAGAGCCGAAGCACGTCGATTGGGATCACGCCGAAGAGCGCCTCTTCGCCCGTCTCGACGAGATCGAAGCGAGCGGCGGTCACACGGATGCGGGAATTGCAGCGGGCAATCTCGGCTCGCAGATGACGGCCGAAGCTTCGAGCGACTCGGGTCTCGACGAAGCCGCGCTTGGTGAACGAATCAGCGAAATCGCCCGCGGAGCCATCGATTTCGACGATGCCATGTCGGGCCGTGCCACTTCGCGCCGTGCTACTTCGGGCGGTGCCACTTCGGGCGGTGCCACTTCGGGCGGTGCTACTTCGGGCGGTGCTACTTCGGGCGACCTCGATCGGCGCGACCTCGATCGGCGCGACCAGGCCAAACGACGACGCGCGATCACGCACGTCCCAGCGATCGCGGGGCGGTGGTCCGACGTTCATTTCGACTTGCTGTCGCAGAACGCGAACGATGTTGCCGACGCGGCGTCGAGCTCGGACGGCGCGGCCGACACGCGGGCCTACGCGGAATGCGACGACGCATCGGCCCGTGGGCTGGCGAAGCGGGCCTTGCGTCGCTGGTCGATGGTGGCGGCAGTCGCGGCCGTCGCAGCTTGTGTCGCGTTCGTGCTCGGTGGCTTGGTCTCTGGCGAGCGTTCGTCGAGGTCCCATTCGGGCGATTGGCAGGCGGATCGCTCCGATGTCCCCGAGATCACGGCAGAGCGGTGGGTCGATCCGGCCGACGTTCCCATGGTTCCTGGAATGTCGGGGACCCACGATCTGAGCGCTCTTCGCGCGGGTGACATGGTCGAGGCCTCGGCCGGAGCCGTGTCGTTCGCGCAGGCCGATAAAGTCTCGTGGACCCTGTCCCCGGGGAGCCGGGTGTTCGTTCGCTCGGGAATCGAGTCTGCCAGGCACGTTCTCATTCTCGAGAGCGGATCGATTCGCGCCCAAGTCCTCGCGCCCGCTGTTGGCGTCATCGATCCGTTCGTGGTCGAAGCGGGTGAGACGCGTGTCGCGGTCAGCGGAACGATCTTCAGCGTGACGCGTTCTACCAAGGGAATCGTCGTCGACGTGGAGCATGGCTTCGTCGTCGTCGGCCCTCGTGACGAGCTGGGGGTCGGCTCCGGACGACTCTTGCACGAGGCCGAACGAGGCTCGTTCTCGCTCGATGGTGGTCGCTCCTTCAAATCGCTCTTGCCCGAGCGCACGGCTGCCGTTTCGCCCGATCTCGGCTTGAACGGCCTCGGCGCCCGTCCTTCGAACGCGACCGCTCGGGTCGATGGAGCGGCTGCCGAGCTTTCAACCGACGGCTCGGCGCCCGCGACTCCTCAGGGGCGCGACGATCGCCGCAAGGAGCCCACGCCGGCCGCCAACGACAATGGCCCCCTCGCTCCCGCACCGAGTGATCCGGCGATGAGCGAAGCATCGATCCGAGTCTCGCTCGACCGATGCTTCGCCCGCGTCGAAGCGCAGAAACGCCAGTCATCGAAAGACGACAGCGTGTCGGTCACGATGCGCTCCACCCTTCGCCTTCGCGTCGCTGAAGACGGCGCCATCAACGGAGCGAGCTTCAGCCCTCCGCTCAGGTCTGATCTCCAGGGGTGCGCCGTGAGCCTTCTGTCGGCCCACGTCGATCGCGGCGCGCGGACGGTCGAGATCCCGGTCGAAATCCGACACTGACGACACGCGTGCGTCGGAGCGGGAAGAAGTCTCACCGCTTCGCTGGCGCGCTCACGGTCAGGCTCGCTTCATCAGCTCGAGGAGGCTTCGTGTCTCTTGGGTAAGGAGGCAGCTCCATTCGATTCCCATTCCATCGGGCCTCGCCCAACGGACGATCGCCGTCAGTGCAACGCTGTCACCGATGCGACGCCGAGTGACGTGCAACGTGAACGTCGTGCCGACGGCCGCCCTTTCCGTGGCGACGAGGAACGCCTCTCCGATTCCGAGATCGCGGCACTTGGCTCGAAAGCCAGGCTGCCCGTCGATCTCGAGCTCCACGGCGAGCTCGACCTGCGTGCGATGAGTTTTCGCGTCACCGGTTGCTCGTCGAAGGCGGTTCTCGTTCGGCCCGTCTCGTGTCGCGAGGCTGTCTCGTCATGCGACGCTCCTTCGATGTGCCGAATTCGTGCGAGGCCCATCGGAGCAGACTCGCGCGGCCCCGGGCGCGGCAGACGATCCCGTCTCGATCGCGTATGATCCGACCTCCATCACGTTCGATCGATCGACTCGTTAGTCACAAGTCGGCGTTCATCGTGTCAAGCGCTCCTCGCCCCCGTGTCCCTCAAGAAGCACTTCGAAGGTTGGCAGCTCGCGGTCCTGACGCTGACGATCGCGTGGGGAACGGCTTTGGTCGTGGTCCCGCGGTCGGTGGTCCCAGACACGGTTCCTGTGCCTCGCATCGAGCCCCGTGAAGCAGAGAAGGTCGCTCGAGCAGATGCGCTCCTCGCAAAGTCGGTCGTCGACCGACGACCCGACGCCTCCGTCCGCAGACTGGGATCGACCGTGCGTGCGTACGGAGCGAAAGAGGCCGCACACGACGCGAACGGTCTCGTCAGCGCCAAGATCGCCGTCGGAGCAGCCGTCCGAGGGATCGCCGACAAGTCCGAGGCAGTGCGGCTTCGCGCTTATCAGACCGAAGCGTTCCTCCGCGCCGTCCGTCACTGGGAGGCGACCGGCGAAGAGACGGCCGAGCTCGACGAGCTCTCGGGGAGCTTCGTGGAGCTCCTCGAGAGCAACGAATGGGTGACCCGCGAGGGCCGCCTTCGCGTGGTGTTGCTCGACGATCTCGCGCTTCGAGCGATCTACAAGAAGCGATGGAACGACTTGGTCGGTGTCGGTGCCGATAATTTCGAGCTCTCCAACCTAGAGCGGCGAGCCCTCCTCGGCTTCTTGATCGCTCATCCGCCGCTGCCCGCCGGAGCAGCCGGCAGCGGAGTATCTGCATCTGCATTTCAAGAGCAGTCACGTATCAAGAAAATCGAGGAGCTCGAGAAGGTCGACCCGAGCTATCCGGCGCTATACGCGAAGGGGATCGTCTTTTTTCGCATGGGGGCCTACCAACCCGCGGTCGAGGCCTTCGGCAGGTACCTCGAGGGAGGCGACGTCGCT
Organism: Polyangiaceae bacterium; assembly: GCA_043755175.1. Lineage (GTDB taxonomy): Bacteria > Myxococcota_A > Polyangia > Polyangiales > Polyangiaceae > CAYYKK01. Next base: position 8,801 of record JAYUUB010000138.1, on the reverse strand, counting down.
TACAAGCTTCGCGCCGCGAATTTCATGCGGGCCTCCCGCGATCGCGAAGCTCTGAAAGACGACTGACCGCGTCGCAGCGGAACGAAGCGGCGGTCTCCTTTTACGGCTGCCTCGTGACGCACGGGGAACTAGCGGTTCTACGGAACCGAGACGCCTCGGGGCAAGACGAGCTTGAGCGGCTCGGTCGTGAGCTCTCGCGCGAGATCGACCTCGAGCAGATCGACGACGGGGCTCTTGGCCACGGCGATCAGCGTCGCATCGTCGCGTGCGCCGGCTGCGCGCTTCTTCATCGCCACGTAAAAGGCGGCTTCGACTTTGTTTGGAGCGGTTTGCGCGGCCGTGGCGAGCTCGGCGTCACCGAGCTTGCCGAGCGACCACGCGGCGAGCCGACCGATCCATGCCGGAGAGGCCTGCGCGTTCTCGAGGATCTCGTTCGTGCTCCCGTCGGACGAGACGTGCGATTGCTTCTCGATGAGCATCAGCCAGATGGCTGCGTAAACGAGATCGTCTTGGTCTGCGCCGGCCTCACGGCCTTTCTTCAGCACCAAACGGGCTCGAATCGGGTCGTTCGTGAGCACACAGAAGCTCATCGCGCGGAGAACGGTTCCGCCGATGAGGCTCCGGTCGCCCGAGACCTGGTCGAGCGCGCGATCGAATGCGCGACCTGCGCCGGCCGTCTCGCCGTAGCCACGGAGCACTCGGCCGAGGGTGCGCTCGACACGCACGCGATACTGCGCGGTGCTCTGTTGGTTGCGAGCCTTCAACGTCGAACGAAGGGCGCGCTCGAGCGCCGTCGCCGCTTGATCCCTGCGGCCCGACTCGCGCTCGATCTCGAAGATGAGCAGTGACGCGTCGGCGACCTCGAGCGGATCGGCGCCGCGGAAGTCGCTTGCACGCCCGGCGAGCTCGAGGGCCTTCGCCGCATTGCCGAGCTGCCTCTCGACGAGCGCCGACATCGCGAGCCCTTGAGCAGACGGTGCTTCTTTCGTGGCGACATCGAGTACGGTCTTTGCCGCTTCGAGGTCGCCCGCGTGAATCTGGATCGACGCCATCTGGTAGCGCAGCGGAGCGAGGCTACCGGTCTTCTCGGCCGCCTTCTGCGCGACGGCCACGAAGCGGGTCGACGCTGCGATCGTCCGCGCGGTGGCGGCATAATCGCCAGCGCCAGCGTCGGCCTCGAGCGCCGCAGAAACCCAGTGCGCCGCCGCCGTCACGTCGGTCAGCTTCGGCGAATCGCCGAGCGCGTCGGCGAGGACGAGTGGAACGGCCTCAGACATTCCGTAAGTGACGAGTGATCTCGACAGCTCGAAAGCCGATGGAAGATCGCTCGAATCTCGACGGTAGGCCTCGAGCGCGACGTTGAAGAAGGCCGCATCGAGGAGCTCTTCGTCGACGCCGATCTCTCCGCCGACCTTGTCGTTAGTCTGTCGATCGAGCTCGGCGAACACGGTCTTCCAAGCGCGCGCGTCGTTGCTCTGCGAGGCCGTCTTCAAGATTCGGTAGAAGTCGGGATCGATGACGCGCCTCACGCTCGACGCTTCGATTTGCGCGAGTGCGCTCTCGAGGTCACCGAGACGGAGATACAACGCCACCAACGTCGCCGAGCCGCTCTCGAGAGCCCTCGTCGACTCGACCGCCTCTTCTTGGGTGGGGCGTCGTCCGGTCTGTCGGAAGGCGATGTTGTGCTCGATTCCGAGATCGATCCACGCAGAGATCGACGAGGAAGCATCGTCGAGAGCGATCTTCGACGGATCGACGAGCACCCGACTCACGGCCGCACGCTCGGCCTCGCCGGCCTTTTCGATCGGGGATCCTTTGCGCGTATCGGCGACCCACCGATCGAGCTCGGCGATGTGGCCTTCGACCTCGGCGCTCGGGCCCGGTAGGTTTCCAGCCTTTTTGGCGGAGAGAACGAGGTTGTAGAGCGCGCGGGCTTTGCCGAGATCGCCGCGCGCGCTCACACGCCGAATCGCGCCGTCGATGGCGCGGGCGGTAGACGCATCGACGAGCGGCGTCGACGGATCGCCTTGGCGAAGCAGATAGAACGCGCCGAGGACGCTCTTCATCCCGCGATCTTCGGCGCCGCGATCGAAGCGGGCGCTGGCGTGCGAGAGCTGCTGCTTGACGACACCGAGCCGCAGCGCGGCCCCTTTTTGGTCCGGTGAGGCACCCTTCAAGAGCGTGTGGAGATGCTCTGCGAAGTCGCGATCTTCGATCGGGCTCGGAAGAATGTTCGGCAGCCCGCTGACGCTCTGAGGGCCCGTCGAACGAGGCACGCACGCGAACGAGGAGAGGGGCAGGGCGAGCGAGAGGCAGAGCCAAAATACGCTCGAGGGGCCCGATCGAGGCCGCCCGAAGGATCGGACGATTCGCATGCAGGGGGCAGCATACGAGAAGGATCCGAGCGCTGCACGCGCCAAGACCTCGATCGCCCTCTCTTGCAAGAGCCGAGATCGAGCACCCTCAGCTGAGTGGCTTGCGACCGAGTAGCTTGGTCGAGAGTGTTTCACCGAGCTCGCGCGCCATGAGCTGCTCGACGATCGACTCGGTGGCGCGTCGTTCGGCGTCGTCGGCGTACATGAACTCGATGCCCATGCCTGCGGGTGCCTTCTCGGTCGAGGCTTCGGCGGGGATGACCCACTTCACCCGTCCGCGCAGCCGGAGAGGCTCGGCGAGGTTCGGCACGGTCAGAGCGAAGACGAACTCGGTGCCGGTCCCGAGGGGCTTGTCGGTGCGAATGAACGTTCCGCCGCGCGAGATGTTCTTCGTGTAGTCCGAGAAGAACGTGTTGAGCCGTTTGTACTCGACTGCCAGCTCGATCGCAGAACGCAGGGCGAGCCTCCGCTCTTCGGCCTCTCTCTCGGTTTCCATCACCTTCGTCAACGCTACCATTCCCGTTCAAAGAAGTGGGAACCTCTCGTCCGCCTCACTCACTTCGAAATTCGTGTGAATATGCCGTGGCTCGGAAACCAGGTGATTCGCGGAGGTCTGCGTGGGTGATGACATCGGTCGGAAGAAGCGTGTCGGGATCTTGGTCGGCCGTGAGCGAAGCTTTCCCGACGCGCTGATCGCCGAGGTCGAACGCCGCGACCAGGGAGTCGAGGCGTCGTATGCGCGCATCGACATCACGCGCATCGACGCGCCTCCGGCCTACGACGTCCTCGTCGATCGCATCTCTCACGACATCCCTGCGTACCAACCGGTCCTCAAGCTGGCTCTGCTCGCCGGAACGCACGTCATCAACAATCCCTTTTGGCGAATCGCCGACGACAAGCTCTTCAACGCGGCGCTGGCCCACGATCTCGGCGTCGCAGTCCCGAAGACGGCGGTGTTGCCCGCGAAATCGTACGTCGACGACGTCACGAGTGAGTCGCTTCGAAACCTCGCGTACCCCCTCGACTGGGAGGGCTTGGTGCGCGACTTCGGCTTCCCCATGTTCATCAAACCCCATTGGGGAGGGGGCTTTCGTGACGTCACGCGCGCCGCCAATCTCGACGAGCTGATGCGCGCTTACGACAAGAGCGGCCGGCTCACGATGATCGTGCAAGAGGGGATCGAGTGGGTGCAATACGTTCGTTGCATCGTGATCGGCAAGACCGATGTGCTGCCCGCCCTCTGGGATCCGCGGCTCGATCATTCCGAGCGCTACGTTCGCGCCGCCGAGACGATGCCCCCGCTTTCTCCAGACCTCGAGGCTCGCGTCATCGCCGATGCGATCAAGCTCTGCGACGCGCTCGGCTATGAAATGAACACGGTCGAGTTCGCCATCCGCGACGGGCTCCCCTACGCGATCGACTACATGAACTCGGCCCCCGACTTCGACCAGAGCTCCCTCGGGCCCGAGCAGTTTCGTTGGGTCGTCGAGAAGATGGCTGATCTCGTGATTTTGCGCGCCCGAGCGCCCCGGACCAAGGGTGCGCTCTGGTCGACCTTTCTTCAGGGCTGACCTGTGACCTCGGGCGCGACGCCCCGGGAAAACGGTGCTATCCCGCCCTCGTGAAGGACCCGTACGAGGTGCTCGGGGTCGACCGCACCGCAACCCAAGACGAGCTCAAGAGCGCCTTCCGCAAGCTCGCTCAGAAACATCATCCGGATCGGAACCCCGACGATCCCCAGGCCCTTCAGCGCTTCAAAGAGCTGAACGCCGCTTACCAGATTCTGAGTGATCCGAAGAAGCGCGAGATGTTCGATCGCTTCGGCGCGGCCGGTGCCGGCGGTGGTGGCGGCGGAAGCCCCTTCGCGGGCGGTGTGCCGTTCGACTTCGGCGATCTCAACTTCGATGGCTTCTTCGGCGATCTGCTCGGTGCGCTCGGCATCAAGGTCGGGCAAACCGGACCGCTTCAGAAAGAGGTCAAGCTCACGTTCGAAGAGGCGGCCTTCGGCTGCACGAAAGAGCTCACGTACGAGCGCGTCGAGCCATGCATCGACTGCGGCGGCTCGGGCTCGGCCAAGGGCGCCGAGCCGACGAGCTGCAAAGACTGCAAGGGTCGCGGGCGTGTGCGAGTGCAACAGGGCGTCCTTCCGATCGCGATCGAAAGGCCGTGCCCCGCGTGCAAAGGCTCGGGCAAGATCGTCACCGACCCTTGCCGCACCTGTCGCGGCGCGGCGGTCGTCTCCAAAGCACGGACCATCGAGATCAGCATTCCGGCAGGCACCGAGAACGGCGCGACGAAGCTCGTCGAACGTGGCGGAAACTTCACGCGCAACGATCGACCGCCGGGCGATCTCGAGCTCATCATTCGGGTCGCTTCGCACGAGTTCTTCCGACGTGTGGGAGACGACATCGTCTGCTCTCTCACGATTCCATTCCCGTTGGCAGCCATCGGAGGAGAGATCGAGGTCCCGACGCTCGACGGCCGTGGCAAGCTTCGGATCCCCGCCGGCACGCAGCCGGGCACGGTGTTGCGCGTGAAGGGGAAGGGAATACCGCGACGCGTCATGCAATCGCGGGGCGATCAGCTGGTGGAGATCGGCATCGACGTGCCGAAGGAGCTGACCGCAGACCAGAAGAGAATCATCGAAGAGCTCGCTGCTACGCTTGGACAGAAGATCCAACCTGTGACCCCCGAGGCGAGCCTCCTCGACAAGCTGAAGAATTTGTTTTCATGACGGGCGGGGCTTCGTTGCCCGAGCTCTTTGCCAGGATGGGAGATCGATCGTGGATGACGTGAGGTACATCGACGTGCTCAGCGACTCGACCGGCGAAACGGCCGAAAAGGTCGTGCGGGCGGCGCTCCTGCAATTCCCGAAGTCGGGGGCTCAAATCCGACTCCACACGCGCGTGCGCACCCAAGAGGTCGCGCGTGCGGTCCTCGAAAAGAGCGCCAAAGAAGGTGCTTTGCTCGTGTTCACGGTGGTGAGCCACGAGCTCCGCGAGTTCGTTCATCAGATGACGGCCGAGCTGAAGGTGGAGGCCATCGACGTCATCGGCTCGCTCATCGGCAAGCTCGGCACGTTCCTCGATCGCGAGCCGATCAACATGCCGAGCGCCATGCTCCCGCTCTCGGACGAGTACTTCCGTCGCATCGAATCCGTCGAGTTCGCCGTGAAGAGCGACGACGGCAAAGACCCGCGCAACTTCCGGAAGGCCGATCTGATCCTCGTCGGCGTTTCGCGTACGTCGAAGACCCCCCTGTCGCTCATCCTCGCGCAGCGAGGGCTCAAGGTCGCGAATCTACCGCTCGTGCTCGGAGTATCGCTTCCGTACGAGCTCCGCGAGGCGCCTCCCGAGCGCGTGATGGGGCTCACGATCGGCATCGACCAGCTCTGCGAGATTCGCCAAGCTCGCCTCAAGCAGCTCGGCATGCCCAGCGAGACCAACTACGGCATGCGCGAGCACGTCCGAGAGGAGCTCGACTACGCCACGAATCTCTTCAAGGAAAATGGCTGGCCGGTCGTCGACGTGACGGGACGTGCCATCGAAGAGACGGCCGTCATCCTTCTCGAGAAGATGCGCGAGCGGAGCGGTCACCCCGTGGTGGTCGGCCGCGGCTGAAGGATTTCGTTCTTTCGTCCGGTTCGTACTCCGCGTCATACTTGCGCCGATGATCCGAGCTTCGGCGCTTTGGCTGGCACCCTGTCTCTTGCTCGCCGTCGGTGTGTCGTGCGGAACCGAGACCGCGCCGACACCCGACCCCGGGGCAGCGTTCGTGTTCGACACGGGCGCAAACCTGGAGGACAGCGCGCACTTCTTCGACATGCCGTATCCGAGCGACCTTCGCCTCGGTGCCGACGGTCACCCCGACCTCGCGGGCTTTCCCGATCCGGGCAACGTTCCGCTGCTCCAGGGCCTGCTTCACAACGCCAAAGACGAGCTCGGCTTCCCCGTCATCCCGGTCGCGCATTTCCGCTTCACGAAGCCCATCGCGAAGCGAACGAAGACCGACGTGATCCCAGCGTCGCTCGACGCGCCGATTTTCTTCATCGACATCGATCCGACCTCGCCCGAATTCGGCAAGCTCGTACCGACCGTGGCCGACACGCCGGCGAAAGACATCTACACGCCCGAGAACCTTCTCTCGGTCGCGCCGCGGCCCGGTTTCGTGCTTCGCCCCGGGACGATGTACGGCGTCGTCGTGATGAAATCGGCCAACGATGCCGCCGGCAAGCCGCTCGCTCCGATGAAGGCGGTGACGAACGATGCAAAGGCCTTCGCGCTCTACGAAATTCTCTGGAATGCGCTCGGGAAGGTGGGCCTTAAGGTAGACGGTGTTGCAGCTGCGACCGTGTTCACGACCGCCAAGACTGCCCAGGCGACCGCCGATCTCGGGACGAAGATCGTCGACGCGTACGACGTCACGCTCGATGGGCTCGCGCTCGTCACCGATCCGAACGACCAGTACGCGGAGTTCTGCTACCTGAAGGGAACCGTCACCTACCCGCAGTTTCAGACCGGAACGCCGCCCTACGACGCCGGTGGCATCTTCGAGATGGGCGCCGACGGGCTCCCGAAGAAGCAGCGAGACGAGGTGGCGCCGATCATCTTGCTCGTCCCGAAGATGCCGATGCCCGCGAAGGGCTATCCCATCATGTTCAACATTCACGGCTCGGGCGGGTTCTCCGTCGCCGCGGTTCGGCCCGTCGCCGACGACGGCTTTCCGGGCGATCCGATCGGACCTGCTTTCCCGATCACCTCCAAGGGGATCGCCGTCGCCGGGAGTGCGATGCCGGTCAATCCGGAGCGGCTCCCTGGGGCGTCGGAGATCGCCTACCTCAACGTGAACAACATCGCCGCGATGCGCGACACGTTTCGGCAAGGGACGTTCGAGCAGCGTCTCTTCATGGAGGCCGTGAAGAAGCTGAGCCTCGATCCGAGCGTCCTCGGTGCGTGCATGGGGCAGGTGACTCCGGCGAAGCCGGGGCCGACCCTCCCGGCGGGCGAGACCAAGATCAAGTTCGATCCCGATCTCGTGCTGCTGACGGGGCAGTCGATGGGCGGGATGTACACGAACATCATCGGCGCGACCGAGCCGAGCGTGAAGGCGGTGGTTCCCACCGGAGGCGGCGGCTTCTGGACTCACTTCATCTTCGAGACGCCCTTGAAGAACGGCGCCATCCCGGGGCTCTTCAAGCTCGTCTTGGCGACCGACACGCCCGATCTCAACTTCATGCATCCGGTGTTCGGCATCGGCGCCGCGGCGCTCGAGGCGGCCGACCCGATCATCTACATGCGTCACATCGCGTACGAGCCGCTTCCGGGAAATCCCGTGCGCTCGGTGTATCGGCCAGTGGGAACGCAGGACTCGTATTTTGCCGAAGCTACCTACGATGCGGTTGCGATTGCATACCGTCATAAACAAGCGGGCGATGTCGTGTGGCAGACCATGCAAGACGGGCTCGCGCTGGCCGGCCTAGGAGGCACGCTGCCCTATTCGGTGGAGCAGGAGATGACGTCGCTCGACGGGACGCCGTACACCGGCGTCGTGGCTCAGTTCGATCCCGACGGGCCGTACGATGGTCACGCCGTTTACTCGCATCACGACGGCGTCAAGCACCAGTACGCCTGCTTCTGGGACTCGTTCGTGAAGACCGGTAAGGCCCGTGTCCCACCGCCGACGAAGCCTTGGACCGCCCCCTGCGAATGAGAGGCGACGGCGTCAGGGGAGATGAAACAGGAAGGCCTGAGGGCCGCTGCCCGCCGCAAGTAACCACGAGCTTCACGGCGTCCGTCGGGGCTCGCCGTGGCCGACGACGGCACCCTGTACGTTCGCGCACGCGCAGGGCTCGGCGACGTGATGAGCAGACTCTACGTTTGGACCCCTGCCGCGAACAACCCCGTAAAATATCCGTTCGAAATCGTGGGTCCCATCCTCAGCAAAGTCGCACTCCATCGCCCGACCGGCACCCTCTACGCGAACGGATTCGTCGACCAGCAGTCGGGGAATCAGACCGTTCATCGTTGCGCCTGCGACACTTGTTCGGCGGCGAGCATTTCCTGCGGCGTGATTGGCGATGTCGACGCCGACCCATCGCGTGGGCGCACCGAATTTACGTGTGATTCCAAGATCGTCAAATTCTAGGACCCCTGGCGAAATAGGCGACGAGTCGCCGCGCGCCTTTTTCCTCCAGCTTGGACTCGTGGCCATCGAAGTCATTGTTCGACGCCACGCACGACGTTTCTGCACTGAAGACCAAGCCGTGACGGATCATCCCGAGCTGCGTTCGGTGACCTTGGGCTGCAAAGCGAGCACTTCGGCGCCCGGTCGAAATAAGCGCGTCGCGAGACCGCCGAGACCGAAGCGAGACGGTCGCCCGACGAGTGAGCACCGGAAGCCTACTTTTGTAGGCTGAGGAGCGGAGAG
>JAYUUB010000137.1:0-4516 GCA_043755175.1 Polyangiaceae bacterium | reverse complement strand
GTCCTGAGCTGGGGGATCGGCTTGGCCGCTCCCGGCTACCTGCAGAAGGTCATGTACTTCATTCAAGAAGACCCGAAGGTACACAAGGTCTTCTATTGCTGCGGTTACCTTTACGACGCGGACATCAGGACCGCGGGTCCGGGTTCGCTCGATGTCTATCACGGCAAGTACCAGATCGTCGATCTCGCCGAGAATCCGCCGGGCGTCGTGTACGGAGACAACTGGCACCACGACACCGTCGCCGGCCAGCACAAAAAGGGAGACTTCAAGGGGAACGGCTATCTCACGCTGAAGGCCTTCACTGCGCAGCTCGAGCTCATCTACATGTTGATCCAAGTGGCGAGGGATCCCGAGACTCGGGACGGGGTGTTCGCCTGCAACTACAATTTCATCTCGGGAGCAGTGACCGTCAACGGCTCCGAGTTGCTCGCCAGCGAAGCGCTCTACGTCTTCGTTGCCCAGGTTCAGCACAATTGGGCCATCGCCAGTGAGGCCCCGGTCCGCGCGGGTATCGCGACGTTCGATTCCGCCGAGAAGGCGCTTCAGTTACCCAGCGAGGATGGGGACAAAGCCATCGCCAAAGGGGTCGTGCGCGTTCTGATGCGAGTCCTTCAGGAGCAGCGATTTCAGAACGCCGCGAATTGCCTCAGAACGGGAAAGTACCCCGATGGGCTGGACAGTAGCAAACCACTCAAGAGGTTCCGTGCGACGACCGAGTACGGGCTTCCCCGACTTCTCAAGAAATACTGGGGCCCCCTACTCACGGGCGCCAATACGCAGGACAAATCCAGGGTCGTAGTCACAGATTTTCTTCTTCCCACGCTCTCGCCTGCTGCGGACAGCTATGTGTGGAACGAAGGGCTTGCGCGCTATGATTTCGGACCACATCAAAGGATGCGCATGCGCTTCCCGCACGATGATTTCTTGGTGTTCGCTGTGATCGATTCGCGGAGCGTCCGAGTACGCAACGAGCGAACGGGAGAAGAGTGGAATGAAGTCGACAAGCACTAGCGGCGGATTCGCCTTGCTGCTGGGTCTTGCCTCTGGATGCGCGCGCTCTACGAGCGATCGGCAGGCGCCGAGCTCGACCGCGCTTCCATCGAGTGCACCGCAGACGACTGTACCCCCTCCGTCGACGTCGGGCTCGGCGAGCCCCAGTGCATCGGGTGTCGCTCCGAGCGACCCACCCATGGTGACGCTTCCGAAGGGCGGCTTCCAACAGGGTGCGGCTGGTGCGACCGGCGACGATATTGATTGGTCCCACTGGGAGATCGTTCCGAGCTTCGCCCTCGATGTCACCGAGGTCACCGTGGCCGCCTACCGCAAGTGCATTGCAGCCGGGGTCTGCGTTTACCCGCCACGAAGTCCCCAATGCAACCTGGAACGCTCGCAGCAGTTCGAGACCGATCCGGTCAATTGCGTTACGTGGATGGAGGCGGAGACCTTTTGCGATTGGCGCGTTGCCGTGCTGCCAACCCAAGCCATGTGGGAATATGCCGATGGGGGGCTACACGGTTGGGAGTGGCCCTCTGATCCGCGCTTGTTCTTGCACCTGGATCCCGACAAGGATCGCCTCTATGCGGGCGAGGGAATCTGCAAAGACAGGACTCCCTCGGCTCAAGCGCGGCTGCTTGAACGTGCTGGCCCGCTCGAGAAGACCACCTGTCCAGTCGGCTCGTTGCCGCGGGGCGACACGCCCGAGGGCGTGAAGGATATGGAAGGCAATGTTGCGGAATGGACAAGCAGCATCTACTGCCAGCACCCTGACCGTTTGTGCCAGGGTGAGAAGCGCGTGGTCAAAGGAGACTCGTACGACGGCATGACCAGCGGCTACGTCGGCCGACGTCAACGGTTCGCGTACCCCGCGTCTGCTTGGGTGCCTGCGATTGGCTTTCGATGCGCCCGACTCCCGAAATGAAGGCGAGAAGCATTGGCGTCGGGTTTGCCATGCTGCTCAGCCTCGCCACCGGATGCTCGCAACCCACGAGCGATCGGCAGTCGCCTGGCTCCGCTACGGCTCAATCCGCTACGCCGAGCGCGGCGCAGTTGGCTGTCCCACCCTCCCCTCCGTCGACATCGGGCTCGGCAAGCCCCACTGGGTCGCATGTCGCTCCGAGCGACCCACCCATGGTCACGCTTCCCAAGGGTGGCTTCCAACAAGGGATGGCTGGTTCGACCGGCGACGACTTCGATTGGCCCCACTGGGAGGTCGTTCCGAGCTTCGCCCTCGACGTCACCGAGGTCACCGTGATCGCCTACCGAAAGTGCATCGCCGCCGGCGTCTGTGTCTATCCGCCGCGAGACCCCAAGTGCAACCTGCAGCGCTCCCAGCAGTTCGAGAACGATCCGGTCAACTGCGTGACGTGGATGGAGGCAGAGGCCTTTTGCCATTGGCGCGCGGCTGTGCTGCCCACCCAAGCCATGTGGGAATATGCTGATGGAGGACGACACGGTTGGGAGTGGCCGTGGGATCCACGTGCCAGCTTGCGCCGGGATCCCTTCAGGGACACGTTCATCGCGCAGCAAGGAGAATGCAGAGATAGGACTCCCTCGGATGAGGGACACCTGCTTGAGCGCGCAGGTCCGCTCGAGGATACAACTTGCCCCGTCGGCTCGCTACCGCGAGGCGACTCGCCTGAGGGCGTGAAGGATATGGAGGGGAATGTTGCAGAATGGACGAGCAGCATTTACTGCCAGCACCCTGATCATTTGTGTCAAAACGATAAGCGCGTGGTCAAAGGGGAGTCGTACGAGGGCGTCTCTGGCGGCTACGTTGGCCGACGTCAACGGTTCGCTTACCACGCGTCTCAATGGGACCCTTCGGTCGGATTCCGATGCGCCCGACTCCCGAAATGAAGTCGACAAGCATTTGCGTCGGGTTCGCCCTGCTGCTCAGCCTGGGCGGTGGGTGCTCGCAACCGACGAGCGATCGGCAGGCAACTGGTTCCGCTGCGGTCCTCTCTCCCATACCCAGCGCGGCGCAGTTGGCTGCGTCATCGTCCGCTCCGTCGACATCGGGCTCGGCGAGCCCCGCTGCGTCCGTGGCTCCGAGCGACCCTCCCATGGTCACGCTTCCCAGCGGCGACTTTCACGAAGGTATGGCTGGCGCACCCGGAGACGGTTTTGATTGGCACCACTCCGAGCTGGTTCCGAGCTTCGCCCTCGACGTCACCGAAGTCACCGTGACCGCCTATCGAAAGTGCATCGCCGCTGGCGTCTGCGCCTACACGGAGCGAAGCCCCCAGTGCAATCTGGAGCGCAAGCACTTCGAGAACGATCCGGTCAACTGCGTCACGTGGACCGAAGCTGAAACGTTTTGTCATTGGCGCAGTGCCGTGCTGCCAACTCAAGCGATGTGGGAATATGCCGACGGGGGGCGACACGGCTGGGATGGGCCATGGGACCCTCGTACCGATTTGCACGAGGATCCCGACAAGGATCATTTCATCGCCGCGTCTGGAATATGCAAAGACCGAACGGCTTCGGCTCAGGCGCGCCTACTCGAACGCGCGCGCCCTCATGAGGATACAACCTGTCCGGTCGGATCGTTGCCGCGGGGCGACACGCCCGAGGGCGTGAAAGACATGGAGGGGAATGTCGCGGAATGGACGAGCAGCATTTACTGCCGGCTACCGGGCCGTTTCTGTCAAGACGAGAAGCGCGTCGTCAAAGGGCAGTCCTACGACGGCACGGCTAGCAGCTACTGGGGTCGAGCTCACCGGTTCGCGTTCGCCGCCTCTGATTGGCGGCCTTCGATTGGATTCCGATGCGCGCGGTTCACGAAATGAAGTCGACGACGCCCACTGAGTGCGGGCCCTAGATCAGCGAGCGTGATTTTCAGTCACCGGAGTTGAACCGCCAAGACGCCGAGCACGCCAAGAAGAAGGCGTTTCTAAGCCCTCTTTTGGCGTGCTTGGCGTCTTGGCGGTTGATTCAGCGATGCAGGATCGCGCTCCCCGATTGAGAAAAAGGCAGCCTCGCTGCTCAGCCTCGCCCTGTTGCTCAACCTCGCGAACGGGTCTCGAATCGACGAGTGATCGTAGTCGCTCCGCGCAGCGCTCTGCGCCAGCGGCACCCGGTCAATCAAGCGCTCGGAACCTCGCTCGGTTCAGCGAGGAGCAGGGCGACCGCAGGGGCGACGAGGTCTTCGATGGCGCGTGCCCGAATGGATTCGAACGTCGCCCTCCCCGAACATCGCGCGAAGGAGCGATGCGACGTCCCCCGAGGCTGTCTTGGAGCGCGGTCTCACCGATCGGCTCGAGCAGCTTGCCCACGCGCTCTGGTACATCCACACCGAAGCCAAGACCGACGTCGCCACGTCGACAGGCGTCAAGGTCGACATGAACCTCGTCAATGAAGGCGTGGCCTTGCGGGAGCGCATGCTCCAGGTGCTCGGCTATCACTTCAGCGACGACGAGAAGATGGTCGCCGAGGTCGCCGACATTCGTGCCGGCACCGGCTACCAAGATCTGGCGACCGATCTGTCGCGTCTCAGCCGCCATTACGAAGAGCACGC
>JAYUUB010000136.1:0-35833 GCA_043755175.1 Polyangiaceae bacterium | reverse complement strand
GGCGGTGGCGGCGGCGGCGGCGGCGGCGGCGGCGGCCGTGGGGGTGGTGGTGGTGGCGGCAAGCGCGATCGCTGGTAGTCGCTGATCTCGATCGCTCGTCACTCTTTGGAGCGAGCTCCCCGATCACAGACCCGGTTTGCAGCGATGCAGCCCGGGGGGGAAGCTTGGTCTAGAGAGAGGCGGGCGATCGATCTCTCAACGGCTGGAGGCCTCGAAACGAAGCTCTTTCCACGAAAGAGCTCGGAGGCGCTCCGTCTCATCTTGTCCCCCGACGAGGAGACCCACGATGTCTAACCCCAGCTTCAACAAGCGCCAAAAAGAAAAGAATCGGCAGGACAAACAGCGCGACAAGCAGCTCGAACGCCAACGTAGAAAAGGCGACAAAGAGACTGGCGCTGTGCAAGGCGAGCCCGGGGAAGACCCCGATATCGCGGGAATCATCCCAGGTCCGCAGCCGATACCAGAAGACTACTAGCCGGACGCCATCGTCTTGGTGAGCTAGCCCTGAAGAGCTACCCCTAGAAGATGTAGCTCGACGAGTACCAACCCGAACGCTCTCGAGCCCCGCTTTCAAGGCGAGCTCCACAAAGCCTGGCTTCCCGCTTGGCCGAGCAGTCGATCAAGGAGACCCCCGCGATGCGAGGGTCTTCTCATTTTTGTGATTCTCCACCACCGATCTCATCTTCTAGGTGGGCACTGGAGAGGCGATGTTGGTCGACGGCTCTGCCGAAGATCGCTCGAGAGCCTCGCGACTAGGCGGTGTGGTCAGCGCGGCGCCAAGAAGACCCCGGCGGCGAAGAGCGTCTTTTCGATCTGATCCATGTGGGCGAGCGCGAGGTCTTTGCCCATGTCGAACAGGGCGGTGAGGTCTTTCTCGTCGAACACATCGCTGTCGGGCAAGTGCCGTTGCTCGAATGGGAAGAACAAGATCTCTCGCAGCTCCGACGCGTTGTAGGCGTCGTCGACGTACGGGTCTTTTTCGTCGATCGGCAGAGGGCCGCCGTCGAACGCCGCGTCGAGATCGGCTTCTGAGACTCCGCGCGCGCGGAGCTCGTCTTTCGCGCGATTGATGTACGCGCTCATCCGGGCGAGTCGTTCGTCACTTCGCGCCACCTGATCGTTCATCACCGAGATGCCGCGGCCGATGCATCCGAGAACGTTGCTCTCCGACTTTTTCGTCCACTCTTTTTCCGCGTCGATGTGCGGCTCGTTGAGCGCGATCGCCAGCATGTGCGTCGCCTTGTGGCGCATTGGCTCGCGGAACGGGATCACCTCGCGAACGCCGCCGTCGACGCTCCAACGCTCGTGCAGGTAGGCGGGCGTCATCACCACGGGTTGCGCGCACGAGGCGAAGATGGCGGCCTTCATGTCAAAGGCGCTCACCGTGGGATCGTTCGAGAAGTACGGGACCAAGAGGCCCTTGACCATGTCGATGACGTTCGCGACGTAGACGACCGGATCGACGCCGTCGTGTGCGGCTTGGAAGTACTGATGCTTGTAGTAGCGCGCCACGGTCGTCGCGAGCGGCGCGATGTCCATGATCCCGTGCTTGCAGATGAGGTTGTAGAGCTTTCCCAGAGTCGTGCTGGGCAGGAGCCCCACCTCCTCCTGCGTGGTCTCGGTGTAGACCCGCTTCAAATCGTCGAGCGCGAGCTCGGGCTCGTCTTGGGTCCGGAAGCGACCATAAAGCTCGGTGAGGAGGCCACCGACCAGGCTTCCCGTGCTCGTCCCGGCGATGATGGAGACCTTCGGCAGCTCCCTTTTCTCGTGCAGGAACTTTGCGTAGGCCGTGTGCAGAATGCCGGCGCTGAATGCTCCGTGCGAGCCGCCTCCGCTCAACGCGATTCCTACTGACGGCGACTCGGGTCGCCGCTCGTATCCACCCTTCGGATAAAGGTAGACCGACGCGCGGCGGTTTCTGTTGCTCGACTCGTGCACCATGTTCCCCCCAGAGACCCCGATGCCTGCGAGTCATCGTCCATCGTCGGCCATGTCTGCCGATCGGGTGCGATGCTCGCAGACCACGTCCGAGCCCTTCAAGTCCGATCGTGAAGCCCATCGCGATCGCGTCTATCCTCGTTCCATCGCATCTCCGTCACACCGCGCGCCGACTCCCACGCGCATCGAGTTGCCGTCGGCGGTCGACCTCGCCGTCCGTATGGCTTCGGTGCCGCCTTCCGTGCGTGCGCTGGTCTCGCGGCTTCCCGGGCCCATCACCGTCTGCGCCTCGATCCCCGCCGATGTGGCCCTCATCCCGATCGCTGCTCGTCAGCTTCTCAAGTTGTTCACGACGTCCGATCGCTTCGAGCTCGGTGACCTCGAAATCGGCGCCGCCGAGACGAAGGTCGAGCTCTCGGCCTTCGGTCGCACGCACGTCATCACCGAGAGCGCGCTCGGCTCGGAGCTCGACGCGCTGATGCGCAACGCGTTGCTGGCGCTGTGCTCGTCGGCCGAGTTGGTCGGAATCGTAGAACGCTTCTCGGCCCAATCGGCGCGTCTCGAGGCCCTCCACATGCTCACGACGCTCATGCTCCAGTCGTCGGATCTCGACCGCGCTCTCTACGTCATGCTCTCAGGGATTACGTCGGGTCACGGTCTCGGAATGAATCGCGCGGCCCTCTTTCTCCACGACGAGAGCGCGCGGCAGTACATCGGATCGAAGGCCATCGGCCCACACGACGCCGAGGAAGCGCACCGGATTTGGGAGGCGATCGAGGTCGAAGGAAAGACGATGGAGCACCTCGTCGACGATTACGCGTCCGAGAACCTCGACGGTCGCTTCCAACATTTCGTCGAGACACTCACGCTCGTTCGCACCGACCAAGTCGACGACGAAATCGCGATGGCTGAGGCCGCTACCGGTCCGGTCTGCTTCACGAGGAGAGCCGCGAAAAATCCGTCGCTCGCCGCGCTCGGCGTGAAAGACGAGTACGTCGTCCTCGTGATCCAGCTCCGTGGGACGATCCTCGGGCTCTTGGTCTGCGACAACGTCTACGGGAGAGACCCGATCTCGCACGACAAGCTCGAAGCCCTCGCGAGCTTCATCGGGCAGAGCGCGCTCGTCTGGCAGAACCTGTCGTTGTTGCGTCGAGTTGAGACCCTCGCGAGACACGACGGCCTCACAGGGCTCCTCAATCGACGCGCGCTCGAGGCACGCATGGGCGAAGAACGGGCGCGTGCAGCTCGCACCGATCGACCGCTCTCGGTGCTCGTCATCGATGTCGACCACTTCAAGCGCGTCAACGACGTACTGGGCCACGCAGCCGGCGACGACGCGCTGCGCGCGATCGGGCTTCTTCTCCAGAGCTCGCTCCGCGCTGGAGATCACGCGGGACGCTTCGGCGGCGACGAGTTCGTCGTGTTGCTCCCCGAGGCGACCGAGGCCGAGGCCGCCATCGTGGCGCTTCGCATCGGCCAGACCGCCGCGCGCGCGAACGTGTCGCTCAGCATCGGAGGGGCGACCTGGCCGAGCAGCGTCGAGACCCTCGACGAGCTCCTTCCTTCGGCCGATGCCAGCCTCTACGAAGCGAAGCGCGGAGGTCGTGCCCGAGGGCGTCTCGCGAACGGTCTGGCGATCGGGCCGTTCATCGACGAGTGATTCCGGCTTGCTTCATGGTTTGCGCGGGCGCGGCATCTCGTAGGCGATCATTCGATTGATGAGTGTTCGCCGCGATATTCCGAGCAGCTCGGCCGCCCGCGACTGGTTGCCCCCGCACTGCTCGAGCGCGTCCGAGATGCGCGCACGCTCGATGTCGACGACGTCTTCTGCCAGCGTCCGCGGAGAGCCCTGCGGCGCATCTTTCGGATCGGCCGATGGAGGAGGCGGGATCCCGTGCACGCCGGCTCGCTTCGAAATGAGCAGGTGGGCGGGCTCGACTCGGTCTACGCACCACAAGAGCGCGCGCTCGACGACGGTCGCGAGCTCGCGGATGTTGCCGGGCCAATCGTGACCCTCGAGGACCTGAATCGCCTCGCTCGTCACCATGGGCTCGAGTCGCTCGAGCTTCTTTGCGCTCTCTCGAACGAAGCCGCGAACGAGATCGGCGATCTCGGCCCGCCGATCTCTGAGCGCCGGGATCTGTATCGGGAGGCCCGCGAGGCGAAAGTACAGATCCGAACGAAGATGGTCGCCCCCCTCGATCTCGCGGTTCGTCGCCGAGATGAAGCGAACGTCGAAGGGCCGTGGCCGAAGACCACCGAGCCGCATCACCTCGCGACGCTCGAGGGCGATGAGCAGCTTTCCTTGGACCGCTGGAGGCAAATCGCCGACCTCGTCGAGGAAGATCGTCCCGCCTTGGGCCGTCTCGAGAAGACCCGGCTTCGCCTGATCGGCTCCCGTGAAGGCGCCGCGCTCGTATCCGAACAGCTCACTCTCGAGAAGTCGCTCGGGCAGCGCAGCGCAATTCAGATGCAACCATGGTCCTGATGCACGTTTCGAGAGGGAATGGATTCGATGGGCGAGGTGGCCTTTCCCGACCCCCGTCTCGCCGAAGAGCAAGACCGAGATGTCGGTGGGAGCCACCAGCCGCGCGATATGCTCGACCTCTTGCATGGACTTTCCATCCGTAGACGGCACGAGGGTTGGCTCCTCGACCTGGGCGACCGGAGGCCTGACGAGAACCACCACCCGCCCGATCTCGAACGGCTCGCGCCACCCCACGGCGACTCGTTCTCCGCCTGGGATGCGCTGACCTCGGACGCGGGTTCCGTTCGCGCTGTCGAGGTCTTCCACGTAGAGCTGCGAGCCGCTGTGAATCGCGACGTGCCGTCGCGAGATCGACGCGTGCTCGAGCACCACGTCGGCCGTCGAGCCCCGGCCGACGACGCACGTCGGACTCCCCGGGAGCGCTTCGTGGAGGCTGCCACCATCCCAGAGGGCGATCAGCATGGCGCGGCCGCCGCTCTCGTCCTTCACGCGGACGGTCTCTTCTTCCGGGGAGAAGCGCACGAACGCACCCATCGATGAAGTTTCTATCACGTCGGGCTTGGTCGAAATGCGTGAAGGCGTAGCCGATGGATCAGCGTCGATCCAATCAGCCGCGTCGCGGCGCCCCACCAGCGCGCCTCGCGTCTCCCGATTGACACCAGGCGGTGCGTACGGACTTCACTCCACGTGCAAAGTTCGCACACCGGAGCATGCCGTCGACGAGCCACGCCGACGAATGAGCGCGCTTCTCTGCTGGCACTCTGCTTGCGGACGAGGCCCGATGAGGTCGATGATGGCGCGGGAACGTGCACGAGGGAGGGGCAGCGCAGCGCCACCATGCAAACGACATCGGAGACTCCCCTGTTGATTCAAGACGCGACGACACATCGACCGATCCCAGGCTTTCGTTCCTTCCGCACGGCGAACGACACTTGAGCCTAAAAGGCAGCAGCGTGAGGCCGTCGGCGACCGATTCTCGCGCGAGCTCGATCCGCGTCCGTTGTGAAGGCCCCTTCGCTGCTGGCGTGATCGCGTGGCAGAAGCGCGCGGGCGAGACGGTCTTCACGGTCGTCGTCAAAGCGACCTACGCCCTCGAGAGCGAGCTGTGCCCGCTCCTCGACGAGTCCGAGGCGCTCCAAGAAGAAGACGGCTTCTGGGACGACGACGCCGATCGAAGCCTCTACGCGCCGAGCGACATGGCGCTGATGAAGCCGAGCGCCGAAGTGATCGTCCTCGGACACGCCTATGCCGCGGAGCAGCGCCCCTCGCATTTGATCACCGCGCGCGTCGCCGTCGGCTCGATCGACAAAGTCATCGAGGCCTGTCCGCAGAGACGATTCGAGCGCGACGGGCGATGTGAGAGCAGCCCTGCGCTCGCGCGCTTGCCACTACACTACGAAGCGGCCTCGGGCGGTCCGGGCACCGACAACCCCGTCGGAATCGATCCGACCGACTTTGGCGAGAACGGGCGCCGAAGAGTGCCGGGGGTCCTGCCACCCAATCTCGAAGTCCGACCGGGCGAGCACATCGCGATCGTCGGCCTCGGCCCAATCGCCGCGCATTGGCCGCCGCGAGCCCGCCTTCTCCGGCCGCAAGACATCACCTGGCTACGCGCCCCGCTCGAGCGGCCGATGCCGCAAGGCTTCGACGCGCGGTATTTCTGCGTCGCGGCGCCCGATCAACGAGCGGTCGAGCCCTTCCGAGTCGACGAGCGGCTGATCCTCGAAGGCCTCTCGGCCCACCACGCGCGCCTCGTGACGAACCTGGCGGGCGTCGCCCCGTGTGTATCGGTCGTGGGCCTCGCGAACCGACCCGGACCGAAGTTGCTCGCTGATCTGCTTCGCATCGATACCGATCGAGGCATCGCGACCTTGACCTTCCGCGGGCATCTTTCGTTCGATGGCCCGGTTCCGGCCTTCTCACTCCTGGTGTCGACCGTGGGCGACCGCGAAGAGACGGGGACACACCGTCCTCGCGCCGCGATGATCGCCGATCCGCCGACCTCCGAGCTGCCGCGCCTCGAGCTCCCGAAGGGCGGGACCGATTCGCTCGAGACGACCCACGTCGAGATGCCATCCAGCTCCGACCGATCCGCGGCGCTGCCGTTCGCCTCGATCAGGGGCGGAGCGCGCTCGCGTTCGGCGAGCCAACCCGACGATGCACTCCCCTTTCGCTCGCCCACGCCGCCGGAGCTCGCAGCCCCGCGGCTCGCTGATCCCGCGGCCGAAGATTCCTCCGTCCGTCAGCACTCTGCGCAGCCAATTCCGCCGCCGCCTGCGTCGGTCAGGGCTTCGGCCGCTCCACCTTTTTCACCGCCGAGCGTGTCCACCGGAGGCGGTCTGGTCGCCGCGGCACCACCGACCGCGCTGCCGCTCGCTCCTCCGAGCGTGGCTTCCGCGGGCGTCCCACCAGTGAGCGTGGGGCTCATCACTCCATCGCCCTCGAGCGGCTCCGCCCGGCCTGCGCTCCTCGCTTCGCCTCCTCTCGTGCCTCCTTCGCTCTTGGTCCCGCCGGCGCCAATCTCCGGGTCGGGTGTGACGCCGAGCTCGCTGCCAGGTCTGCGTCCCGCCGCCCAGTCGGCGCAGCCTCC
Organism: Polyangiaceae bacterium; assembly: GCA_043755175.1. Classification (GTDB taxonomy): domain Bacteria; phylum Myxococcota_A; class Polyangia; order Polyangiales; family Polyangiaceae; genus CAYYKK01. The sequence goes on along the minus strand of JAYUUB010000136.1, from coordinate 28,817 downwards.
ACCCATGGGAGCGTCGCTCGGGGCGCTGCCTGCCATGTCGTCGATGGTGGTCCCGGCCGCCCGGCCCTCGACATTGGGAGAGCGCCTCGGTTCTGCGACGCCTGCAGTGGCGAGCGACGCATCGAGGGCCGTGTCGAGGGGCGAAGCTCCACCGCCTCCGCGAGCGAGCGAGTCCGGGACGACGACGGCGCCCGATCCGCTGCGTGCTCGAGACCCCTTCCAAGTGGCGTTCAGTCGCGGCCCGCAGCACAACGCGTCTGCAGCGTCCGACGACAGGCCGCGCTCGATGGGATTCGACAGCGCCAAAGCCGCCTCGGATGCGGCGTTGGCCCAAGCCGACCGTGCCCAACGTGACGTCGGTGCCAAAGACCGAAATCGGGAAGAGCCCGCGCCTCTGTCGGTCAAACGGCGCGCGCTGGTCGACCTACTGTCGTTCGAGCCTGCGCTGCCGCGTCGATTGCGGCGCTCACGCGCCTACTCCGAAGTGCTGGCCGACTTCAATCCGCCGCGACTCGCTCGCAGGCCCGACGAGTCCGATGTCGAGCGCGATCGCGAGGAGAGAGGCCGGCTCGACGTCTTGCGTGTTCTGTCTTGCGGCATCCCGCTCGACGCGAACGAGCTCATGTCGGCCATCGAGCGAGCGCTCGACGATCCCAACGATCTCGAGCTCCCCCTCTTTTTGGTGGCGGGCGAGCTGAGGCCGACGCTCGACGAGGTCGAGGCGTTGCGCGCAGCGGTCGCGGTGGCCCAACCCCTCGGCGGAAACGACAAGCGCTTGGCGGCGACAGTCGCCATCGCAGTCGATGCACTCGCAGCCCCATCGCTTCCGCTCCGGCAGACGGCCGTGGCATTGCACCGCCAAATCGAGACAGCCCTCGGACAGCTCAGCCTGCCTCCTCGGTATCTCGCCGAGCAAGTCGAGCATTCGCTCCTCACGAACCGTCGCTATCGAAAGCCTACGATTCTCGGTGCGAACCGCATTCGAGCCGAGCTCTCTTCGAGCTCGGGCGCCACTTATCCGGCCTACCTGCCCGAGGAGCTCTGCTTACGCCTCCCCATGCTGACCTCGTTTCCCGTCGTGGCGCTGGTCGAGTTGCACCCGAGAGAAGACGCGAGCGAGCAGAGCGCCGACGCCCTGCTCGTGAGCGCGCTCGGTCGCATCGTTCGCACCGCGCGCTATCCGCGCTGATCTCGATTCGCCGACCAAGGAGACCCACACGATGAACGCCATTCCCAGCCTGAAGAACAATCTCGAGCTCGGCGTCGCTTCCCAGGACTCCTTCGACGTGCGCGAACTTCACGTCGACGACGGTCTCACGCAGCTCTTCAGCGTGGAGGTCGTGGCGATGTCCGCGACCTCAGCCGTCGATTTCGAAGAGATCATCAAACTGCCCGCGAGCTGAGCGACCCTCAGATGATTTCGAAGTAGCGCGCGAGATCCCAGTCGGCGACGTGTTTCCTGAACTCGCGATCTTCCCAATGGCGTGTCGCCGCGTAATGGTCGACGAACGCGTCTCCGAACATTTCGCGCGCCGCCTGCGAGCCTGCGAGAGCATCGGCCGCGTCTCGGAGCGTCGTAGGCAGAGGAAGACTCGAGGTCTTGGGCGCGTCGTAGGCGTTGCCGACGACGACTTCGGGGAGCTCGAGCTTCTCTTCGATTCCGCGAAGTCCCGAGGCGAGCGCAGCGGCGAGCGCGAGGTAGGGATTCGCGTCGGCCGGCCCGATGCGGTATTCGCTGCGCTGTGCCTTCGGGCTGTTCGAAATGACTCGGAGCGCCGTCGTGCGGTTCTCGACTCCCCAATTGGCAGCCGTCGGGGCCCACATCCCCGGCACCATTCGACGATAGGCGTTTATCGTGCTGCACACCATTGCCAGGACCTCGGGCATGTACCGCAGCTGACCCGCCACGAACCATTTCATGATCTGACTCATGGAGTGGGGGGCCTTCTCCTCGTAGAAGACGTTGTTCCCGCGCGCCTTGTCGACCAGCGAAATGTGAATGTGTCCGCTCTGACCGGGATACTTGCTGTCCCATTTCGCCATGAAGGTCGCCATGAGGCCGCGTCGCTGAGCGAGGACCTTCATGTACGTCTTGAAGAGCGCCCCCTTGTCGGCTGCCCGGAGGACGTCGTCGTAGCGAATCGCGGCTTCGAGAACCCCCGGACCCGTCTCCGTGTGGAGCCCTTCGATGTCGCAATCGAGCGCGCTCATCGTGTCGAGGATCTCGCGGTAAAGTTCGGCGTGGACCGAGTTACGAATCATTGAATAGCCGAACATGCCCGGAGTAAAGGGCTTGAGGTTGCGATAGCCCTTCTCGCGTACGCTCTCGGGCGTCTCGTCGAACAGAAAGAACTCGTATTCGAGCGATCCCTTCGGCTCGAAGCCCATGGCGTGGGCCCGATCGACGACGCGTGAGAGAATCGTCCGCGGACAAACCTCGCCGTAGTCGCCGGTGAAATTGCCGAACATGAGCGAGGTCGAGTCTTCGAATGGAATCATTCGCAACGTCGACAGATCGAGCTTTACGGGCGCGTCGCGGTAGCCCGTGTGCCAGCCGCTGACTTTGACGTTGTCGAGGAGTGTGTCGCTCGAGTCCCAACCGAGGACCACGTCGCAGAAGCCGAATCCGGTTTCGAGCACCGACTCGAATTTCTGCCGCTCGACGTACTTCCCTCTAAAAATCCCGTCGATGTCGAAGGCACCAATCTTGTGATGGCGAACGCCAGCCTGGTCACAAGCCTGCAAGACTTGTTCGATTGTCCCAACCCCTCGCATATCGTCGCCCTCGCTATCGTTGATTGAAAGTCCTTGAGCCCGTCTGCCGACGTCACCCGTTCGGCAATCGGAAATGCCGATTCTTCGGGCGCGTCACCTGCAAAAATCCCAGTCGCGATAGCGAGCAGCCGGTCCCCGAGTCTTTGACGCCGGTCCACGGAAGCCCGGGATCGAGGTAGTCACAGCGATTCAGAAACACCGTGCCAGCTTCGAGGCGCGCAGAAAGGGCTCGCGCCCGCTCGACGTCCTTCGACCAGATCGAGGCCGTGAGGCCGTACACCGAATCGTTCGCGAGTCGCAGGGCTTCGTCTTCGCCAGAGAACTTCATGATGCCGATGGCAGGCCCGAACGTCTCCTCGCTCATGAGCTGCATCGAATGGTCGACCTTGTCGAAGACGCGTGGAGCGACGTAGCAGCTCGACGAGGTCGGCACGTCGAAGCTTCCCTCGGGGAGTAGATCACGCGCCCCCTTGCGGATGGCTTCGTCGATCTGCGCGCGGACGCGGGTCGCTGCCGCTTCATTCACGAGAGGCCCGAGGTTGGTCTTCGCATCGAGCGGGTTACCGACGACGTAAGGCTTGGTCTTCTCGACGTAAGCCTCGACGAATCGATCGAAGATCGATGCATCGACGTAGACTCGCTCGACGGCGCAGCACGATTGCCCCGAGTTGTAGAACGCGCCGTCGACGAGGTTTTCGACCGTCGAGTCGAAGTCGCAATCGGAGAGTACGATGGCGGGATCTTTGCCGCCGAGCTCGAGGCCTACGTTGATGAAGTTGTCTTGGGCCACTGCTCGATAGACGTCGTGACCACCGCGCACCGATCCGGTGAAAGACACGTAGCCGAAGCGGCGCGTCGACAAGAGCCGCGAGACGGTCGGGTGATCGGCGTGCAGGGCCGCGACGAGCCCCTCGGGAGCACCCGCCTCGCGGAAAGCTCGCTCGATCTGATCGGCTACCAGCGCCGTCTGCGGAGCGTGCTTCAGCAGCACCGCATTGCCCGAGAGAACCGCAGCCGCGAGCGAGTTGATGGGCACGAGGAGCGGGTAGTTCCAAGCAGCGATCACGAGGACCACGCCCACCGGCTCGCGCGTGATCACGCGCTCGAATCCCGGCTCGTCGGTGAGCACCTCGTCGGCCAGAGACTTCTGCGCGATCGATGCGAGGTGTTTCACACGCGTCGAGAAGCCCCGCTCGAACTCTCCGCGAGCGTCACCGAGGGGTTTGCCCATCATGCGCGTGATCGCCGTCGCATTCGCCTCGAGGTGGACCCGGTAGGCATCGAGCATGCGCAAACAGAGCGCCGCGCGTTCGTCGATCGGAGTCTTGCGCCAGATCTTCTGCGCGGCTTCGGCACGCCCGAGAACGGCTTCTGCCTCCTCGTAGGGGAGGTTTCGGTAGGTGAAAGCGACGTGACCGTCGATGGGGCTTATGATCTCGGTCATGGCGTCGAGAAGGTATTCGAAACGCGGTCACGAGGGGAGCGAAAGCGCGCTCGTTCGTCGCCAGGGCAGCGCGGCGGCGACCGAGCGATCGTGGTCTCGCGTCTCGCTGGGCGAGCGCCGGGCAGTCTCGCTCGCGCTCGTGCTATCGACCGGTGTGTTCGGCTGCTCGACGCGCGGGCTGCCGACTCACCAGACCCTGCAAACGAAGGAGGTCGCCGTCGTCGCGACGGCAGAGCCGAGAGCCACTGCGACCAGTCGCGCACACGCGACCGAGGCGCGCGCGGGCTTCGAGCCTACGAATACGTATGCCGTCATCGTAGGCGTCTTGAGGTTCGCCGACCCGAGTCTCGCGAGCTTCTCGGATCGGCATCGGAAAGACCAGGAGCTCGCCGACACGCTGGTGGCGCGTGGCGTCCCGCAAGATCACCTCACCGTGTTGCTCGACGCCGACGCGACGGCCTCCGCCGTGTTGTCTGCGCTCGAAGCTGCAGCCAAGAAGGCTCCGCCCGGCTCCACGCTGCTCTTCTACTACGCCGGCCATGGTGGCAAAGACGACAGCGGAGCAATCTCGTTCGTCGCCTATGACGCGGCTCCGAAGAAACCCGAGCGCGAGCTCTCGATGTCGCGAATTCGCGATGTGATCGTCACCGCGTTCGGTGGCGACGAGGTGCTGCTCCTCGCCGACTGTTGCTACTCCGGGGGCCTCAGCGACGTCGCGCGCGCGCTCGGAGAGAGCGGCAAGCGGTCGCTCGCGCTCACCAGCGCCGAGTCATCGAACACGTCGACCGAGAATTGGACCTTCACTCAGACGGTCATCGACGCGCTGCGCGGCGAGGCATTGTTCGACCACGACTGCGACGGCGTCGTCGCGCTCTCGGAGCTCGTCGACGAAGAGCGGGATGCGATGAAGTTTCGGGAGAATCAGCGCTTCGGCTTCGAGAACGCGGGCCTGCCTCCAGAATGGAGGCTGACCGAGCGGCGGGCCGATTCCGCGGCGTCTCCGCGGGCCTCGACCCCGGTAGGAAGCTACGTTCAAGCCGAACGGCCTCGAGCGGGTGAGCGCGTGGCGCGCATCGTCGGCGCGTACGCAGACGATCTCGACGTGCAGTTTTACGATTACAGCGACGCCATCCTCGAGAAGGTGTCGAAGACGAAAGTGCGACCCATCGCGTTCACCCGATATCCGGTCGGCGCCAAGATCAGCGTCACGTGGGAAGGGAAGGTGTGGCCAGCCGAGGTGACGAAGGTCGACGGCGACTTCGAATACATCACCTATCCCGGCTGGCCCTCGTATTGGGACGAATGGATTCTCTCCGACCGCGTCGTCACGCGCCCTACACCTAATGAGCGCATCCGCCACGGGGCGGGTCGATCGGGAACGCGGCCAATGTGATTTCGGTGGCCGCGAATTGCCACATCGCGACAATCTGCCACGCCAAGCGAATGGTTTGCCGCGAAATGATCCGGCATGGATCGCGCGTTGCTTCGCCATCAGGCGGCTTCGCAGACGCCCTGCCGCGTTCGAGGAATGACCCATGGCCCACAGACTCCACGACGCCCACCGTGTACCCGAGCATCCGATGCGGTTCTACGCGCGCCTCTCCGAGGATTCTGGCGGCTACATCGCCGCTTGCGAATCAGTCGACCTCACGGCCTGGGGGAGCACCCGCGCCAAGGCGATCGACGAGCTTCTGACAGCGCTCCGAGACGCGTACGGGCATGTCGAGGCCATGGCACCACCCATCGACGCGACGCCACCTGCCATCGAGCTGGTCGTTCTCGATTGAGCTGCTTCCGAATCGAACGGGGCACGCCGTGTGCTTGCTTGCCCGTTCGTTCGAACGCTCGCGCATTCACACGGCCGGAGAACGGACGAAGACCATTAACATGACGAAAGCAGTGAGCGCCGAGGACACCGCTCCCGCGCAGATTTCATTCCTCGAACGCGCTGCGCACGACATTCGAGGCCCGGCAGGGGTGACCCTCGGCGCTTTGTCGGAGCTCGAGCAGTCGCTCGGAGCCGAGATTACTCCAGCGCAATCGTCGCTTTTGTCGATGGCACGTCGCGGAATGAAGCGCGTATTAGCCGTCGCCGACCAATTGACCGGAGTCGTCGATGAGGAGAGCGCCGGGGTGCCGTCTGAGGTGGCGTCCACCGCTGCGACGGTTCTCATCGTCGACGACGATCCCGACTCGTCCGAGCTATTCGCGCTCATCGTCGAGCGCGCGGGGTTTCACCCGATGGTCGCCAGCGACCTCCTCCAAGCGAGAGAAATTCTGTCGAATCACCAGGTGAGCGCGCTCGTGGTCGACCTCAATCTTCCCGACGGCTGCGGCATGGACCTGATGACGCACGCTGGTGCGAGCCAGCTGAAGGCGCGAATCATCGTGAGCGGGCAGGCCGACGCAAAAACGCGAAGTCGGAGCACGGCCAACGGGTTCCACGACCATTTCGTCAAGCCCATCGATGGAGAGCGCATCGTAGCGCTCATTCGGCGGCTGCTCGCCGCGGCCTGAGCTGCGACGATTGCCACTCCAGGCTGCGCGGGTACTCACCGCGATCAGCACGATGTACGCTAGCCTAAGGTGCCCGGTCGAAATAAGGACTGCTGCGACCGCCTTCGCTACGACGGTCGGCCTCCTCTCTCCGCTTGTCAGCCTACGAAAGTAGTCGTTTCTCGGGCACCAGTCTCACGTCGGTCTCGGCGCAACTGCGATCGACCTCGTCGTAGGCGGACCGTTACGGCCAAAATCGTCACCGCGCGTGGTTGAAATCCTGCTCCTCAGGGAAGGTTCCCGCGCGCGACGAAGTCCCCCGAGGCTTGGAACATTTTGGAGGGGCCGAGGGTCATGAACGTGGAACGCTTCGGGGGCACCGATGATTGAAATGACCATGAAGGCGAAGCCCACCAGTGACCTCGAAACAGTCATCGTGGAGGCCGAGTCCATCGCGGCCGCCTTGGGGAAGAGGTCGGGGCGAAGCGCGCGGCTCTTCGCTCGCGTGCTCCTCTCGCTTTCGAACGACGCTCGGTGCGCGATCCTCGCCGAGTCCGCTCCCGAAACGTTGATGCGCCTGCACCTGCGAATCGAAACCACGATGCGGCTGGCTGATGCAGACGATCCGGGCGCCGCCCGATCCGAGAGCCTCCCTCCGTCGCAGCGCCCGACCATTCGGTGTCCACCCACGATCGCGCCTCACGACGATCTCGACGTCACCTTCGACGCTCCGGTCAACCCGTCGGCATCCTCGTCGCAAGTGCGGCGAAGAACGGTTTGGGCGGAGCTCGCCGATCCATCGGGGCGCAGAATCAACGCGCGCGGGCGATAGCAATCTCTCGCGCTCGATCGAGTCGTCTCGACGGAGAGCCCGCGTGGCGGCTTCCTCGGACTTCGAAGCTTGCCGGTGTGCGAAGTTGGTCGAGGTCGGGGCGCTTCCAGCTTGCACGTGCTAGCTAGGAGCGCCCCGACCCATGCATCCGATCGAGCTCCGCGGCGCGCGCACCCATAATCTACGAGGCATCGACCTACGTCTCGAGCCCGGCGAGCTCGTCGCGATCACCGGCGTCTCCGGCGCGGGCAAGTCGTCGCTCGCCATGGACACCCTCTATGCCGAGGGTCAGAGGCGCTTCGTCGAGAGCTTCAGCCCCTACGCGCGCCAGTTCCTCGAGCGCCTCGACCGTCCGCCGATGGACAGCCTCGATCCTATCGCCGCGGGAGTCGCGGTCGACCGTCGCGCGCCGATCAAGAGCTCGCGCTCGACGCTCGCGACCATGGCCGATCTCGAGCCTTACCTATCGGCTTTGTTCGCGCGCGAAGCGCTCCCCATTTGTCCGACCTGTGACGTGCTCGCCGAGCGGACCGATCCCGACGTCGTCGCGCGTCGGGCGATGAAGGAGCACGCGGGCGCACGGGCGGTCGTGACCTATCCCGTCCGCGTCGAAGGCGCCGAGGCCTTCCTCGATGTTCGCGAAGGTCTCCTGCGTGCTGGATACCGTCGCGTTCTCGTCGACCGCGAGACCCACGATCTCGACTCGCTCGCCCCGAGCATCGCGCTGTCAGGCAACCGCGGTCGACTCGACGTCGTGGTCGACCGACTCAAGGTCGATCCGAAAGACCGGGCGCGCCTATCGGCTGCGGTCGAAGAAGCTTGGCGTCGCGCCGAGGGGAGCGCCGACATCCATCTCACCGACTCGGGTACCTCGATCCCGCTCGCCGCAGGCCTCGTTTGCCCGAAATGCGCCCGTGGTTTCGAGCCGCCACGTCCTGCATTGTTCTCATACCAGTCGCCCATGGGCGCCTGTCCTTCGTGCCGCGGCTTCGGAAGGACCATCGGCGTCGACTACGACAAGGTCATTCCAGATCATCGAAAGAGCCTTGCACAGAAGGCGATTCGAGCGTGGAGCGGCAAATCGAGCGAGTACGAGCGCCGCGTGCTCAAAAAGTATTGCGCCAAGCACGCGATCCCCTTCGACAAGCCCTTCGGCGAGCTCGAACGAGCGCAGCAGCGCATGGTCATCGAAGGCGACGGCGACTGGAAGGCCGGAAACTATCCCGGCATTCGCGCGTGGTTCACGTGGCTCGAGACGCGCACCTACAAGATGCACGTGCGGGTCTTGCTCTCGCGCTATCGCAAGTACGATCTGTGCAAAGCCTGTGATGGAAAGCGCCTCTCGCCGGCGTCGCTCCTCTACCGTGTCGCCGGCCTCGATCTGGGTGCGTGGCACGGTCTCGAGCTCGGAGACGCGCGCGCACGTCTCGCCTCGCTCGAGACGACGACCGGTCAAGGACGCATGGCCTGCGAAGAGCTCGTGTCGAGGCTCGGCTACCTCGAGCGGGTCGGTCTCGGGTATCTCACGCTCGATCGCCAAGCGAGAACGCTGTCGGGGGGCGAGGCACAACGCGTCTCGCTGACGGCGGCGCTGGGCACGCAGCTCACTGGCGCTCTCTTCGTTCTCGACGAGCCGACCGTGGGGCTCCACCCGAGCGATGTGCCGCCTCTCATCGAGGCGATGCGGGAGCTCGCGCGCCGCGGCAACGTGGTCCTCTGCGTCGAGCACGACGCGAACATGATCGCGGCCTGCGATCGCGTGGTCGAGCTCGGCCCTCTCGCAGGCGCGCGCGGCGGAACGCTGACCTACGACGGGCCGACCGAGGGCGTGCGAGCCCGGCCAGAGCTCGCCACGTATCGAGCGTTGTTCGGCGCTCCCACGGCGCTCGCGAAATCCAGCGCGCCTCCCGCGAAGTCCAAAACCGGTCGCAAATCCAAGCTCGCCGACGCCGTCTCCGAGGTCGTCGGTGATGGGAGCGCGCTCACCATCGTCGGGGCGCGGGGCAACAACCTCAAAGACGTGACGGTTCGCCTCCCGCTCGGTGCGGTCGTGGCGATCGCGGGCGCGAGCGGTTCGGGCAAGAGCTCGCTCATCGAAGACATCCTCTATCGCAGCCTCGCTCGTCTCCAAGGCGAAGGCGACGTCGAGGCACCGCTCGAGCACGATCGCATCGACGGACGAAGTCTGGTCAAGGGCATCACCCTCGTCGACCAGGCCCCACTCGGACGAACCTCACGGGGTAATCCAGCCACCTATTCCGGCGCGTGGAATCGCATTCGAGCCCTCTTCGCTCAAGAGCCCGAGTCGCTCGCGTCGGGCTTCGGTCCAGGCCACTTCTCGTTCAACGTCGCGGGCGGGCGCTGCGATGCGTGCAATGGGGAGGGCGCCGAGACGATCGAGATGCAGTTCCTCGCCGACGTATCGCTCACATGTCCTTCGTGCCGCGGGCTTCGCTTCAAGCCAGAAATCCTTGCGATTCGGCATCGAGATCTCAGCGCATCCGACGTGCTCGCCATGACGGTCGACGACGCGCTCGCTTTCTTCACCGGCGATCCGGCGATTCTTCGCGCGCTCGCTCCGCTTATTCGACTCGGCGTCGGCTACCTCACGCTCGGGCAGTCGCTCTCGACGCTCTCGGGTGGTGAAGCCCAGCGGCTGAAGCTCGCGCGCGCGCTCGCCGAAGCCAAGAAAGGCAGACTCTTTCTCCTCGACGAGCCCAGCGCTGGGCTCCACGCAGACGAGGTCGCTCGCCTCGTCGATGCGCTCTCGTTGCTGAAGACGGCTGGCGCGAGCGTGATCGTCGTCGAGCACGATCTCGATGTCCTCGCCCAAGCCGACTGGATCGTCGAGCTCGGCCCCGGAGCAGGCTCCGAGGGCGGGACCCTCGTCGCCGAAGGCACCCCCGCCGACATCGCTCGGGCGAGCACACGAACCGGCAAAGCACTCGCTCAGCACCTCGCCGGGCGCATGAACGCGAGCTCGATCGCCGGCACCCGCGCGCCGAAGGCTGCGAAGGCGAGCGCAGGCAGACCGAAGAAGACTGAGCGCCGATCTCTCGCCGAGAGTGGCGCTGCCATCGAGGTCATCCACGCACGCGAGCACAACCTCAAAGATATCTCCGTCCGCATCCCGCACGGGCAGATCGTCGTGGTGACCGGTCCGAGTGGCTCGGGCAAGAGCACTCTCGCGTTCGACGTCGTGTTCGCCGAAGGCCAGCGCCGCTTCCTCGAGACGCTCACTCCTTACGCACGCCAGTTTCTTCCGACTCTTCCTCGCCCCGACGTCGATCGCGTACTCGGCGTCCCTCCGGCCATCGCGCTCGAGCAGCGCACTTCGCGCTCCGGAGCCAACTCCACCGTTGCAACAGTAACCGAGATTGCACAGTATCTGCGTCTTCTCTACGCGAAGGTCGGCGATGCTCATTGTCCCGTGTGCGACACGCGCATCGAGGCCCAATCGAAAGACGAGGTCTTCGCCCGCGTTCTGGCCGCCCGCGGCGAGCACGAGCTCCTCGCGCCCGCCGTCGTGGCCCGCAAGGGGACCTATCTCGACGTGTTCGCCGCCGCCGCGAGAGCCGGGATCGCGGAGGCGATCGTCGACGGAGTCCGCGTCAACTGCGGCTCACCTCCCAAGCTGAAGAAGACCAGCGAGCACACGATCGATCTCGTCGTGCAATCCGGTTCGCTCGGCTCGCTCGACCGCGCCGTCTGCGATCGCGCGCTCGGGTTCGGCAAAGGGAGCGTGAAGCTCCGCCGAAAGAAAGACGGAGCAGAGATGCTCCTGTCGACCTCGAGATCGTGTCCAGGGTGCGGCGAGAGCGTTCCAGAGGTCGATCCGCGTTGGTTCTCGTTCAACACCAAACAGGGCCAATGTGCCGTGTGCGAAGGCCGTGGCGTCGAAGATCCCGACGACGAATCGCCTGCACCGTGCCGGGCGTGCGGCGGCTCGAGGCTTTCACCCGTGCCGAGAGGATACCGTCTCGGCGGATCGCGCTACCACGAGGCAGTCGGCCGCAGCGTCACCCATGCGCTCGCGTGGAGCAAAGAGCTGGCGTTCGTCGGCGATCGCGCTCGAATCGCCGAAGCCCCACAGAAAGAGCTCGTGCGTCGCTTGGCTTTCGTCGAAGAAGTCGGCCTCGGCTACCTCTCGCTCGATCGCGGCGCCGCGACTCTGTCCGGCGGAGAGATGCAGCGCCTACGACTGGCGGCGCAGCTCGGCAGCGGGCTCACAGGAGCGCTCTACGTGCTCGACGAGCCGACGATCGGCCTCCATCCGCGCGACACCGGCCGGCTCCTTCGAAACCTCCGCGCGCTCGCCGACACCGGCAGCACCGTGCTCATGGTCGAGCACGACGCAGATGCCATCCGCGCTGCCGACTACCTCATCGACCTCGGACCCACCGGCGGTAGGGCCGGCGGTCGCGTCCTCGCGGTCGGATCTCCGACCGAGGTGCTCGCGAACCCAGAGTCGCCGACGGCGCGCGCCCTCGGTGACGAGCACGCCATCGCGACGGCTCGCACGGGTCTCGGAGGGGCCGATGAAGCGATCGTCGTCACAGGCGCCACGGCGCACAATCTACGCGTCGACGAGGTCGCGTTCCCGATTGGTCGTCTCACGGTGGTGGCGGGCGTGTCGGGCTCGGGGAAGAGCACGCTCGTCTCGAAAGTGGTCTATCCCGCCGTTCGCAGAGCCCTCGGGCTCGAGGCCTCCACGCCGCTCGCGCACAAGAAGGTCGTGGTTCCGAAGTCGCTCGATCGCGCTCTCGCCGTCGACCAATCACCCATCGGGCGGACCCCACGCTCGGTCCCCGCGACATTCCTCGGCATCTGGGACGAGATTCGCAAGCTCTTCGCGATGTCGCCCGAGGCGCAGGTGCGCGGGTTCGGCCCGACACGCTTCTCGTTCAATTCGACCACGGGTGGTCGCTGCCCTGCGTGCGAGGGCCAGGGCGTGACGTCTCACGAGATGTCGTTTCTTCCCGATGTCACGACGCCGTGTCCTGCCTGTCGCGGTGCGAGATTCGAGCCTCAGACGCTCGCTGTGAAATACCTCGGCCTCGACATCGGCGAGGTGCTCGATCTGTCGGCCGAAGAAGCGCTCGGTGTGTTCCACGCGCACCGAAAGATCGCTCAACCGCTCAAAGTGATGACCGATCTCGGCGTCGGCTATCTCAAAATCGGTCAGGGCTCGCACACGCTCTCGGGCGGCGAAGCGCAGAGGCTCAAGCTCGCTGCAGAGCTCGCCACGAGCGGGCGCGGTCGATCGACGCTCTACGTGCTCGACGAGCCCACGACGGGGCTTCATTGGGCCGATGTCGCCCGCCTCCTCGCCGTTCTCGATCTGCTCGTCCAACGCGGCGACACGTTGATCGTCATCGAACATCACCCCGGTGTGATGGCGGCGGCCGATTGGATCGTGGAGCTCGGCCCCGAAGCGGGCGAAGCGGGAGGACGAGTCGTCGCGACTGGAACGCCCGCGACCGTCGCTCGTCGCAAGACGGCGACAGCGGCCGTGTTGAAGACGTTGCTCCGCTGAGACCGCGACGGCGACGCGACCTGGCTCGCGCGGAGATCAGTGAAGTACGAAGCTGTCGAGAAACGCCGCCGCTTCGGCCGGATTCCACAAATCATTTTGATAGAGCGCCATCACCGAATACGCGGTCACGTGACCCGTCGCGACCGCATGCACGTCGCAATAGACACGCATTCGTCCGCGCGCAGGTCGCTTGTCGCACGCGAATCGAACGTCTCGACCCGGCTTGCCGCCGAGTGTCGTCGGTTGGTCGTCTTCGCTCGCGCATCCCATGCGTTCGAGCGACTTCCTGACCATGCCTTCGAGCCCGGTCTTGCAATCGTATTGGACGATCTTGCTGAGCTCGAGCTCGTTGATCATGAAAAGTCGCGCTTCATCGGTCGCTGTGACCGAGGTCGTGGCGAGCATCGCCCCGCCGGTTTGAGCTTCCTCGTCTTTCTCGACGTTCGGCGTCCCGAAGAACTTCGCCCCGTAGAGTCCGTTCGGGCTCTCGAAGCGCGTCCAGGTCTCGGATTCCGCAGTAGCTGATGCAGAAGCATCCGAGCTACCGGTACTTTTGCTTCGGCATCCCACCATCCCGACGACGGCGAGGACGGTCAGCATCGCTACGAAGCGTCTGCGTTTCGCGTCAGGGTTCAACGTGCGAAGTCCGATCGGCTTCAGTTCAGATTGTTCTTCTGCGTCGCTTCCGAGAGCGCCCGTTCGATCGCCGCGCGATCTCCAGCGTCGGGGCGCGCCTCGAGGTAGCCGCGCAAATCGGCGCGCGCCGACTCGAACGCGCCTTGTTGGAGAGCACACAAGCCTCGATCGCGCATGGCCATGGGGCTCGCGTCGAGATCGACGAGTCGGTCGCAGACGAGCATGCCGCGCGCGTGGTCTCCTTGTCCGTTGAAGATGCCTCGCAGATTGTTCAGCATTCGGATCAGCATCACTCGGCAATCGGCCACCGCGAGATGCTCTCGGCTGAGCTCGGCGTCTTTTCCGAGCGCTCGCTTCAGCAAGATCTCGAGGTCGAGCTGCCCGAGCACGCGTGCGCCGAGAAACGGATCGATGTAGCAGCCGGTCGGGCCACCGATTCGAACGAGAAAGTGCCCTGGGAACATGATTCCGTCTGCCTCCTCGCCGCATCGTCGCATCAGCGCGAGAATCACCATGGCGAGGGTGAGCGGAATGCCGCGCTTCGAGTCGAGCACCTCGTTGAGGTAGCTGTTGCGCACGTCGTAGTAGTGCTCGTCGTTGCCGCGAAAGCCAAGCTCGAGAAAGAGGTAGTCGCCCACCGCCCGCGCCGTCGCGATCGGATCTCCGCAGAGTCGCGCGAGTCGCGGAGCGAGTGGCTCGGCGAGTCGGTCGAGGACGTCGAGGTAGTAGGCGACGTCGAGGCCCGGATACGCGTCTTTGGCGATGAGGAGCGCGCCTTCTTCGACCGTCGCCGTCGGAAGGCGAACGAACCGCGAGAGCGCTGAAGTTTCGAGGCTCGACAAGCTACCTCGGAATGTGGCGATGAGTGGGTACCGGGGGCGGCGTCGTGCTGGTCGGCTTCGGTGTCGGAGTCGTGTTCGTCGGGTTCGGCGTGGGTGTCGTGCTGGTCGGCTTCGGCGACGGCGTGGTGCTGGTCGGCTTCGGCAAGGGCGTCGTGCTCGTCGGCTTCGGTGACGGGGTGGGCGTCGCGCTCGTCGGCGTCGGCTCTGGGGTCGGCGTCGGCGAGTCGTCTTTCGGCCTGGCCTTGGAGTCGCTGCTGCTCGTGTCCGACTTCTTCTTTTCGGATACGTCGATGGTCGACACGGGCGCCGCGCTGTCGCCTTCGGTGCTGTGCTTCCGCCAGAACACGACGAACCCGATCGCGCCGCACACCACCACCAAGATCGCGCCGATGCCGACGAAGAGCGGTGTCGACGAGCGCGCGGTCATTGAAGAGCCCGAGAGCTGCGGCGCCATCGGGTAGGGCTGCGGCTGTGCCGCGTACGCGCTTGGGCCCACCGGCATCGCTGCGAAGGGTTCGACGATCGTCGGGCTCGGCGCGACGAATCCCGTGCCGGCTTCGGCACCACGGATGGGCATGCCGCCCAACGGAATTCCACCCATGGGAATTCCGCCCATCGGACCACCGCTCATGGAACCATGGCCCGTGGAGCCAACGTCGGACGGCGGAAACGAGGGCGTGAACCCTGGCTCGCCAGGTTGGGTGTGTCCAGGACCGACCGCACCAGCTGCTGGAGCGGCAGGCCACCCGGGCGGGGGACCTCCGTGCGCTTCGCTCATGCGACTACGACGCTACCTCAACGCATGGCGCGGCGCACTCCCGGCAGACGTATCGCTGGAATTCGGAGGTGTGGCGTCGTGCCACTCGGTGCGGTGCTCGGCTGCTGCCCAGAGGGAGGAGTCGCGCTCGGTGACGCGGGAGGCGCATGAAAAATCTCTCCGATGGGCGGGATTCGCGGCCGTCCCTTGGGCTCTTCGGGGTTGGGCTGCGGCTGCGGCTGCCACGGCGGCGGGGGGAGCTCGAGCCCTGGAATTTGAAACGAGCTGGGGACCATGAACGGCGGCGGAGTCTGCGGTTGCGGCTTCGGCTGTGTCGTTCCTTGGGGTTTCGGATGCACTGGCGCCGGCGAAACGGGCTGCGGCGAGACCGGTTGCGGCTTCACCTGCGGCTGGGACGGCTCTGGCTCCTGAACGGCGGGTGACGTCGTCTGCGGTGCCGACGTAGGGATCATCAACGGCTTCGAAGTGTCATCTCCGTTGCTGTTGGTACCGTGTTGCGAATAGAGGAAGACGCCACCGACGGTGAGGGCTGCCACGGCCGCCGCTGCCGCGAGAATCGCACCCACGCCGAAGCTGCTCTTCTTGGCGCGCGGTGCTGCGCTGGCCATCTGGAATGCGGGCGCCGCCGACGTGCGGTTCGGGACAGCGGCGAACGCGGGCGTCGCTCTCGCCGGCGCGTAAGGGGCGTCGTACCCGACGGTTCCGGCGATCGCCGCAGCATCTCCGATGTTCGTGCCGCCGGGGCGCTGAGCGTTGAGCGGGTCGAACGCTTCGGTCGCGCCTGGGTAGAAGGGCGCACCTTCGACCGTCGATTCCATGATGTGCGGCGTTCCCGCGTTCGCAGGAATGGCCATGCCGCCCGGAGTCAGGACCGAGCTGGAGACCCGTGGGTGGTTTGCTGGATGGGAAGATTTCGCGCTCTGCACCGCAGGGAGCTCTGCGGCGCCGAAGGGGCCGTCGAGCGTGCGTTCGCCCAGCACGCCGAGCGAGCCGGACCCGTTCTGCGCCTGTGCAGCCGAGGGGAACGGCTTCGACATCTGGTCGGTCGCCGCGTTGTCGGCGTTCACCGCGGGGGCCTCGTCGGCGTGCGGAGGGATCGTCTTCGGGACGCTCCGTCGATCGCCGGCGGCTGCAGGAGGCGGCGTGGAGTGGACTCGTCCTGCCGGGACCGCCGCTTTTGAAAACGGAAGGATGGCTTGACGGAAGTCGGCGACGCTCTCGAAGCGATCTTTCGGATCGGCCGACATGGCCTTGTGGACCGCGGCGGCCAGCTCGGCCGGGACGTGGGGTGCGAGCTCGGTGAGGCGCGCGACCGAGCCTGCCAGATACTGCGCGGCAATCTGGTGCGGCTCGTCTCCACCGACGGGACGGCGCCCGGCCAGCATCTCGAAGATCATCACGCCGCACGAAAAGATGTCGGCGCGCACGTCGACCTGATCGGCTGAAAAGACCTGCTCGGGCGCCATGTATTCCGGGGTGCCCATGATGACACCGGGGCGCGTGAGGCCTTTGTAGAGCTCGCCGTTGATCTTGAGCTTGGCGATGCCGAAGTCGCAGAGCTTCACGATCGGCTCGCCGCGCTTGCCCTTCGTGATCATCACGTTGTCGGGCTTCAAATCGCGGTGGATGATGCCTTCTTCGTGTGCGGCCTCGAGGCCGTCGAGCATCTGGAGCGAGTAGTCGATCGCCTCGTCGAAGCTGAGGCGCTTGCCCGCTCGGTACAGGTCTTCGTACAGCGACTGGAGCGAGGTGCCCTTCAGGAACTCCATCACGATGAACGCGAGGCCCGTCGAGGTCTGCTCGACGTCGGTCACGCGGACGACGTGGGGGCTCTGAATCTTGGCGGAAACCCGAGCTTCCTGGAGGAAGCGCTGGACCAATCCCTGACGACGCGAGAGCTCGGGATGCAGGAACTTCAGCGCGACGGTCGTTCCGAGCGCCTCGTGCTGCGCTTCGAACACGCTTCCCATACCGCCGTCTCCGATGAGTCGAAGGAGGCGGTACTTGTTGTTGATGAGCTGGCCAACCGTGGGTCGCATCGTCTTTTGGGGGGGGGCCTGGGGAACGCTTTCGAGTCTCACACCATTGTAGACGGAGGCTGACCTCAAAATGCTCTGAACGCGACTCACTTTTCCCCGACCGAGTCCCGCGGGCAACCTGGAACTTCGGAAAGCGACGCTTTGAAGGTCACTCTTCGGCTGAAAAGGGGCCTCCGAGCCAATGGTTGGCGCCGGACGAGCCTCTGCTCGCCCCTTCACGCGCGCCGGGTTCGGGACTACGCGAAAGCAGCATGCGAAGACGTTCAACCATCCTAGGCGTCGGTCACTACGTACCCACCAAGGTCGTGACCAACGACGACCTGGCGAAGCTCATGAACACCAGCGACGACTGGATCCAGCAGCGAACGGGGATCAAAGAGCGTCGCTACATCGAGCACACCGGGATCGGGGCGAGCGACTTGGCCGTTCCGGCCGCGAAAATGGCGGTCGAACGAGCAGGGCTCCAGCTGTCGGACATCGACGCCATCATCTTCGCGACCCTCAGCCCCGACGTGACGTTCCCTGGGTCGGGTTGTTTTCTCGCCGACAAGCTCGGCCTCCCCGGAATCCCCGCCCTCGACGTTCGAAACCAATGCTCGGGGTTTCTCTACGGCCTTTCGGTCGCAGACGCCTGGATCCGGGTGGGCGCCTACAAACATGTCCTCGTCGTCGGCGGCGAGGTCCACTCGACCGGGATCGACCTGACCGACGAAGGGCGCGATGTCGCGGTGCTCTTCGGAGACGGCGCAGCGGCGGCGGTCGTCGGCGGCACCGACGACGAGTCGAAAGGGCTGCTCGCGATCAAGCTCCACGCCGACGGCTCCGGAGCGACCGACCTCTGGATCGAGAACCCATCGAGCCGGACGTCGCCCGTGCGCATCACCCAAGAGATGATCGACAACCGCTCCATCTTTCCCAAGATGAAGGGCAAGCAGGTCTTTCGTTGGGCGACCGACAAGATGCCCGAGGTGAGCGAAGAGGTCTTGAAGGTGGCCGGAATCTCGGTCGACGACATCGATCTGTTCGTGCCGCACCAGGCCAACATGCGCATCAATCAATTCGTCGCGATGAAGCTCAACATTCCTCAGGAGAAGGTCTTCCACAACATCGAGCGCTACGGCAACACCACTGCTGCAACGATTCCCTTGTGCCTGAGCGAGCTCTGGGCCGAGGGGCGACTCAAGCCCGGGACCATCGTGCTCTCGGCCGCCTTCGGTAGCGGCTACACCTGGGCTGGCGCGGTCATCCGTTTCTGAGCACCCCATGACCCACGACGCTTCGAAGCCTGCGCAGCCTCCCTCACGAACGACCGAGGGACGCTCCCCGTTCCCGACGATGCTCGCCCGTCCGCTCGTCGACGCGGTCATCGAGCGCGCCCTCGCAGAAGATCTCTCCGGCGGCGACATCAGCGCAGAAGCCTGCGTCGACGAAGACGCGATGGCGACGGCGATCGCGATCGCGAAGAGCCCGCTCGTCGTCTGTGGCGGCGCCGTCTTCGAGCGGGTCTTCACCATGCTCGATCCCGACGTTCGATTCGAAGCCCTCGTTGGCGATGGCGAAGAGGCGAGCGACAACAAGACCATTTGGCGACTCTCGGGGCGGGCGCGGAGCCTTCTCATGGGCGAGCGCACGGCGCTGAACCTCGTCCAGCGCATGAGCGGCACCGCCACGTTGGCGCGTCGATGCGTGAAGGCCATCCGCCCCGGGGCCACGACGCGAATCACCGACACACGGAAGACGACGCCGGGGCTACGGCTTCTCGAGCGCTACGCCGTCCGCGTCGGCGGCGCACACAACCATCGTGATCAGCTCGGCAGCGCGGTGATGATCAAAGACAACCACATCGTCGCAGCCGGCGGCATCACGCGCGCGGTCGAGCGCGCTCGCGCGTTCGGACCGCACACCTCCCGCATCGAGATCGAAGTGACGAACCTCGCCGAGCTCGACGAAGCCGTCCGAGCGGGTGCCGACATCATCATGCTCGACAACTTCTCGCTCGAGCTCACGCGAGCGGCGGTGGCGAAGATGCATGGGCTCGTTCCGCGACCGATCATCGAGGCTTCGGGCGGAATCACGCTCGATCGGATTCGAGAGCTCTCCGACTCCGGCGTCGACGTGATCAGCGTCGGAGCGTTGACCCATTCGGCGAGCGCTGCCGACATCTCTCTCGACTTCGTTCTCGCATGATCGACCCCGAGAAGATCCGTGCGCTCCTCGCGAGCCACGGATGCAACCTTCGGGTCGATGCGTGCGCAACCACGGAATCTACCAACGACGACGCGAAAAAAGCCGCTCTCGCGGGAGTGACCGCTCCCGCGCTGTTCATCGCCGAAGAGCAGACCCGGGGGCGCGGTCGGAGCGGTCATGCGTGGCTCGCCGCTCGCGGCGAAAGCGTGCTCCTCTCGATCTTGTTTCGACCCGATCTGACCCCTGCCGACAGCGCGAACGTCACGCTCGCAGTAGGCGTCGCGGTGAGCGACGTCGTCGAGCGATACGCGCCCAAACGCGTGCGCGTGAAATGGCCCAACGACGTTCTACTCGACGACAAGAAGCTCGCCGGCATCCTCGTCGAGGCTCAGACGCGGGGCGAGAGGCTCTCGTCGCTCGTGGTCGGCGTCGGGGTCAATGTTCATGCGACGCAGTTTTCGCCCGATCTCGAATCAATCGCGACTTCGTTCGCGATTGCCGGACTCGAGCCCCGTGATCGGAGCGAGGTCGCGGCTGCGCTGGCGGTCGCGATCGTCGAGGCCGTATCCCGCTTTTGCCGTGATGGGCTCGCGGGATTTCTCGACGTGTTGCGCGCGCGCGATGCGCTGATCGGGACCGAGGTCGAGGTGTTGGGTGTCCGAGGCACGGCGTCCGGCATCGACGACGAGGGGCGGCTGCTCGTTCGAGACGCGTCGGGGCGCGATGTCTCCATCGCCTCTGGACATGTGATTCGTCTTCCGCCCATCGACTGATTGACCGAGTCCCATTTCGGGACACGGGCCTTTCGAGGACGCGCGGCTTCGAGGACGCGCGGCTTCGAGGACGCGGAGCTCAGAGGACGCGTACGGCCCGTCCGTATTTGTACTGAGGGCCCGCGTATCAATGAGTCGATCGATATTCCGCCTCAACCTTTGCGAGCCTTTTGCCCGAGAAACGAGCACAGGAAGCCTACTTTCGTTGGCTGAGGAGCGCAGAGACGAGGACGCCTGTCTCGCGAGGGTGTCGGCGGAATGGCACCGACTTGTTGATACGCGGGCGCCTTAGGGTAGGGTAGAGGGAGCCTATCGACGAATGCCGCGTGCGACGTGCGGCGAAGCGTCATCTCTAGCGAGCCAACCGAAAGCACACCATCGGTGCGTCGTGAATGCGCGAACAACGCGGCTCGACCGGGATTGGGCCCGAATCGGCGATAGCGCGGTTGGCGGAGCTTTTCGCGAGAAGACGCGGCTCAACTACCGTAACGGCATGATGTCGAGGCTCGGCACGATCACGAGTCTCGCAGCTCACCAAGAGCAGCTCGCCACGAGACGGCCACGACCTGCGTCGGATCCATCTCGTGGTGCTGCGTCGCAATCACTTGGACGCGAAGTAGGTGGTGGCGCGCTTCTGGCCTTTGGCCGTCAGATGACGATCGTCGACGAGCTTCTTGATCGGCAATGCCCAATCGTTGGCGCCGAGCTTGAGAGCCTTCTTGATCTGCTCTGCGCGCTGACCAGGATTCTTGGCGATGTACTCTTGAATGCGCACGCCAAGAGCATCGAGCTCTTTGATCGTGCGGCGAATGCGCTTGCCCTTGCCGCCGCGAGCGGCGGGAGCCTTGGCAACCGGAGCGGCCTTGGCAGCCGGGGCAGCCTTGGCAGCGGGGGCAGCCTTGGCAGCCGAAGGGGCCTTGGCGGCCTTCTTGGCGGCCCTGGGGGCGCGGGTAGCCGTCGGCGCTACGGCGATCTGCGGCCTGGAGGAGCTGGTGCCCACTCCAAGTGCGTCGGCCACGGCAGAGACGGCAGCTTGTCGAATGAGGGTCTCGAGATCCTTTACGAAGGACTCGACACGCTCGCGGATGTGTTTATCTGTGGTGCTCACGCTAGAACGCGTACCCAGTTAGGGGGGGTATTGTCAATGCCTCTTCGGCATGAAAACGCTTCAATCGGTCGGTCAACGCGGCCCTCCCCGCTCCGACTGGCGTTGTGAGTGTAATTCGACACTCTGGCTCACAAAAAGAAAGAACCCGAGCGCTCGTGGGAGCGCTCCGGTCTACGAAGCCCAATGGTCGAACAGGGATCTCAGCTCAATTCAGGATCGTCTGGCAGCCGAGCACGATGTGAATGCTGCCCGTCGAGTCGACCTTGACCTTGTCGCATGCCGATTTGCAAAGGACGATTTGGGTCGGAGCGGCGGGGTTATCGTAATACCAAGCGTCACCCGTCGCAGGACATGCCGCTTGGTTGGCGACCTTGGGCATGAGCTCCGAGGGACCGCCACCGCCAGGTGTGTACTCGACGTTGAGGTTTCCGAAGTCCGGCATCTGGCCCATCGGAGGCGGAGGAATCAGATAAGAGCACGCCAACGCCGTTCCCTGAATGGCATTCAGAGCTGCGAGAAATTGGGCGTTCGTATTCTGGTTCGTGTCGACGATGAAGGCCTGCGTCGTGCCGCCCGCGGCCGCGATTCCATTGAGGTTCGACAACGACGAGCCGACGCCGATGACGAAGGTCCGAATTTTGGGCGTCCCGTTGGCTGCAGTCGATGCGATCGCGTCGATGTTCGAAAGGTTGGTGTCGCACTCGCTCGGATCACCATCGGTGGCGAGCACCGCGACGACCACGTGGGTCGGGTGTGAGATCTGCCAAGCCTTGGCGTGATCGACGGCGCCTTGCAATGCTGCCGAGGTGGGCGTCAGCGTCAGCGGGCCGTGCATTCCGATCGATGTGATCAGCACATTGGCTGCGGCCGGAAGCGTGGCGATTTCGACTTCGGGATTCGCGTAGTCGGCAGCGTTGCACGAGTCTTGGTTGCCGACCTTGACTCCGAAATACTGGATACCGACACCGAGGCCCGCGGCTTGCGGTTGTTGGAGGAAGTTCGTGAGCGCGCTCGTCACGGCCGTCCACTTGTCGCCGCCACCCGAGACTGGATCGCTCATGCTTCCGGATTGATCGAGCATGAAGTACATGTCGAGCGGGAGCTTCTCGGCTTGGATGCTCGTGCCCGCGCATCCACCTCCGACGCCCGTCCCGTTGCTCACGCTGCCGCCGCCACTGCCGGCGAACGTTCCGGCGCTCGGCCCGCTGTTGTTGCCTCCGCTACCGGTAAGCTGGCCCGTGCCGTTTCCATTCCCGTTTGCAGCGCCACCCGAGTTGGTCGCTCCGCCCTGCCCATCGGAGCTTCCGCCCCCGCTGCAGGCGAGGAGAGCGACCGAGAGCGCTGCTGCCGACACGAGGCCGCCGCGCAGCTTCGTAGCGTCATTCGAACTAAAAAATCGTATCATCGGGCCTCCACCCACCACTCTGACCGACTGAGGTCGGTTGCGTCAATCGACGAAAGGTAGGCGCAGATCTCCTACATGAGTCGACGCGCTCAGTGTGACGACGCGCACCCGACGTAGATCACGTTGCGGCGTCCTCCGCTGCGGCTGCTCGGAACACGATGAGCCTCCACGACGAATCCGACCTCCTCCATGCGGCTAACCAGCTCCGGTGCGTCTCCTGCAGACCAGATCGCCAACGTGCCTTCGCACACGAGAGCGGCAGTCATTTGAGCGAGACCTTTCACACTGTAAGGGCGAGCATTCGGCCATAGCGCGATCGCTTCAGGACCGTTGTCCGCCGCGACGACGGCAAAGCTCGATCGGGGTTCCATCGGGGCTCTTCGCGGAGGCGATCGTGTTCCAAGGCTTCACGCCCACGACGCAACAGAAAGTAGAGGTGCACGCAGGCGGAGAGTCCTTGCCTCCGGCACTCGTCGCCCGTACGGCCCCCTCATCTTGGGAGCACTCCGC
Source organism: Polyangiaceae bacterium (assembly GCA_043755175.1). GTDB lineage: Bacteria > Myxococcota_A > Polyangia > Polyangiales > Polyangiaceae > CAYYKK01. Next base: position 5,456 of record JAYUUB010000136.1, on the reverse strand, counting down.
GGCAGCCTCACCTATTCGCGCTTTTTCGTCACCGGTGAAGTTCCAGACGACGTTTCAGCGACCAACCTGAAACGCATTCGCGCCGGGGCCTTCGTGCCTCTCGCCCCCGAAGAAGACGAGGCCCAGCACCACGGCTGGTGCGCGCTCGAAGATCCGATGGATGTCGAGCTCGATCACGAGAAGGTCTTCTTCAACGAATACGTTTGTCTCGGCCTGCGTATCGACAGCTGGATCGTGCCGAAGCCCCTCTTGATGGCACACCTCAGGTCGGCCGAGGCGGCGCTCCTCGAGAGGAAGGGTATCGAGCGCCTCGGGCGAAAAGCCAAAGCCGACCTCAAGCTCATGGTCTTGAAGAAGCTCCGACGACAGCTGGTGCCGTCGACGAAGAGCATCGAGCTCGTGTGGAACGTCGCGACGGGCGTCGCTCGCTTCTTCAGTCAATCGCCCAGGATTCACGTGCTCGTGCAAGAGCTCTTCGAGAAGACGTTTCGCCTCTCGCTCGTCCCCGAGAGCCCTGGCACGGCCGCCGAGCGACGCGGTCTCGACGCGCGAGCAGAAAAGACGTGGGAGCTGCTCGAGCCCACGATGCTCGCCGAGGAAGGAGCCCCTTCGTGACCGACCTCGTCGAGCGCATCGAGCGCAATCGTTTCACGGGGCGCGAGTTTCTCCTGTGGCTTTGGTTCGAGAGCCAGCTTTTCGAGACGAACCTGACGCCTTCGAGCGGTGCCTCTTGCTCGCTATGGTTGGAGACGCGGCTGGCCCTCGCCTTCGAGCGAGAGGAGAGCGTCTTGAAGAGCGTGACGCCCTCCACGACCCCCGAGGCTCGTGAGGCGCTCCGCCAGGGCAAGCTCCCGCGCGAGGCGCGCCTTCGGCTCATCACCGGAGACCACGAGTTCGCTTGGTCGTTCAAGGCAGACACGCTCGGGCTCGCGAGCGTCGCGATTCCTGCTCAGCTGAAAAAGAAAGAAGACGAGGTCCACGAGGTGCTCTACGAGCGAATGCGCCTCGTCGAGGAGCTCGAGGCGACGCTCGAAGCGTTGTGGAGCGATTTCCTGTCGCTGCGGCTCTCCGATTCTTGGGCAGAAGTGATCATCCCTTCATTGAAGCGCTTCGCCGCCGGCAAGAAAATCGACGAAAAGGCCTATTTGGAATCGAAGCAGCGTTCGATCGGCAAGCGCTCGCGAAAGGCAAAGTAGGCTCGTCGATCGATACGCCACGCACCGATTCCGCTACGGTCTCTACGCGTGACGCGCTCACTTCCACGATTCCCATTCGCCGCGACTGCCACGGCCGCCCTTCTCGGCGCGCCGCTGATGCTGTTTTCGTGCGGGCTCGATCCGTTCACCACGCCCGGCTGGGATCGCAACGTCGACCCGCCGCCTGACGAGCGTGCGGCGACGCTCCGGTCTGCGTGCTTTTATCGCGCGGGCGCGCTACCTGCAGAGACACAGGGGCGCTCGCACCCGAGCGGCGCGGCGATCCCGATCGACCACATCGTCGTCTTGATGCAGGAGAATCGCTCCTTCGATCACTACTTTCAGAAGCTCCCCGAATACGGGCAACCCGACGTCGAGGTCGCTCCTCCGGGGTTCGCGAACAGCGACGCCGCCGGCCACCGGATCGCGCCATTCCATCAAGGTCAGTACTGCTTCGTCGACACGGTGCACTCCTGGGCCGACGTGCACAATCAGATCAATGGCGGAAAAATGGACGGTTTCGTCTCGACGAGCGAAGGCCACCACGAAGACCCGCTTCCAGCTGGCTCGCCCCCCGAGCTTTTGAGCGGTGCGCGTGCCATGGGTTACTACGACGAGAGCGACATCCCCTTCTATTATTGGCTAGCGAGCGAGTTCGCGATCGCCGACCATTACCACTCTTCGGTGCCAGGGCCGACGTTGCCCAATCGATTGTTCCTCTTCGCGGGCACGTCGTTCGGCAGCATTCGCAACGAGGTCGTCCAAGCCGACCGCACCATCTTCGACACCCTCACCACGCGCGGCGTCGACTTTCGGATCTACGCCGACTGGACCCCTGGGGCGCAGCTGTACGCCGCCGACTCCACCGACTACGCGGCTTACATCAGGCCCACCTCGAGCCTCCTGACCGACATCGAAAACGGGATCCTGCCCTCGGTCGCATTCGTCGATCCAATTCTCGGTCATCACGGTTTCCAGCCCACCGATGAGCACCCGCCTGCAATGGCTCCCGTGGGCGAGGCGTACGTCGCGAACCTCGTCCAGGCGCTCACCAAGAGCTCCGCGTGGCCGAGCACGGCGATGTTTTTGGTGTACGACGAGCACGGGGGGCTCTTCGACCACGTCCCACCCCCGGCCGCTTGCGTGCCGGATTTTCACACGTCGGTCTTGCGGCCAGGTGACCCGCCGGCGGCGTTCGACCGGCTCGGCGTACGCGTCCCATTCATCGCGATTTCGCCATTCGCGAAGAAGCATTTCGTCGGACACCATGTCTACGATCACACTTCGATCCTGCGCTTCATCGAGGCGCGGTTCGTATTGCCGGCGTTGACGATGAGAGACGCGAACGCCGAAGCGCCCTGGGAGCTCTTCGATTTCGACGGCGCTCCCCACGCGGTGCCGCCCGAATTCGTCGTCCCCACGCCCGATCCCGCCAAGGTCGCCGTCTGTCAGAAGTCGTTCGGCTACTAGATAGCTCGACACCGTGGACTTGAAGGGCGGCGGCGAGCGGAGATGAAACAGGAAGCGCGCCGTGGAGAAAGTGGCGCGCGACCAACGCCTGGATCGTGAACGAGGAACGATCGGGCGGTGCGACGTAGTCACCCCATTGCGCAGTCAGCACCGACCAGAGGCGATCGTTCGAGGTGATTCCGCGCATCGGGTCGGCCGTGCGCTGGGTCAGGTGTTTGTTCGCCCTCCCTGCCAGCAATGGATCGACCAGCGGGGCCCAGGCTGGAGGCGAGATGCGCGACCGGTCATACGACCAGGCGTACGCTCAGGGCGCTTCTCCGAGCTCGAGCACTGCGCCCCTGATTTCAAGTGGTCATTCGACGTGGGTCAGCAACAGCTCGCGCATCCGTCCGGCGAGGGCGAGCTCACACTCGTCACCCGCTCGTTTGCCGATGAGCGCGCGACCGAGTGGCGACCGAGGCGTCACGACCTGAACCGTACCTCCCGCGAGCGCCGTGCCACCGCCATGCGGTGCGACGAAGAGCCTCTTCGTCTCGGAGCCCTCTTCCGAGGTGACGAGGGCGCCGAGCGCCACAGGAGCGTTCGCGTCGAAGTGGCGGACCGACATCGAATGAACCTCGGCGATCCCGAGACGAAGCTCCTCGACTCGTTTCGCTTGGCCATGCGCGAGATACGATTGCTCGAGCGCACGGGTGTCCTTGTCGTTCTCCGGCTTGGCCTCCTCGTGCGTCGCGCCTTCGCGCGCAGCTTCGAGTGCCCGCACGAGCGTTTCGAGCTCCACGCCGAGTAGACGCATCAGCTCTTCTTTGAGCGCGTGTTTGGTGGAGGTTCCGGGCACGGAACAGTCTTATCGCAGCTCGAGGTCGGCGCGCACCGACTTCGGCGTCGCACGAGGCGGCAAACTCGATGGTGCCGCAATTGATGTGTAGGTCACGCTCAAAAAACGCGGAAAAACGAGCGCGGAGCTCGCTTCTTTCGTCGGCACTTGGTCGTCGCGTCCATGTAACAGACCGTGAGCGCGCGGCGTGCGTTGCCGGTTTGGCTGCGGCCCGATCGGTGCCATGCGTGGTTGTGGATGAGAATCACCTCACCTGCTTTGGCCGGCAGCGGGACCGCGTGATCTTCGGGCTTCGCGGCGTCGAGAAACGGCTTCGGAACGACGCCCCCGAGAGGGGTCACGAGCCCACGCACGTGGCTGCCCTCGAAGATCTCCACACAGCCACCATCGAGGGGTGCGTCGTCGAGCGCGGTCCAGGCTTGCACGGTGGGCTCTCGATCGAGCCCCCAGAAGTTTCCCCCGTCTTGATGCCAGGGAATGGGGCTCCCTCCCGTTTCTGCCGATTTGGCGAAGACCGTGGCTCGGTAGAGCGTGACGTCGGGACCAATGAGTCGCTTCGTTATCTCACGAAAGATCGGCGCTCGAATCCACGATAAGAAGAGAGGATCGACCTCGAGCTTTTCGAGCTTTCGATACCGCTTCGACGGGCCTTCCCAGCCTTTGCCGTAAGCCAAGTCGTCGTAGCTCCCGGAGTCGGCGTCGCGTTGGAAGAAGAGCCCCTCGTAGCGAACCTCACCCATCATGATCTCGTCGATTCGCCTGCGCATCGAAGCGAGCAACGAATCGGGAGCGAGCTTTCCGAGGCGAACCCAGCCTCGCTCGCGAAAGGTCGCCACGGCCTCGTCGAGCGCCTCCGGAGACGGGAGCTCCATCGTGAGATCCATGTTCACCGCGGGTAGTGCGTGTCGGTGCCGCTCCAGGCAATCTGGAGCTGGTCGAGCTCGCGAACGAGCTCCTTCGACAAGGGCGTCTCGAGCGCACTGCAGGCGTCGTCGAGGTGACCGACGCTACCGGGGCCGACCAGGATCGAATCGATGTCTTTCTTCGCTGCCAGAAAGCCGTACGCGAGCCCCACGAGCGTCTTTCGTTCGCGTTCGGCGATGCGTCTCAGATCTTCGACACGCGAGCGCATGGTGTCGGTCGCATAGCGGCGCACGTAGAGCGGATTGTCTTTTAGCCGCGATCCCGATTCGAACGCTTCGGCGTGCCGGTGGGTGAGGAGCCCGCCCGCGAGCGGATTGTAGATGGTTAGATGCATCGGGTAGGCGCGTCGAAACGCGAGGTATTCGATCTCGAGCTCGCGGTGGACGAGGTTCATCAACTGCTGCGCGATCACGGGCCGCGGCATCGCGAGCCTGTCTGCGACCTGACACATCTCGAGGACTTGCCACGAGGCATAATTCGACACTCCCCACGCCCTGACCTTGCCACTTTCGCAAAGGTCTTTCATGGCGCCGAGCGTCTCGGCGATCGGCGTTTTCGGGTCGGGGACGTGGAGGTAGAACACGTCGACATGGTCGGTCTTCAATCGATCGAGGCTCTCGTCGATCGCAGTGAGCACGCGCGTCGGGGCGAGACCTTCGCGCTTCTGTGCGCCGACTTTGGTGGCGATTCGAACCTCGTCGCGCACGGTGGCGACGGCGCGTCCGAGGATGCGCTCGGAGTCGCCATCGCCATACATGTTCGCTGTGTCGAAGCAGACGATGTTCTGCTCGATGGCCCGGTCGACGATCGCTCGCGCTTCTTTCTCGGGCGTACGCTTGCCGAAGTTCATCGTGCCGAGGACGAGCCTGGGAGGCCCGTCACCGCGGAGGGCCTCGAACGAGACAGGGAGCATCGCGAGGTCTTAGGGCCGGCGTATAAACAAGTCGATCGATATTCCGTCGAGACCGAAGGGAGCCTTTTGCCCGAGGAACGAGCACCGGAAGCCTACTTTTGTAGGCTGAGGAGCG
>JAYUUB010000135.1:0-35869 GCA_043755175.1 Polyangiaceae bacterium | reverse complement strand
TCGTGCGATACATCCGCAAGGTTGAGCTTCTGGGCGGCGGGGAGGATGTGCGGCGAAGCGTCATTTCAGGCCTTTGGTCTGATGGCGCTATTGGCGTTGGTCGGCACGGCGCTCGGAGTCACGGCTATGGTCCTTGCTCTTGCGAAGCGCGGGCCGAAGGTCGTGGCTTGGCTCGCGCTCGGAGTCGGACTCGCCGCGATCGCTCTTGGACCGGTGGGGGTGACGCTCGGCCACGCAAAGATTGACGAGGCGCTCAAAGCGCAGGGGCTCACCGAAGCCCAACGCTCGTCGATGAAAGACGAGCTGTACCACCGAGCTAGCGCTTGCTATGGAGTGAGTGGAGAGCTGGGCATCGGCCCGCTCGTACTGGGCGCGGTGGCCCTCGCTCTCGGCGGTCATCAAGATCGACTTCGTGCGTGACGAGCAACGCTGCCTTGCCGGCCGGCATCGCCGCGTGCTCGAGCGCGTCACCGACGCATCGGGGTTTCGCGATCGGAACAAGAGCGGTCGTGCGCTCGGGCTGGCGGTCCATCGCAGCTTTCTCGCGTACGTCGCCGTCGTCGTCTCGGTCGTGAAGGATCCCGACGGGAAGATCCACGTCGACGAAGCCTGGATCTGCGCCGACGCCGGTACGATCGTGAACCTCGAGAGGGTCCGCTCGCAGCTCGAGGGGGCGGTCCTCTTCGGGCTTTCGCAAGCGCTGTACGGTGAAATCACGATGAAGAATGGAGCGACCGAGCCATCGAACTTCCGCGACTTCCGGCTTCTTCGAATCAAAGACGCGCCGCGCGCCGTTCACGTCGACATCGTGAAGAGCGACGCTCCGCCGTCGGGCGTCGGCGAGCCAGGGGTGCCCCCCGTCGCGCCGGCGCTCGCGAACGCGGTCTTCGCGCTCACCGGCCAACGCGTGCGAGACCTGCCGCTCGTTCGCTCCTTGCCCTGCTGAAGGCGCGCGACCGGATCACGCACCGCGCGGCTCACGACGCCTGGTGGGCCCCGTGGGATTCATCATCTCGAGAAACGTGATCTCTTTTGAGAGGATCCGTCGCCGGCTCGCTGCATTCAAAAGAGGAATTTCAGGCGCGGTTCGTTTCACCATTGAGCGCCAGCCCGGGCTCACGATTCGCAGGCGTAGCCATGCGGTGCGCTCTCGTGGCAGACCTGGCCGTAGCAGAGGCCTCCGGGACACTCGGCGTCTCCGCTGCACGACTTCCGCGCGCAGACCCCTTTCACGCACGGGGTCAGCTTTGCACAGTCGGCGGTGGACGCGCATGGCTTCGGCTCGCACAAGCCCGAGGTTGCGCTGCACTGCTGGGCCAAGTCGCTTCTCGCATTGTGCGCCCTGCGGCCCTCTCATTCATCCTTCCTCTCGCTTCCGCCCTTCCAATCTTCCCGTCCCTCTGCCTCTCATCTCGCACGTTCGACGAAGGGGTCGCAGCGGCGCGCACGCGCTCGGCGGGCGGTTCGCCATTTGCGCAGCTCGAGCACCAGGCCCTCGGTCGGAGCACGCCGAACCGGCGCCAGTCGCAAAGAAATCGTCAGCGAATGAATCCGGGCCAACGTCCCGGTCGAAACTGAGAATGGCGGGGTATCTCCCGACGCAGCCACTTTGGAATCCAACGTCGACACGAATCTCTCGGAGACGGCCCCCTGGTCCAACCCAGGGGGCGCCGGCCCGGCGCGCGTACTGGGGCTGGTGCGAGCGAAGCATCAGTGGCATGAGGACGACGAGTCAACCTTGTCGTCCCCGATCCTGGTCCGAGTCGCAGCCGGCGACGTCACCGCCGTGCAGAGCTGCATGAACCGCTATGGCGGGCTCGTGTGGTCGCTCGCGCGTCGACTCTCGCGAAGCTCGTCGGACGCCGAAGACGCAGTCCAAGAGATCTTCCTCGACTTGTGGAAGAGCGCCGATAGATTCGACCCGGCTCTCTCGAGCGAGAGCGCCTTCATCGTGATGATCGCGCGGAGGAGGCTCATCGATCGGCACCGAAAGAGTCGGCGCGCCCCGACGACGACCGACCTCGGCGGCGATGAGCTCGCGCAGCTCGGCAGTCAGGAGAGCGGCCCTGAAATGGGGGGAGAAGTGCACTTGGCGCAGAAAGCGCTGGGCCAGCTCCGGCCCGAACAGCGCCGTGTGCTGCTCATGGCCACGTGCGACGGAATGAGCCACGAGCAGATCTCCGAGGCGACTGGGCTCGCCCTCGGAACGGTGAAGACCCACGCACGACGGGGACTGCTCAAGGTTCGGGAGATCCTTTCGATTCGAACGAGCACAGGTGCAGACGAGGCCGACCTGTCCAAGGATGGAACATGAATCGCAGCACCGCGACCGAAGAAGAGCCGAGCAGCTCGGGCGACGATCGCGCCGCAGAGCTCTTGGCTGAACGTGCGCTGTTCGGTCTCGGTGATCCCGAGAGACGAGAGCTCGCGGCTCTCGGTGTCGATCCTGACGCGGATCCACGAGCCATCGAGCTCGAGCTTGCCGCGGCCGAGGCGATCATCGCGAGCGGTATCGCGCTCCACGAGCCAATGCCTTCGGCGCTCAAAAAGAAGGTACAAGCCGAGGCCTTTCGTCACTTCGAGAAAGCGCACGAGCAGCCGTCGGTGGCTCCGAACACGACCACCGGCGCCAACGTGGTGGACCTCACGCCTCGCCACATCGCAACCGACGAGCGCCGAGGAGGGGCGCGACGCACTCTCTTCTTTCTGGCGGCAGCGGCGGCGATCGTCTTCGTCGTGATGGGGGTGGAGCGCTCGCGCAACGCGGCTCTGGTCACGGCGTCGACCAGTCTTCCAGGGCCTGTGGCGCGCGTGGTGAGCGAGATTCTTCTCGAGTCTGGTGAGCCACAGGGCGCCAAGAGCCACGGTAGTCTTCGTTGGGAGCGAGGCGGCACGACCGGCGTTCTCGATGTGCGCGGCCTTCCTGCACAAGAGGCGGGACGAAAGCGCGAAGTGTGGATCTTGGCGGGCGGAACGAAGGAGCACGTCGGCGATTTTGCGTCGGGAGACGAGCACGTCGCCCTCCGCTCGGCGGCGCCAGAGCTCGATGTCGAGGCGTGGATGATCACCGAGAGTCTGCCCAGCGAGAGAGTGATTCTGAAGAGCCGCGCACAGCCCGACGGATCTCGCTAGCCATGCTCGACAGCCTCGCACCGGGTCAGGTCATCCAGGGTCGCTACCGCCTCGAACGCCCTCTCGGAGAGGGTGGGATGGGCCTGGTCTGGAGCGCGAAGCACGAGATCACCCAGAAGCGCGTCGCGCTGAAAATCTTGAAAGTCGCCGGCACCGACGTACGGCGAAGATTTCTTCGTGAGGCGCGGCTCGCATCGGCGCTCCGCCACCCGAACGTGGTCGACGTGCACGACGTGCTCGAGCTCGAGAGCGGCGAACCCTTCATGGTGATGGACCTCCTCGAGGGCGAGCCTCTCGCCGATCGGCTCGAACGCGAAACCGCGCTCACCCTCGACGAGACTTCGCGCATCGCCCTGCCAGTCTTGTCTGCGGTGAGCGCTGCGCATGCCATGGGCATCGTCCACCGCGATCTGAAGCCGGAGAACATCTTCTTGTCGCGCCCTACCGCCTCGACCCCTGCGGAGACGGTTCAGGTGCTCGACTTCGGGATCGCCAAGCTGACGATGGTCGATGGCGCGCTCTCCCACACCACGGGGCTCACGCAGACAGGCAGCGTTCTCGGAACGCCGACGTACATGGCGCCCGAGCAGGTCTTCGGCGAGAAGAGCATCGATCATCGCGCCGATGTGTGGGCGCTCGGGGTCATTCTGTACGAATGCCTTGCGGGCGCGTGCCCCATCGAAGGCGAGAACGTCGGGCAGATCTTCAAGTCGATCAGCCAACATTCGTTCGCTCCGATCGAGAAGCGAGTGACGTCGTTACCCAAGTCGGTCGCGCGGATGATCGACCGAATGCTGTCGCAAGATCCGCGAGCGCGTCCCTCGATTCGCGAGGTGGCCGAGGTGCTCGCAGGAGAGACGGGTCGATCGATGCCCACCATCGACGAGACGCCCGTGTCGCGCGCGGACGTCGACGTCACGCCTGGGCCGATGTCGCGGCGAACCAGCCCGACCGCTGGCGCCACGACGATGGCGGCACCCGCAGCGAAGCCGCGCGACAACGGGCGGCTGTTCGGCGTCGTGGTGGCGGTGCTCATCGCTTCTTCCTTCGGCGTCGCCCTGCTCGTACGGGGGCGGCACGACGGAGACGCTCCAGCGAGCTCGTCGCTCGGTTTCCAATCGAGCGCGCCGAGCGGCGCCCCCACGCCCATCGTAGGGCCTGAGCTTGCCGTCCCTTCGGTTTCGGCAGTGGCGAGCGCGATGGCGTCGAGCGCTGCCACGAAAGAGCTCGCGCGCCCTGCCTCCTCGTCACCGTCCCACTGGCTGCCTCTCGCTTCCGCGGCCCCCGTCGTCGGTTCCGCGGCAACGTCCAACAGCGCGGCGGCTCGCTCCCTCGGAGGCGTCCATGTCGACTCTCCGTATTGAATCGCGCAGACGGAGGCTGTTCGATCGAACGCGCCTCGTTGCAGCGGCCACGCTCGTCTCCATGTGCTCGCTGCTGGCGCTTCCGTACCCCGCCCAGGCGCAGCCCAAGCCAACGAAGAGCGACAACACTGCGGATGGCCCAAAGACCGCCGACGACGTGGAGCGGACGCGTGCACGCGAAGCCTTCTTGCGAGGCACCGCGCTCGTGCGCGACGCGCGTTGGGCCGAAGCGCTGGCGGCCTTCGAAGAGGCCGAGGCGACGCTGCCGCACGCCATCACGATTTACGACATCGGTGCGTGCGAGCGCGCCCTCGGGCGATACACGTCGGCTCGAGCGACGCTCGAGCGTGCGCTCGACGAGCACGCGTCCAAACGAACCGAGCTTCCGTCGGCGCTCGTCGACGACACGAAAGCCTATCTCGCCGAGATCGATCGTCTCCTGGCTCGCGTCACGGTCTCCGTCTCACCCGATGCGACGCTCGTCGTCGATGGTCGGCCGCTCCTCGTCTCCACTCGAACTGGATTCGACGCCGACGCGCTTCCCGGTCCGCGCGTCTCCGAGCTCGGTGCGCACGCCGTCACGCTGCCCGTTCTCGTCGCGGGCGTTCTGCCTCCGGGCGACGGTGCCCCGCCGCCCGCGAAGACGTTCGTCATCGAAATGGACCCGGGCCGACACGTGCTGTCGTTCGTCCGCAGAGGCTTCTCAGATGCCGTCATCCGACGCGATTTCGCTTCAGGCACGAACCCGCCGCTCGAGCTCTCTCTCGACGAGCTCCCCGCCACCGTGTCGGTTGCCTCGAACGAGAAGGGCGCGATCGTGGTCCTCGACGGACGCGATCTCGGCCCCGTTCCCACTGCGATTCGGCGGCCAGCAGGATCGTACAAGGTGCGCGTCGAGAAGCGCGGATTCGTCCCCTACGAATCGCTCGTCACGCTCAAACCGGGCGAAGAGACCGACTTGAAGGCGAAGCTCGTGAAGCGGGAGCAACCGCTCACCGAGAAGTGGTGGTTCTGGACGCTGACGAGCGCCGCCGTGACGGGCGCTGCGGTCGGCACCTATTTCCTCGCGCGCGGCACCCCGGAGCCGAAGCGTGCGACGGTGGGTGGAGGGTCGCTCGGATGGCGCATCGACATCCCCTGACGGCGATCGTCGTCGCGTTTGCCCTCTCCGCGGCGCCGCTCGCGTGCGCGCGCGAGGCGGAGACGATTCCACCCGACGGCGAGATCCTCGTCTTCGTCGACACCGACGTAGACGTGCCAGCTCTCGCTAGCCGGCTGCAAATAGACCTTTACGACGATGCCATGCAATGGATCTCGTCACGCGAAATTCTGCGCGACGATCCGCGAACCTGGCCCGTCAGCTTCGCGCTCCACCGAACCAACCCCATCGGATTCATGCTCGCCCCGGGAACGGATCGAGAGGTCTTCCTGAGACTGCGCCTTTACCCAGACGGCAAGACCCGCGACTACCGAGGAGAGAGGTTCTTCCCTCCCCCGCACGCGACAGACGATCCGGCGATTTGCCCCTTGGCGCCGATTGATGGATATTTCGATGACAAGCTCCTGCGACAGAGGGATGAGAGCGGCAGGCCGATCGCCCCAGTCCACCCATTGCGTGAGCCTCTGCCGAACCTCACCCTCGACCGCCTGATTCGCGTCCGGCTCGTCCCAGGAAAGCTCGGTAGCCTCGAGGTCACGCTGCACGGGGCCTGCTTCGGACGGCAAGCCAATCTCTTCGATTTGAAGACGTGCGTCGACACCGGGACCGATTATGTGCCCGTCGCCGAAGCCGAGCCGAGCTCGAGCCTCAGAGGCCCTTCCAAAAGCGCCCTCGGCACTTATCCGAAGGCCGCACCCTGCACCGCGCCCGTCGGCTCGAAGGGGCCATTCGACGAGGAGATTTGTGTCGACGGCGGCGCGTTCTTACTCGGTGATCAGGCCGTGTTCGGCTTTGGCGAATTCGACGGCTTTCCCGAGCGCGTCGCCGTCATGCCGCCGCTCGTCGTCGACCGCTTCGAGGTCACGGTGGGACGATTCCGAAAAGCTCTCGACGCGGGCTTGCTTCCCGACGTGGCTTTGCCAATCGCGAACGAAGGTGTTCTCCCGACGAGCTCCACCACGCCGGAGCTGCCCGGCCGCTGCACGTTCAGCGCGGCGCCTCGGGGGCGAGAGCAATACCCTCTCAACTGCGTCACGTTCGATACCGCGCGCGCCTTCTGTCGCGCGATGGGAGGCGATCTGCCGACCGAAGCCGAATGGGAGTGGCTCGCTGCCGCTGCAAGTCGCCCCTATCAAGACAGTCATGCGTGGGGCTCGACGGATCCCACCTGCGACACTGCCGTGTTCGGACGCGCAGACAGCCCTCTTCTAGGTTCAGACACTTGCATCGCTCATGGCTATGGGGTTCAGCCGGTCGGAGCCTCCGAGCCGGGCGATGTGACGCCGTACCTTGCAATCGTGGGCCTCGCCGGCAACGTTCGTGAATGGACTCGCGACAGCTACCGCGCCTATTGCTCCAATTGCTGGCGCTCCGCGTCGCTCTTCGATCCGCTCTGCGACGACGGCGGCGCGAAGGCGCGGACGGCACGGGGTTCCGATTACACCGACCCCGCCGAGCGACTCCTCGCGGGTCTCCGTGACCAAGGGTTCTCTCCCGACTCGACCTCGAGCCGAGTCGGTCTCCGCTGCGTGCGGCGGGGAGACGGCACGTGATGAGCCCTTTTCCGTTTCGTCGGCGCAGCGACGCGGCATGTGGGTCTGGGCCGATGGCGCGAAGCACCGACCGATGCCATGAATCCAATCGAGACGACCGAGCGAACGATCGAAGGCCCATGAAACACCTACACGGTCGAACCTCGCTACTCCTGGCGCTCCTCGGCGCGTCGACCGCGTGCGCGCAGACCGCGGAGAATTTGCCAGCCCCAGGGCATCACCTGGTCACGATTGACACCGACGCCTGGCTGCCGCTCCCTGCCATCGCGAACGTCGACCCGTCGCGACCGCCGGCGCTCTTCGACCACCTCGAGCTCACCGTGCTCCGTGAGGGACAAACCGAAGAGACGTGCAGCGAATGCACCCGCGACTTCGAGGTCGACGAGTCGAGCTTCGGCGCGAGAGGCGCGACCTTCACCGTCGAGTCGCCCCCGGGCGAACGCCCGATCGTGACGGCGCGGCTCTACCGCCATGACTCGCTCGTCGATGGTCGCCTTCCCGCAGAGACCGCCATCGTCGTCTCGGCGCATCTTCCTCCGACACCGACGAACGGCCCCATCGAGACGACGCTGCATCTTCTCACGGGCGACGTGGGAATGTCGGGGGCCACGGAGCTGTTCGTCGAGCCCAACGAAGACGAGGGCGCGCGCGTTCGTCCCGGACGCCCGGATCACACGCAAGTCGGAACGTGGCCTGGTGTGGCACGCGCGGCTTGCGAGGGCGACCCGGGACCTTCCGAGGTGTGCGTCCCTGGCGGCGCATATTGGATGGGAAATCCCCTCGTGAAGGGCGACGGGTTCAACGAGTCGGACCGACAGCGCCTGGTAGTGCTCTCACCCTTCTACCTCGACGACCGGGAAGTGACCGTGGCCGACGTGAGAGCTTGGGCAGCGACGCAATCGATTCCAGTCGACATCACCACGACCGGCGTCACCTCCGACGACGGCTTCTGCACGTTCTCGGCGACCGGGCAGGGAGCCGACGACCGACCCGTCAACTGCGTTGGTTGGGAGACTGCGCGCCGCTATTGCGAGGACCGCGGAGCGACGCTGCCGAGCGAAGCACAATTCGAATATGCATCGAGCGCGCTGCGCTCTGCCCTCTACATATGGGGTCAAGACGAAGCGGCCATCTGCAAAGCCGCCGTCTGGGGACGTGCGAGCTCGAGCTTGGACCCCACGCCCGGCCTGACCTCGAAATGCTCGACGAATGGCGAAGGGGCGCAGTCATTGCCGAGCGATCCGTCGCTGACGCCGACCGACCTCGCCCAACTGCGCGACCAGACGCGTCTAACCGACAAGATCGTGATCGGCGACCGCACCATTTACGATCTCGCCGGCAATCTCCAAGAGTGGACGCTGGACCGCTTCAACAAACAAGGCGAGTCGTGTTGGCAGGCGAAGTCCTCGAACGTGTTCGTCGATCCTGTCTGTGACACACCAGGCACCGCCGCCTCTGCGCGATCGATCCGTGGTGGATCGTGGGTCCAAGACCGCGCGTTCTTGCGCGCGGCCTACCGGCAAGCACGCGCGCCCGACGAAAAGGAGCGCTACGTGGTGGGGTTCCGCTGCGCAAGGCCCGCTAAACCGCATTGATGAGCCACCGACACAGCCGACTGTCGAAATAGTAACCGGGGCTGAATCCGTCCCGCGACGTACAGCGAAAGTCTAGGTCAGAGTACGCAGCGAGCGCTGCATGTCGGCGGTGGCCGAGTCGTTGCAATCGCGACGCGGGCACCGTTGCCGTCGAGAAAACCTTCCAGGAGCCTAAAATGTCACATCGAGTCCTGACTGCTACCAGCATCGCCCTTTTCGTTGCCACCGCCGCATGCGGAGACAGCTCCGGAACAGGAGGTGCCGGAGGCACCGGTACGTCGGCGTCGAGCACCACAAAGGCTTCTTCGACCGGCTCGAAAGCGGCCTCGTCAACGAGCTCCGGTACGGCGACCTCCTCGTCTACGGGCGGGGCGATGGGTGGCAAAGTGCGCGTCGTCCACGTCTCGCCGGGCACGCCACCCGTCGACTTCTGCGTCACGCCGTCGGGCGGCACTGCGATCGGACCTGTGCTGAAGGGCCTTGGAAAGACGGCAGGCCTTGCGTATCCGTCGGCCACGCCGTACGTCGACCTTCCCGTCGGCACCTACAGCGCGCGCATCGTCGCTCCCAATGCGGCCGATTGCTCGACCGCCCTCGCGGGCCTCCCCGACGTCCCTGGAATTCAGGTCGCGGCGAATGGCGTTTACACGGTCGCTGCGACCGGAGTCCTCGCGCCGACGGCTGCCCAAGAGGCGTTCGCGGTGAAGCTCTATGTCGACGATCTCACGGTCGCAGCCAACAAGAACAGCGTTCGCTTCATTCACACGTCGCCCGGCACACCCGCAGTCGACGTCGGCACCGGCAAGGCCGACGCCTTCGCTGCCGTCTGGAGCAACGTCGTCTACGGCGACGTCGGCAAAGTCGCCAACAAGGACTACGTGTCAATCGATCCACTCAACAACGCCACGCTCTCGGCGCGCGCGCACGGAACCACCGCCGATGCGCTCGTCCTCAATGGTGTCACCGTTCCGGCTGGACAGGTCGTCACGGTGTTCGCCGTCGGAATTCTCGGCAACAACACCACGCCGCTGAAGGCGCTCGCCTGCCTCGATCTCTCGACCGACGGCACCTGCCTCCTCTTGCCTCCCTGAGCAGAAGCGCGCGCCCAACTGACTACTTTGCCACCCCGCGTCGACGTCTCCTCCTACGTCGATGCGGGGTGGGCTCGTTTGCGGGGTGGGTCAGCGCACCATTCACGCCTGCACAGCTTTTCAGCGTTCGACCGCCTGCGCAGAGTGAGTCTTCGTCCGAGCGGGCTCGAAAAGTCTAGACGCGTCCGCTCGGAGCGCACGGCTCAAGCTGGAGGGGGAGTCATCATCGTCGCGCCGCTCGAGCTCGGACCCGTCGCGGCCTTGTCGGTGAAGCGTCGAAACGCGAATGCGTGTTGGAACACATAGTCACGTAGCCACTCCGGCAGGTTCTTCCCGTGGTCGGGAAAGTCGACGTAGACGCCGTACGCTTTCGGCTTCTCGTCGGGGCGATAGACGGTGCCGAACAGATAGTCCCAAATGGCGAGCTTGGTGCCGTAGTTGTGGCCATAGCCATCGCCCCAAGCGCCCCATTCGAGAGCGTGGTGCCAACGGTGGAGCTCAGGCCCGTTGATGATCCATTGCAGACGGCCAGACTTCACGTCGAGGTTCGAGTGGATGTACATGCCCCAAACCGCGTCGAGCGTGCCCTTCATCAAGGCGACCTCGGGCTTCGCGCCGAGGAGCACGATCGGAGCATACTCGATGGTCTGATTGATGAGGATTTCGAGGGCGTGCGAACGCGAGCCCGAGAGCCAGTCGACCTCTTTGGGCGAGTGATGCGCCTCGTGCGTCCGCCAGAGCCACTTGTTGCGGTGTTGAAGGCGGTGAAACCAATAGATGTAGAAGTCGTGCGTCACGAAGAAGAGGCCAAGCTGCGCCCAGACGGGCCAGCCGCCGATCAAGTGAAAGCGCGACGCGCTGCTCTGGTCGAGCCACTGAATCAGCCCATTGATGGCGAAGCCGAGGAAGTAGCTCTGGACGAGCGTGTACATCACGAAATCGTTGAACCACCCGTTTCGAAAGACCTTCTGCCCCTTGTCGTAGGGGAAGAGGCGCTCGAGGACGAGGAACACTTGGGACGCGACGACGATGATCGCCGGAGAGAGAATCGCCCAGTTGGTCCAATCGATGTGCGGCACGAGTCTTTTGTGCCTTATGCGGCGTTGGGGTTCAAGCCCGTTGGCGAAGATGACCGTTCCGTCTCGTCCGCCCACGACGCGGGCAGGCGACACGTTCGGCTCGGATGTTCCGCGCTAAATTTGCCGGCGATCGGCCTGCCGCCCTTCACGAACCTCCGCAGCGTGGATGGCTCGAGGGGGGACTAGGTCGAGCTCAGCGCGCCCAGAGCGCAGCGAGTTCGAGCACGATTGCATCGAAAGGTTTGGCCCGCACGTTCGCTTCGCCCGAAAACACCGACTGAATGCGATCGCTCGGTCCGTCGAGCAGGAGCACTTCGAGCGCTCGAGCGTCGGGATCGACGAACCAGAGGTGGGCGACGACACCTTCGGTCGCGTAGACGGCACGCTTGTCGCCACGGTCGACGGCGGCGGTGCTCGGCGAGAGGATCTCGCAGACTCAATCGGGCGCGAGGCTGAAGTAAGGGCCGGCGTATCAATAAGTCGATCGATATTCCGCCTCAGCCTTCGCGTGACGGCAACCAGCCACCAGCGAATTGATGGCCTCCGGCACGCGCATGGCGATCACGAGGTCCACCACGTGACTTCTTCACTCCGTGCCCCTACGAGAAAAGGTCCATGAAAGGCCTGTGGAGCGACGGGGCATCGATGATCCATCTACCTCTCCATCCTTCGCGAAACATGGCGCTCAGCCGACTGGCTGACTTCGAGCCCAAGGCCGCTCGTCTCTACGCCTCCGGTCGCAACACCGACCTCGGACCCGACCAACCAGGCGCCGTTTCGAGGCTCTCGCCCTACGTGCGCCGTCGGCTGATCACCGAAGCTGAGATCGTCGACACCGTGCTCGCTCGCCACAGCTTGGAAGCAGCAGAAAAGTTCGTCCAAGAAGTACTTTGGCGAACCTACTGGAAGGGCTGGCTCGAAATGCGCCCTCGGGTCTGGGACCGCTTTCTCACGGAGCGCGATCATCAGCGCAGCGCGTTCTCCGATCAGCGCGCCATCTCGGACGCCGAGAACGGACGGACCGGAATCGAGGGCTTCGACGACTGGGCTCGTGAGCTCGTCGAGACGGGCTATCTGCACAATCACGCGCGGATGTGGTTCGCCTCGATCTGGATCTTCACGCTCCGTCTGCCCTGGGCGCTGGGCGCCGACTTCTTTTTGCGCCATCTGCTCGATGCCGACGCGGCAAGCAACACCCTGTCGTGGCGCTGGGTCGCAGGTCTGCAGACCGTCGGGAAAACGTACCTCGCCACGACTGCGAACATCTCGCGCTACACCAACGGGCGGTTCGCCCCCGCGGGGCTTGCGCGAGAAGCCATCGCGCTGCGTGAACCACCGCTCGAAGCGCCACGCGCCTTGCCCCATGCTGCCCCGCCCGATGCCGTCCTGCCCGATGCAGCCCGGCCCGATGCAGCGCGCCCTGATGACCCAGCCTTGCTGTTGGTCACGGACGAAGACATGCATCCAGAATCGCTCTTTGCCGGGCGGTTCGCGTTCGAGGGCGTGCGCGTCGTCGTCGATTCGGATTTGCTTTGGGGGGACCACGCGCGACATTTCGCGCAGGGCGCCGCAGACGACACCGCCACCCGCGTCGCGTCGCACTTCGATTGCCCTGTCGAGCGGGCCGACCGGCTCGACGCCGGGACGCTCGTAGGGGCGGCGCAGGCCGCAGGCGTACGGCGCATCGTGACCGCCTACGCGCCCGTGGGTCTGGTGGCCGACAGGCTCTCGCAGCTCGTCCCTGAGCTGGCTTCTGCGGGCGTGACCCTCATACAGGTTCGCCGGAGTTGGGACGAGCTGTTCTGGCCGTACGCTAGCAAGGGCTTCTTCGCGTTCAAAGAACGGATCCCGTCGGCTCTGCGGCAGAGCGGACCTCGCTCCGATTGAACAAGACCGCGCGAAACAGTCGAGGCTGCGCTCGCTCATGACCGACAAACACAGCAAGCCCCATTTGCCAGAAAAGGTCTGCGCCGCATGCGGGAGGCCCTTCGCTTGGCGAAAGAAATGGGCGCGCGATTGGGAGAACGTCAAAACATGCTCCGAACGGTGCAAGGGTGTTTTGCGTCGAAACAATCGCAAGCCTTCGACTGAGCCGAAGCCACCGGGCTGATCGCACGCCAAGACAGGGGCTCGAGCTCCGTCGAGGCGCTTTGCACCGATCGTGACCGAATGGCTCCAACTCCGAGTATCGATCGGCGGTCAGGCGCGTGGCCCAGAGCATGGCCAGCGAATTGCTTTAACGGTTCTTCCATGTGCGCACGTTTCGCGCACCCCAGAGGAGCTTACTTCCCATGATCCGATCCCTTCTCGTCCTGTCGGCCGGCACCTGCGCGGCCATCTTCGCCATTGGTTGCAGCAGCACGCGCCCTTCATGGGAACCTAGCGATCCCCAGGAGCAGTTGGACCTCGTGAACACGGGCGTCAGCCACGCCACCGGAACCATCGAAGCGACCTCGGTGCGAGAGATCTACGACGCGTACCGCTCGGACGGCGAAGCGATTACGACGATCCTCAGCGCGCTCGGCACGACCAACTTCTCAGGGAGCAAGTGCGTCACCAAGACGACGAACGACGGGACCGTCGACCTCGCGTGCGCATCCGATGGCAAAGCCAAGGGAACCGTACAATGGAGCTCGAGCGACCCGATTACGGCAGCCAGCAGTCAGATCTTGCTCACCATGAGTGCCGACAATGCATGCGTCGGATCGCTCTGCTTCCAGCTCGAGCTCGTCCTGCAGGCGAAGAGCGCGTTGAGCGGGCTCACGACCACCGTAGTCGCCTCCGCAGACAGGGGATCCGTCCACACGTTCTCCGGCCGCCAAGCGCTGATCTCGTCGGAGACAACCAGCTACACGCTGGCGCTCTTCGACAGCGGTGGTCGCTCGTACGCCTTCACGCCGGCAGTCGACGGGAGCTTCATCATCCAAGGCGCCAATGGCCCCTATACGTGCACCCCGAACGGCCCCAAGGTCTCGTGCAAAGGAGCCACCCAGTTCGATCTCTGAGGCGACAGCGCGAAGTCGAGTGAAGGCGCTGGTCTCTTCGTGAGCGTCGAGATGGTGACGGGTAAAAGCCAAACGGATTCGCTCCCTGCTCGGCAACCGGACAGCGTGAGACCCAGCGACATGCTCGCCTCCGGCTGGCCGAAGATTAGTGTTCCTCCCCGAACGCATCGACGATGCGTCGGGGGGGTTTCGGTGCGCGCGAGGATCCGTCGCGACGTCGCTTTCGCGAACGATCGCCGCGATCGCGCCGTGTATGAGTTTGTCGACGGGCTACTAGGTTTGGACGGGCTGCTCTGATCGGGTGGTGCGAATCTGGGCCATTGATCGCCGCCAACGAGACGACGGGAGCCGACCAAGCGCTGAAGAAGCACCTTGGTTCCTCTTCGATGCCGTGGTGCTGCTCGTCTCGAGGGAGGCGCAGCTCGCCTCTCGAAGAAGGCCGCCCAGCCAATGCTCAATCGGAGCCCCGAATTGAAATGCGTCGAGGTGATTGATTGACCGCATCAAAGCCGCGGGAGGTCACGCACGGGGCATTCGCGCCGAAGGCTGCGGCTCACGACCACTCAGCCCATTGCGCCCCAGCGATCGACTCCTGAGGGTTGCGGCATAACGCATCGAGGTCTCAGGCTCGCCTCACTGACTCCGGTGCATTGTACGACGGGGACGCTGGTTTTCGCGGCATTCGAACGCTCATCGAAGTGGCCCGACACGTGCTTTTAGGCGCACCTCATGAAGGCGACCATCATCATAGCCGTTCTCTCAGCCGTCGCAGCGACAGGCTGCGCCGACGCCAACACGAAAACCGATCCGCCCGTTCCGGCAGACAATACCAAGAAGAACGACCGGGACACGGGGCCAACCCTCAGTCCCCTCAACCAAGGCGAAAACCAAACAGACATCACGACCACTGCGGAGATCCGCAAGCAGCTGATGTCGAATCACGATTTGTCGACGACCGCACAGAACGTCAAGATCATCACCAAGGATGGTATGGTGACACTGCGTGGGCCGGTCGCAAGCGACAAGGAGAAGGAATACATCTTCAGCACCGCCAAGAGCACCGCGGGCGCAAAAAGCGTCGACAATCAACTCGAGATCGCCGCCAAGTAGGCGGAGGAGCATATGAACATGGCTAAGAAGACCACCGTCATCGGTATCCTTTCCACGCAGAATCAGGCCGAGAAAATCGTGTCGGATTTGCAACGGGCCGGATTCGGCACGAACGACATTTCGGTCTTGTTCCCGGACAAGCGCGGCACGCGTGATTTCGCGCACGAGAAAAACACCAAGGCGCCAGAGGGCGCGATCACCGGCGTAAGCGCGGGCGGCGTCTTCGGCGGCACCATCGGCCTCCTCGCAGGAATCGGCGCGCTCGCCATTCCCGGCGTCGGACCGTTCATCGCAGCAGGTCCGATCATGGCCGCGCTCAGCGGCGCTGCGGCAGGCGCTGCCCTCGGCGGCATCACTGGCGCGCTCGTTGGAATGGGCATCCCCGAGATCGAGGCGAAGCAATACGAAGGGAAGCTGACGGGCGGAGGCATTCTCATGTCGGTGCACGTCGACAGCAGCGAAGAAGCAGCGCGCGCCAAAAAGATTCTGGAGGTCGAGGGCGCGAAAGACGTCGTCACCACCGGAGAGGCACGAGTTCCGAACGCTCACGCGCAAATGTAACCGGAGGTCGTTGCGGTCCTTGGCGACAGCCAGGGGGCCCGCTTACAAGCAAGTCGATCGATATTCCGCCTCAACCTTCGCGAGACGGGTGCCCGAGGAACGAGCACCTCACGCCTACTTTTGTAGGCTGGGGAGCCGAGACCCGAGGCCGCCTGTCTCGCGATGGTATCGAAACGTGCCGACATAGGCCGGCCCTGAGCAATCACCGACGGCTGGGGTGTATTGCACGGTGAGCCGTCCGTCGAGCCCGTCGACGTCCAAAGAGAGATGTCGACCGCCAAACGATCGCTCTCGCGGGACTGCTTCAGTCAGCCGCGTGAGGTCTGTTTGTTCGAAGTTGCAACGTAGTCCGTGCGAAGTCGACGCCGTCCTGAGCAAAGTGCGGAAATGAATCAGGGTGCGTCGTAGAGCTCGCCCGAGAGGCGTTCCTGCTCGAACGCCACGTCACCCGTTCCGTCTCTGTCGAGAGCTTATCCGACGTAGTCGGACCAGTGGATGCTGAGAACCTCGTCCCCGAGGATCGCCGCCGCTTCGACTTGGACGGGCCCGACGTTCTTTCAATCGTTGCCGAGAAAGCTCGTTCCCTGTTGAGAGCTGTGAAGGCGCACGGCGACGGCCGAGCCCCTAGCGCCCGCGAGAACGTTCTCTTCGATGGAAGGCGCTCGCGATACATGACGAAGATGCCGACCACGTTGTCGACGATGCGATTGACCTTCGCCGTCGGGTCGTGTGAATACCTGAATTGCGTTCCCAGAGCGGCCGTGTGGCGCCGTATTGCCCTTCGACATCGGCACTCTCACGTATCGCTTGCCCCTTGCCGTCACTGCATCCTCGAAGAGCGCAGATCGAAGGCCCGGGCGACGACACCGCGCTCCGTGGAGATGGCATCAAGCTTTAGGAGGCCAGCGACTATCTGGTGCGAGACAACCTCGTCCGCCACGCGCGCGACGTCGTGGTCTGGTATTCGCGCCGCGTCTTGCTCTCCTCCCGGGCGGTGTCATCGAAGGCAAGATAGGTTGGCGCACCAGCAAAATGGTCTGGCCGCCTCGTCAAAAGCCGCAGTGCCCTGGCGCGACACAGGGTCGCCCATCGCGCAGTCAGGACTCCCGAGGGGCCTCTATCACGTCGCGGTGACAACAGTTCACTTGTGGTCGGAGCCGAGTTGGCCCGACTTGCCGGCCAAGAGCGAAGTCACGGTTCGCTGAGGGCCCTCGGCCCCTCGCGTGTCTCCTGCACGCGGTGCGTCGTTTCGTAGACGAAGACGCGCCAGCAGCGCGGGCGCGGCCTCTGCAGTCTGAGTCGATCCGGCGGCTGGATAGACAGAGAGAAACGCTACGGGAAGACCTTCCATGGCTTCCCGTAGCGAGCGACAGGGGATCAGTGCGACGATGTGTCGAGCGATTGAAGGTAAGTTACCATCGTCGTCTTTTGAGCTCCGCTCAGATAGAATGGATGGGGTGCCGCCACGCCGCGCGAGCCATCGAGCAGCAGGTCGAGAGACGGAACCGAGTTGTCGTGGAGGAACACTGGTTTTCGCGCCAAGTCTAGCAAGAGGGGCATGGCCATCCCGCGAATGTCGCCGCGAATGCTGGCATTGATGACGATCATTTTATCGTCGAAGATGTTGTCGACGGTGTTGAGCAGCGGATTCAATGGCGCAACGCGCTCGCCGAGATTGACCGGGGCGTCCCCGGGGAAAATGTCTTTCATCGGAATCAATTTCGAGGGTACGAAGTGGCCCTGGTCGACGTTGTGACACGATGTACACTGTTTGCGAAATGTGTCGCGACCGCTCGCGATGCTCGCTGTGTCGTCTTTCTTCCCCGCGGGTGCCTGCAAACCATCCATGTAGGCGCTCAAGTCCAGCAACTTGGTATTGTCGACCCTGATTCCAACCGGGGTGGCTTCATCCCCTGCCTTTCCGGTCGTCGCGATTTCGATTCCTGAGACAGTCGGAACCCCCGTCTCGATGAGAATCTTCATGTAGTCGTCGGCGATCTCGTCCCCAGCAGCATTGCCGACGGTGTGAAGAAACGCCCGACCATCTGCGGTCAGCAGGTCGCGCTGATCGAATAGGGCCGTAAAGACGAGATTGCTGAAGTTGTCCAGCTTGCTGATGGTTCCTTCGCTACCGTAGGGAGCAGCGAGGTCGGAGCGAAACATGGGCGTAATGTGCATTGGCGCCCCTGTCCCGTCGGGTTGATCGTCGAAACTGCCAATCGGATAATACGCTGGGTTGTTGAAGTAGGCATCGATCTCTGCCTCCGTCGACTTCTCGGTGAGCCCAACGGGCGCACGCCCGATCGTGGCTCCCTGATTGGCCGTCAGCGCGAGTTGAGCAATGGGGTAGAGCGCACGCGTGTTGGCGGCGACGGCGAAGGTGGCGCCCAAGTTCAAGTTGTGGGGCGTCGGACCATCGATTTCTCTTCCAATCGAGCCGCCCTTTGGGAGGACGAACACCGAGCCGTCGGTGACGGCGTGGCAAAATGCGCAAGTGACTCCGACCTTATCGCCATTGCTCACGTCGATTTTGCCGTCATGATTACTGTCTTTGGCAACCACGCCGATCACTGCATTGGCATTGATGAGCACAAGGGTGGTCTTGGGATCGTTGAGTAGTGGAGCATTCGCCGGCGATAGGTCGGTAGCCAACTCCTTTGCGATCGCGGACTGGGTGGCGGCGTCCAACGCGTCGATGTTGACGTTGTACCCGTTCTTCAAAGCTTGGACGGGGGTCAGGGCTGCAGCTACGATTCCCTGCGGAAGCTTCACTGCATCGGTGAAGAAGTTTTCGTCGCCGAACGTCTCCATTCGAAAGACGGCCTGCCCAGCCTTGGCGTCGCCGGTAGCGTGAGGATGCTGATTGACGTCGTTTCCCGGGGGACCGTCCTTGCCTCCGTCGCTTGCGCCATTGCCACCGCCGCCCTTGTTGAGGGTCGTTGAACAGGCCGCTGCAAAGCCGATCGCCGACGCGCCGACGAGTGCAATTGAGGGAGCTAACTGACGGCGAAATTGGAACATGGTACCTCGCGAGCACGATGGGTAATTGGCGTGAAATGTCCACGCGCGGTCGAGCTCTGCAGCAGACGTGCCGCCACGAAGGTTCCCGGCCCTCGCCGGGCTTTCCGCTCCCATTCGCCTGAAGGCACCCTGAATCGACGCGCTTGACATTCGCTACGAGGACGACGGTGGTGCCGCCTCATCTTCAATCGAGCTCAGCGGTTTCGCGCCGCGATCTCTCATCGTTTTAGTCGCGAGCCTGATGAGCGCGTGAAGTCTTGCGCTGGGGCAAGGCGTAGCATGTGGCGAAACTCACCGCGTGGTGCTGTCGACCTGTGCAGCACTTTGCGCCGGTCCCTATCTGGCTCAGCGATCGACGGTAGGCGCTATTCCTCCGAAACCGCCCCACGTGGACGGCGACGTCATCTCGTCTTTGCCGCCCGCTTCAAAGAGACAGCTCTCGATCGACGAGGGTGTCGGCGGTCCGGTCGATCTTCGCGGGGAGCCCCGCTTGAATCTCCACGTCGTTCTCGGCGGCCCATTGGACGAGCTCGGCGAGCTCGTCGGCGCACGAGCCGTTCTCTCGGCGAAGAGTCAGGAGCTCGGCGCTCATCTCGGCTGCCGACGCGAACCGATTCGAGGGCGAGGGAGCGAGTCCTCTCTCGAAGAATCGATCCCACTCGGGTCCGACGTCTTCGCGGATCGACGAAACGGGCGTGACCTCGCCCGCGAAGAGAGCGAGGAGTGAAGGGCCCTCGGTGCCGCGAAAGAACAACCGTCTACCCGACACGAGCTCCCACAAGATGATGGCCAATGCGAAGAGATCGCAGCGCTCGTCGATCGACTCGGCGCGCGCTTGCTCGGGCGCCATGTAACCGATGTGACCCGCTACGGTCTTGGTCTCGGAGGCGCTCGCGTCACGGAGCGCTTTGGCGACGCCGAAGTCGGAGATCTTCACTTCTCCGCTCGCCGATACGAGAATGTTAGCTGGGCACAAGTCGCGGTGAACGACGCGGAGCAGCCGGCCCTCGGCGTCTCGCGCGCCCGTATGCGAGTGAACCAACCCGGCCGCGATTTCGCGCCCGATCCAAGCGACGAAGTCGGGTGATAGCTGCTTATTCTTGCTGAAGAACGCGCGCTCCAATGCAAAGAGGGTCGTACCGTCGACATAATCCATCGCGAGAAAGTAGGCCGCTCCGACGCGACCGAAGTCGAGTACCTGAACGATGTTCGGATGAGCGAGTCGCGCAGAGAGCTCTGCTTCTTGGCGAAATTCGGCCATGAACGAAGGCTTGTCGGCGAGATGACTGTGGAGCATCTTCACAGCGACCGTGCGCTCGAAGCCGCCCTCTGGGCAGTAGAGTGCGCGGTGAACGACGCCCATTCCGCCCGCCCCGATGCGCTCGCCAAGTCGGTATTTGCCAAACAGATCGTGCGAACGAACATGACGCTCCGCGCGACCAATGGCATGGCGGAGGCCGCGAGCGATGATCGACGCGAGCGCGCCGCCCCCCGCGAAACTCAGCCCACGCATCACCTGTAAGATGGGTGAGTAGAGGGGCATCGACGCGAACGCTGGCGAGAGCTCGCCGCGTAGCCAGAAGAAATAGAGGGCGATGAACGAAACGCCTGTCGAGAAGCCGAAGAGCAGGGTCGTCATCGGGCGGAGGCGCGCTGCCGACGCGACGATGAGGCACGTGAAGAGCATCGGCGTGACGTACGAGCCGAGGGCGTACGCCGCGCCCTCGGAGCGCGCGACGATCACGAGCGAGATGCCCGGGAGGGTGGCCTCCATCGACGCTCCCATCCAAATGGCGAGCGGCGCGCGTGGCCCTTTCAACCAGCGAGCCTGCAGCGCGAACCACGGAAGACCGAACGCCGACAGACCCGCCATCGCGGCGCCGACCGGTAACCCCCAGAAGAGCCACACACCGAGCCCGCCGACGATCCCTGCGGCCGACAACAGCTCCCACACTCTCGTGAGAATGATGTCGAGCGAGCGGATCTCGTCGGCGAGCGCGTCATCGAGCGGCCCTCGGAGCTCCTGATTGGGCAAGCTCTCCATGGCTCGCGGCTACGGCTTCCGGAGCGAATTGGCCGGGCGCTCGATGCCTTCGAACGACACGATGATGTCTTCGCGCCTCGCGCCCCTCGTCGCAGCATCGGCCATGCACTGGACTCTACCAGATTCAGCGCGACTCCAAACCCCGTCGCGCCCAGAGGCATTCGGCGAGCCTCGCGCGGCATACGCGCCGGCGTCCGCGTACGCAGGGCGGCGGCAGGCTACGCAACCCTAGGGCAGAGGATTCGAGCGGTTGGGCCTCGGTCGATTTCGAACGAATCGGAGTCGGAAGATGCAACAGGAAGACAGGAAGACAGGAAGGCCGGCGGATGGCTCGACCGAGGTGAGGGGCTGCGCCGTTTTGACGCTCGAATTCTCGGTCTTTTTGTCTTCCTGTTTCATCTCCGCTGGATTCCGCCCTTCAAAGCCACTGTGTCGAAGCACTAATGACTCAGTTGCAGGACGACGGTCTCCTCGGGCGCGCCACCCACCACGGGCGTCCCGGCGATGGTGGCCTTGCCCGAGATCGTCGCAGCCATCCAGATCTTCTCACCGCTGGCCGTCAGCGCCGTAGGCATGGCGAAGTCGACGCTCGGATTCTCGAGCGTGAAGTCGTCGACCGAAACCAATTTTCCGTTACCGAGATCGAGCTTGAGGAGGAATCCTCGTTTCCCCTTGGCGGGGACCGAGCAATCAGCGGCCGTCCCGCCCGTGGGTACGGTGCATCCCAAGACGTAAACGGCGCCGCAAACGCGTGTCCCGAGCGCAGCGACGTCGACGACCGTGTTGAATCCGGTCGGATCATACGCGGGTTTGGCGTCGCCCGCGGGATAGCGCCAAATGACTTTTCGCGTGACCGGATCGACGGCCATCACGAACGCATCGCCACCGCTCGAAGCGGGCAGCGTTTCACCGAGCATGGCGAGCGAGCCGTCGTAACGACCGCCCAAGACGAGCACCGAATCGACGAACGCCATCGACGTGATGGCCGACGGCGTTCCGGGTTGCTCGACGATGAGCTCGGGGCTCCCCGTGGCCGGGAGCACGCCGAAGAACGCGCCTTGCCCTGCGCAACTGCCGATGTCGTTGCAGGAGCCACCGCCGAACCAGGCATTGCCGGCATCGTCGACCGCGACGGCAGCCTCGCCATAGGCGAACCCGATATGGGTCTCCAAAAAGTGATTGGCCAGTACGAAGGTGGTATTCGCCGACGTCTCGGTCGAGCGTTGGACGAAGAAACGCTCGTTCAAGTCGGGGCCCATCTTTTCGAAGACCTGCCCCGTCGCGATGCCGATTGCGCCGTAATTCTTCTTGTTGTCGTCGATGTCGAGACCGATTCCATCGGCCATCGGCGGAAGGCCCGTGTCGATCGAGGTGTCTCCGATGACGGCGAAGAAAGGACTTCCATTGAATTCGTCATAGGGGTTCACGGCGTTCACGGTCGTGGCGCCGCTCGAGCAGACATCGGCGTCACCGAGCGCGAACGACCAGGTCCCTGGGCCAGGCAGCGTGAGGTCGAATCCCAACGAGCCGCTGATCGCCACGCGACCGTCGGACTGCGAAGTGATCTTTCCGGACAGAGCGTCGCGGGTCCCGTTGCACGCGGTGGCGGCAAACGCGAGGCTCGGAGCGCCCATATCGGGGATCTTCGTCAGGTAGAGCTCTCCGACATGCGTCCCGCTTCCAGTGAAGAAGCTCGTCAAGCCATCGGTCGTTCGCCCGTACGCGAAGAGCTGAGCTCCGACGCGCACGAGCCCGGTCGTGGCGACGCCCCCGACCGTGCCAGGCCCGTTCATTTTCGAGCGCCAAGAGGGCTTGTCGACCGTCGGCGCAGCAGCGTACTGTGCGCAAATCGCGGAACCGCCCCCGGCGCCTCCAGCGCCGCCATGACCGGCACCGCCCGTGCCGCCGCCCGCGGAGGTCGTCCCTTCTTTGGGGAAGTCGAGGAGGAAGCTGCAACCGCCGAGGGCGAGCCCCCAAAGGACGAAGCACGAGGTCGAAGTGAGCTCGCGAAGAAGAAGAGGCTGTCGCGCGAAGATCGTGTTCCGCATCAGAGACCCAAAGCGTATCGGATTGTTCGTGCGACGTCGCTGAGGCTGTTCTCTCGCGGGCAAAGCGCAATGCCCGCGGCGCGCGCAAAGGCAGGCTCGGAGCGTTCGGACAGAACCCTCGCGATGGCGACCACCGCTCTCCGCATGCCGTTCAGGATGGCAGGGGCACCTTCTTGACGCCATCTTGATGTGGAAGAGCCGAACGTGGCGCTACCTCACCATGGGTCAGAAGGCATCGACTGTTTCACCGTTCCGAGCTGCGCCCCATCCCACGTCGCGCTCGACGAGGCTCTCGCGCTCGGTGCCCGATGCCGAGCTATTGCCCGTGTGCACGCTCGCTTGGATCGCAGCGCTCCTCCGAGTATCGGCCGGCGTCTTCCGAGCCGAAACGTTCGGCATCGACGCGGCGTTGGCGACGGTGCTGCTCGTGGGTCTTCCGTGGATGCTGTCGACGTCGCTCGTCGCGTGTGCGCGACTCGTCTGGGTCAGGCGCTGAGAGCTCGCGGCTCGTCACCGAATGAGAAGTCACTCTTGTTTCGAACGCGTTCGTCGAAATAGTGTTCGTGAATGACTCCTTTTCGAACCTCGGTCATCGCTCGCTCCGCGTGGACGACGCAACGATGGGCGAACGGCGGCGGGATCACGCACGAGATCTGGCGCCATCGCGCAGACGATCGCGGCGTCGACGAGCTTGAGAGCGTGCACGGATTCGATCTCCGCCTCAGCGTCGCCGAAATCGACGGCTCCCAACCCTTTTCGTCGTTCCCGGGGATACATCGCACGCTGATCCCGCTCGACGACAACGCGCTGAGCCTCGTCATCGGCCCTGCCCCGCCGCCACTGTGCCCCGACGATGCCCCGGCCGCTACGCACGGTCTGCCGATGACCAAGCACCATGCCATTCATTTCTCCGGCAGCGTTCCAGCAGAGACGCGTGGCAGCGGTCGGGCGATGGATTTCAACGTCATGTCGACCCTCGAGCGGCGCGCCCACGTCGAGGTCTCGAAGGCCGAGACGCATCGATTCTCGCCGTCGATCCGGGCCATCACCCGCGCGAGGAACCTCGCCGTGTTCGCCCTTCAGAAGACGATGCTCTCGGCCGACGGCGACGCCCCGATCGAGCTCGAGCCATTCGACACGCTCGTTCACCTGACCTCGAGCTCGCTCGAGTCGAGCGAGCCGATCTCCTACCGAGCCGACGTGCCAGTCGTGTGGATCCGCTTCTGACCAAGCGAAAGGCTCGAGCAAAGTGCCCGAGTCGGTTCAGCCGAGCGTACGGGTCTCAGTGCTTTTGAAAGTAGCTCCTGACGTTCGCCTCTTGAGCGGCTCGTTTCGCGACGCATAGGCGCACCGTCTCGAGCGAGAGAGCGAGCGCACGCGGCCCCCCTTCGAGGTCTTGCACCTTCGGCTTGAAGAAAGCTTCTGCGTCTTTCGCGTGTGCTTCGTCGCAAAAGACGCTTACCGTCGAGATGAGCGCGACGCCTCCGTGGTGCTTGGGCAACCGGGCGACGATCGCGTCGTAGTTCTTCTTCTCCCAGGCCCAAGCATCGTCCATCGTTTCGTGGCGATTGAGCTCTGCCCAAAGAGGAATGAGCACCTCGTTGTCGCGGAGCTTGGGGTCTGTCACCAGCGCGCGTGCCTTCGCGAGGAGCGCCGGATCGCGCACCGCCGCGATGGCCCAAAGAAGCCTGCCGCGCTCGGCTTCGTCGACCGATCCGACGAACAGGGCGTAGATGGCGTCCCATAGAGCTTGGTCGGCTTCCTGGCCCACGACGCCGACGGCCAGACCGGCCAGATCGGGGCTCACGGCGTCTTGATGGATCTTACCGTCTTTGCCGACCCCGAGATACGCGAGCCCACGTCGTTTGGCTTCTTTGCGGACCTCCTTGTCTTCGACGGTATCGGTCAAGAAACCGAGCACCTGCGAGCGTAAGACGCCCGCCTCGTCGGCTTCGCCCTTCACCGGATCCCAACCGAGACGCTTCGCTGAAGGCGCATAGAGCTTCTGACCATAGGCCTCTACCTTGGCACGCAATGGATCTCGGTAGAGCCAATCACGTGATTGCGAGATGAACCCGATGGGCTCGCCGGCGATCGCTGGATCGCTCTCGTTGGCGAGCGGCGCCACCGCGTCCATCGCGTCTCCGAAGGGCGTCGAAGCCCGCGCATAGCCAGCTCTGACGCTGTTCGAATAAGCGATCTTCTCGCGAATCGAGAGGGACGCGAGACCGTTCTTGCGGAGCGCGGCGAGGTCGGCTGGCGCGAGGGCGAAACGGTAATAGCCTGCCGCGTTGGCGTTCGGGAAGATCCATGCGGGGCATCCGGCCTCTTTCGGTAGAGCGAAGTCGGCCTCGCGTGTCGACAGCAGCGTACAAGCTTCGCCGGTCGCCTTGCCTTGCGCATGGCGCACGCACACCGGGATCTGCCACGTCTTCGCGGCGTCCCCTACGGAACCGACTGGCAAATAGCGCGATTGCGTGAGATGAAGCGTCGCTGGCCCTTTCGCCTTGTCGCCGCAAGTCATCGCGGTCTCCACGAAAGGGACGCCGACTTGATCGAGGAAAGTATGGAAGGCCGCCTTCACGTCTTTGTGACTGACAGCGTTCTCGGCGTCGAGGAAGTCGTCGGCGGTCGCGTTCCCGAAGCGGTGTTTCTCGAGGTAGGCGGTGAAACCCTTTTGCCAGATCTCGGGCCCGACCCAGCGCTCGAACATGGTGAGCACCCCGCCACCCTTTTGGTAGGTGATCCCGTCGAATGCGTTCTCGATGTCGTCGGTCGATTCGATGGGCTGGCGAATGGCGCGAGCGCTGACCATGGAGTCGGTCCCCATGGCGTTTTGGATGCCTTGGAGCAGGGAGAGCTCGGCGTGAATCTTGGGGTCCCAGGCGTCTGCGGTCTTGTTCCCGAGCCAGGTCGCGAACGCCTCGTTCAGCCAGAGATCGTCCCACCATTTCATGGTGACGAGATCGCCGACCCACATGTGCGCGAGCTCGTGGGCCATGACTTGGGCATAGGCGCGGCGTTGACGAATCGATGCCTTGGCGGGATCGAAGAGCATCAAGAACTCGGCGAACGTCACGGCGCCGGCGTTCTCCATCGCGCCACCTTTGCCAGGGACGGCGATGACGTCGAGCTTTTCGTAGGGATACGCTACGTGGGTGTAAGCCTCGATCGTCGCGAGAATTTCGCCGGTGTGCGCGAGCGCATAAGCCGCGTCTTTGCCTCGCCCCTTCGCCGTCACCGCCCGGATGGGGAGTGGGTGGGTCCGGACTGCATTCGGGGGGGCGTCTGGCGCCGCGACGACGTCGAACGGGCCGACGGCGACGGCGATGAGGTAGCTCGGTAGCTTCTCGGTGGCTCCGAACGTCACCCGCTCATTATCGCCATCGGCGACGCGAGACTTTTCACGCGCATTCGAGATGGCCGCCATGCCCTTCGGAACCACGAGCGAGACCGTGAACGGGATCTTGAATCGAGGCTCGTCGAAGCACGGAAAGGCGCTCCTCGCCGCGATGGCTTCGAATTGAGTGAACGCGTACGACTCGCCGGCTTCGGTCGTGGTGTAGAGACCTTTTTGCCCCTTTTCGAAGGCCGCGTCGAACGAGAGTCGAACATGCGCTTTGCCGGCCGGCGCAGGGCTCGCGAGAGTGAGAGATGCGACGCCCGACGCATCACGTTCCTTCCACACCGCCGTGATGGGAGCGGCTCCGGCGGGCGTGACGGTCGCGCTCGACACGCGGAGATCTTTTCCGTGAGCCCAGAGGAGGCTCTTCGTCGCGGCAAGCTCGATCTCGATGTCGACCGTGCCCGAATACGAGTCTTTCCGCGGATCGACGCGCAGCTCGATCGCCTCTGCTAGAGGCGTCGTGCCCTCGGGCAAACGCAGCTTGGGCGGAGCTTCTTCGGCGACGGGTGCGGTCGCAGACACGCTCGGCGTCGACGAGGTCGTCACTGCCGAGACCGGGATCGCCGGTCCGGGAGACGAGCAGGCGACGGACAACGCAATCGGGAGGAGGAGCAGCGCTTCGCGTTTCACGCGCGAACAGTACACGAATCCCGAATCGAGGCTTCGAGCGATCGGCGCGAGATCCATCGCGAGAGGCATCGTCCGCTCTCGAGGCGTGGCGAATGGTAAGGGCCCGCGTACCAACAAGTCGATCGATATTCCGTCGAGACCGAAGGGAGCCTGTGGCCCGAGGAACGAGCACCGGAAGCCTACTTTTGTAGGCTGAGGAGCGGAGAAACGAGGCCGCCTGTCTCACGATGGTATCGGCGGAATAGCACCGACTTATTGGTACGCGGGCCCTGAGGCGCCCGGTCGAGATCAGTGCTGCTGCGACCGACGCGCCTATTTCGACCGGGCGCCCAACCACGGGAATAGGGCTCGACGACGGGGCGTAGAGCGGTGCAAAAGTGCGAGGTTTTGCCTCGCATCGCCCATTCTTGATCGACCGAACGACGCGCGAGGTGTTCGTGAATCCGTACCGCAACGATTCGAGGCAAGGAGAGGCGGTGGTCGAGCCGCTCGATCGAGGCGCGGCCTACCGAGGTGCGCGACTCCGCCTCGCGCTCAGCGTCTGCGCGATGGCTTCGGCCGCCTTGCTCATTCCGTTCGTAGCGCGGAGCTGTCGCTCGAAGCACGCACCCGAAGTCCCTCGCGAGCTCTTGAACGCCGGAGCGAAGTTCCCCGAAGCGCCGACCGACCTGCCGCCTTCCGTCCCTCTCGAGCCGCTCCTCGCAGCCGATGCTCCCGATCGCCTGGCTGTCATGGAGCCGACCGAAACAGCCCTCAATCTGAGGCCGGGCGATCCGTTGGTCGTGCGCTTCAACCGGCCGATGGTCGATGGGGCGCACGTCGGAAAGCCGATCTCCGAGAGCCCTCTGAGGTTCTCTCCGAAGGTAGCGGGCACCGCGACCTGGACTTCGCGTGGAACGCTCTCGTTCGAGGCAGCTCCGCCGACTTGGAGAGGGACTCACACGTCGACGATGGAGCTGTCTCCGGCACTGCGCTCGCTCGCGGGCGAAGAGGTCGTCGAACCGCCCTCGCACACGATCGTGTTCGATGACGGACCGCACCTCGTCGGTCGTCCGAAGAGCTCGCGCCTCTTGCCAGGAGAGCCGGTTCGTCTCGTGTTCTCAGGCAACGTCGATCCGCAAGCGCTCGACTCCGCGCTTCTCGTCTACGAGGTCGACGGCGGCCAGCGCATGCTGCCCTTCTCGATCGCGCGACCCACCCGCGATCCGAAGGGCCAGACGCTGGTCGATCTGGTGCTGAAGACGAGGCTCGAGCCGGGCGCGCAGTTGGCCGTCGCCATCGCGCCGCCGCTCTCGCAGGGCGGATCGCATCCACGCGTGATCGAGCTTTCGCTGACGCCGCGACCGCACATCGAGGGGATTGATTGCCCCGCCGAGACGAGGGAGGCCTCGCAGTGCAAATTCACGGAGTCACCCGGTGAGATCGTCGACATTGCCCAGTCGGTGCGCCTCTTGTCGAGCGAAGACCTCGGAGCCCTCTCGCCCGGTGCGATCGAGGTGACGCCACATCTCGACGGATTCACGACCCAGATCGAAGAGGGAAAAGAAGTGGTGGTGAGCGGCGATTGGACGCCAGGCCAGGTCTACCAGGTTCGCGTCTCGGGCCTCCGCGACAAGGCAGGTCACGATCTGCTTCGCATGCCGCCGCTAGCAGTGCGCAGCGCGGGTCGACCTCCAGAGGTTCGAGCGGCGAGCGGACAGCTGACCTTCGAGCACGACGCGCTACCGCGTCTCGCCATCGCAGGGATCCACATCGATCGAGGCGAAGCGCGAATCGCCGCGGTGCCGGTCGGTGCCGAGCTCGACGCCCTCGTCTCCCCCGATCGACTCGTCGCGACTGAAAAGCCGGGGAGCTTTCTCGGCGTGCCGCTGTCGAGCGTGTTGCCCACTTCGCGAGCCAACCGTTGGGCGACCGGGACGCTCGGCTTCGCAGAGCTCTCGCCAACGCACCCGTCGATGCTCGTTCTCTCGCTCCTCGCCGACAAGACGAATGCGCCTGCGAGCCTCCCGACGACCTTCATTCAACAAACCGATCTCGGTATCGACGCACAAGTGCTCCCGGGCGGCGTGGCCCTTTGGGTGACCTCGATCGCCGACGCGAAGCCCGTGATTGGCACGAAGGTGTTGATCGCCGACCGCAGCGGGCTGCCGATCGCGCTCGACGCGACCGACGATCGTGGCGTCGTCTGGTTCCCCGTGCTCGACGCGACGCGGCTCGACGGCGGCGTGATCGTTCGCGCAGTGAGCGGAGCGGATCGCGCGATGATGGTCGTCGACCCGCGGACGTCGATGGGCCCGCGTCACCTCGGGATGACTCCAGGGGAAGCCCAACCTTCGACCGCGACGCTCGTGGCCACGGTGTTCACCGATCGCGGGATCGCGCGACCGGGCGAGACGCTGCACGCGAAAGCCATCGCTCGCACGCGCGTCGATGGAGCGCTCGTCGCACCCGAGCCGCGCGACGCGACGCTCGCCCTGTTCGGTCCCAACGGAGTGGCTCCGCTCGCCGAGCACACCGCGACGCTCTCTGCGTTCGGGACCGTCGACGCCGACTTCGCGCTCAGCACGATCGCCGAGCCGGGCTCGTATCGCGTCGAGCTCGCAATCGCGGGCCAGTCCGAGCGCGCCGGGATCGCCACGTTCACCGTGGGCGACTATCGACCGCCGGCCTTTCGAGTCGACTTGTCGGCACCGGCTCGCGATCTCGTCGAGCGAGACACGCTCGCCATGGACGTGGTCGCGACCCACATGTTCGGCCCCCCTGCAGCAGGGATGGCTGCGCATTGGACGATCACTCGTGAGAGCGGGACCGATCCCGAGCGTTGGGACGACTATGCATTTTCACCCGTCGACGCTGCGATGCGAACGGGCACGATGGCAGCGGGCGACGTGAAGCTCGACGACCGAGGGCGCGCGACCATCACGGCTCCCGTCGAAATCGGCACGAGCGTTCGAGCCGACGCCGTCGTGGAGATCAGTGTCAACGACGTCTCGGGGCTCTCGACGAGCACACGCCGAACCGTGCCGCTCTACCCAGCAACGTTCGAGGTCGGCGTGCACCAAGTCCCAGCCTGGATCGAGCCCGGAACGACGCTCGACGTCGACGCGATCGTGATCGCCCACGACGGCACACCGGTGAAAGGTCGGACCATCGAAGCGCGCATCGTTCGCGAGAGCTGGCACGCGTATTGGGAATGGGCCGGCGGCAAGAAGCAGAACGACGACGGCGACGTCGAGCCCGAAGAGCGCTTCCAAGCGCGCCGCGCACATCGAATCGAGGTCGCACATCGCTGCAAGCTCACGTCGAGCGATACCGCGGTGCATTGCACGTACGAGCCGGAACGTTCGGGCACGTACGTCCTCGAAGCCGTCACGCGCGACGAGCGCGGCCGAACGAGCACGGCCTCGCAGCGCGTGTACGTCGCGGGTCCCGACGAACATCCAGATAGAGACGCTCCGGGAGCGCGCCTCGAGCTCACACCTCAGAAGAGCGAGCTCTTGGTCGGCGACACGGCCGAGATCGCCTTCGAATCACCCTTTCCCGATGCCGAGGCGCGGATCCAGGTCGCGCGCGACGGACTTCTCACGACCGAGGTGCGCCGCGTAGCTTCGGGAGGGAACGTGTTTCGCTTTCCGGTGACCGAACAGATGGTCCCGAACGCCTTCGTCTCGCTCTCTCTCGTACGACCGCGCACGTCGGCGCCGGGAGAGAAGCTCGATCTCGGTGCGCCCGATCTTCGCGTGGGTCTCACCGAGATCACCGTCCGCCCGAAAGCCTCACCGCTCGTGGTCACGCTCGACGCAGACCACCTCGCGCAGGCAGGAACCGATGTCGCGATCGATGTCTTCGTGAAGAACGCCAGTGGCGTTGGGACCGAGGCCGAGGTCGCGCTGTTCGCGGTCGACGAGGGCTCGCTGCGAGTCACCGGCTACCAGATACCCGACCCGACGAGCGGATGGTTCACTCGCATGGCGCCCGCGTTCGCGTGGGAAGATCTTCGCCGTTCGCTCGTTTCGCGCATCACCGAGCCGCTCTTGCCGGGTGCAGGTGGCGATGGTGCTGGCTCTGCGTCGAAGCTCTCGCCCGAGCAGCTCGATCGCTTCGAGCCGACGCCGCTCTGGTTGCCCCACCTCTCGACCGACGCGACGGGGCACGCCGAGGCCGTGCTGCACTTGCCCGCGCGTCCGACGCAATACCGCATCATGGCGGTCGCCACCGACGCAGGGATCCGCGCTGGAATCGCCGAGCAGACGGTGGTCGCGACCATGCCGCTCGTCGTTCGACCGGTGCTCCCCTCGACCGCGACGGTCGGCGATCGGTTTCTCGCGGTCGCGTTTCTCCACAACACCGAGGACACGCCTGTCGACGTCACCGTGACGCCCGATGTCGACGGCTTTCAGCGCGCGCCGATCCTCGTGCGCGTCGAAGCGAACGGCGAAGCGCGCGTCTCCGAGTGGATTGACGTGGAGAAGCCTGGCGATCTGATGGTGCGGTTCGAGACGCGCTCGGAGCGCGGCGAGGCCGACGCCGAAGCGCGCGTCCGCGTCGCGCCGCGAGGGCGTG
Source organism: Polyangiaceae bacterium (assembly GCA_043755175.1). GTDB lineage: Bacteria > Myxococcota_A > Polyangia > Polyangiales > Polyangiaceae > CAYYKK01. The sequence goes on along the minus strand of JAYUUB010000135.1, from coordinate 4,508 downwards.
TCGTTCATTCGACTGCCGTCGGTGCAGTCGAAGGGCACAGGACGCTTTCGGTGCAGGTCCCAGACGGCGACGCGCGGTCCTTCACTCTGGCGATCGCCGCGCACCCGTTCGTCGGTTTCGACACGGCCCTCGACGCGTTGCTCGCTTCGGACGACGCAGGCGTGGAGGCCACGGCGTCGAGCTTGCTCGGGCTCGCGGCGTACGCGGCGCTCGACATGGACAAACGGCCCGGAGCCGTGAGACCCGACGAGCTCGACGCACGCGCGCGCGAGGCGATCGCGCGGCTCCTCGCGATGCAGACTCCGTCGGGCGGCTTCGGCGACTTCACGCGACACGACTCTCCCGAGAACTATCTCACGGCGTTCGCGCTCCACGCGCTCTCTGCCGCCGAACGCGCCGGCTTCCGCATCGACCCGGCCGCACGAGGACGGGCGAGTGCTTTCCTCGAGGCGCAGATTCGGAGCAACAGCTTCCTCGATAACAAGGAGAACGGCACCGGGCACGACGAGCTGGCCTTCGCGCTCCGCGCGCTCGCGGAGGCAGAAGCGCCAGATGCCGAGCGCACCAACGCGCTCTTCGACCAGCGCGAACGCCTCACGCCGTACGGTCTCTCCGAGCTCGCGCTCGCGATGGACCCGAACGACTCTCGTCGCATGACACTCGTCGACGGCGCGCAGTCACGCGTGCTCGCCACGCGGGAAGACGAAGCCGAGAACGCGTCGGTGCTGCGCTGGTACGACAGCTCGGCGCGAACACTCGGCGCCGTGCTCGAGGCAGCATCGAGCACCGAGTCGATGCTCGACGTCACGCCTCGCCTCGCCTCACGCCTGCTCCGTACGCGCTCGGGTGAGAGCGCAGCTTGGTGGTCGAGCCACGAGACGAGCTGCGCACTCTCGGCGCTCTCGGCCTACGCCGGAACGCTTCGCTCCGACGACGCGCTCGATGCCCGAGTGACCATGGATGGCGCGCCGATCGTCGCCGTCGCGGCGTCGCGACAACACCTCTCCTACGTCATTTCGCCCGAGAAGCTCTCGGGCGGACCGCACCAGGTTCGTATCGAGGTGAACGGCGTCGCGTGGTTCGCCGTAGGCGGCGGTTGGACCGTGCCGCTCGGCCCCGTCGACGAAGTCGCGCGCGGAAAAGAAGCCACGCTTCATCGAACCTTCGAAGATGCGTCTGGCAAGCCGATCGCTTCGGGAGCGCATCTACGGCTCGGCGACCTCGTCCGAGTTCGACTCTTCCTCTACAGCGAGCACGAGGCCCCGCCGTACGTGGCCGTTCGCGATCACCTGGCTGGCGGGCTCGAGCCAATCGATGGAGATCACGAGACGAGCCCACGTGAATCGCTCTCGGCGCTCCTCGGAGTGGGGCCCGACGACGAGGTCACCGATGTTCGTGCTCACTACGCGAATCGGTCGGTCGACGTCATCACGCACCGAGCGTTCGTCCCCGGACAGGCTGCGTTCTACCTCGCGCATGCCGGGACGGGCCTCCACGAGCTGACCTACGGAGTCCGCGCCGTCTCCGCGGGTACCTTCGTCTTACCGCCCGCCGAGGTGGAGGCGCTCTATGCGCGAGGCTTCAGCGCGCGCAGCACTCTCGCCACATTCACGGTCGATCCATGATGCGCCGGGCGCTCGCGGGGCTACGCAGCGCCATCCGAGCCGCGGTCCGCCGACGCGCGGGCCGTTGGATCCTGCGCGCGCTCGTAGCCGGCGTCGTGCTCGTCGTCGCAGCGTGGATGAGCGTGCGTTTCACCCCAGAGAGCTATTGGATCGAGCCATTCCGCTTCGTTCGTCCGAACGACAGCTTCGAGATCGTCGATCGCCACGGCGCCGTCCTTCGCCACGCGCGCGTCGACGGCGTCGATCGTCGATGGGTCGAGCTCCGTGACATTTCGCCGACGCTCGTCGACGCATTCATCGCCGCCGAAGACGCACGCTTTCGAAGCCACGACGGTGCCGATGGGTACGCCACGCTCCGCGCCGCGGCGACCATGCTCCGGCCGTGGGGCCATCGAAGCGGTGCCTCGACGATCACGCAACAGCTCGTGAAGCTCGTCTATGGCCGTCCTTATGGGTCAATCTCGAAGCTCGTCGAGATCGCTCGCGCCGAGGCGCTCGAGCGCACCTTTTCGAAAGACGAGATCATCGAGCAGTACCTCAATCGGGTTCCGTTCGGCGACCGGATCCAAGGCGTCGAGCGCGCGTCCGAGGAGTACTTCGGGCACGAAGCGAGAGAGCTCACCGTCGCCGAGGCGGCCATGCTCGCGGGGATCCCGAGGGCGCCGAGCGCAACCGAGCCGCGACGTCACCTCGAGCGAGCTCGGAGGCGCTCCGAGTACGTGCTCTCGCGAATGGCTGCGCTCGGATTCATCGACGAAGAGACACACAGGCGGAGCGCCGAAGAGGTCGTCTCGATACGCGCTGTCCCGCCGCGACCGAACGAAGCGCCACGCTTCGCCGACGCCGTCGTCGCACGTTGGAGAAGCGGCATGGTCGATCGCCACGACGGCGCCGTGCGCACCTCGCTCGATCTCGCTCTTCAGCGCAAGGTCGATGCGATCCTGGACGCCGCTGTGGAACGTGACAGCCGACGCGGGGTGACGAACGCCGCCGCGCTCGTGGTCGCCAACGCGACCGGCGAGATCCTCGCTTACACAGGCGCCGTGCGGCAAAGAGGGCGAGGCGGCAGCCTCGACTTGCTCGTTCGACGAAGGCAACCCGGCTCGACGCTCAAGCCCTTCGTCTACGAGCTATTCTTCGAGCGAGGGGGAACCGCGTCGACGGTGCTCGACGACATCACGCTTCCTCGAACGGGCGCGCTCGGAGCGTCGTTCGACGCGAAAGACTACGACGGTCGCGAGAGAGGCCCCGTCCGCGCACGCGTGGCCCTCTCCGCTTCGTTGAACCTCGCAGCGCTCGACGTTGCCGCCCGGGTCGGCCAAGACGCGCTCGTCGGAAGACTCCGTGCGCTCGGCTTCCGAGGGGTCGAATCGGCCGATCACTATGGTGCTGCAGCCGTTCTCGGCGGCCTCGACGTGGCGCCGATCGATCTCGCCGGCGCGTACGTGACGCTCGCTCGCGGAGGGACCCGCGTTGCACTCTCTTTCGCAGAAGGGCCGCCCATCACCGGCGATCGCGTCATGACGGCCGCCGCGTGCAGCGTCGCACGCGACATTCTGTCGGATCCGCGGGCACGCAAAGAAGGTTTCGGAGCCGATCTGACCGAGCTCGCCGGCGGTCTGAGCTTCGCGTTGAAGACGGGGACGTCGTCGGGATGGCACGACGCTTGGGCGGCGACCTTCGACGATTCGTTCACGGTCGTGGTTTGGCTCGGCGATCCCGAGGGTCGCCCGCTCGCCGGCGTCTCGGGCTTCGAGGCGGCCGCCCCCGCAGCGGCACGAATCCTCGGCGCAGCGCGCTCGATGGCGACGGCCAACCTCGTGATTCCTGCGGAGACGAGCCGCGAGCGTCTCGTCGGCGTCGCTGTCTGCGCGGCGACGGGGCTCCGCGCAGGACCGAGCTGCACGCACGTGATTCAAGAGCGCTTCGCGCCCGGCTCGCTGCCGTCGGAGACCTGCGAGGCGCACGACGAGCACGGAGACGTCGTGCTCGCGCCTCGCTATGCCGATTGGATCCTTCGCACCCAGCCGACCGGCGTCGCACGGTCCTTTCTCGCCCCCACCGCGACGTCCGAAGAGCCTGTCGTTCGAGAGCCGCGCGAAGGGGCACGCTTTTTGGTCGATTCGACGCGCGGTCCGACGTTGGTGCCGCTTCACGCTTGGGTCGGCGCGACCGAGGTTCACGACGTGCTCTGGGAGGTCGACGGCAAGCCCCTCGGCGGAGCCGAGTGGGACCTCGTCTCTGGAGATCACACGGTCGTCGCCGAATGGAAGGGTCATCGGAGCCGGCCCGCGTCGGTCCACGTCGACGATGGAAATCGCGCGGCCTCGCGGCGCTGATCTCGACGGCCTGCGATCGGACCCAAGAAACGGGTAGCTCGGCTTTGGGAGCCTGCCCTCAGGTCGAATCGCTCAGTTCGGAGTGATGACCACTTGATTGAGAGGCGTCGCGTTTCCGCCGGCCGGGTAAGCGTACGACGCGTAATTCGATAGCCCCCATACCATCAGACCGAAGGGCGACGTGCTCTTGGCGGTGTGAGGGCCGTTGCCGCAAGCGCCGTGGTTCACGCCGTCTCGCACGAGGTCGAGGTTCGTCATTTCGTAGCGACCATCGGTTCCGACGGGAGTCCATTGACCGAGCGGGCGCGACTCGCAATCGACCGTCACGTCCTCGAATCCATTCGAGCCTCGCGCGCGCACGACCACGAGGTTCGTCGTCGGATAGCTGTAGTCGGTATAAAAGACGTAGCGCGAAAGCCATTGCCCGGGCGGCATCAGGTTGACGAATTCTTCGTCGCCGACGCCGCCCTTACCTGGCATTTCTTCACCCATGTAAAATGGGTGGGCGTCGTCTTGGGCATTGACGTGAAAGGGCGAGGTCGAC
>JAYUUB010000134.1:0-35930 GCA_043755175.1 Polyangiaceae bacterium | reverse complement strand
TCCGACAGCAATCGGTCCGAGCATCACCTCGGCATCGAGCTCGAGCGCGAGGCTTCCACGTGCGAGGGCCAGTCGCAGGAGAGGCTTGTCCGAGGCTCCGAGGTCGAGCGCGCCGGAGTCGGACGAGGCCGGCACACGGCTCTGCGAGAAGGGACGTGAACCCCCTCGTTTCTCGCGTTTTTGACCGGCCTGCATGGCGCTTTCAGGCTATCAAGCCCGGAGACGCCCGGCGAATTTCGTGGGGCGAACGAAATGGAAAAAGGGCGGCGGAGAAGCTCCAACCGCCCTTACGTCGGAGCTCGCGGCTCCGGTGTCCATTCAGCCGCCCTTGGCGATCTTGTCCTTCATCTTCGTGGCGAGGGCTGGATAGCCGTCTTTCTTGATGACCTTGGTGAACTGCGAGCGGTAGCTTTCGACCAGGCTCACGTCTTCGGTGACGATGTCGACGATCTTGAAGCCCGCGCCCTTGTCGACGAGCTTGAAGTCGATCTGGATCGGATCGGCGCTGGCCTTCTTCTTGTCTTTCGCCTTGGTGGTGACGACGACGGTCTTGTCTCCCGCTGGTTTTTCTTCCCCGTAGGAGATTTCGAACGCGACGGTCTTCTTCAGGTTCCGCTGGTACGACTGCTGGACGAGCTGCTTCAAGAGCCCCGTGAACTCGGTCTTCTGTGCATCGGTGAGGGCAGCCCATTCTTTGCCCAACGAGGCTTCGGCGAGCGCCGAGTAGTCGAGCATCTCATCGAAAATCGCCCCGATTTTTTTCTGATCCGGGGTGGCGACGTCGAGCAATGCAAACAGCGCCGTCTGCTTCGCTTTGACCGTATCGGTTGCTGGACCAGCAAACGCCAACGACGAGAACGATAAACAGAGTGCGAGACTGAGGCTGGCTACGAGAACTCGACGCTTCACTTGGGATCTCCTCGAGCGCGTGCTGCGGGTGCGTGGCTGCAGTGGGGTGGCTGCAGTGGGGTGGCTGCGGGGTGAGTGATACTTGGCGCAAAACCAGTTGTTCTGCCCGGAATTCCGCGGGCCGAGCCCTTCGGTTGGCCGCTTCGGATGGAACTGACGGCTATACGGGCCTACCTATTCATTTTGCCACGTCGTCTTGCTGCTGTTCGACCGCCATCACGACGCCCGACCTCTTTCCACACGCTCGGGTTTGAGGCAAGAACGAGCACGTGTGTCCTCCCAAGCGGTTGGTTCTCGGCGTGACCTTCGTGCTCGTCGCAGGCTTGGCCTTCGCTCTGGGGCTTTGGTGGGCAGGGTCTCGAACCGCGCCTCCCGCAGTGGGTGCTCAGCACCCCGAAGGATGGGCGACGGGAGTCGAGATCCGCCTCGACCCGCGATCGGTGCAGCTTCTTCCCGATGCTGCGCTGCACCTCGATCCGTTGTCTATACCCCCTGATCCGGCGGCAAGCTCTCGCGCGGGACGATCACCTTGAAGGTCGCGCCAGGGGAGGTGTTCAGCACCTCGATGGCGAAGCCGTGCTGATCGAGGATGCGCTTGACGACTGCGAGGCCCACCCCGGTTCCGTGTGATCGGGTGGTGAAGAACGCGTCGAAGAGCCGAGCGCGCGCGTCTTCCGGGATGCCTGGACCCGCGTCGTGGACGAAGAGCTCGACGCGGTCGGTTCGATTCTTCACGTCGACGGCGACCCGATCTCCGGCCGCGCTGACCTGGACGGCGTTGCGCACGAGGTTCCAGACCACCTGTCGGAGCTGGGCGGCGTCTGCGCGAATGGGCGCCTTCTTGGACCCACCGCACTCGATTCGAACGTCTCGACCTCGACCCGATTGACTCGCGAGGATCACGACCTCGCGAGCCACTCTCGCCAGATCGACCGTTTCGATCTGCGGCGGTCGGGCGCGCGACAGATCGAGCATGTCACCCACGAGATCGTTCAGCCGGGCGGTCTCGCGCTGGATGATCTCGCAGAGCTGCCGGTCTTCGTCGGAGAGCGCGGGGCTCGTTCCGATGAGCTCGATGGAGCCTGCGATCGAGCCGAGAGGGTTGCGGATCTCGTGCGCGAGGCCCGCGGCCAGCTTTCCCAAGAGAGCGAGCTGTTCGGCTTGTTCTGCACGCGCCGTGGCGGCCGCTAGATCGCCACCCGTGGCGCGGAGGCGTTCTGCCAAATAGCTCGCGAGGGCCGTGACGACGCCGAGCGCGAACAGGTTCGCGAACATCGGATAGCCGACCTCGGACCAGTGCAGCGCGTAAGTGATCCGTTGATCGGGCGGAGGCACCAAGATTCCGCTGAGCAGCGCCGCCGCGAGCGAGACGTATCCGACGCTCGCGGCGACGAGGGCTGTCAGCGCTCCGCGCTTGCCGAGAACGATCGCGCCGGTGAGGCACGTGAGGCCATAGAGCGAGATCCCTCCGCTCGTGACGCCACCCGTGATGTAGACGAACGAGGTGCACAGGAGCTGGTCGGTGACGAGCTGCGCGTAGCCGATGCGCGCGAGATTCTTCCGTCGTCGAATCAGCCAGGCGTAGGCGCCCGACAGAGCGAAGCCGGCAGCGACCGTGAGAAACGCGACGAGCGACGAGAAGCCGCTCGGGCTCTGGCCCCGCAGATAAAGGAGCGAGATGACCGCGAGGAACAGCGTGAGAACCGCCAGCCGCACCGCGGTGTGCTTCGCGAGCTTCTGCGCCACGCGCGTCTGTGACTCGGCGCTGACCGACGGTTTGGCCGATGACCGCGCCTCGTCGTCGAAGCCGCGGAGCGACGCGGGCGGAGCCTCGTCATCGTCTCGCGCGACATCGTCTCGCGCGACATCGTCTCCTCCGACATCGTCTCCTCCGACATCGTCTCGTCGAACATCGTCTCGCGCGACATCGTCTCGTCGAACATCACCTCGTCGAACATCGTCTCTCGCGACACGACGCGTTCCTGATGAGTCGACTTCGTGGGTCTCGCGAGCGCTCCGATCGAGCTCCCGCTCCTCGTCCGGGGGGGCCTCCTCGCGAGGCTCTTCGCGTGCCGGTTTCGACGGCGAGCGGTCGTCGTCGTCAAGGCCGACCGCCTTCGGAATCTCGTCGGCGAAGCGCTCGTTGGAAGGCGCTTCGTCGGTCGAGCCGTCACGTGGGCCCACTCAGTTCGCCTTGATGTTTCCTGCGAGCGAGAAGATCGGCATGTACATCGAGATGAGAACGGTGCCGACGATGCTACCGATCACGACCATCAGAATCGGCTCCATGAGGGCCGTCATGGCGGCGACCGCGACGTCGACTTCTTCGTCGTAGAAGTCGGCCACTTTGTTCAGCATGGTGTCGAGCGCGCCAGTCTGCTCGCCGACGGCGACCATCTGAACGACCATTCCAGGGAACACCTTCATCTCGGCGAGGGGCTCTGCCATGTTCTTGCCCTCCGAGATGCGCGCGCGGGCATACATGATGCCTTCTTCGACGACCATGTTGCCGGCGGTCTTCGCCACGATCTCGAGCGCGTCGAGGATTGGGACGCCCGAGCCCATCAGCGTGCCGAGCGTTCGCGAAAAACGGGCGACGGCGATTTTTTGGAGGACTCCACCGAGGATGGGCAGTTTCAGCATCGCGCCGTGGACCATCCGCCTGCCCTTTCGGGAGCGGTAGAACATGACCGCGGCGGTGACCGTAGCCGCCGTCACCACGATGGTGAGCGGGAGGAATCTCACGAAATTTCGCGAGACCGCGATGACGGCCTTGGTGATCGCCGGCAGACCGTCTTTGGCGCCGAACTCGGCGAACATCGTCTCGAACGCCGGGATGACCCACGTGAGAAGGACGGCGACGACGCCGACCATGATCACCATGACGATCGTCGGGTAGCTCAGCGCTCCCTTGACCTGACGGAGCAGTTTTTGTCGCTTCTCGATGTAGACCGCGAGGCGATTCAAGATCGTATCGAGGATGCCGCCGACCTCACCTGCGTGAACCAAGTTCGTGAACAGCTCGTCGAAGACCTTCGGATGCTTCTTGAGCGCGTCGCTGAAGGTCGAGCCCTGCTCGACGGTCGACTTGATGTCTCGCAAAATGATTTGAAAATTCTTGTTGGGCTCTTGGCTCGACAGAATTTCGAGGCATTGAACGAGCGGGAGGCCTGCGTCGATCATCGTCGCGAACTGGCGGATGAACTTGACGAGATCTTGGGTCGAGACGCCGCTACCGCCGAAGTTGAAGCTGCTGAACGACAGCCCCTTCTTCTTCACCAACGTCGGGTTCAGTTGCTGCGAGCGAAGCTTGGTCTGAACCGCAGCCTCGTTGTCCGCGGTCATCGTCCCTTTGCGGAGCTCACCAGTCCGCCCGCGCGCTTCCCAGACGAATTCAGCCATGACCTTTTGATCCTCGGCTCAAAGGATACGCGTCCGGTGGTGCGGCGGTCAAAGACGGAGCGCAAACCGAGAAGCTTTCGTTCCTGACTCGGGCCAGGCTCGAAGGCTCCAACGGTGACATGTCGGCGCTCGTTGAGGCACCATGTGTCCGACATGGTCTCTTTTGCCTCGGACCTCGTCGACCTCTCGGCCGTGGCACGCGTCGTGGTCGACGAGCACGGTGCGGCACCAGCCGCGACGGTCGCGGCGAGCCTCGGGCGAGGATCGACCACACGGATCGGGGTTGGTGCGGCCGGGACCCTCGACCGAGGCGTCGAAGCGGCCGAGGCGAGCGTCGAGACCCCCTTCGACCTGGCGAGCTTGACCAAACCGATGGTCGCGCTCGCTCTCGCTCGGCTCGAGCGCCTCGGGATCTTGCGTCGGGGCGAGCCGCTGGGCGAGGTTCTCGTGCTCGCTCGAGATACCGAGACGGCCGAAATTCCCCTCGACCTCCTCGCCGCCCACCGTGCCGGCTTGGAAGCGCACTTGCGCATCTTCGCGCCGCTGCTCGAAGGTCGAGGGGTCGCCCGGCACGACGCGCTCTTCGCCGCGGCGAGCTCGCGTCGCACCGGGTTGCCGGGAGCGATCCCTGACGCGGGGTTTCCGCCGATCTACAGCGACATGGGGTATTTGCTGCTCGGGGCTGCGATCGAGGCGCGAACGGGCAAGCCACTCGACGAAGTCGTGCGCAGCGAGGTCATGGAGCCACTCGGTGTCGCTTCGCGCGTCGGGTCGGCGCGGCAGCTCCGTCGCGACGACGAGCACTTCTCGGCTCGCGTCGCGCCGACCGAGGACGTGGCCTTTCGCGGAGGCGTCGTCCGCGGCCTGGTCCACGACGAAAATGCCTTCGCCGTCGCTGGAGACGCGATGTGCGGCCACGCCGGGCTCTTCGGCGACGCCTCGAGCGTGCTCGTGATCGGTCGAGCCGTGCTCGGCGCGCTCTCGACCGACGACGGATGGCTCGGTCCTGACGACCTCGAACCGCTCGTTCGCGATCGTCAGGGAGGCTCGCTCCTGGCCGGCTTCGATCGCAAGAGCGGCGCGAATCCGAGCTCGGGATCTCGCGTCGGCGACAACACGTTCGGCCATCTCGGCTTCACCGGCACGAGCATCTGGATCGATCCCGACGCCGAATTCGTGGGGGTGCTCCTCACGAACCGGGTGCATCCGACGCGCGAGGACATCGCCATTCGCGGGGCTCGCCCTGCCGCTTACGATGCCATGTTCGACGCCCTCGTAGCGGAAGCTGTTAGGCTTCCGCGGTGAGCGCCGAGGAAACGATGAACCTCGAGAGTCGTCGGTCAGCGTCCCCAGGGCCGATGGTGCCCAGCGATCCCGAAGCGCGGGTGACGGTGACACCCCCACCACCTCGCTCGCGTCGAAACCGCGCGCTCAACCGCTATCGATTCGTTCGCGCGTACTCGACGACGTTCCTCGTCATCTGGAGCTACCTATGGCACTCGCTCATGGGCCGAGTCCTCGGTAGAGCTTGGCGCGATTCCCGAACCGATCGCGTTCATCAGCGCAACGCGCGTCGGGTGAATCGCACCATCGTCGAGCTCCAAGGGCTCTTCATCAAGGTCGGCCAGCTCCTCAGCGTGATGGCGAACTTCCTGCCGGCACCGTTCCGCGAAGGGCTCTCCACGCTCCAAGATCGTGTGCCTCCACGGCCGACCAGCGAAGTGAAGGAGACCATCGTTCGCGAGTTCGGCAAGAGCACGAGCGAGCTCTTCGCGAGCTTCCACGACGAGCCTCTCGCGAGCGCGTCGCTCGGGCAAGTCCACGAGGCGCGCCTCGCCGACGGGACCCGCGTCGCGGTGAAGGTTCAGCACGCCGACATCGACGAGGTCGTTCGGCTCGATCTCAAGACCATTCGGCGAATCATGTCGATCGTCACCGTGTTCGTCCCGGTGAAGAACCTCGACGTTTACTACCGGCAGATCAAGACCATGATCTCCGAAGAGCTCGATTTTCTCCGCGAAGCTCGCAACATCACGCGCATCGCCGACAACTTCGCGAAAGATCCGACCGTCCAATTCCCGAAGCCGATCGACGAGCTCAGCACGAAGACCGTGATGACCACGACCTTCGTGACCGGCATTCAGATCGGCGACCCGCGACGGCTCGACGAGGCCGGGATCGATCGTCCGAAGCTCGCCCGAAAGATCGTCGAAGCGTTCTGCCAGCAGATCTTGGTCGACGGCGTCTACCACGCCGATCCGCATCCCGGGAACATGCTCGTCGGACCGAACGGCGAGCTCATCCTGCTCGACTTCGGAGCCGTCGCCGAGCTCTCGCGCGACATGCGCGAAGGCATTCCGGAGTTCATCGAGGGCGTCATCCGTCGCGACACCGACCGCCTCATCAAGTCGCTCAAGAAGATGGGCTTCATCGCGCGTAACCAGACCGACGACACGAGCGATCGCATCGTCGAGTTCTTTCATCAGCGCTTCCAAGAAGAGGTGAAGCTCGAGAGCTTCAACCTGAAAGACATCCGTCTCGACCCGCAGCGTGGCCTCGAGAGCCTCATCTCGCTCCGCAAGATGAACATCGGCCTTCGCGAGCTGTCGGAGGCGTTTCACGTCCCGCGCGATTGGGTCTTCCTCGAGCGGACACTGCTCCTGCTCACGGGCGTCTGCACCACGCTCGATCCGGACATGAACCCGGTCGAGATCGTCAAGCCGTACGTGCAAGACTTCGTGCTCGGAAACCGAGACTGGGCGCAGATCGCCCTCGACGCCGCCAAAGACATGGCGCTCAAGGCGGTGACCCTGCCAGAAGATCTGCGCAAGTATCTTCAACGGGCCAACCGAGGCGAGGCCGAGCTTCGCATTCGCGACTTGTCGCGCTCGGCCGGCCTCGTCTACACCGGCATCCGCCAGAGCATCTTCGCGCTCGCCTCTGGATTGGGCGCGTTCGCGGCGCTCCAGCTCTATCTGGCGGGACACCTCGAGCTCGCGCGTCACTGCATTTGGGGCGCTGGCGGTCTCTTCGGACTCGTCGTCCTCTCCATGCTACTCACCCGCACGAAGCCATGACCGTTTACACGAAGGAATCGCTCCGCGCCTCGATGAAGGCTGCCGAGGTCGAGCTCTCACGCATCCGCGGCGCGCGCAGCATCGAAGGGTCCGACATCACGCCTGCGCGAATCGCACAGGCGACCGAGGCTCTGATCAACGCGCGAATCGCGGTCTGGGTGTTCGACGCGACCGGCGACGCCCACGGCCTCGTGGTTCGAGACGACCAGGTGATGGGCTCGATTCCGGTGAAGATTCCGCCCGGCGTCAGCCAAGAGGAGCGCGCGCGGATCATCGACGACGCCGTCGTGGGACCTCTGCAAGCCCGGGCCGACGAGACCGGTGTCGTTCTCGCCGCGGCTCCGTCGCGCTTCACCCGAGAGCGTCCGGGGCGCGACGAAGAAGGTCGCACGATCCTCGACGTTCGCGCCCAACTCGAAGGCGACCGGCTGGTTCCTGCGGTCTCCAAGGCCTCGCGTCGTCGCTAGCCGTGCCGCCGGTCCTCGCTTTTTTCGCGTCGTCGCTGGGAGCGCCGGCGCTCCTCGCCTTTTTCGCGTCGTTGCTGGGAGCGCCGGCGCTCCTTGCCTCTTTCCCGTCGTCCGCTCTTTCGTTATACGCGTGTTCGCGAAGGCCATGCAGCACGTCATCAAGCATCCATCGGCTTTTCCTCTGCTCGAGGTGACGCTGGCTCCGCACGAGGTCCTCGTCGCCGAGGCGGGGACCATGGTCGCGCGCGCGGCAGAGATGTCGATGGAGGTGAAGCTCAGCTCGGCCAACGCGTCGGGCTTCTTCGGCAACCTCAAAGCGTTCTTCGTCGCCATCGTCCGCAAGATGGTCGGCGGCGACACGTTCTTCGTGAACCACTTCTCGTCACCCCACGGCGGCTGGGTGTGGCTCGCTCCTCCGCTGAGCGGCTCGATCCAGCACATCCCGCTCTCGGGCAGGCGAATGATCCTGAGCGCCGGCGCCTTCGTCGCGAGCGCCGGAGACGTCGATCTCCGCGTCCGTTGGGGCGGCCTCCGCGCCATCCTGGCCAAAGAAGGAGCCTTCTTCGTCGAGGCGAGCGGCGAGGGCGATCTCTGGGTCACGAGCTACGGCGCCATCGACGAGATCGACGTCGACGGCTCGTACATCGTCGACAACGGCCACCTCGTGGCGTTCGAGAGCACCCTCCAGTTTCGCATCCGATCCGCGGGCGGCGGCGTGATGGGGTTCGTCGCCTCCGGCGAAGGCCTGGTCTGCGAGTTCACGGGTCGGGGCAAGGTGCTGATTCAATCACGCAACACAGGCTCACTCGCCATGTGGGTCGGTAAAATGCTCCCGTGACACTCGCGCAAACGTAGATGCTGTCGCATCTCCGACGCTCGAGCATTCAATATGCAGGTCAACCTCCTCTATCAACCGACTCAGACGCTCGCGCAGGTGTGGCTCACCTCCGGAGAGTCTGTCGTGGCCGAGAGCGGAGCCATGGTCGGCATGACGCCGAACGTCGCGGTGCAGACGCTCTCGGGCGGGATCATCAGCGGGCTCAAGCGCATCTTCGGAGGCGAGTCGTTCTTTCGAAACACGTTCACCGCGCACGGTGCCGACGGCGAGGTCTTGTTCGCGACCCCTCTCTGCGGAGACATGGCCGTGCTCGACGTCGGACAGCGTCATTGGTGCGTTCAGAACAGCGCCTACGTCGCCTCGAGCCCCTCGGTGAACGTCGAGACGAAAGGAGGCGGTTTCAAAGGCTTCTTCGCTGGTGCCGGCTTCTTCGTGCTGGGAACGTCGGGTGAGGGCCAGCTCATCATCGGTGGCTTCGGCGCCCTCGAGGCCGTCGAAGTGAAGGGCGGAATGGTGATCGACACCGGCCACATCGTCGCTTGGGACGCCGCCCTCACCTACAGCGTGTCGAAGGCCGGCGCAGGATGGGTCGCGTCGTTTCTCAGCGGCGAAGGGCTCGTGTGCACCTTCTCCGGAACCGGCACGGTCTACATTCAATCGCGGAACGCGGGTGAATACGGCCAGAACGTCGGAGCGATGCTGCCTGCGCGCCCAGCCTGAGCGATCGGACGAGATCATGCAGAGCGAGATTCGCCACAACCCAGACTTCGGAATCATCAAGATCACGTTCGACGTGCCTGGCGAGCAGCTCACGACCGAGAGCGGCGCCATGGTCGCGCGCGACACGGCGATGGAGATGAAGACCAACATGCAGGGTGGGGTGGGGAGCGCGATCAAGCGCAAGCTTTTGGGCGACGAGAGCATCTTCCAAAACACCTTCACCGCGACGGCTCCAGGCCAGACCCTCTACGTCGCACCCGCTTCCGAAGGCATGATCGAGAGGGTGGTGATCGAGCCTGGGACAGAGCTCTTCCTCCAGTCGGGTGCCTACCTCGCCTCGACGCCCGGCGTCGTGCTCGACACCAAGTGGCAGGGCTCGAAGGGGTTCTTTTCCGGAGGTCTCTTTCTCCTCCGCGCCTATGGGCAGGGGTCGATCTGGTTTTCTGCGTACGGAGGCCTCCACACGATCGACCTCGGGCATCACGTTCCGGGATACATTTGCGACAATTCGCACATGGTTGCCTTCACTCAGGGCCTCCAGTACAACGTGCGCAAGCTCGGCGGTTTGAAGAGCCTGTTTCTCTCTGGCGAAGGCCTGGTCTGCGAGTTTTCGGGGCGCGGCCGGGTCTGGATACAGACCCGAAACCCGGGTGCGCTCGCGACCTTCCTTCACCCCTTCCGACCGGTGGAGTGAGCGCTCATTGAAGCGTCCGCGCGCCGCTCCGGGGGCTGACTCGAAGAGTGCACGCATCGACGAGCGCGTTCTGTTCCACCTTCGCGGCTCACTAGAGTAAGCTCCCGACCGCCGCCGAGTCCGGCTCGCTCGCAGCAGCGTTTTCTTGCTCCTCTCCGATTCGAGCGTCCCGACCCCCCGCATTCTCCGAGCTCACCCCGTTCGAACCGCGCGCGTATGTGGAAGCTGACGATCGAGGATGACGAGCAGAAGCAGACTGCGCTTCCGCTCGCGCATGACGAGTACGGCGTCGGTCGCGACGACTCGAATTCGATCCGCCTCACCGACCGAAACATCTCGCGCAAGCACGCCCAGCTGCGTCGCAACGCGACCAATTGGGTGGTTCGCGATCTCGGCAGCTACAACGGGACCTACGTCAATGGCGCGCGCGTCTCGGGCGAGCAGCACGTTGGCCACGGAGACACCGTTCAGCTCGGCGACTACCGTCTCGAGCTCCACGACGAAGCTCAGACGCAAGCCGCGCAGACGCTCGAGGTGCCGCCGGTCGCCCCGACGCACCAGAGGCCCGATCGACTCGTCGTCGTCGTGGGGCCTCAACCGGGCCAAGAGTTTCCGCTCGATCGCGAGCACTTCACGATCGGCCGCTCTGAAGAAGCCGCCATCTCGGTCAACCACAGCTCGGTGAGCCGGTTGCACGCCGAGCTCTTCTCGATCGGGGCCGGACGATACGAAATCATCGACAAAGGCAGCGCGAACGGCATCCGAATCAACGGCCAAGAAGTGCGTCGAGGCTTGCTCGAGGCCGGCGATGCGCTCGAGCTCGGCGACGTGCGGCTGCGCTTCGTAGGGGCCGGAAAAGTCTTCCGCGCGAACATGGATCGGCAGATGGCGCTGCCGGCGATCGTCGGATACGAGAACGCGATCGGCCCCAAGACGGTCGTTCGGCCACAAGCCGCGGCGACACGTGGCATCGGAAGAATGATCGCCCTCGGCGTGCTGCTCGGCGTGCTCGGCGTCGCCGCCATCGCCGTGTACTACCGTTTTCTGCGTTCGCCCCACGTCGTGCCCGCGCCGACCGCGTCAGCCGTCGCGCCCTCGGACGACAAAGGCAAAGGCCTGCTCAAGATGGCGAAAGACCTCGCCGATCAGGGCGATCTCGAGCTCGCCCACCGCAAGATCCAAGATATCCCGTCGACCTCGCCGTCACTCGACGATCCGACTCTGAGAGAGGTCGAGGGAAAGTGGGCCGACTCGCTTTTCGATCAGTTCGGCAAGGCGACCGATGCCGACGAGAAGAAGGCGCTCGTCTACCGGATTGCCTCGACGCCGACCGTCGATTCCGACCGAAGAAACAAGGCGCTGAAGCTCTTGCAGGAGATCGATCCGAACGCCGAGGATCCGCTGCTGCATCCGAGCGCCAACCCACCGCCGATGCCCCACACCACGGGCAGCGGCGGCTTCGGTCAGACGCCTTCGGCGAAGCCCTCGCCGAGCTCCAGCGCGGGGGCGAAGAAGCCCACGCTCGCCGAGCAAGCCGATACGAACCCGCAGGCCGTCATCGACGCCCTCCTCCCACGACTCGGCACCGGGACGCTTTCGCTCGGCGATCTCAATCTGCTCATGGGCGTCTGCATCTTGAAGAACAACCCTTCGTGCCGTGACCGAGTCGTCCAAGAGATCGCCAAGGTCAAAGAGAACCCGCCGAAGCCGCCGACGAAGAAGTGAGCGCGCGCGGGCGCCGTTTCTCTTCCAGCCCAACGCTCGAGCTTCACCCTCGACCCGCGGCGAGGCGCGAGCGACTCCGTCGATGGGTGGATCAATGGACCACCCGCTGGCTTTGACGGCTGGACCCCGATGAGGCTGGCTCGAGCCGCCCGTGTCGGGTCACACGACGACTTCTGCCCACGATGAATCGGCTCGGGGCGCATCTCGCTTTCCTCAGTCGGTGCTTGGCTCGTGGCACGCCAAGTGAAACGATGCTCGCCATGCAGCCTTTCCGCTCCGCGACGTTGCTCCTCTCGCTCGGGGTGCTGACTGGCGGCTGCAACGCCATCACCGGCGCCGACCAGTTCGTCATCGACGGCAGCAGCGCAGGCGGGCACAACGCGAGCTCGGGCGTGACCAACCCGAGCTCTGGCTCGGGCGCCGGCCAGGGAGGTGGATCCGCGGCGAACGGTTCCGGCGCAGGCGGCAGCACGCCCATCGGTCCCGTCAGCGACGCGACCGGCGTGAGCATTCGCGAGATCGCCTTCTACCAAGCGGTGAAGTCGACGGTGATGAAGAGCGCAAAAGGCCAGACGCCTTCGGTGTCGCTCATCGGCGGTAGGCCGGCAGTCGTTCGTGTCTTCGTCGACGTCTCGCAAACGAGCGGAGCGAACATCTCGGCCAGGCTCACCGTCGACAACGCCGCGCCGATCGTCGTGAACGTCGGCCATCCGAAGAGCTCGAGCGACGGAAACTTCGCGAGCACGATCAACTTCCAAGTGCCGGCCACGACCATGAAGACCGGCATGAGCTACCGCGTCGAGATCTTCGAAGACCCTTCGACCTCCAAGGGGCCCAACGCTGGAGCGCACTTTCCCGCGACGGGCAGCCAAGCGCTCACCGTGAAGAACGCCGGACGAGTCAAGGTCACGCTCATTCCCATCAAGTACGGTGCCGACGGCTCGAATCGGATGCCCGACACGTCGGCTCAGCAAGTCGCCGCCTACCACGACCAGTTCTTCGCGATGTACCCGACGGGCTCGGTCGACATCTCGGTCGGGCCGACCTTCAACTGGAATCAAGCCGTCGACGCAGGGGGCAACGGGTGGGACACCCTCCTCGGCGCTCTGTCCGATTTTCGCGTCAATTCGTCGGCGGCGCCCGACGAGTTCTACTTCGGCATCTTCGATCCCACGCAAGACCCCGGAAGCTTCTGCGGCGGCGGCTGCGTCGCAGGTCTCGGCTACATCGGTGATCCGGGCGCCGAATACAGCCGCGCCGCGATCGGGCTCGGCTACGGCGGAGACATCTCGACGGGCACCGCGGTGCACGAAGTCGGTCACAACCACGGCCGACCGCATTCACCCTGCGGCGGCGCTGCCGGTCCCGATCCGAGCTTCCCCTATGCGGGCGGAGGCATCGGCGATTGGGGCTTCGTGCTCGGATCGAACCAGCTCCTCGATCCGGGGCAGTACAAAGATCTCATGGGCTACTGCGGCCCGAACTGGATCAGCGACTACGTGTACGAGAGCATTCTCTCGTTCAAGCAGACCATGCAGAACACGTCGATCGTCTATCCGCCCGAGTCGCTCGACCAGACCTACGATCGCGTGAGCATCGGCCCCAACGGCGCGACCTTCATGGCGCCCATCGTCATGCCGCGCCCCCCCATGGGTGCGCCGCGGAGCGTGACGGTGACGACCGCGCAAGGCGCCGCGGCCGTCGAAGGTCAGTTCTATCCGTTCGACCATCTCGAAGGCGGCGTGCTCTTCGTCAAGCAGTCCACCCACGCGACCCAGGCCGTCGACTTTTCGATCCCGGCGGTCTCAGGCTCGAAGAGCTTCCACGTCATTCACTGACGAGCGCGTCTGGCTCGACGGGCAGGCAGGAGTCGGGCTGGCGTGGCGTGTCGTCGGCGTGCTCTCGAAAATGAATCGTAGTACCGATGCATGAGCTGTCTCGATTCAGTAGCTGTATCGATTCAGTAGCCGTCTCGATTCAGTAGCTGTCTCGATTCAGTAGCCGTATCGATTCAGTAGCCGAGCGTCCGCAAGTGCTTGATGAGGTCGCGGTAGAACGGCTTGTACTCCCAGTCGTTGCCGAGACCGGGTCCGTCGCCGGCGATCTGGCCGACCTCGTCGAGGTGATCGGCCGGGATGCAGCCCCAGAACTCGCCGTGCTTGGCGTCTTTCGCGCGCACGAGACCGTCGTTCACGATCGGGTTTCCGAGGTCGCCCTGGACCACGAGCTCGGTCGTCAGAAAGAACGCGTCGACGGGGTCTTTTAGGGTGTCTTGCGCCTTGATGAACGGGAGGCTCACCATCGGCGCGCACTCTTGTCCGCCGAGTGACAGCTGACTGCGCCCTGCGATCGATGCGTAAAAGACGCCAGGCGCGTCGGGATAAGCGGCGTTGAACGCGGCGATGCCAGCTTGAGAAAAGAGATGGAGCGGCTTGGTGACCGCCGTCTCGTTGCCGATCTGATCGTAGAGAGGTGCACCGATCAGGTTCACGAGGCTGTTGACGACGCCGGCGAAGTTCGGGTCGGCGAGGACCTTGAGCGCGACGTCGGCGATCGGGGTTCCGTTGTGTGGCGTCGCGATCGTGACCACCGCTGCTACGAGATCGGGACGATCGTGGGCCACAACGCGCGCATCGAGCCCGCCCTGCGAGTGACCGATGATGATCACCTTCGAGGCGCCTGTCTGAAGACGAATGTCTTCGATCGCGGCGATGAGCTGATTGCCTCGATACGTCGAGTCGTTGAACGGATCGACGGACGGCGTGTAAACGACCTCCCCTTGCTGCGCGAGGTAGTCTTTCACTCCGTTGAAGTAGGTGAGAAATCCAGCTCCGGCGAAGTCGTTGAATCCGAAGAAGCCGTGTGCCAAGACGACCGGGTAAGGAGCGCCGCTCGCCGTTCCGCCGGAGCCGCTCATTCCGCCGCCCCCGTTGGTGACGCCGCTGTGGCTCGCGGTCGCGGCAAGCCCGCCGCCTGCTCCACCGACGCCGGTCCACACCGAGCCGGTGGAGTCGGTCGTGTCGCTCGACGCATCACCGCTGCACGCCGTCGCGGCGAACAGAAGAGCGCTGAGCACCATCGGGCGTCCGGTGGAAAGCATGACAAAAGAGTCACCTCTTCTCACCTTGGGCGTCAACCAACCCAGGGCGCGCCCAACGAGATGCGTAGGAGAATGTGAGCACCGATGGGGCGTGGACGGGCGAGGCGCCGGGTTGCTACGGTCGCGTTCGATGACACGAAGAGCTTGTGGGGTGAGCAATCGAATGATCTGGGCGGCGCCTTCTTTCATCGCGATCGTCTGTCTCGCCACGGCGGGCTGCGGGGGAACGTCGGCTCCCGTGAAAGACGCGGACTCGTCGACGGAGAGTGCGTCGGCCACCCCCGCAGCGTCGAGCCAACCACCGAGCGCGTCGGCCGAAGCCAATGCCCCCGAAGCGCCCGGCTTGCCCGACAAATGCGAAAAGAAGGGTGAGGTCTGCGCGCCTCCACCGAAGTTCGTCAAGCGTCTGTGCGGTGGCTACAACCCCGACGTCGCGCTCGTCTTCTTTCGCAAGGGCACGCCGTTCACGCGCGCTTATCTCCGCGGCGCGGTCGAGGCGTGGAACGCTTCGGGTGGGTCGTCGTCGGCCGACAAGCTCGCGTTCGACGAAGAAGTGATCGTGCTGCTCGAGCGGAAGCAAGACGCGGGCGGCATGCAGGTGAGCGGCGCTGGGGGCGGCTTCGACGTGCTCCGTTGGGATGGATCGTGCGCGACGCTCGCCCCCGAAGAGATCACGTTCAACCTTCCCCCGAAGCCCAAGAATGCGAAGCTCTCTTTCAAAGATCTCGGAGACGCGACCCAAGAGATTCTTCTCAAGAACGAGAAGATCGCCAAGCTGAACGCCGACCGCCGCAAGGAGTGCAAAGGCGCCACGATGGGCGAGGTGACCTCCAAGTGTGTCAAGTTGGTCGAGCAGCTCTCCGATTCGGTCGCCGACTACGTGCGGCAGGGCGGCGAGATCCCGCTGCCGAAGAAGCTTCCTTGAGGCGCGGGCCGCGCGAACGAGATCGAAGGCGGGCGCCTTGAATGCCCGCGGCCGGCATGGGAGGGTCTCGATCGGGGCGACCTGAAATTTCTGCGGAGCGGATGACCGCTCACGCGACGAGGGCCGCGCGCCCCAGAGGACGGATAGAACCATGACTCTGCTCGACGAGCTGAAGCGCCACACGTTGGTCGTCGCCGATACCGGCGACATCGAATCGATCGGCCGCTACAAGCCCCAGGACGCGACCACCAACCCGTCGCTCATCACCGCCGCGGCGAAGATGCCCGAGTATTCCGACATTCTCACGAGCACGCTGCGATCCGTCAAAGAAGAGCTCGGAGCTGGCGCCGCCAAGCCGGCAATCATCGGTCATGCGATCGACGTCCTCAGCGTGGAGTTTGGTCGTCGCATCCTCGACATCGTGCCGGGCCGCGTGTCGACCGAGGTCGATGCTCGTCTCTCGTTCGACGAAGAAGGGACGATCAAGAAGGCCCACAAGCTCATCGGCCTTTACGCTTCCCACGGCATCTCCAAAGACCGCATCCTCGTGAAGATCGCGTCGACTTGGGAAGGCATTCGCGCGGCCGAGAAGCTCGAGGCCGAAGGGATTCATTGCAACCTCACGCTGCTCTTCGGAATGCACCAGGCGATCGCGTGCGCCGACGCGAAGGTGACGCTCGTTTCTCCGTTCGTCGGTCGCATCCTCGATTTCTACGTCAAGAAGACGGGCAAGACCGCGTACGAGCCCGCCGAAGATCCGGGCGTCGTCAGCGTCACCCGCATCTACGAGTACCTGAAGAAGTTCGGGCACAAGACGCAGGTCATGGGCGCGAGCTTCCGCAACCTCGGTGAAATCATCGAGCTCGCGGGCTGCGATCTGCTGACCATCGCGCCGAAGCTCCTCGCCGAGCTCGAGGCCAAAGAAGGAACGCTCGAGCGCAAGCTCGATCCGGCCAAGGCCCTCGCGAGAGACATCGCTCCCATCAAGGTCGACGAAGCGACGTTCCGCAGGATGCACATCGCCGACGAGATGGCGGCCTCCAAGCTCCAAGAGGGCATCGAAGGCTTCTCCAAGTCGCTCGTCGAGCTCGAATCGCTGCTCGGAGACCGTCTGGCTCAGCTCTGAGGCGCCCTCCGACCTGGCTCTGCGCCGATCCGTGACTGGTTCAGCGTAGATCCAGCGCCGGCGCCTACCTCGGAGGAAACCCGCCCGGTTTCGAATGGATCCAGGGTGCCCGCTCGATGGCCCGCCCCATGCTTCACGATGAAGGCATGAAAGAGGGGAAGCAGCAGACGAGCTCCGACTGGACCCGCATTTACTACGACGCGTGGAATCGACGCGATTGGGAGTGGATCGGCGCCATGCTGTCGAGCGATGTCGAGTGGCTGAACACGGCGCGTGACGAGCGAATCAAAGGAGTGACCGGCGTCCTCGCGTCGTTTCGAAGCGTCGTCGAGGGCTTCCCGAGCGCGATGATCGATCTGCGGAGCGTCCACGACGCCGGGAGCATCATCATCGCGGAGTGTGGGATTCGGAGCGGTCGCGAGGCGACATCGGTTCGAACCGCGACCTTCTGCGAGATCGTCGAGCTGAAAAACGGTCGCGGCGTCCGAGGGACGACCTACGCCGACTCGGTCCGCCTGCTCATGGATATGAGCCAGACCTCCGTCGCTGCGTGAGCCTGCGTGAGACAGCGCCTGCGTGAGACAGCGCGCTGCGTGAGACAGCGCGCTGCGTGAGACGTGCGCTGCGTGAGACGCGTGAGCGAGCGCTCCGTGGCGTCAGGCCTTCTTCGCGTCGTCGGTCTTCTCGGTCGTTCCGGCGGCGGCCTTGTCGCCTTCGTCGGCCGGCTTGAACTGGTCGGGGAGCTTCGAGCCTTCGCCCCAGAAAAACTTCTCGAGCTCGGTGAACCAGATGCGTTGCCCCGAGTCAGAGACCAAATCGAGCCGGTACTCGTTGATGAGCATCTTCGAGTGCTCGAGCCACTGCTTCCAAGCTTCTTTTGAGATGTTCTCGTAGACCCGCTGGCCCACGGGGCCCTTCAACGGCGGCTTGTCGAGGCCCTCGGCTTCGCGCCCGAGCTTGATGCACTGAACCATACGCGGCATGGGGCGGGATCTAGCCCAGGTCGCGTGGAGAGTCGAGTCGGCTTCGGATCGCGACGAGTGTGTTGACGGGCGCCGAAATGAGTCTAGTTTGCACTCGTTACGGTTTCACCCACGGGGGCGATCGGCTTCGACGTGGGGACGGAGATTGCATTTGCGTGCTGGCGGCTCCTGCTCCGCCTCATCAAGCGGGACGTATACGTGCGAACGACAATGCACTCGCTCTCGCGGCCTAATAACCGCTGAGCCATCCAACGGAGAGATCGTCCTGGTATCCTGAGGGTGTCAATCACGAGGGCTGGATCGCGTGAGGGTGTCCTCGATAGCGCGGTCGACTTAGCGAGGAATAGGTCACGGCCGAATCCGTGGACTCAGTCGCAGGGGATACGGCGACTACGCACGTGAACGAAGATGCAGTTGAAGCCTCGCGGACCCGGGTTCGATTCCCGGCGCCTCCACAATCATTACGAGTAGTTGCACCGTTTTCAGCGTTTCCCGGCCAGCGATTCGACTCCGAAAGGAGCGAGGCCGGGAGCGCTGGGAAGACGTCGCCGAAGCCTGAACGGAGCACGTCGGCTTCGCGGATGTACTTCTGAGTCGTCTCGAAGCGGTCGCGACCGGCGGCCGTCATGACATCGAAGGGCGCGTCTTTCCGAACGAGTCGCCAGGTCACACCGACAGCTCTCAGATCGTAGAAGCGTAGCCGTCGTCGGGTCGCGCTGGTCTCGGTGAGAGCCTTCTCGAGCCCGGCCTTCTCGAGCGCGAGCTGTAGCCAGCGGGTGAGGTGTCCGTCATCGGGGAGCGGGAACACTTGCCCGGTGGCTGGCTCGGGTCGGAGCGCTTCGAGAAGCGGGAGCAACGTCGGCTCGATGGGGACCTTCCTCGAGGTGCCGGTCTTGGTCGCCCCGCGCTTGCCGCGATGGATGGTGACGAAGCCGTGCTCCACGTCCACGTCGGACCAATCGAGCGCGTCGAGCTCGGAGGGGCGAGCGTACAGGTAGACCGCAAGCGCGATGGCCCGTCGGTGTTGCAGCGGCACTGCTTCGCACGAGAGCACCGCGAGGAGCTGGTCAGGGTAGAGCCCCGCCTTGGCCTTCTCGGCGCCTCGGTCCGGGCCCCGCACGTCTTTGGATGGGTTCTCGGTGAGGACGCGTAGCGATCGATCTTTGGCCCGGTGCGCATCGTCAAAGGCCTTGGTCACGAGCCCCCAGACGTTTACGGCGCTCTTCCAAGCGAGGTCGCCACGGGTCACAGCTTGATCGAGTCGGTGAACGAGGTCTTCGACGTCGTTCGTGGTGATGCTCGCGATCGACTGGGCTCCGAGATTCGGCGCGAGAACCCAACGGCGAAACCGCCCGACGTCGCTGGCGATCGAGAGACCTTTCGCTTCGCGACTGGCCCACCACTTCGAAGACCATTCGGCCAACGTGTCGCCCTTCGAGGGTGGCGTTGCGCTCTGGATGCGCTCGCCACGTTCGGCGAGCATGAGCGCGAAGTCACGAGCTCGCGCCTCGGTCGTGCCGGCTGGCATCTCCGCTTGCTTCGAGCGGGTGCCGTCTCGGAGCGTCGCTTGCACGAAGAAGGTGCAGCGCACGGTGTGCTTGTGGCCGGCGCTCTTGTCGCTGCACCAAACCGAGCCGGTTCGTTTGCGGCCGGCCTTCGGGGTTTCGCGTGCTAGTTTCGATTCACTCATCGGACTCGTCTCCGTGTGGGTCTGGCTCTCGGACGTTTGCCGCGTCGCGAGGGCCGTTTTCGTTGTCAGTGCGCCACGCCTACCGCTTGTCGATCTCTCGTTCAAGCTGCTCTACGCCCTGCTCGATCGCGAGCTTCACGACGCCACCGCGCGTGACCTTCGCACCCTTCGCGCGCTTCGAGAGCTCGAGAGCGAGAGCATCGATCCGCGCGACCTCGCTGGCGCTCAACCGAGCCGAGACGCCTATCTCGTCGTTCCTCATGGAGCGCAAGATATCGCTGCAAATTCAACCCGCAAGGGCAGTTGCAAGCGATCGTCACTAAGTGCTCGGATTGATATCACTCTTTCTTCGTGTTGCATCTTGATTGTAGCTCGGTGGTCCTACGAGGCGAATGGTGCGAAGGATTTCACCCACAAAGCCATCGTTTCCTCAGGTATTTCTTTCTCTTTGAGAAGCCGCGCTTTGACCGCTCTTGCTAGATCAACCTTCCAGCCAGGAGAGACGAGAATCACATCGTTCTTCGCGGCATTGGCCTCGATCTGCGGCACGAGTGGCACTCCTGATTTGGCGACGTCGCCAAAGTCCTGCTCACCGCGATGAGCTCGGCTAACGACGTCAACAAAGATTTCGTGTGGCATGAGGTCCTCGATCTCGGCTCCGGGCATTCCGGCGAGTAGTTCGCCGACGCAGGAAATCCGCTTTCCATTCTCGCCGCTGTAGATTGAGCCGCTCCGGAGCTTTTTCGCGAAGTCTAAGCCGGGGCCGTCCGAGTCGAGGAGAACGTAGGGAGGTTCTTCGTCCTTGCCGCAAAGGATCGGGACAAGCGCGGCGACCCCCTTCGCGCCGCCCCCAGGCAGAAATACAATCTCCCGCTGCGGCTTGATTAGACCTTTTGCGATCAAGATCGTCTTGATGGCGGTCATGTAGATCTGATCGGAAGAGCCTTCGACGATGACGGTTGTGCACCCCTGAAGCAGCCCGTCCGATACGGAAAGGCCGAGTGCGGCATGTACGGCGTAAACTGATTTGCCTTCCGGAGATGTCTTGCTCGACGCTCGGAGATCTGGCGAGACTGCTGTTGCGCCTTTGGGGTCGACGTAGACCGCCCGAACGCGATCGATCCGGTCCGGGTCGACCAAGAAAGGCGAGTGAGTTGTATAGAGCAGCTGATTTGTCGTCGACAGATTGTCGAAGAAACCAGATAAGTCTCTCTGTGCAAGCGGGTGAAGCGACAAGCCTGGTTCATCGAGGAGCAGGATTGCGCCCTCGTGCGCGTCGCGGCTTTCCACCAGAAACACAAGGAAGAAGCTGAGAAACCACTGGAGCCCGGTGCTTCGCGACTCAAGTTCGACCTCCTCAGGTCGCTTGTCGTCAGATACCCATATCCGAAAATGGTCGCCGTCTGCTTCGAACCGGAACTTGTAGTCGCCTTGCTTCCACCACTCCCTAAACGCAGCCGTCAAGCTCGAACTCGCCGATTGCAAAAGAACACTTCTTTCCTTTGTTCGTCTCGCCGCTTCCCCAATTTCTGTTGGGGTGGGAGCGGCTCCGCCTGGGGGGGACGCCGCCTTTCCGAGTTCGAGGATCTCGTCAGGTTTGAGACCAACGAACTCAAAAAGGACCTTCAGCGTTCGCGCCTTTGCCTCTTCCTTCGCCCCCAGGTCTTCGCGACTCATGTTGTCGATAACGTGGGGCAGATAGATCTCTGAGTCGAGGTTTCCGTAGTTTGAGTAGTAGACGAAGGCTGGTAGGTGCTTCTGCATCAACGCTACCGCTTCGGCATTCTCACTCGGTGGACGTTTGCCGATCGAACCCACCACTTCTTTGAGCTTGTCTTTTAGTCCCTCCCATCGAGGGACAATGGTTGAACGCGCTGCGGGTGCGTCCAGCCCAACCTCGGAAAGGATTGCCAACACATTGGCGAGCGCCGGCGCGTCGAGCTCTTCAGCCGACTTCAGGGTGTTGAGAACGTTTTCAAGTGCCGCGAGCATTGCCGCCTTCAGCGGCTGCTCCTTTTGTGCGGGCGTGTCGCCTTCGATCGCGGTTTTGACAAGACGAGTGATTTCTTCAACCGACGCAGACGACACGGTTCTCTCTGGCTCGGCTCCGGGGAAGCTTATCTGCTCGGTTCCATCAAAACACCGGGCGCACTCCAATACAGTGAAACGGGTCGCATCCACCCCTGTTAGGCGCCATAGCTTGACTCGAAGCTCGGGGGTAAGGTCGAATTGCGCGCGGATAAATACGCGCCCCTCGTCGTGGCCACGTAGCTTGTTGTACTCGCGGCGCGGATAGTCAGCGAGCCGATCAATCTCGCCGTTCTTGGCTGGACGCAGCTTCCAGAGTGGAAGGAGGAGGTTTGTTTTCCCCGACTCGTTCGTTCCAATTAGCGCAGTGACCGTGTCGGTCTCCACCCATTCGCTGTCACGAACTGAACGAAAACCGATCACTCTAAACTGCTTCAGTCTCAACATGAGCTTCCCGCCTCCTAGGCGGCGCCATGCTAGCGCGGGCCGGGCTAGAGATCGATAAGAGGCCACAGTATGCCGAGTCGCGTACGCGATCGCAGAGGACCCTCATGCTCCGAACGCCTCGAGCGCTTTGGCCAGGGTCTTCTCCGCGCGCACTCGCAATGGTCTGGATTGCGCCGCGGGCATCGCCGCAAGCTTACGACCACCGGCGATGACGTCTTCGCGATTCACGAGCAACGCGCCGACCCCCGCGAGCTCGTACCAGCGCGCGAGGCCGGGCCACTCGCGAGGGTAGAACGCAAGTCGAAGCACGCGTTCGTCTTCTAGTCCGACGTGTCGAAGTCGACGAGTCACATCGCAGTATCGCGCTACGTGAGCACTCGCCCGATCCGCAGCCGCCGCCGCGTCGTAGGCCTCTGGATTTCGTTCGAGGTTTTGACCGTGAAGGCCCAACGCGCTTTCAGACTCACCGTAGAACCAGCGGAGCTCGCGATTTGCGTTCATGCTTTCGATCCTTCCGGGTAGGTGGCGAGCGATCCCGGATGTGAAATCCGAGGGCGCCCGTCATGTCACGTCACCGAGAAGCGGACCGTTGTTATGCGATCTTCGCCTGCAGCTCTTTCATCTTCTCGTTCGCGAGGCGGTGGCCTCGCTGAATCGCGATACCGGCAACCTCGTCACCAGACAGCCATGCGGCCGAGAGCGTTGCCAACGTCGAGCCGAATTGCCACGAGCCGTCGGTCACCGCCTTCTTGACGATCGCATCGTACTTCTTCGACATGTGCGCGGGCTCCGGTCGGGCTGTCAGGCCACATGCCGCGACCTTCGCAGCCGCGGCCACTTGTGCGGCCGGTCGAGCCCCGGTGTTGAGGCTCCGCATCTGCTTCTCGTTCGCCGCGATCTTCCGCTCGTTCGCCGCGATCGTTTTCTTCATCGCAGCGACCGCCCCGGCGTTGTCGATCGAGAGCGTGCCAAATGAAACCGGGTGATTATTGCACCACACTGTCACCTGGTCACCATCCGCAAGGATTCGCGGCGCGGTGATCGAATCGGGTTGCTCCCCGTGATAGGTCCACGTCCCCGCGAGCACGCCTTCCGAATCCCCGGGGTCGAGCGACGCGGTGTCTCCTGAACGAAGGGCCGTATCGCCGCGAACGAGAGGACGCCCTTCGCGTTGCCTCGCGTGCCACGTTCGACGGTCAGCGTCACCGTATCGCCGTTTCGAATGCCCCCCGCCTCGTCGCCGATAGCCTGAGGCATGCCCGCGGCATAGGCGGCGGACGACAAGCCGAGCATCTTCGCAACGGCGCGTTGATCTCCACTGAGCGGCCGAGCGCTCGCGACAGACGCGCTCGGAGCCTTCACCGAGACAGCGTGCGTGAGCTGTCCCGAACACCTCGCGCGGTTGCGAATCACGACGCGGTCGCCTTGAGAGATCTCGCGATCGCTCGAGAGCCCGCTCACCCCGTCTTCACCGACGTAGGTGATCTGACCGAGGACTTCGCCGATCTCGTCGCCCGGTTTGATCGAGACAAACGCCCCGCTTCGCAGCGGGCCACCGCCTGGAAAAGTAATCGCGCCGGTGACAAGACCGTGCGAGCTTCCCGCGATGTTCACGGCATCGCCGCTCCGAAAAGGCAAGCCGTCTTGCGTCGGTGCTGGGGCCCGGGGTTGCCAGTCGTTTACGTTTGGTGAGGGTGACGCGGATGCCTTGCCTCTGACATACGCGGCATCGGTGAGGCCGAGCTGGCGCGCAACTGCTGCTTCGGTAGCTGAGAGTTTCATTATTCGGTTTCCTTTGGTGGGCTCATGGGCCCTGTGATGTTTTGCGACGTGTGGACGCGACGCTCAGCGCCGCGAGATGCGCGCGGGCTCCGGGCTACGGATCAAACCACTCGCTTCGAGCCACTGTCGGCCACCCGCGTCTTCGACGAGCGCGTCGACCTGTGCCGCGAAGTCGGAGATAACCTTGGCGTCGATGTCGCACTGCCGCAGATCGGCGGCGGTCTTGTGGGAATCGGTCGCAAGCCAACCGGTGATCCGGCCGTGAGCGTCGTTCCTTTCCTTCACGAGTCCAGCAATGCGAGCTCGCGCGTTAATTTCGCGATGATGCGCAGCTTTCCCCGCATAGAGCTCTTTCTGACGAGCCTTGCCCACGCGCGCCGATTCCGAAGCGAGCACCCCAAAGCTCCCGGTCGCGATGCCGCGGATCTGCTCGAGGGTGCCAGGGCCGTTTGGATCGGTGAGCCGAGTATCTGTCTCGGCCATCTCGTAGAGCAGCCCTTTTAGAACCGTTTCGCTGTTCTCCGCGGCGATGTTTCTGGTCCAATCGTCGGCCGACGCAAGCCGAGCAAGGTGGTCTTGAGCGGCGAACAACGCCTTGATCTCACCCGCTGGAACCCCGGTCCCAACGAAGGATCGCCCGACCTCGTTGGCCATCTCGAGCGCGGCTGCGCGCCGGCCGCCCAACGCGCGCAAACGATCGCGAGGATACGGAAGAGCGGCATCGACGGGGCCGGCGGCGCGCTTCGTGTTGGCCGCTGTCGACGCAATCGAGGCATTTTGAAGCTCACCCTCGATCGCTACTCGGACGCTCCGAGCTTGGCGGTGCGAAACTTCCGCCGCATTGCGATTGGCGATGGCTCCATCGCCCCCCGAAGCAATGGCCGCGTCGGAGTCGGCCAAGCGGAAAGCCGCATCGGCGCGCTCCTCGCCGAGACGAGCGGCCGAGAGACGAGCGGCTACCTCGGCTTCGACCCGAGCGGCCGAGGTGGCGATGGAGTCGAGAACGCCCTGGGCGCTCGCAAGCTCGCGAGTAACCGCGGCCTCGGCAACTTCGATTTCCGCCGAGATTCGGGCCATCGTTTTCGATGCCTCGGCTTCTAATTGGGTACGGGCTTCGACGGCGGTAGCGATTGCGGAATGCGTAGATTCTTGCATTGTTATGTTCCTGGAGGAATTCCCCCACGTGCGGGTTTGCGTGGTTGCTGTCGTGGCTCGGACGCCGATTGCTCCGAGCGAGGGTCTGGAATGGCCGAGGTGCCGAGAGCGCCGTGAAGGGCGAGCTCCCCGGCCACGATGCGGCCGAGTGGCTGGTCAGTCAGGACCGGGCGCCGCCCTGAAAGCCTCGGAGGACCGAGGCCTACCGAAGGGTCGGGCCGAGGTCGGGAAGCCCGTGGCGGGGCTACGAGGGCGGTCGGTGAGCGAAAGCGAAGGGGCGTTCGGCTTCACCGTCGAAAACAAAAACTGGTCCCGTGGTGCGTTTGGGCCGTGAGTCGCCAGCCGGCCGAGTCGTAACCCTGTGGCTAAAACTGACTCCCCGGTGGGGCGGAGGCGTGGATGCCATCGGACCGCGCTCGACCTTTGCGCCCTCGCATTCGGCTGACACAGGCCGGGCACCTCACGATTGCGCCGGATCTTCGGCCTAGTCTGCGGGAGTGCGGGAGTACCGGGAGTGTTGGCTACTGGGGCTCCCCAGATTGGCAGACTGACACTTTGCTCACGTGGGATTGGGAACACTCCCGCCACTCCCGCACTCCCGCCGGTCACGACTTCGCTCAGGTAGCGACCGACCAGACTTGGGATCCTGCATGAGCGTCCAATTGAACGACCAGTCGCCGGCCGCCCATGACGCGACCAACCTGACGACGAAGGGCCTTGCCGAGACGCTGAGCCGTTGGCGGCTCGCCATCACGGCGGGGGGAAGGGCACAGCCCTTCGAGCGCCTCGCGAAGACCGTCGTAGCCGTCCGGCGGTCGCCGCTCGTTTCGTTCGCCCGGCGGGTAGAGAGTCGAGACGATCGTCTTTGCGCTCGCTCCGTCCGGCGCGAGAGTTGGCAACATCGCGAGCAAGGTTCGGAGTGCATCGCCCTCCGAGTCCGGAGCGCCCATCGAGACGGCGCGAGCTTCGAGGATATTGGCACCACCGGCCCAGACGATCGCCGCGGGGATGAGCTCCGCCCACGAAGTGAACAAACCCCACACGAACGACGAAGCGCCAGGGCGACCGGCAACGACGAACGCCCGAAGCAAGGTCAGCGCAGCATGCACGAGCTCGCCGCGGTGCTTCCGCACGTGGACGAGGAGATCGGAGTGTCGAAATCCTGTTCGCTCTTCGGGGCGCTCGACCTCGGGCTCGAGTCGACAGACCAAGGTTCGTCGGGCCGTGTCTGCACCGAGGACCAGATTATTTCCGGTCGCCACAACGACGGCGCGCCATGCGAGCTCTCGCATTTCGGTTCGCCCGAGGATGCGCATCGAAACCCGATCTTCGCAGGTGAGAACCTTGTCCAGCGGAGCCGCCCCGAGCGTTCCCGAGATGTTGTCGAGACAGAGCAGGCGCGCGCCGAAGAGCGCCGCAGATGCGAGCGTCTTTTCGAGTTCGGCCTCGTCGGGCGGATAGGTCATTCGCGGGGCGCCGCGGCCGGTCGCGATAGTCGCAGCCGTGTCGACGAGGAGCGATTTTCCAGCGCCACGGGTCGAGCCGTCGTTCGCAAACATCGGCGTAGCACCCAGGATCGCTGGCCGCGCGAGGAGAGTGAGGAGCATCGCGATCGGCACGTAGCGGGCCGCATTCGATGAGAAGGGGAAGTCGCTGTACACGGCAGCGAGCATTTCGAGAGCACGTGCCGCGTCGGCTTGAGTCGGGCGGTCCAGCACGCGGCTCACTTCGCAACTTGGTTCCAAGAGCATGCCCGTCGCGGCGTCGTGCCCCGCTACGTTCAGGATCGAGCCGTCCGCTCTCATGCATGGCGTTTCAACAACTCCAGCAAGAGGCGCAACACCGCGCCACGTACCTCGGGCAAGAACCGCTGACGCAACTGGGTCGGGCGGAAGACAAAGCCGCATCTCGCCGGAACGAGCGTCTTTGCGCTCCCAGAATGCAACGCGCGTCAGGGTTTCGCGAAGCGTTGCGAGCGCGAGCGGTCGGATCTGAGGTGTCCCGACTGTGAGGCCTCTGGACGGGTCGGCCTCAACGGCTCGGATCACACGCACGAGCTCCGCATCGCGTTGATAGACGTCGCCAGCGCTGGCGAGGGCGCCGCAAGCTTCGTCCACGACACGATGTAGATCGGCGCCGAGCTTGATGGTGGTCGCGCCGTCGCGAGCCGCCTCGAGAGCACGTGCCGCGCGTCTGTCTCGCACCTTTTGGAGGCGGTCAGCGGAGATCAGTTCCACAGGTGACTCCTCTCGAGATCGACCGCGGCGAGAGCGGTCTCAAGCTCGTCGCTCTCTTCGCGGGCGATTTCGTCAGCGTCGCGAAGTAGGTCGAGCGCCTCGATGTGCTGCTCTTCGGCGACAGTCGCGAGGGACTCGTCGAAACGCATGTCGCGACCCGAGATCCACGCCACAGCGGCCGCATCGATTCGCGTCGCGAGCTCGTCGCCGGCGCATCGCGTTCGGGCTCTGGGTCGAGTCGGGCCGTCACTCTCGAGCGAAACGCCAACGAGCTCAGCAGAAAGCTTCGCGACTTCCTGGAAGTCAACGCGATGGTCGAGGCCGTGGACAGCCGCAACGAGGGCGAGCAGATCGCCGCCAGCGTGGCACGAATGACAATAGGCAACGAGGCGCCCGGCTCGCGTTGAGATCGTGCAGCTCGGGTGCTGCTCATTGTGCCAAGGGCACGAGACGCGGACACGTGACGTGTTGCTGCCCGGCTCAGTTTCGAGTCCAAGGTGATGCGCGAGGTCCCGCGGAGCAACGGCCGCTCGGTGGATGGCGTCGACGTCGATCACGAAGGGGCCGAGGCCTCGCGCGCGCCACGCGAAGACAGCAGTCCGTCGAGAGCGTCGCGAAGGGGAGCGAGCTCGCGAGCCGGCAAGGCAAAGCCGTTGCGTGTCGGCGTCCACTCCTCGCCCGCAAGATATTCGATCCTGAGGTCGAGGAACGATCGTCCGCGGTAGGTCCTGCGCCCGAGCCGAAGGCGACGCTCGCTCGTCCGACGCGAGGCCCAAATGGTTTCGTCGGGGCTCACCGTGCCGCCGATCGAAGACGGACGCCAGCCCGAGTCAGAAGCTCGAGATCGGAAACCTGGGCTGTCGCAAGCGCGGCACGCCGTGGGGTTTTCCGAACCGCCGTCGTCGCGAGGTATACTTCTAGGTCGGCGCGTTTGCAGACGAGCGATCGGCCCGCTCGAGACAGCGGAAGCCCTCGGCTACCGGCGACGAGGACCGCGGAACGCTTGCCAAAGGTGGCAAGAAGCTCAGGCTGAAAAACGGAGTCCGTTGTCGGCGTGGGAGCATCTTGGGCAGAGACGAGCTCCACGATTTCGGCGATGAGCGCGACGAGCCGGCTCTTTCGATCGCTCTGTGATAGTGTGGTGGTGGCTTTCATCGAACGTTCCTTCGGTTTGAGAGCAAGTGTTCGCCTCGGGGTGCAACTCGGGGCGTTCGCGTTTCAGGCGAGCGCGAGAGGGCGCGAGCCCGACTTGTCTCCGAACAAGGCGCCTCGGACGAGCGCCGCCGACCCGCGATTGATCGAGACCGAAGCGAGCGCGCGCATGATCGTCGCTCGGTTGATATGGAGCCGCTCTTCTGCATCGGAAAAACCGTGCTTCGTGATGTAGGCCCGAAGCAGCTCGACTTCGTCGGCGGTCAGGGTCTCGGCGGACTTTCGAATTCGTGTGGGCATCTACTCAACCTCCGAGAATCGTTCTACTACAACTTTTGCTGATACATCAGAATCTCATCTATGGAACGTCATTCCCTATTTGATTCGCGCCGCTTTTCGAGGGTCCTAGCAGCGCGACAAGACCGAATGGGCAAAACATCGGGCTAGCGAGTGTGCCGGTTTAGACCCCTTTGAACTTGTGCACGGGGATCTGCAGCCGCTCCTTGGCTTGCTCTTCCGCCTGCATCACGCGTCTAGAATCGCGACGTTTTTCGCCCTTGTCCCACGCGTCTCGGAGATTTATCGCGCTGGTCGCCTGGGTGAGAGGCGGTTCGCGCTTTGGCCCGCCGGGAGGCTCGAACAGGTCGAAAACAACCTGGTACCAGGGCTCGAGACGGGCCGGGTTCCCCTTCGGAAGGCGGTCGGTTCCGCTCGCCGGCCACCTCTTTACGGCTGCGAGGATCTCATCGTCGGTGAGTACGTCCAGTCCGTGGTCTGCGAAGTCGCAGGTAATCCGGAGAAACATCACCAGCTTGTCGGTGCTGATGTCCGGACGCTGCGCGAGCACGCGTTGCCCAGTGGCGAGCGCCAGGCGACGGCGGCGATCCGTGCGCCGGGCGCGCCGTCCTCGATGCCGCTCATGCACCGTTCTGCGGCCTTCATGGCTTCGATGTAGGCAGGCACCCAGACCGGGATGTCGGTTGCCGCGTGGAGTACTTGAACCGCAGCGATCGCGTACGCAAACGCCTTTGCGTGGCTCTCGGTAGGCGTCGGGAACTTGTGCAGGTTTGTCGGCGATTCGAGCAGCGAGACGGCTAGGGCGAGGCGTTCCTCTGGGGTGAGCGACAAGGCGAGCGTTTCGCACTTCCGAAAGGCCGCGGTCGTAGTCGGAATCGCGAGCGGGTGTTCGGGAAGCTTGAGCCGCTTCGGCGGTTGGGTGTTGAATCGCTCGCGGTACCGCGCGACGCACCACTCTGGTGCGTAGAAGATTCCGGACTGGTGCATCGCGAGCTCCCACTCCGTGACGATCGACGACCAGGCCAGATCTTCTTCGTCCTCGGAGAGTTTGACCCGTGCGCCCCCGCTGCTGTCCGTTGCCCTTGGGCCGCTGAATTTGCCGCGATGGTTGGTCATTTTAGCTCTCCGGGCTCGGCGACGCGAGCCCCACAGACTGAGCTTTAGGACAGCTCGGAAAGTCGGAACCGAATTGCTATCGCAACTGACGGCCGGACATTGAGGCCGACGGCGGCCCGAGTAACGGTTGAGCGGGCCACGCCCAGAAGCCTTGCGGCTTCGACGTCGCCGACGCGAACGGCGAGATCAAGAACCCTTGCGCGGGTCTCCGGTTCGAGCGGGCCGGTCGTCATGTTCGGCACCTTCGCCGCGTTGTCTGCTTGCTTCATCTTGAAGTCAGCATGCGCTCGCGCGGCGACCGATAAAACGTACCCGTTCAAGGCTACACAACATGAATTGTTTTGGGCCGTCCGCGGCGTGCGGGATGTGCGCGTAGCCCTTGGGTTTCAAGCGACGATCGCACCGCATTGGTCGCATGCGCGAGGGCTTCTTCGACGGTCCAATCGCAGATCCACTCGTCGCTCTTCCACCCTGCGAGGACCGTCAAAACGGCGAGCTCGCCGGCCGTCGGCTTCGGCTCGTTCCATCTCACGCCGTAGCAGCTGGGTGCCGTCATCCACTCTTTGATGATCGCGCGAATGATTCCGGTCGGGTCGTCTGATGTGTCATCAGCATCGAGCGAGATTGGCTTGCTGCGACCTCTGCGAAAGGTCAAAGGGCCCATGCCACTCGGGGACGGGAGCTCCTCTAGTGAAAACGGTTCGAGCGGCAACGGCGCGACGAGCTTAAGCCGGTGCAGGCGTGGTTCGTCGAGCACGAGTTCGGCCCACACTTGCCTGTCTTCTTGGGCGAATCGAAGCGCTTCCGCGAGACGAGCATGGGCCTCGATCCAACGGGCACGGTGACGGCGCTCCGCAGTCGGCTCGAATTCTTCACCGTCGCCTTTCCCTATCTGGGAAAACGCAAAGCTCCGACGAACGATTGTCCGGACTTGCGTTGCCCAAAACGACGGGCCCAGCCTCTCCGAGTCGAGTCGTAGCAAGTCTCGATTGACGTTCCAAAAAGACCACGCCCATGGGTCGTCACTTGAAGTGATGTCAGGCACGGGCAACGGAAGGCCGTCCACACCAAACCCGGCCCGGTACTTCGCCTCGGCTTTGCCTTCCACAAAGCGCAGGAGCTCGCGCCGGAGAGCGGAGCCCCTAAACTTCCGCTTCTCGGTCTTCAACATCTCGTCGGGCCATGATAGCCCCTCGCCGTCAGCCACGGGAGCGCTCGCTTTCGGTCTCGTCTGGTTGCCTCACGTGGGTCTCGTGCTGTGATTCCGCATCCAGCGCGAGAGCA
Organism: Polyangiaceae bacterium; assembly: GCA_043755175.1. Classification (GTDB taxonomy): domain Bacteria; phylum Myxococcota_A; class Polyangia; order Polyangiales; family Polyangiaceae; genus CAYYKK01. The sequence goes on along the minus strand of JAYUUB010000134.1, from coordinate 4,776 downwards.
TCGACCGTGTCTCTGATGAGCGAGTATTCGGCATCCGACAGAACACGCGCGCACGTGCCCCCGACGTGCACCCGGGTCTCGTGAAGAGCGGCCATCGAGATGGCGAAGGCACGGTCGGAGATCGGTGTTAGCTCCGAGCAGAAGTCGTCGGCGTAGTCGGGCTTCACGTCGCTCAAGCTCCAGCGATCGACGAACGCGTCGACGTCGTCCGCCTCGTAGGCGAAGCATCCCTCGCCGGTGCCGCTGGTCACGATGTAGCGGACGCCGCTGATGACATCCTCACCAAGACCGATCCCGTTGTAGACGGCCCATGTGTCGCCCATCGTGTCCCTAAGATTCTCGATCGTCGTTCCCATGTTCTCTATCTCCTGTCGGCTCGAAATGAGCCCGCGCATGCTCGCGACCAAAGTCACGTACATGAGTCGGCTTACGCGATCCGCACGCTCCTACCGTTGCCACCAAGCGCCCTCTCCGAGCGCGTCATCGCCGATCTCGCCACCCTCGATGGCGTCGGTGATGAGCCACGTTGGCCTAGGCGAGCCGCCGTCTTCGCACTCATGCCGGATTCTTTCGAGCAGCTCACAGCGAGCCCAGCGCGATCACGCTGGCTTGCCCTATCCTCGTGTGCGCCGTCGAGAAGAGCGCGTGTGTCGGTGTCGTGTGTGTCATCGTGAGGGAGCAACTCATCGGCGAGGGCGAGGGCGGTTGCACTTCAACGGTGCTCACGAAGCCGCCGCGCTCTCGCCCGCGGTGACCCGCGTCACGCGCTCGCGTGGGCCAGGTTGCGGTACCTTTCGACGAGCGCGCCCACATGGTGGCGGTGCCGAGGGCCCCAAGCCGCGAGCGCTGCGCGCCAGGGTGTTCGGCGAGTGTGTCGGCTGGAATCGTGCTACCCTGGTCCCGATGAGCGACCCGGAGAAGGCAGAGCCGTTGCACGAGCTCGGTCCACACCCCGACGACGCGGAGCACTTCCGCGACGGGGCCGGCGAGCGTGTGCTCGACGTTGACATTGCGGGCCATCTGCATTGGCTCGAGACGGGCGAGGGCGAGCCCTGGCCTCCCGCATCCTCGTTCTGACGGAGCGCTACCGTCGGTCCTTCGAGCGCCTTCGGATCGTTGCAGGCTCCGATCGAGCGCGCAGCCTCGCGCGGACTCTTGGAGCGCTCATGGGTGAGGCGCTCCCCGGGCCGGGTGACACCGTGGCCTTGATTCCGCCGACCGCGCGCGCCTTCGTGCGGCGAGTGCCACGCGAGAACCTGTGGGTCTGGTATCGCGCGACGGAAGCCCAAGTCGCGATCGTTGGCCTGAGCGCAAACCCGCCCGTACCCGTCTCCGAGTAGGAGCTTCACGACGCACCGCCTACCAGCGCTAGGGCGGCTCCGAGGACCTCACAGAGCTCGGGCGCGACGTCCGCACGTCGAGCCGCTTCGAGGACCACACGCGCGCCCCCTCGGGCCGCACCATCCACGGCGAGCGCCGACCGAAGCAACTCGACGACGACGGATCGAAGAACCCGCGCTTCGGCGACCTTGGGGCTCATATCGACGCCCCGATCGTGGTAGGCGTTAGACCGGCGAACGGTCGCGCGATGACGATAGCGGGGTACTCGGAAACTTCAGCGAATCGCTTTTGTGAATCGCTGGCGCTACCTAACTTCGCGCACTTAGCATCAACGAATTGACCCTTATCGCTGGCGACAAAGTCACAAAAAGGCTTTAAACGAAGCGTTTCGTGCGTTTTGAGTCGGGTTCGATTCCCGGCGCCTCCACCACGGGACCTCGGTTTTTCCGGGGTCCCGTCGTTTTGAGGGGACGCGTTGCTTCTCCGGCCGTGATGACAGGGCACGGTCGGGGCTGTGGACGGCATTGGCGGCGGCTCCTATCCTCCCCCCGATGCGCGATGGGTTCGAGATGACGGGGAGAGTCCCGCGATGACGACGCCGCTCTTCGAGCTCGGCGTGGACGGCTTTGCGGGCGACCACTTTCGTGTCGCGTCGCTGGTCGGCAAAGAGGTCCTCTCGGAGGCTTACTCGTTCGATGTCGTCGTCACGTGCGCCGCCGGCGCCGATTCGGTCGAACGAACCGCGCTGGGCCGGCGGGCCGTGCTGGTGCTCAACGTGGGCGCTGGGCCGCGGGCTTTCTATGGCCTCGTGCGCTCGGTGCGCGTCGACGAGGCGCACGGTCCCCACGAGGCCGTCAAATACGTTCTTCGGGTGGTCCCTCGACTCTGGCTCCTCAAGCGCAAGCGCCGCTCGCGCATCTTTCAGCGAATGCACGTCCCCCAGATCGTCTCGACGGTGCTCGCTGAGGCGGGGATCGAGTCGCGCTGGCAGCTGTCGCACGTTTACCCGGAACGTGAATACACGACTCAATACGAGGAGAGCGACTACCAATTCGTGAAGCGCCTCTTGGCTGAGGCGGGCATCTTCTTCTACTTCCCTGAGGGCGGTCCGCTCGGCGAGCAGGGTCAGCTCGCCGGCCTCGCTGGAGCAGGGCTCATCCCAGGCGATACCGTCATTTGTGCCGACGACGCGCTGGCGTACCCGCCACTGCGAGGCGACAACGCCACCGCGTTGACCGCTTCGACGATCGCAGCGATGGCCCTCGATGTGACCAGCGCGAGCGGCGCCACGGCCTCCGTCGCAGGTGCATTGGCTGGTGCCGTTCTCTCCGCGGTCGAAGAGGCCACAGGAGACGTGCCAACCCTCGCGTTCCGGCCCGTCGGCGACTCGAATCGCATTTCACCCGACCGCGTTACGCGCTTCACGCTCGAGAATTCTCTGCGCTCCAACGCGGCGACGTTTCGTAGCTACGATCCCGATCGCCCTCGAACGCCGCTCGAGAGCTGCTCTGTTTCTTCTGCGCCGTTCCCGCCGTCGTCGCTCGAGACCGCCGCGATGGCCGCCGCCACTGCCTCCACCGTGGCGGGCGCCGTTCCGGGCGCGAGCGCCGTCCGGGGAGTGGTCGACAAGGCGATCGGCGTCGCCGAGGAGGTCGCGGGCGCGCTCGGCTCCAGCGGCGTGAACGAGGTGTACGACCACCACAGCCCCTTCCTGTTTCCGAAGTGGGTCTTCACCGCCGACGAAGCGCCGCGCATGCTGCGGCAATCGCGCCGTCGCGCGTCGGTCGCGCGCGGCGACAGCGGATCGCCCGACCTGTGCGTGGGGCACAAATTCGAATTGGAGAACCACCCCGTCCCTCAGCTGGACGGCACCTACGCGCTCGTGAGCGTGGAGCACCGCGGCGAGACCCGTGGTCGGGGCGACCAACCCTTTGCGACCTACACCAATACGTTCGAGTGCGTGCCCGCATCGATGACTTACCCTCCGCCGCGACCGCGCCGGACGAGCGTCCAAGTCACGCTGACCGCGACGGTGGTCGGCCCCCGAGGCGAAGAGATCTACGTCGACGAGCGAGGGCAGATCCGCGTTCAATTCCATTGGGATCGCGAAGGAGGCCTCGACGACCGCAGCTCGTGCTGGATTCGCACGATGCAGCCTTGGGCTGGCGCGGCGTGGGGCCACCAGTTCATCCCGCGTGTGGGGATGGAGGTCGTCGTCGTGTTCGAGGGCGGCGATCCCGACAAGCCGATGGTCATCGGCACGCTCTACAACGGCACCCATCCGCCGCCGTTCATCCTGCCGGGCGACAAGACCCGCAGCGGCGTGCGCACGCAGAGCACGCCGGGCGGCGACGGTCATAACGAGATCTCGTTCCAAGACGCGGCGGGACGCGAGCAGCTCTACATCCTCGCGCAGCGCGATCTCGACGAGTTGGTGCGCCGCAATCACACGCTCACGGTCGAGCGCGACCAGAAGATCGAGGTTCGCGGCAGCCGCGTCGAAACGGTCGAGAGCGAATCGCAGTCGGTGGTCAAAGGCGACCGGAAGAGCGAAGTCCAAGGTAGCCGGATCGACGTCGTGAAGGGCGACGCGAACGATCGGGTCACGGGCGCGCTCGTCACGCGCGTCGAGGGCGGCGAGCGCAGGCAGATCTCAGGCGACGCGAACCTCGCCTACGCAGGTGACGTGACGACCAAGATCCTCGGCAGCGCCACCACGGTGGTCGGGACCCAAGACAAGAAGCGCCAATGGGCGACGCACGCCGAGGGCTCGGCCTCGCTCTCGGGTCTCGACAAGCTCGAGCTCAAGAGCGACAAAGAGCTCGTCATCACGGTCGGCAAGAGCTCGATCCGCATCACGCCGGACCAAATCGAGATCCAGGCGGAGACCATCATCGCCAAGGGGAAAGGCGGCGGTCTGACTGCCGACGACGATGGCCTCCGGCTCTCGTCGAAGGCCGACGCACAAATCCTGGTGAAGAAGAAGCTCGTCCTCAAGACCGATGGGGCCTCCATTTCGATGGAGAAGGAGGTCAAGGTCGACGGCCAGCAGATCCTCCTCAACTCCCCCGACAAGGCGAAGGATCCGGCGCCGAAGGATCCCGAGCCGCCGACCAAGATCATCCTCACCAGTCTCGACGGCAAGGCGCTCGCACAGCAGAGGTTCCTCATCGTCCTCGACGACCAGAGCGAGGTCACCGGCACGACCGATCAAGATGGAAAGGCCGAGCTCGACCTCGCGAGCGGCGGCAAGATCACCTTCCCCGATCTGACGTTCCCCGACGCCAACACGCTCGCGGGACCGAAGCTGCCCTACGTGGTCCAGCAAGGGGACTATCTGACCAAGCTCGCGTTCACGTACGGGTTCGATGAAGACGCGGTCTGGAACGATCCGAAGAACCAGAGCCTCAAAGCGAGTCGAAAGTCGGGCAACTT
>JAYUUB010000133.1:0-13212 GCA_043755175.1 Polyangiaceae bacterium | reverse complement strand
GCCCGACCCAAGGTAGCCCGACCCAAGGTAGCCCGACCCAAGGTAGCCCGACCCAAGGTAGCCCGACCCAAGGTAGCCCGACTCAAAGCAGCCCGACTCAAAGCAGCCCGACTCAAAGCAGCCCGACCCAGGCGCTGCAGTCCTCGTTGCTACAGCAGCAGCAGCAGTTCATTCCGGCAGCCCCGCCTTCGAACCCGAAGAAGGGGTGACCTTCGGCTGTCTCGGGCTGGCCCGAGCTCGCTCTCTTGAGCTGGTCCGAGCTCACTCTCCCGAGCTGGTCCGAGCTCGCTGGCCCGAGCTCGCTCTCCCGGAGGGACCGAGGTCTCTCGCTCACCGTGGATGGCCGAACGGTTCGTCACGACGGCGATCGCCATCTCCTCCGATTCGTGTCACATGAGAAGCGCCCTTGCGCCCTGCGCGCGGACCGTGAGAGAAGCCGGCCGCACTCGAACCTCCGACCAGCTCGTCGAGCACACGCTCCGACGATCGGTTCTATGGTCCGGGCGGCTTTGAGCGCAGCGCGAGGGAGCCACGAAGGAGCACGATGCCGTCCGATCCGCGCACCATCCGAAATTTTGCGATCATCGCTCACATTGATCACGGCAAATCGACCCTGGCCGACCGAATCCTCGAGGCGACCGGTGCGCTCACCGACCGCGAGAAGCAGGCTCAGTTCCTCGACAAGATGGACATCGAGCGGGAACGCGGGATCACGATCAAGGCGCAGACCGTCCGCCTCTCGTACACCGCCAAAGATGGCCAGACGTATACGATGCACCTCATCGACACGCCCGGGCACGTCGACTTCAACTACGAAGTCTCACGGAGCCTTCAGGCGTGTGAGGGCGCTCTACTCGTGGTCGACGCTTCTCAGGGCGTCGAGGCTCAGACGCTCGCGAATGTGTTCCTCGCGCTCGACAACGATCTCGAGATCATCCCGGTCCTCAACAAGATCGATCTGCCGAGCGCGGATGCCGACCGCACCAAGCAGGAAATCGAAGACGTCATCGGTCTCGATTGCTCGGGGGCCATCGCGGCGAGCGCGAAGACGGGCGTCGGGATCATCGAAATCCTCGAGGCCATCGTCGCCAAAGTTCCGTGTCCCGAAGGAAAGGCCGACGCGACGCCCCGCGCGCTCATCTTCGACAGCTGGTACGACAGCTACCGCGGCGCGGTCTGCATGGTCCGCGTGATCGACGGGACTTTGAAGAAGGGCCAGAAGGTTCGCTTCATGGCGACCGGCCGCGACTACGAGATCACCGAGATGGGCGTGTTCTCGCCGCATCCGATCGCGCTGACCGAGATCGGTCCGGGCGAGGTTGGTTTCATCGCCGGCAACATCAAGACCGTCATCGACACGAAGATTGGCGACACGGTGACCGATGCGGTCCACCCAGCCACCGAGGCGCTCCCCGGCTTCAAAGAAGTGAAGCCCATGGTGTTCGCCGGAATCTTCCCGACCGACTCCGCACAATACGAAGATCTGCGCGACGCGCTCTCGAAGCTTCAAATGAACGACTCGGCGTTCGTGTTCGAGCCCGACACGTCCGAAGCGCTCGGCTTCGGTTTCCGTTGCGGGTTTCTCGGCCTCCTTCACATGGAGATCATTCAGGAGCGGCTCGAGCGCGAATACAATCTCGACCTGATCACAACCGCGCCGAGCGTCGTCTACCACGTGTATTTACGTGGCGGTGAGCTGGTCACGGTCGAAAACCCGGCACGCCTCCCTCCGCCGCAGAGCATCGAGCGCATCGAAGAGCCCATCTATCGGCTCACCGTGCACGTGCCTGCGTCGTACGTCGGCGCGGTCCTCGGGCTCTGCCAGGAGCGACGGGGTGAGCAGAAGTCGATCACCTACGCCTCGTCCGATCGCGTGATCATCACGTACGACATGCCCCTCAGCGAGGTCTTGTTCGATTTTCACGACAAGCTGAAGAGCGTCTCGCGCGGCTACGCGTCGATGGACTACGAGCTCGTGGGTTACCGAGCCGACGAGCTCGTGAAGCTCGACATGCTCGTCAATGGCGAGCCCCTCGACGCGCTCAGCGTGATCGTCCACCGAGACAAGGCGTTCGCTCGCGGTCGCGATCTCGCGGTGAAGCTCAAAGAGATCGTACCTCGCCAGCAATACGAGGTCGCGATCCAAGCCTCGCTAGGCTCGAAGATCATCGCGCGAACTACCGTCCGCGCCATGCGAAAAGATGTCACGGCCAAGTGCTACGGCGGCGATATTTCGCGCAAGCGCAAGCTCCTCGAGAAACAAAAAGAGGGCAAGAAGCGCATGAAGATGGTCGGGAGCGTGGAGATCCCCCAGGAGGCGTTCCTCGCCATTCTGAAGATCGACTGAGCTCACGCGTTCCGCGTTGTGCGGTCGTGAATTCGTCCGAGCGTGATAGAACCCAGGCATGCTCCGTACCGGCACCCGATCGACGGCAGTCGCCAGCGCCCTCGGGCTCGCGACGCTGCTCGCTGCGGGCCCGGGACGGGCCGCCGACCTCGTGCTCACGTTCGACGGGACCGTCTCGCCGGGTGGTCTCGACCACGAATTCATCGTGTTCGACGTTCCCGAGGTGCTGGGCGGTTACAAAGAGATCCGCGTCGAGCACCAAAACCTGACCCCCGACGCAATCCTCGATTGGGGTCTCGACGCCCCTGAAGGCTTTCGCGGGTGGGGCGGGGGAAATGTCGAGCCGGCGATCGTCGGAGAGCTCGCCGCCTCACGAAGTTACCTGACCGGTCCGATCACCCCTGGCCAATGGAGGGTCGTCGTCGGCAAGGCGAAGCTGCCCGGCGCGCCGGCGACGTACCACGTCGTCGTCACATTGAGCACCGCGCCCTCGCTCGCGCCTCAACCCGAGCGTCGAACCTACGTCCCGTCACCAGCCCTGACGAAAGAGGCTCGTTGGTACGCAGGCGATCTCCACGTTCACTCGATCGAGAGCGGCGACGCGCGTCCGCCCATCGAAGAGGCGGCGACGTTTGCGCGCTCGCAGGGCCTCGATTTCGTGGCGCTCAGCGACCACAACACCGTCTCGCAGCTCGACTTCATCGACTCGGTCCAGGCGAGCCACGGGGATCTGCTCCTGCTCCCGGGCGTCGAGTACACGACCTACGCGGGGCACGCGAACGGCATCGGGGCGACCCAATGGGTCGACCACAAGATCGGTCAACCCGGCGTCGACATCACGAGCGCTGCCGCGTTGTTCCGAGCCCAAGACGCGCTCTTTTCGATCAACCATCCGCTCTACGACTTGGGCAACGCCTGCATCGGATGCTCGTGGAAGCACGATCTTTCGGTCGATTGGGTCGACGCCGTCGAGATCGCGACCGCAGGCACCGGTGACATTTTCGGTGAGCAAACGCTCGCGTTCTGGGACCAGCTCTCGAGCACGGGCCGACACCTGGCCGCAGTCGCCGGGAGCGACGACCACGGCGCCGGACAGAACCTCGGCTCGTTCTCGACACCCATCGGCACCCCGACCACCTGCGTGTTCGCCGAAGGGCTGAGCGCCGCAAGCATTCTCTCCGGCATCAAGCACGGCCAGACCGTCGTGAAGTTTCACGGAGTGACCGATCCCATGGTCGAGCTCTCGAGCGAGTTGCCAATCGACGGCGACACGGTCCGCGCCGAATCGACGCTGCTGCACGCCAAAGTCACCGGAGCGAAAGGGCTGAGCGCGCGCTGGGTGAAGAACGGTGCGCCCGGCGATCCGATCGAGATCGAGACTGATCCAGCGGTCCTCGATCTCGAGGTGCGCGCACCCGATGCGGCGCAAGATCGCTATCGCGTCGAGGTGCTCCGCGCCGGGCACCCGACGACGGTCACGAGCCATGTCTGGCTCGAGACCAAGAGCGGCGTCACTGGGGGCGTCGACGACGAGATTCGCGGAGGGTGCAACTGTGCCACGGTCGTCGTCGACCGCTCGGCGCTCGCTACACCAGCTTTTTGGATGACGATCGGCATCGCCGGACTGTCTCTCACGCGACGAAAGAGGAAAAATAGATGAGCATGCACATGCAAAACATCTGCGATGCGCTCAACGCCCACCGCCCGATCGGTCAGCGCGTTCACTACGAAGGCTCGAGCATGCTCGGACCGGTCTTGGTGGTGCAGCGGTTCAAGCTCGACAACGGGCTCGCGATTTTGATGCAGATCGATCCGGTCGCGCCCGTCGTGTGCCTGCAGACCTGGATGCGCGTCGGCTCGCGCTTCGAGAAGCAGGGCAAGACCGGGATCTGCCACCTCTTCGAGCATCTCATGTTCGGCGAGACCGAGATGAGCGCGCACGGTGCGTTCGATCGCCAGCTCGAAGAAGCGGGAGCCGAGACGAACGCCGCCACGTTCGTCGACTGGACCTACTACCATCAAAACCTCCCCAAAGAGGCGCTCGCTCTCGCAGTACGCCTCGAGGCCGAGCGACTCACGAAGCTCGTCCTCCGAGAGCCGCAGGTCGCGAGCGAGAAAGAAGTCGTCGCCAACGAGCGCCGTCAGCGAGTCGACGACGACATCGACGGAGCCGTGAGCGAGCTTCTCTACAAAGAAGCTTTTCACGAGCACGCGTACGGCATCCCCACGATCGGATGGATGGACGACATTCAGAGCTTCACGCCCGAAGACTGCGTCGCGTTCTACAAGACGTACTACTCGCCGAACAACGCGACGATGGTCGCCGTGGGCGATGTCGATCCGAAGGAGCTGCTCTCTCTCGTGCTCGAGAGCTACGGAGCCATTGCCGCGAGCGAGCTCCCCGTCGAAGACGTTCATCCCGAGCCGCCGCAGACCGCCGAGCGTCGTCAAACCGTGGCGAAGCCCACGGCAACGCACAAAGTGGCGATCGGCTACAAGGCACCGGCTCTCGGCGATTTCGATCACGCACCGCTCGTCGTGATGAACGAGATCCTTTTCGGCGGACGCGCGTCGCGCATTCATCGCGCGCTCATCCAGCGCCAAGAAATCGCAACGGAGGTACGCGGCTGGGTCGGGACCTTCCGTGACCCAGGCCTCTACGACATCTGGCTCACGGCTCGTGGCGAGCAGACCGGCGCCGAGCTCTGTGCTGCTCTCGATGTCGAGCTCGACAAGATTCGCCGTGAGCCCGTCACCGACATCGAGCTCGAGAAGGCGAAGGCGCGGCTCGAGCTGGCGACGGTGCAGGGGCTCGAGAGCGTGAGCGGCAAAGCCGAAACGATCGGCTTCTACGAGACGGTTCTCGGTGAGCCAGGAGCGCTGTTCAGCAAGCTCGATCAATATCGACGGGTCGAAAAGTCGGATCTGCTGCGCGTCGCGCGACGCTACCTGACGCCCACGGCGCGCACGGTGATCGAGGTCCACCCGAACGGTGAGTCCGATTCGGACGAAGAAGAGGAGGCGGCGTGAAATTGTTCGTCGAGACGAGCCGCGCGCTCCCGTTCGTCAGTGTCGTGGTCGCGTTCGCATCCGGGTCCGCCTACGATCCATCAGGAAAAGAAGGGCTCGCACGCTGTACGGCGAGAATGCTTCGGCGGGGCTCCGAAGGGCTCTCCGCCGACGACGTCGAAGACACGATCGACCGGCTCGGAGGCGAGTTCGGCGCCGATGGGTCAATCAGCTCCACGAGCGTCCACTTCGAGGTCATCCGTCGGAGCCTCGATCCGTTCGGCGATCTAGTTCAGAAGCTCATTGGCTCACCCACCTTCGACGAGGGCGAGCTCGCTCGTCTGATCCGCGAAGCGCAGGCGGAGATCGTCGAGGCGCGTGACAGCGACCGCGCGCTCGCCAGCCGAGCCTTTCGTCGAACACTCTTCGCCGATCATCCATACGGTCGGCGCGTGGCGGGATCGATCGCATCCCTCGGGTCGATCACGAAGGCCGACATTCGAGCCTTCTATGAAGCGCATTACACCCGGGCCAACGCACTCGTGGCGGTGAGCGGAGACGTCGATCGCGCCGAGGCCGAGACCCTGATCAACAAGGTGTTGGCGCGTCTCCCCGAAGGAAAGCTCGTTGCCGATACCGTGCCGGAGCCCACCGTGAAGAAGGGGCGGCACCTCGTGTTCGTCGACAAGCCCGAGCGCACCCAGACGCAAATGGTCATTGGCGGCCTCGGAACACACCCGCGTGACAGCGATCACTTCGACGTCATCGTCGGCAACACCGCGTTCGGCGGGACCTTCACCTCGAAGCTGATGGAAGAGGTGCGCGGCAAGCGCGGTTGGTCGTACGGGGCATCTTCGCGCTTCAGCGTCGATCGGCGACGCGAAGCTTTCACGATGTGGACCGCGCCGAAGGCCACCGACGCGGCAGCGTGCCTCGCTCTCGAGCTAAATCTGGTCAAGAATCTCCGCAAAGACGGCCTCGTCGAGGCCGACATCGCGTTCGTGAAGAACTACATTCGACGGTCACACGCGTTCGAGATCGACACGGCACGCAAGCGCGTTCACCAACCGCTCGAAGAGGCGCTCTACGGGCTGCCCGAGGGCTACTACGCCTCGTACCTCGATCGAATTGGTGGTGTGACGCTCGAAGGGGTCAACGCGGGTCTGAAGAAGCGCGTCCCCGAAGACGACATCGTCATCGGCGTGGTCGGTACCTACGCGGAGATCGGCAAAGATCTCGAGAAGGCGGTCCCCGACCTCGCAGGTGTCACCGTCCTCCCGATCGACTTCGAGTGATTCGAGCAGCGGCGCTCGCAGAGGGCTGAATTCAGGCTTCTGCGAGCGACTCGTTGGTGACGAGCCAGAGCACGGCCATACGAACGGCCACGCCCGACTCGACCTGATCGAGGATCACGCTCGAGGCTCCGTCGGCGATCTCTGGGGAGATTTCCACGCCGCGGTTCATGGGTCCTGGATGCATCACGATGGCATCTGGCTTCGCGAGTCGGAGACGAGCGGCGTTCAGACCGAAGGTGCGCGCATACTCGCGCGTCGAAGGAATGAACACGCCGTGAAGACGCTCGCGCTGGATCCGAAGGACCATCACGACGTCGGCCCCTTCGAGCGCGGGCTCGATGCGATCGTGCATGGTTAGCCTCTTGCCAGGTGCGGCCAGCGCTTCGGGATGATCGGGCAGGAGCGTGCGCGGACCCGCGAGATGGACGTCGGCGCCGAGCATGGTCAGAAGGTGCGCATTCGATCGAGCGACTCGGCTGTGGAGGATGTCTCCGCAGATCACGACCTTGAGTCCGCGAAGGTTTTTCTTGTGGCGACGCATCGTGAAGGCGTCGAGCAGGGCTTGGGTAGGGTGCTCGTGCGTCCCGTCGCCTGCGTTGATGACGGCTACACCCGAGCGGTGCGCGACATAGTGGGCCGCGCCAGACGCCCCATGCCGAATGACGACCACGTCGGGCTGCATCGCTTCGAGCGTCCTGATCGTGTCGAGCAGCGTCTCGCCCTTGGTCGTGCTCGACGACGAACCGCTGATGTTCACCGTGTCCATGCTGAGACGCTTCCCGGCGAGCTCGAACGAGGTGCGCGTTCGAGTCGAGGCTTCGAAGAACACGTTGAGAAGGGTCTTGCCGCGGAGCGTCGGGACCTTGCGGACGCTGCGACGCGACACTTCGAAGAACGACTCTGCAGCGTCGAGGATCATCGTGACGTCGTCGACGCTCAGATCGGCTGCTTCGAGGATCGACCGATGACGGAACGGCGTAGGTCGCGTCGAGATGGGCCCTTCGAGCGAGTCGGAGGACTGTTCGGGGTCGGTCATTGGCCACCTGACTTGCCGCTCGGAGGAGCCGGCGGAACGAACCCGGGGATGGCCGCAGGGCTCGGCGGAACGAGGATGGCCCAAGGCTCCTCGTCGCTCTCCGAAGGGCCGATCTTCTTCACCATCACCTCGACTCGCTTGTCTCGGTCGATCTCGGCTTTGAAGCCGCAATAGGTCGGCTCGATGGGTAGCTCGCGGCCGCCGCGATCGATGAGTGTCGCGAGCTCGATCCGACTCGGGCGACCGAAGTCGAGCAAGGCGTCGAGCGCCGCGCGGATGGTGCGCCCAGTGGAGATCACGTCATCGACGAGGACGACCCAACGGCCCTCGATCGTGACGGGTATGCGGCTCGGACCGATGCGGGGATTCGGGAGCGCGGTTGCGGCGTCGTCTCTGTAAAGCGTGATGTCGACTGCGCCGACTGGAGGAGTTTCACCAGCGACCTCTCCGATGATCGCCGCGATTCGCTTGGCAAAGGGATCGCCACCTCGCCTGATGGCCACCAGAATGGGCAGCACGTCTTCTGGACGCTTGCTCGCGCGGGTTCGGAGCGCGCCGGCTCGACCACGCTCGACGATTTCCTCGGCGATCCGCCTCAGCGATAGGCCGATGGCCTTGGGGTCGAGGAGCACGTCGCTCATGGACGGGGCGAGTACCCAAGCGAGCCGAACGCGTCAATCGGGCTCGAAGATCACGCGCTGTGTGCCGTCGACCGTATAGAAGCGTTCGAAACCCGCTCGCTGGAAAGTCACCGCTCCGAAGGTGTTGATCGCGATGGCCGAAGCGGCCAGCACCGCGAAGGTCCACCCCATGCGGCGACCGCCCACCGCGATCATCGCGATGAGAAAGACGGCGAAGTCGTTCGAGAACCGATAGCCGAATTGAATCCAACCCGAGTTTTGGTAGAGCAGATTCGGCAAGGCGACGCAGACGGCGGTCACCGCGAGCGTTTGGAATGCGAACCGCGTTCTTTCGCGCGCCGAGCGCCTCGGCCAAAGTGCCCACGCGAAGAACGGCGAAGTGACCGTGAGAGACAGGCCGTGAGCGTTCACGACGAACGGGGCAGCCTTCTGTCCCAGCCAAGGCAAGCTCGCGAGAGCGATCCCGAGGTTTCGTCCCAAGTAGTGAAACGAGAAGAGCCCCCACTTGTCGATGCGGCCCTTCCACACGATGACGAGGTACTTGTGTCCGAACTCGGAGACGCTGCCGAAGCGCGCTGCGTTGTGCCAAGCCAAAGCCGCGAGCACGGCGAAGAATGGGACGGCGAACATCCCAGCCTTTCGCGCAACGACATGCAGCGAGCATCCGAGAAGCTTCGGACCATCGACGGCGAGCCGAGAGGCGCGGTAGAGCTCGAGCGCGAAGAGAGGCAACGCGAAGACGAGTGGCGTGCGCGTCGCGAAGCCGAGCCCGAGAAGCAAGCCGGCGAGAATCGGGTGATCCGCGTCGATGCATGCGTAAAGGAATCCAGCGGCACAGCTGACGCCGACGACGTGAGCGACGAACCAGACGGTGCCCTGGGTCGAGGTCGAGAAGAACACGGTCCCGAACGCGAACACGAGAGCGAGCGCGACGTTCTCGGCGAGCGAGCGCCGCGACCGTCCGACGTTCGAGAGCTTGTCGAGCGCGAGAAAGAGAACCGCCGGTCCGATTCCGGCGAGCAAGACGAAGAACAACCCGTCGCGAGTCGCTTCGACTGAGCCCGCGAGGATCACGTACGGGAGAATCAGCAGCGCAGGAAAAGGCGGGAAGCTGACGAACACCTTGTCGTCGAAGGCCGCGAAGTCGTTGTAACCCGTGTACTCGGGAGCTCCGTTCGGGAGGTCGAGGTGCCCATCTCGCCACGCCCCGGCGAGGAGCGCGAAGTGGTTGAATGGCGTGTGTCGAGCGAGGCGCTCGTGGGGCGTCACGAGAAGGAGGACGACCTCGACCAACACGTAGATGCCGAGCGCGACCGAGAAGCGGCGTGGCATCCGAGGGAGCGCCATGTGGACGCGAAGCTACCTTGCCGGGTGCCGAAGGTCGACGCCCGAACCTCGACGAGACGGAGCTTGCCGGGATCGCGAGAGAGCGCTAAACGGCGAGGCCCCTCAGCGGCGCACGGCTTCATTGGAACACGTGTGCTCGTCGGGGCTGGAGCCCCGCCCGTGCGTCACCTCATCGAGATCCCCGCGTCCGACATCGAAGCAGCTGGCATCGCCCTCGAAATGGCCTTGCCGAGCGCGTGGATCACCACGCAGTGCGTCGATGCCGAAGCGGAAGCCTCGACCGACGGGAAGCTATCGGCGCGCCTGTCGCGCAGCGGTCGCGCCGATATCGTGGTTCGCGGTGTCGTGACGGCTTCGGTGGCGGTGCCGTGCGCCCGCTGCCTCAAGCCGACGCCGTTCGACGTTCGAGGCGAGCTGTCGCTGATGTTGAAACCGAACGCGGCGCTGCTCAAACCGAAGGCCACCGAAGCTCCTGGACGGACGTCGAAAGCGGCCGCCCGCGCAGCCCGGCGAGAAGAGCCACGCGCTGCCAAGGCCGAGAAGAGTGTTCCGGGCGAGAAGAGCAAGGCCCCGCGAATGCCCGAGTACGAGTTCTCATCAGAAGAGGCCGAACACGACGATTACGACGGAGAAGCGATCGTCCTCGACCCGTTTGTTCGTGAGGCCATCCTGCTCGAGCTGCCGAACTTTCCCTTGTGCTCGGAGTCCTGCGAAGGTATCTCCCCCGGCCTCGCTGCGTCGAGGGCTCAGGCTCTCAGCGCGATGGGAAGCGCCTCCGTCTCCGGAGCACTTCCCAAGAAGGCAAATCCGTTCGAGGCGCTCAAGCATCTCGCGCGGGATCTGCCGCCCGGACCCGTAGGCCGAGATGAAGTCGGCACGGGCTCCGATCGCGAGGGCGCTCTCGGCGAAGCCGGAAGCGCGAACGGTGTCGACGATTCAAGCCGCAATCACAGACTTTCGAGGGCTTCGGGGTCCAAGACGAGCGGCGGGAAAAAGGTTCGAGGCGAAACCAAGATCGCTTCGAGCCACAGCAGTCCGGTCCGCAAAGCATCGGCGAAGAAGTCGCCGAGCCGCGGGAAGGCGAGCCCGAAAAAGGCGACCAAGCATTAGCCTTTGCTCTCGCATCGAAACACCGACCCACCTTTCGAAACTTTCTCGCAGGCCCCTCGTCGAGGGTAACCGCGAGCCTCGCAGAAGCAGAACCAGGAGATACCCGTGGCCGTCCCCAAGCGAAAAACCAGCCCCCCGAAGCGTGACATGCGCCGCGCGAACCACGACAAGGTCACGCCCGTCCAGCTCGTGGCATGCCCCAACTGCGGCGACGCTACCCGTCCTCACCGCGCGTGTCCGGCGTGCGGATTCTACAACGGTCGCAAGGCCGTCGCGACCAAGACCCCGGCCTGAGTCTCCCCGAGTCTGAGCCTCTCCGAGTCTGAGCCTCCCCGAGTCTGAGCCTCCCCGAGTCGAAGATTCTGCGGCCTCGGCCTGCAGCAGCGCTCGAAAGGGACGCGAAGGGGCATTCGAGGATGTCACGCGCGCGCCCATGCGATCCGATCCCGCGCTGCGGAGCTTACCGTTGTAGGTGAACGGGTCGCGTGGTGATTTCGTCGGTCTTGGTACGTGCGTTTTCTGATGTGCGTGGGCGCGTTCGAGCGGCTACGAGATCGGCGATCGGTGTTTTTTAGATGCGGAGCGTGATCACGGGCACGGGAAGCTACCTGCCGAGACGCATCGTCCCGAACGCGGAGCTGTCGACGTTCCTCGACACCTCCGACGAATGGATTCGTGACCGCACTGGAATCGGCAGTCGCCGCATCGCGGCCGACGACGAGGTGACGAGTGATCTCGCGACCCACGCCGCTGCCCGCGCCATCGAACGTGCAGGAATCGACAAGAGCTCCATCGAGCTCCTCGTAGTCGCAACGTTCACTCCAGATTCTCCGCTTCCGTCTTGTGCGGTTCGTGTCCAGACCAAGCTCGGGCTCGGAACGATCCCAGCGTTCGATGTCTCGGCCGCTTGCGCTGGTTTCGTCTACGGGCTCAGCATCGCCGATCAGTACATCCGCGCTGGAACCATCGAGTGCGCTCTCGTGGTCGGCGTCGAGCTTCTCTCGCGCGTAGTCGACTGGAACGACCGGACGACCGCGATCCTGTTCGGCGATGGGGCAGGTGCGGCAGTTCTCTCGCGAGGGAGCGAGCGCGGGATCGTCGCGACGCGTCTCCACAGCGACGGCTCGCTCGCCGACGCGCTCATGATCCCCGGTGGAGGCTCGGCAGAGCCCTTTTCGACAGGAGAGCCCATCACGCCGCGCAACAAGATGCACATGCTCGGACAAGAGGTGTTTCGGGCTGCAGTCCAGCGGCAGGTCGAAGTCGTCCGAGAAATCGTGATCGGTGCTGGGCTCGAGATGAAAGACGTCGACGCCTTCATCCCTCACCAGGCCAACCTCCGCATCATCGCGGCCGTAGCCAACAGACTCGGTGTCTCGCTCGACAAGTTCGTGCTGACGCTCGAAGGCTATGGGAACACCTCGAGCGCCTCAATCCCGATCACGCTCGACGAGGCGCTCAGGAGCGGTCGGCTCCTCCCAGGACAACGCGTCGTGGTCTTCGCCTTGGGCGCCGGCATCGCGTGGGGCGGCTCGTTGATCGAGCTTTGAATGCGGCGTCCGCTGACGCGGAGCGGCACTTGCGGCTTCGCTGAAAGAGCGCGCGCAGAAGCTTTTTCCATCTGGTGACAGCCCACGAAAGCTCGTAGGGTGCGCGCGTCTTTCGCGCGCAAAACGTTGCGACGCGACCGAGGAGCTGACTTGAAGATCGCGTGGCTATTCCCCGGGCAAGGTTCGCAAGAGGTCGGCATGGGCAAGTCCGTCCACGACGGGTCTGCCGCTGCGCGAGCGATCTTCGAGCGCGCCGACGCCAAGCTCGGACCTCTCGCCGGCGCCGATGGCGCCGCCGTGCAGCTGTCGAAGCTCTGTTTCGAAGGGCCCCTCGAGGCCCTCACGCTCACGGCGAACACGCAGCCTGCGTTGGTCACCACGAGCGCGGCGATCGTCGCTGCGATTCGAGAGGCGTGGCCCGCGCTCGCGCACCCCGTGGTCGCGCTAGGCCACTCGCTGGGTGAATACAGCGCGCTCGTCGCCTCGGGCGCGCTCACTTTGGAAGATGCGCTCGGGCTCGTTCGCGCTCGGGGGCAGGCCATGCAAGACGCCGTGCCGGCGGGACAGGGAGGGATGGCCGCTGTCCTCGGTCTCGATCCCGACGCCATCCGGACGGTGTGCATCGACGCGGCCTCGGCCGGGCTCGTTTCACCCGCCAACTTCAACGCTCCCGGGCAGATCGTCATCGCTGGAGCAGCCGAAGCCGTGGCGCTCGCGTCGAAGCTCGTCGCGCAGCGCGGAGGCAAGGCGATCCCACTCAAGGTCAGCGCCCCGTTTCATTGCGCGCTGATGAAACCCGCGGCCGACAAACTAGCCTGCGCCTTCGAGACCGTACGCGTCCACCCGCTGGAGTTCCCCGTAATCGCGAACGTCGACG
>JAYUUB010000132.1:0-86092 GCA_043755175.1 Polyangiaceae bacterium | reverse complement strand
TCGATATTCCGTCGAGACCGAAGGGAGCCTTTTGCCCGAGGAACGAGCACCGGAAGCCTACTTTTGTAGGCTGAGGAGCGCAGAGACGAGGCCGCCTGTCTCACGATGGTATCGGCGGAATAACACCGACTTAATTGTACGCGGGCCCTAAGGGCCCGCAAGCAGCCAGTCCGAATCGGGGAATTTTGCGACACCGGCATCTGATATGTTACCGCGGTGAAGTTCCTGACTGCACTCGCGCTCGCGCTGGTTGCCTGTTTGGCGCCGACGACCCTGGCTCGGCCGACTCAGCCCGACACCAACAACGACGCCCACTGCGCCGCCCCTCGGCCCGGCTCGGACTACGAGTGCGTCCAGGATTGTGCACGATCCTTCTTTCTTCGCGGCGCCACGACTCGCGCGTAGCACGGGCCGCTCGATGGACGAACCCGGGCCTGATCATCCGGGCTCGTGCGCTGACGCGACACCCCGCGCCAACTCAGTTGGGTGCAGGAGGCAGCGTCTCGAGCGGTGGCGCCACGGCGACGATGACGGCCGCGTCGCTCGAAGTCTTCGAGCTGTTCTCGGTGGCGAAGAGGAAGGTGAGCGATGCGAACCGAACCACGCACGGCTCGCGGACCCGCAGCGCCGCGTTCGGCGTGAGCATCGACGACGAGCTTCGTTCGAGAGCGTCGTGCGCGTGCGAAGCATCGGCGAACCGCGACGCCAGACCGATGGCGTGCGAGCCGTCGGCCGCGATCGCCGTGTAGTAGACATCGAGAATGGGCCTCCCCTCCTCGCTCGCCCGCAGGACCGCATACGGCGACGAGGCGCCGCCCGCGTCGAGCACGCTCCCAGCGTCGATGGCGGGACTCGTGCCGATCACTTGCCACGCCACCCCGTCTACCGACCGGGCCTCGCCGACGGCCGGACCGCGCGACGAGTCGGCCTCGAAGAACAACCGGAACGTGTGATCCGGAAGCTCGATCACCGACGGGCTTCTCGGCGCGCCTTCGAACCATGCTGCCGCGCCTTCTCGGAGCACCGGCTCCGCCTCTTTGTCGAACGTCACACCATCCGCGCTTCGTGCGAGCCCGATTCCGCCCGCCGCCGCGTAATAGAGCCGCACTTCGGCGCCGTGGGAGACGACCGATGGCGCGCCGACGGTTTCTTTCTCCCACGCTAGCGACGGGGCGAGCACGTCGACCGGCGTCTGGGGAGTGAAGCTACGACCGTCGTCGGCCGTCGCCCGCACGATGCGATCGGGTCTGGCGTCGGGAGGCGCGTCGATGTTGGCGGCGAAGTAGCCTGCGATCGCGAACGTGCTCGGATCACCGTCGAGATCGAGCACCGCCGGATCGCGGTAGAGCGCCTTCTTGTCGCCCATCGCGAACGGAGCGGGTCGGCCGTAGCCGACCTCACCGGGCTTCAGGATGCGAAACGGTCCGGTCCGTGCGGACGGCGGCGAGTCGAGCCCCGAATGGCCGTCGGCGAGCGTCGCGCATCCGGCGCCGAGCATCACGGCGAGAAAGACCCACCAGCGGCTCATCGGAACGCCGCCCCGAGCGTGGTGCCCATGCCGACCATCGACCCGCTCTGTCGGTAGTCGCCGACGGGATCGGCCGCGCTCGTCTTCAGCGTGGTGCGTTCTGGCAGCACCGAATAAAGAAAGTGAAAATCGAGGTTCACGAACGGTGGCCGGTCGAGGCAGACGGCGGCGCCGAGCGTGAACGTGTGGCGGTCGGTGTCGACGAAGTTCGTGAGTTTGGTTTGCGGCGGCACCGGTGACTTCTCGAAGACGTATCCCCCCCGCACCGTCGCGCGAAAGAGCGCGCCTTCGCGCGGCCAAGGCAAGAGCCACTCGATCCCGATCCGCGGCACCACGCGATCTTGGAAGTGCGGAGCGATGGGCTCCGTCGGCCTGATCTCTTTCGGCAGGTCGAGATCGAGACCTGCCGGTGGCGTAGCGGTGAGCTTGGCCGCCGTGCGCGCCGTCGGGCTCGCATACCCCGACCAGTGCAGGTAGGTGAGGTCTGCGTTGACGTGGAGGCCCTTGGTCACGCGGAGGCTCGTGCCGACGACGAGCTGCGCCGGAAGAAAAGCCGCCACGGTCTTCGAGGTGAGCGTGTAGAGAATCGGCACTTTGACGCCGGCGAAGTCGACGTTGCCGCGAAGAAGCGCCGAGAGGTCGAGGTCGAGCTTGGTCTCGTGGCGGTAGACGAGCGCGAGCGCGGCGCGGTCTCCGAGATGAAACCGCGCTCCGATTTCGGGGTAGCGAACGCTCGTGAGATCGGCGTCGACCTCGTGCCGCAGCTTGGAGTTGTACGGCTGGAGGACGTCGGCCGTGCCCGTCACTTCGAAGCGGCCGTGGGTCGCAGCGAGAAACGAAACCCCACCCCCGAGCTCCATCCATGAGACGGGTCGCACCGCGAGGTTCGCCGTCAGGTAGAGCACCGAGGCGCGGCTGTCGTAGAGCTCCCAGCGAACCACGCCCTCACGAAGCGCCGTGACGCGCGAGATCCCCTGATCGGGCAGGTGTGTGGCGATGCCGAGCGCGATCGGAACCCCGAACACCTTGCCGCCTGCGGCTACGCCGAAGACCACGCCGTGCACCGAATCGACACCGCTGTCTTTGCCGTCGACGTGAAGATTTTGCCAGTTGTACGTGTATCCAAGAGATAACCGCACTCCCATCTCACCTGCGAGACCGGCCGGGTTGTAGTAGTTTGCCGAAAAATCGGTGGTGTCGGCAGAGACGGCCCCGCCCATCGCAGTGGAGCGCGATCCGAAGCCGAACGCCCAAGGCTCGTGCGCCGACGCCGTCGCGGCGGGCGCCGTCACGGCCGTCACCGCCAAGAACGAAGCCCATCGAGCGAGACGAGAGCGCGCCATCAGAAGGCCACCCCGAGCTGCGTGCCCCCAGCGAGAACGAAGCCGCTCGTCGCCACCATGGGAGCTCCCGGGTTGTCGGCCCCGACAGATGCATCTTTGACGTGATCGCGACCGTGAAGCACCTGCATCTGAGCAAAGAAGTCGACCGAGAGCCCCGCCATCACTGGCGGCTTCACGTCGAGGCCGTAGCCAAGGGAGACGGTGCTCCGTGCTTCGTCGAACAGATTCGGCTCACGCCTCTGCCGGGGAGCAGGCGTGGGCTCGAAGGCATACCCCGCCCGCAAATCCATCTCGATGCCCTCCTTCAGGACGATCGCGTACTCCACGCCTACGCGAGGGACGACCGTATCGTGGAAGAGAGGCCTCGGCGGCACCAGCGCGCTGCATGCATCGACCATCCCAGTGTCGGGATCGATGGGGCAGACCACCGTCGCTTTGGGCGGCCCCGGATACTGCGACCAATGTTTGTACGTGAGCGAGAGCGCGCCGCGGAGGGGCCCGCGCACGCGCGCAAATTCTATCTGAAGCTGCCACGGATCGTATTGCGCGACGCCCGAGATGTGGAGCGGCGGAACGTTGATCGCGCCGAGGTCTTTCACCAAGATCTGCACGTCGAAGCGGGCTTCGAGAACGCCTCGAAACGTCGCGCCGATACGATAGTCGTGCGCAAGATCGAGGCTCGCTCCGACGACCGGGGCATACGAGGCGACGAGCGAGTCCGACACGCTCGAGCCTATTTTTCCAGTACCGTCGACGCCCACGAGCACGCTCCCGGCAAGCGCTGCGAGGGCGGCGAAGCCGCCGCCTACGTGGAGGCCCTCGCTCCGTCGTCGCCCCTTCCACCACGACAGATCGATGCCGAGCCCAGCCTGCACCGCGACGCTCTGCGCTCGATCGGGCAAGAGGAACTGCCTCGTTTCGGGATAGAGGATGTGTCCGCGGACGATGAGATTCGAGGGGGTGAAGAACCCGAAGCCGAGCGTCAGACGATCTTTCATCACGCCGCCGAACGGGATGGGGAGCGTCGCGCCGATGAGCGAGCCCGCGAGTCGATCGGTGGGCGCGCGGGTCGACGGACCTGCGCCGACCTTGGTCTTGAGCTCGAACACTGCACCGACCACGCCGAGCGTCAGCTTGATGTCGTGCGAATACGTGAGGAGCGCCGGGTTCGCGTAGACCGCCTCGTACCCTTGGGCCGATGCGGCACCCGTCGCTGCGAGCGCGCTCGAGCGCGCGCCGAAGCCGAAGATGTCTTCGGGTGACGCAGACGCGTCACGAGGCGCGATGCCGAGAGCGGCAGACAGAGCGCCGACGCTCGCTCCGAAAGCCATCCACCCAGAGGCCCGCGACATGGGCGAATCCTACCGCGAGACAGGTGGCGCAAGTCGAGCGTAGCATCGAGGCCATGTTTCACGGCCCCACGGCGACCCCCGCCTCCCCGGTCCTGATCGTCGCGGGTGCGTTGCTCGCCTGGGCGACCGCGAGCTGCGGCGACGAGGGTCGGGTGAGCTCGACCACGGCGACGACCTCGTCCTCGTCCTCGACCGGATCCGGCGCTCCCGAGCCCGTGCTCGAGCCGAGCCTATTCGACTGCACGGCGAAGACACCACCCGAGCGTTCGAGCCCGGTGTCTCCGGCGTGCATCGGCGACGTCACGTGCAAGACCAAGATGATCTCCGGCCATCGAGGTACGGGCGGCGATCTCGGCATCGTCGCGCCCGAAGACACGGTCAGCGCCCTACGAGCCGCCGTCGCTTTCGGGATCGAGCTCAACGAGACCGATCCTCGCGCGACGAAAGACGGTTTCATCGTCAACGTCCACGACACCGACGTCGCACGGGTGACGACCGGCCAAGGCGACGTGGCCGACATGACGCTCGCCGAGCTCCAAGCACTGCCGCTCCGCGTTTCACGGTTCGCGGGCGATTTCTCCTGCGAGCACATTGCCACGCTCG
Source organism: Polyangiaceae bacterium (assembly GCA_043755175.1). Classification (GTDB taxonomy): domain Bacteria; phylum Myxococcota_A; class Polyangia; order Polyangiales; family Polyangiaceae; genus CAYYKK01. The sequence continues at coordinate 81,266 of JAYUUB010000132.1, read as the reverse complement.
AAGAGATCCTCGCGGCCGCCAAGGGTCGCATCCACGTCCTCATCGACGCGAACAAGACGACGCGCGTCGATCTTCTCGTTCAAGCCGTAGAAACGACGGGGACGGTCGACTGGGCGATCTTCGATACCTCGGACGACGCGAAGATCGATCAAGCCTTGGCGCTCGAACCCAAGCTGATGACGATGATCCGGGCGCAGAGCCCAGCCGAGCTCGCCGCGAAGCTCGACCACTTCAAGACCCATCCGCCGATCATCGTCGAGGTCTCCGATCCGGTGACCGAGTCGATGATTCAGGCCGTCTTGGCGGCGGGTCATCGACCGTTCACCGACGTCTTCGTGGTCGACGCTTTTGCGGCCATCGCCGACGATCCCAGCGGCTACCAGACCGTCCTCGACCAGGGCTTCCAGATCCTTCAGACCGAACGGCCCGACCTGGTCAAGCGCGCTTTCGGTCGATAGGGGCCCGTGTGTGGTTGGGTCGATCGATATTCCGCCTCGAGTTATCAGCGGGCGCTAACTGCCTTCGTCCTGGCGCCGCGACCACCGGTCGCCTACCAATCCGAAGACCGATGCTGCCCCTCCAGGCCACCCTGCCCGAAGAGCTCGTCTCGGCCGATCCGGACATCGATCTCCCGTCGGCGCGACGCCTCGTGTCGCGCGTGCACCGCGAGGGGCGATTGCCCGACAAGGCACCCGCCACGATCCGACGCATCGCGCTCGCCGCCGTTCGACGCCTCGGTCACCTGCCCACGCTCGGCGTCCTCGAAAAGCGCGCGAGCACCTTCGACCCCTTCGTCAAATACGCGCTCGGCACCGCCGACGGCGAAGCCATCGAGACCGTGCGAATTCCTCTAAAAAAGGAGGGTCGATTCTCGGTGTGCGTGAGCTCGCAAGTCGGCTGCGCTCTCGGCTGTGCGTTCTGTGCGACCGGCCGCATGGGCCTCAAACGCAACCTCGATACTTGGGAAATCGTGGAACAGGTACGCATCGTGAAGAGCGAGCTGCCCGAGAACGGCCGTGTTCACGGCGTGGTCTTTCAAGGCATGGGCGAGCCCCTCGCCAACCTCGATCGGGTGATCCGCGCGATCCGCGTCCTCAACGAGCCATGCGCGATGGCGATCGACCAACGCAACATCACCGTGTGCACGGCCGGCCTCCCGAGTGGGATCCGGAGGCTCGCCGAAGAGCTTCCGAGCGTTCGCCTCGGGCTCTCGCTCGGCGACCTTCGGGTCGATCGACGCAAGCGCCTCATGCCCATCGACGGCGTGCATCCCATCGGAGAGGTGTTCGAAGCAGTGGGTATCCACGCACGCGCCTCCGGGCACGCCCCCATGTGGGCGTATACGCTTCTCGCAGGCGAAAACGACGGCGAAGACGCCGCGATCGCTCTCGCCGACGCCATCCTTCGTTTCACCGATCGCTTCGGAGTGCGACCCCGACTGAGCCTCATCCCGTTCAACCACGTCGAAGGCGCAGGCTTTCTTCGCCAAGCCGACGAGGCCCTCGTCACCTTCCGCGAGACCCTCCGGCTGCGCGGGGTAGGCTCGATTCTCCGCTACTCCGGGGGTGGAGACGTCGGCGCGGCGTGTGGCCAGCTCGTCGGTCGCGACCGCGCGGGTGAGCCGGCGGCGAAGCGCTCACGTCTCGCGCTGGATTCTGCCGAGCCTAGGAGCTAGCGTACCTCCGTGTTCGGCATGAGCGGAGCCGAGATCATGATCCTCCTGGTGGTGGGGATCGTGATCGTAGGCCCCAAAAGACTGCCCGGGATGATGCGCACGGCCGGGCGTTGGATCGCGAAAGTCCGTCGGATGACGATGGACGTTCGTGAGAACACCGGTATCGACAAGATCATCCGCGAAGAGGGGCTCGAGCGAGAGATCCGAGAGCTCCAGAGCCTCACGCGCTCTCCCATGCTCCGGGGTCTCTCGAACCTCGGCCCTGGCGGTCTCGTTTCGCGCGCCCTCTCCCAGACAGCCCTCGGCTCGGTCGATTCGAGCCCTCCGTTCACGTCGCCGCGCCCGACGCCCGAAAACCCTGCCTCCACCGCATCGACGCCTTCGATCGGCGCCTCGTCCAGTGCTGCGGCCTCCGCTGCTGCGGCCTCGACCTCTTCGAGCTCGGCGGCATCGAGCGCCGCCGCTCTAATCAAGCCTGCCGAAGGCAACGTCCCCCGAGGCGTCGACCAGGCGATGGCCATGCTCCACGCCACCGGATTCTTCTCGTTTCGCGAGCGCGAGTACCCGACGATCGGCTGCGACTCCTACGACGCGATGCCCGACGATCTCGACGATCCGGATGCCTATCCGCTCGACGAGCCGGAAGAGAACGAGCCCGAGCTCGCCGAGACCACGACCGCCTCGGCCAACGGACACGTGGCGAGCGAAGGCGCGCCGGACGCGAACGCGGAGCCGAGCACTGTCGTCGTTGCGTCGTCTTCGGAGAGCCCCGTCGTCGCGACCAGCGAAACCGGCGAGCCGAATACCGAAGTCAGCCTGCCGAAGCCCGGAGGCAGCGCGCTGGTCCCCGCAGGCGGCGAGCCAGAGACCGAAGGCAAGCCCCTCGACCGAACCGACGGCGTCGAGACCGAAGCGGCTCGCGTCAAGAAGCTCGAGGCCAGCGCGTGAGCTCCAAGATCGTGAAGAGCGAAGCGGGCGACGAGCCCGAGGAGCAACCGGAGGCCGGCGGTCCCGAAGACGACAAGCCGATGACCTTCTGGGAGCACATCGAAGAGCTCCGGAGACGGTTGGTCTGGGCGCTCCTCTGGCTCTTCGCTGGTTGCATCGTCTCTTGGTACTTCAAGAAAGACATCCTCGATTTCATCTCGAAGCCTTTCTACGACGCCTGGGAGCACGAGCACGTCGCCGGCACCCCGTCGCTCAACTTCGACTCGCCCGGCGCGCCCTTCACGGCGCTCATCAAGCTGTCGCTCATCGGCGGCGCCGCTCTGTCGGCTCCTTTTCTCTTCTACCAACTCTGGTCGTTCATCGCGCCGGGGCTGTATTCGAAGGAGAAGAAGTACGTCATTCCGTTCGCAGTCGTCTCGAGCGGTCTCTTCGTCGGAGGAAGCTGGTTCGGCTACCTCGCGGCGTTTCCGCTGACCTTCGGCTACTTTCTGAGCTTCGCCGGCGACATCGGCGGCGACAAATCCGTCCGCATCGTGCCCACGGTGATGATGGAGAAGTACATCGACTTCGTGATGCAGATGCTCCTCGGCTTCGGCATCGTCTTCGAGATCCCGATCGTATTGACGTTCCTTGCCATAATCGGCGTCGTCAACCACAGGATGCTGTTGGGATTCACACGCTATTACATCTTCATTGCGTTCGTGGCGTCGGCCATCTTGAGCCCGCCCGACGTGACGAGCATGATCGTGATGGCGATCCCAGCGTGCCTTCTCTACTTCGCGTCGATCGCGCTCGTGTACGTCTTCCAGAAGCCCGAGTTCCGGCTGGAGAGCGAGGAGTCGAAGAAGGCGAAGGCTTTGAAAGAAGCAGAAGCGAATGCCAAGAAGGCAGCCGCCCAGGCAGAGAAGGTCGCACCCAAGGCTTCGCGCCCTTCGGCGAAGGCCTCCGTCTTTGACGCCTCCGTTTCGAACGACGCGGTCTCGGACGCCGAGCTTCCGAAGAAGAAGAAGAAGAAAAAGAAGAAGCCGACGACAGACGAGTGACCCGTTCTGCTCGCCCGCGAACGAAGGGGCCTCAAAGTCCGTAGGGCTCGCCGCGCATGATCGTCATCGCCCGGTAGAGCTGCTCGACCAGCATCAAGCGCGCGAGCCTGTGCGGGAAAGTCATCCGCGACAGCGAGAGGCAGGCGGCGGCGTCTTGCTGGAGCTCCTTCGGTAGGCCGTCTTTACCGCCGATGAGAAAGGCCATTTCGCCTTTGCCGTTCGAGCCGAAACGCTCCACTTCCCGAGCGAACCCGAAGCTGTCGAGATCGCGTCCCCCCATGTCGAGCGCGACCAAGTGGGCGCCTCCGGAGGCGCGCTTCATCGCTTCCGCGAGCTTCGCCGGGGGCAGATCGTCGAGCTCGATCTCCTCGAGACCCGTGTAGCGACGAATACGCCCCGTGTACTCGTCGATCATGGCGCGAAGGGGCTTCTCCTTCACCTTGCCCACGGCGACGATCAGAATCTTCATCGACCGATGGCTCGAGAGGAGGAGCGCGTGCCCCTCACCATCTCAGCGACCGCCTGGCGAGCCGGGACCCTCGGGGCCGTCGAGCGACGAAACGTCGACGCGGCTCGCATCCATCCACAACCCTTCGATGTCGTAGATGCGGCGGGTGTCTTCTTGAAAGACGTGGACGACGACGTCGTCGTAGTCGATGAGGACCCAAGCAGCAGCGGTGAGTCCCTCGACGGAAAGAGGCTGGATCTTCCGCTTGCGAAGTGACTCGTCGATGCCCGATGCGATCGCGTGAACGTGCCGGTCGCTCGAACCGGTCATGATCACGAGGAAGTCGGCGTAGTCGACCTTGCCAGTGACATCGAGCACCTCGATGCCGAGCGCCTTCTTGTCGAGACCGGCCGAGGCGATCATCAGCGCGAGATCCTTCGAGGCTGCCGACGGCCCGGTGGCCTGCCCAGGCGGCGGGACGGAGCGACGCTTCGGCCCAGGCGACCGCGTCGTTCCCGAAACGCCGGTCTCGGGCGACTCGAGCCTATCGGCGCGAACCGGCGCTCGACGAACACCAGGGAGCGGACGTTTGGCAGCTGCGGCGGGATTGCGCGCAGGGACCGCTCGAATGCGCCCTTGTCGAGTGCTCGCGCTGCGCTCGGCGGCTCCGCTCTTCGAGCCGTGCGTCGCGTGGATGCGCGGACGGTCTGCGCTCGGAATGATGCGCTCGGTCCGAGGACCGCGGGCGGAGCGTCCGCCGGCGGGGACGACGCGCGTCGTGCCGGATCGCCCAGCAGCTGGGCGACCAGCGGCCGTGCGACCTGCGCCGACAGCACGCGAGTTCGCTGGGCTTCGGCGGTCGGTGCCAGTGGCGGGACGGCCCGCGCCAGACGAGCGCCCGGTGCTCGCGGGCTTTCGGGGGGACGACTTGCCTCCCGACTTCGCTCCACGTGCAGGCTTCTCTTCGGTCTCGTCTCGATCGGTTCGCTTCTTCGCCACGACAATCCTCCGACGCTCCCCTGTCGGGGGGCGTGACGGACGGGGCCATACGCCGGATCGCACCGCGTTCCCAAAGGAAAATGCGGCGACGCTGCGGCGAGTCGGCCGAGAGGGCGCTGCTCAGCGAACGTGTCCGTCGCCCTGCACGATCCACTTGAGCGTCGTCAGATGCTCGAGCCCCATGGGGCCGTAGGCGTGAATCTTCGAGGTCGAGATCCCCATCTCGGCGCCCAACCCGAGCTCACCGCCGTCGTTGAAACGCGTGGAAGCGTTCACGACCACGCAGCTCGCATCGACCTCGCGTACGAAGCGCTGCGACCTCGAAAGGTCGCGGGTGCAGATCGCCTCGGTGTGGTTCGAGCCGTAGCGACGGATGTGCTCGAGCGCTCCATCGAAGTCGGCGACGACTCGCACGGCGAGCACCTTGGCGAGGAACTCTTTGCCGAAGTCGTCGGGCTTGGCGGCGATGGCGCCCGGAATCAGTTCGATCGCCTCGCCGTCGGCGCGGACCTCGAGGCCACGATCGCGAACGAGGTGGGCGAGGCGCGGAAGGAGCTCAGGCGCGATCGCGCGGTGAACGATGAGACACTCGAGCGCGTTGCACACGCCCACGCGCGAGAGCTTCGCGTTCTCGATCAGCCTCTCGGCCATGTCGAGATCGGCGCCCTCGTCGACATAGAGGTGGCAGACCCCCTGGTAGTGCTGAATCACCGGGACGCGTGCGTGCTCGGTGACGAAACGAATGAGTGCCTCTCCTCCGCGAGGGATGACGAGATCGACCTTTCCGGTCATCTGTACGAGGTGCTTGATCTCTTCTCTGTCGCCCGGCGGAACGATCTGCACAGCGTCTTCGGGAAGCCCCGCTACCTTGATCGACCGCCTCACGAGCTCGCCGAGCGCCGCGTTCGACTCGCGCGCCTCTTTGCCGCCCCGCAGCAGAACGACGTTGCCGCTCTTCAGCGCGAGCGCCGCAGAATCGACCGTGACGTTCGGCCTCGCCTCGTAGATCATCACGATGACGCCGAGCGGAATGCGTACGCGCCCGACCACGAGACCATTGGGTCGCCGCGTCATACCTACGACCGAGCCGATCGGATCATCGAAGGAGGCGATCGATCGCACGGCTTCGGCCATGGCCCGGAGACGCGTGGGATCGAGCACGAGCCGATCGACGAGCCCCTCCTCGATCCCGGCGTCGCGGGCTGCGCGCACGTCGCGAGCGTTCGCCGCCAGCACGGGGCTCGAGTCGGGCGAGTCGGCCTCGATGTCGAGCGCCGAAGCGATCACGCTGAGCGCCGCGTCTTTCTCTGCGCGTGCTGCGGGGGCGAGCAGGTGTGCTGCGGCACGCGCTCGATCGGAAAGATCGGAAAGCTGAGTAATCATGCCGCAACACCGTAGAGCGCCGATCGGTTCGAAACCACGAATATTCAATCGATTGCACGCGAACGCTGACGGCCTCGTCCCTCGCAGAGCCGCTTGGAGACAACTCTGCGATCGGTGGTAAAAGACGACATGAATCGCCGACGGGGAAGCTCCAGAACGCGCGTCGGCTTCGGTCCGCTCACGATGAGCTCGGTCGTCGAGCGCCCGTGAACGTCGACACGACCCCCGACGGCTTCTACGCGGTCTGCCCGATTCGACGCGCCGACGTCGCGGGCTTCTTCTGGGCTGCATGGTGGACGGCCCAGGGACTCCTCGCGAGCCCTGCGCCCGACGCGCACGGGATCGTCGATGATCGGCACCTCGCGCATGCACGAGCACGCGAAGCCATCGTCGAAGCGAAGGGGCCGCGCGCGTCGATCCTGCGGCTCGACTCGGACATGGCAGTCGAGGCTGCGCGCACCGCGCGACCCGCAGCACAAGGGTATCGGGCGGGCGAGGCCGATCCTCCCGCGTCCACGAAACCGCGGCAGCCCACGCGACATGCCTGGCTCGCCACGCTGAATCTTTCGTGGCCGTGCACGATCACCGAGGTCCGAAAAGCCTACCGGAGGCTCGCTCGCGAGAAGCATCCCGACCGCGGAGGCACCGACGCAGCCTTCGACGCGCTCACCAAGGCCTACGAAGCAGCGCTCGTCGACTTGGAGATGACCCATCGACGATGAGCGGTCCCCACGATCGCTCGACGATGCGTAGCCACTCTCGGCCGCCCCCTTCCGCTTCGGCCTCGAAAAGTAGACGATGGGGCATGGGTAAGCTTTTCCTCTCCGGGCTTCTCTGGTCGCTGCTGGGTTGTGGCGCGACGGCCGCGCCTCGAGTCGAGCCCAGGCAGGGAGCGACCTCGGCGATCGAACCCGTCGTTTCCAAAGTGGTGCGCACTCGGCTCCCGCAAGACACAGCTCCAGTCGACGGCGACGTCTCCGGCTTCTACCTCCAAGTCATCAGTCCCGGCAGCGACGCCGGAGCGCTCGCGGATCGCGCGACGAAGCTCGTCAGCGGACACTGCAGCGGAACGATCATCGTCTACCGCGACAAGCGCGGCGTCTTGGGCGCAGGCTCGGTGTTCCCGACTGAAGCCGAGAAGCGCGCTTGTGCGACGTCCCTCGAACGGGCAGGCAGCTCCGACGACTATCCGACCAGCGCAATCTGGCGAAAGGCCGACTGAGCTCGACTGCCGACGTGCGGTCGTCTTTCGAGCCGCCTCACGCCCATCGCGGCGCAAGCCACTGCGATGGAGTCGGCACCGCTCGCCGCCGTGTCGAGACCGGGCTACGCTCTTGGCGTGCGCTTCGCCTTGCCTCTCCGCGGCCCTCTCTTCGCGGCCTTGTCGCTGCTGGCGCTCGGCGGATGCGGCAGCACCGCCGCGACGGATCCGCCGCCGCTCGCCGCGACTGCGATCGCAAGAGCGGCTCCGCAAGCGAGAGGCGTCCGCGTTGCCGCGCAGGTCGCATCGCCCACACCAGGGACGACGTTCCCGCTCATCGCGCCCGATCCTCCTTTTGCGGCGTTGCCGAACGCCGACGGTCCGATTCCCGCCCCCTCCGGAGAGCGGTCGAGCGAGCCCGCTTCAGGGACGCCGCTCTAGAGCGCGACGGGCGCGCTTCCGCTTCATCGCGGCCACGCCCCGTGATAGGTGCGGGCATGTCTCAGAGCAGTCGCGATCTGGTTCTCATTCTCGACTTCGGATCGCAATATACGCAGCTGATCGCCCGCCGCATTCGCGAGGCCAAAGTCTACTGCGAGATCGTCCCCTTCGACATTTCGCTCGCGGCGATCGACGCGAAGAACCCGCGCGCCTTGGTGCTCTCTGGCGGCCCCTCGAGCGTGTACGGGGACGACGCACCGCGCGTCGATCCGGCGCTGTTCGAGCGCGGCATCCCGACGCTCGGCATCTGCTACGGCATCCAGCTCCTGGCTCAGCTCCTCGGAGGCCACGTCGCAAAAGCGAACGAGCGCGAATACGGGGCTGCGACGGTCGTCGTCGACCAACCGGTCGGAGTCTTCGGCCGACTCGCGAAGGGAGAAGAAATCGACGTATGGATGAGTCACGGCGACAGGCTCGAGGCCATGCCGTCGGGCTTCGCTCCCATCGGAACGAGCGAGAACACTCCACTCTGTGCGATCGCCGATCCTGCCCGCAAAATCTACGGCCTTCAGTTCCACCCCGAGGTCGCGCACACGAAGAAGGGCCGCGAGATCATCGAAGCCTTCCTCTTCGACGTCGCGGGTCTCATGCCGACGTGGACGCCCGACTCGTTCGTCGACGAAGCCATCGCGAAGGTCCACGCGCAGGTGAAAGAAGACAAGGCGATCCTCGGCCTCTCGGGCGGCGTCGACTCGTCGGTCGCAGCGATCCTCTGCTCGCGCGCTCTCGGTGACCGGCTGACGTGCATCTTCGTCGACAACGGCCTGCTCCGAAAGAACGAGGCGACGCGGGTCGTCGACATGTTCGAGAGGCACTTTCACCTCAATCTGATCCACGTCGACGCCGGCGAGCGCTTCTTGAAAGAGCTCGCGCACGTCACCGACCCCGAAACGAAGCGCAAGATCATCGGTCGCGTGTTCATCGAGGTCTTCGACGAAGAAGCCAAGAAGGTCGACGGCGCGAAGTTCCTCGTTCAAGGGACCCTCTATCCCGACGTCATCGAGAGCGTCTCGCACAAGGGTCCGAGCGCCGTGATCAAGAGCCACCACAACGTCGGAGGTCTGCCCGAGCGCATGCATCTCAAGCTCTGCGAGCCGCTCCGCGAGCTCTTCAAAGACGAGGTCCGGGCCGCCGGAGAGGCGCTCGGAATGCCTCACGAGGTCCTCTATCGGCACCCGTTTCCGGGCCCAGGGCTCGCCGTTCGATGCCTCGGCGAGATCACGGAGGCTCGCCTCCACGTCCTGCGCGAAGCCGATGCCATCTTCGACGAAGAGATCCGGAGCGCAGGGCTCTACGATCAAATCTGGCAGGCGCTCTGCGCGCTCCTTCCGGTGCGGAGCGTCGGCGTCATGGGCGACGAGCGAACCTACGACGAGGTCATCGCCCTGCGCGCCGTCAACTCGACCGACGGCATGACGGCCGACTGGTTTCGTATGCCCCACGAGGTCCTCGCGAAGACGTCGACCCGCATCATCAACGAAGTGCGCGGCGTGAACCGCGTCGTCTACGATGTGTCGTCGAAACCGCCGGCCACCATCGAATGGGAATGATCAAGATGACCGCCTCGCGCCTCTCTTTGGCGGTCTTAACCGCTGCCCTCGCGTCGGCCTGCGTTCCATCGAGGCCACCCACCGTGAGTCTCCGAATGGCTGGCAACGTCAAAGACGCGCTCGTCACGGTCGACGATCAACTTCTGGGAACCGTGGCGTACGTCGAGAAGCGCGGGATCGCGCTCCGCCCCGGCAAGCATCGACTGACGGTCGAGAAGCCCGGCTTCTTTCCGTTCGACGAGCTCGTCGACGCCCAAGAGCTTCCGCTGAAGATCCAGGTTCAGTTGGAGCAGGTCCCCGATTGACCAAGCCCCGAGGTCGGCTCCCGCAACTCCACCCCGAGAGGCGCGCTTGACGGGAGAGGCACCTTCGGGCACCCTGCGCGCCTTCCATGGTTGGGTCTTCCCGCCTTGCGAACACCGATTTTTCGGTTATCTGTCCCGATCTTTTGAAAACGAGGCGCTTCGCGAAAGCTCGCGCCCCCATCGAGAATCCTGCCATGGCCAACACCCCGAAATGGAACGTGCGTCTCCGTCACGAGTGGCTTCAGTCGCCGCTCAAGAAGAAGCGCATCAAGAAGAACGAGAAGATTCGCTCGGGTCTCTTCGATGCCGAGCAGCGCAAGCTGCCCAAGGGCGACGCACAGAACGCGGGTTGAAGCGTTGCGCCCTCGCTCGACCTAGCTCAGCTCGAAGGCGCTCCTTCCAGCATGTTTCCCCGAGCCACGACGAGGGTCGCCTGCGAATCCGTCTCACGGATGTCGCGTCCCCTTGCCGGAGCACGTTGTCAACGGGGGAAAGTGCCCAATTCTCAACCCTATTTCATAGCCATGCTACGTCAGAGAAATCGATGAAAGCTCTTTCCACTACCGTTCTCGGGCTGGCCCTCCTACTTCCGCTTGCGACCGGCTGCGCCTCGCGCACCGCGCCCTTCAACGACCTCGACCAAGCCTCGGTCACCATCCTCAAGCTCCAGGGCCAAGAGGTCGCTGCGACACCCCTGCCGGGCGCCGTTCCTGGCATCGGTGGTTTGCCCATCCCCGGTCTCACGCCCGAGCAGCAAGCGCAGCTCCAGGCCGGCGTTCAGCAGCTCGGCCAGGGCATCCAGCAAATGATCCCCGGCCTCCAGATCCCCGGTATGCCCGGAACGACGCCGCAGACCCAGCCGGCCGCGCAGCAAATGCGCTTCAACGGCTTCGTCATCCTCGACCAGCGCACGATCGCCGACAGCACCACTAAAGACGAGCTGCTCGACACCTTCGGCAAAGAAGACAACTTCAACCAGAACCGCGGCCCCTGCTTCACGCCCGGATTCGGCGTCGTCTTCCAAGACCCCAAGAAGGGCAACGTCGAGCTGATGGTCAGCTTCGCGTGCAACCAGGTTCAAGGTAACGGCTTCCGCTGGCCCTACCCGGCCAACGGTCTCGCCCCCGAGGCCTCGCAGAACCTCCGCCGCGTCTACGAGCAAAACTTCGGACCGCTTCCTCCGAGCGGCGTCTGACCTAGAGCTCTCCAAAAGGAGAGCATGCGAAAGAGCCCCACCTCGTCTTCCAAGCGAAGCGTGTCGGGGCTCTACCGCTTTTGTGGGTCGGCCGTCGGCGACGTCGGGAGACCGCACCACCGAGCCCGCCAGATGAGCACGAACCAAGCGGGGAGTTGTTGGTGAAGCGCTGAAAAGGCGCTAGTCTCAGGTGTATTCGTGCGGCGACGGCGCCCGCGCGAAGGCTCGGACGGACTTCTTGCGCACCACATCGTTGGTCTCGGGCTCCTGCCGAGTCGGCTGCGCGGACGAGTCCATGCCCCGGGCGGCGGTCGCAACGAAAGCTCGCATCCGATGGGGACCCACAGACTCGCTCCAGGCACGGTGCTCGGTCGCTACGAGCTGCTCCTGCCCATTGCTCAGGGCGGCATGGCGACCGTTTGGGCTGCGCGTCAAAAGGGCTCTCGTGGATTCTCGAAGACGGTCGCCGTCAAGACGATGCTTCCGAACCTCTCGGAAGACCCGACGTTCGAGCAGATGTTTCTCGACGAGGCGTCGATCGCTTCGCGCATTCATCACCCCAACGTCGCCGAGATCCTCGACCTCGGTGAGCAGGACGAAGTCCTCTACCTGGTGATGGAATGGGTCGATGGCGAGTCGCTCTCGGCGCTCTCGAAGCAGACCAAGAGGACCGAGACCGAGGTGCCGCTCCGCGTGGCGCTCAAGATCGTCGCGCAAGCGTGCGCCGGTCTACACGCCGCCCACGAGCTGAAAGACGACAACGATCAGCTCGTCGAGCTCGTACATCGCGACGTCTCGCCGCAGAACATTCTCGTCGCCTCCACGGGGCACGTGAAGCTCGTCGACTTCGGCGTCGCGAAAGCTCTCGGCCGCTCGGGCGCGACGAGCGTAGGCCAGCTCAAGGGCAAGGTCCCGTACATGTCGCCCGAGCAGACGCGCGGGCAAGACGTCGATCGCCGGACCGATGTGTTCGCGATGGGCTCGGTGCTCTATCGGATCACGACCGGCTTTCACCCGTTCATTGAAGAGAACGACATCAGGACGATGCGGAGCATCGCGTCGCGTCCGGCCATCAGGCCGCGGGTGAAGAACCCGAATCTCCCTGCCGACCTCGAGCAGGTCATCCTCAAAGCCCTCGAGAAGAACCCCGACAAGCGCTACCAAACTGCAGCCGAGCTCGAGATCGATCTCGACCGCGTGATCGCCACGACCGGAGGACCGGTCGCCGTCGAAGAGATCGGCGGGTTTGCTCGAATCATTCTCGGTGAACGCGATCAGAAGCGCCGCGCAGCCCTTCGCGACGCCGTTCGAACGGCCGACGAACAGACTTCCGGGCCTAGCTTCAAGGCGAGCCGCTCCTCCAGCCCGAGCGATCGCGCGCCAATTTATCGCAACTCTATTGCAACAGTTTCCGACTTGATGTTGACCAAGTCGGCCACGCCTCCGAGCTTCACGACGGGAGCCGTCGCGCTCTCCGACGAACCTGCCGACGGGAGCGATGACGACGACACGCGTCTGCTCCCGCCCCCTTCAGAGGCCGGCGAGGTGACCCTCGCTGGCGCACTCGACGCGATGATCCCACTGGTCTCCGGAGCCGACGCGGCCCAGAAGGCTCCTGCTCCGAGCGACACCATCCCTGCCGCTCTCGGCGCCACGCCGTCGAATCAGGCTGCGGGCGTCGAACCGCGCGCCTCGGGCGGCCATCCATCGGGCTTCGGCCCGTTGAGCGAGCCTCCGTTGGCGTCCTCTCCTACGTTGGCAGCAGTCACCGACGCGACGACAGGGAGCCGCCCGAGGCCGAAGCGCGTCGTGGGCGTCGTCGTGGCTCTTGGAGGAGCGCTCGCGGTCGTCCTTGCCGTCGGATGGCTCGTCACCAAGCCCAATCCCGAAGCACCTCCGACCAACGCTCACGGCTCGATCAAAGCTGCGCCCAGTCTCTCGAGCTCGGCCACGAGCCTTGATGCCGATCCAAGCGCGTCTGCCGCGGAGGTGAGCCCCGACGCCGCTGCCGGCGCCAGCGCTTCGGGCGTCACCACGTTGGCCGTCGGCGACCTCCGAGACAACCCGCTCACCGCGATGCCCGGCGTTTCAGCCCGACCCGCGACTGGTCGGCCGGTGGTCGCTGCCAAGCCCGTTTCCTCGGCGCCGCCAGGGCCCAGTGGCGCCCCCATCGTCGCTGCAACGAAGCCCACCGGCCCCGCCGCTCCCGAAACGCCGAAGCCTGGTCCGGTGGCGACGCCGACCTCGAAACCTTGGGTCCCCGCAGTCCAGGATCCCGGCTTCTGAAGCGTCGAGCCACACGACGATTCGTCGATTCGAGGCGAGCGGCGGTCGACGAGCAGCAGGTTTCCACGAGATGAAACGAGGGCGACTCACAGAGGCCATCGTGCTCCTCGCCAGCCTCGGCGTCGTGCTCGCGGGCGTGCTCGTCCACGAGGTCCAGTCGACCCCGGAGACTCCGCCGTCGACCGCGAACAGCGCGCCTCGACTTTCGGATCTCCCGTCGGGCGCACCCAGTCTTCCTTCGAGCGCTCCGAGCGCCGAGACCCTACGCGGCTGCGACATGGCCGACCGCGGGAACGGCGACTATCTCGAAAAGGGACCGATGCCGATGGGTCACCTCTACGTGCGCCCTCGCGCCGTCGCCGCCGATGGGGACTATGAGTTGCTTTTGCACTTTCATGGCGGTGAAGCCGCTCGAAGGCTGCTCCTTCCAGAGGAGCTGAGGCTCGTCATCGCTGTGGTCGACCGAGGGTTCGGCTCGAGCGCTTACCAGGGAACCTTCGCGTCGCGCCGCTCCTGGGACGAGCTCATCGGGAACGTCGATCGCCTCGTGAGCGATGCGTCGGGGCAGCCCGCTCACGCGCGCCACATCGTCGTGTCGTCGTGGAGCGCGGGATACAAGGCGGTCGAGGAGGTGTTGAACGTCGCCCAGAACGACCCGGCGCTCTCCGGCATCGTGCTCTTGGATTCGCTTCACGCGAGCTATCCCGAGGGCAAAGGCCAGCTCGAGCATGGTCAGCTCGCGCTCTTCGTCGAAGCGGCGCGCCACGCAGCGCACGAGCCGTCTTTCTTTTTCAACGTGACTCACAGCGAGATCAAGCCGCCCGGCTATGCGTCTACCACCGAGACCTCCTCGCTCCTGCTCGCAGAGCTCGGCATCGCCGCTGAAACCGTGCGCGAAGGAGGTCGCGACGTGCTCCCTCTCACGCGCGTAGCCGAGGAGGGTCGCTTCACCGTTCGCGGCTACGCGGGAAACGACGCCCGGGCACACTGCGATCAGCTGAGGCTTCTTCCGTCGATCCTGGAGGCCCACGGCCTGCGCTGATCGCTCGGAGGTGATCGTCGCGACCGCTGACCTCGCTCCGATGGAGCCGTGGCCGATGCTCGCGTGCGCGATCGTCTCGCTCGGGCTCTGTCACTCGAGGCTCTTCGCGGGCTACTTGGCGCGCGGCCGCTTGCGCGCGGCCTTCGTTTCCTCGCCGACAATCTCGCTCAGGGCGTCGTGCCAAGCTTCGATGTTCGAGTTTCGCTTGGTCTGTTCTTGGGCCTTCAGGCGGGCCTTGCGTGCGGCTTCTTCGAGATCTGGCTTCGCCTCCTCGAGCACCGCGGCCTTGACGTCCCAATCGAGCGCCGAGAGTCGAACCCGAACATCCGGGGGCGCCATGGCGCGTCGCTTCACGGCCTCGTCGAACGAGCGCTTCATGTCGGCCGCGGCCTCGGTGAACGGGAGCGTCTGTCGATCGATGGGCTCGAGCTCGCGCGTGTCGATCTCGGGCATCGATGCGAGCGTGACCCTCAGATCGGGCGCTGACCCGTGGCCTTTGCCGAGAGGCACGACGCTCGCGTCGATCGCGGCCATCGTCTCGCGTCCCATGTGGGCCGTGCCAAACGAAATCTGGGGCGCCTGCACCTCGAGCTCGATCGCCGCCATGGTCGCGCGTCCGATCGGCGCCTCACCGATCGTGATCTCGGGACCAGAAGGTACGCGGGACGGCGTTGTGAGCGAACGAAGCACCTGCTGAGTCGGCGAGTTGTCGCCGGGAACGAACGGGAGCGTTCCCCGGCCGAGCTGGGGCTCTCGATCCACCGGGTCGATTGCGCCATTCGAAGCGTTCGGCTTGGTCTGGCTTCGATTGCGCGGCGCCGCTCCCATCGAGAACGGGGGAGGCCGCTGCGTGCGACCTCGGCCACGCCCCGAAGACGAGCCCGGCGCGCGCGGGATGGGCGCCTCGCTCCTGGCAGCCTTGGTGGACGCCACCGCTGCGGCGATCGCCGGCTCGTCGATGCCCAACATCGTCTTTCGCTGGCCGCGCCCCGGCGGCATCAGCGTCTTCGTGCGCGTACCACCGGTCGACGAGGGTGCGGGTGAAGGTGGTCGACGCGTGCCGCCCGAACGTCCCGACGAAGACTCTGGCGGCGCAGGAGCGCCTGGAGCGAGCGTCTTGCGACGACGACTGCTCTCTGGCTTTCGCTTCGAGAGCTCGGCCTCGATGAGCTTGTCGAGGCCCGCGAATGCGAGCTCGAAGGCAGAAAAAACAGCCGACTGATCCGACCACGTCGCGAGAACGACGCACACGATCGCCGCTTCGCGCGCCCCGACGAACACATCGATCGGCGCCGCTCCCCCGTAGGGCACGATTGCTTCTCGCGGGATCGTCCTCAGCGCGACCCGATCGGTGCCGAGCACCGTCTCGCCCGCGGCGACCAGGTCGGCACGCCCTTCTTCGGGCATGTTCTCCGGCGCGTGCCGGGTGACGAGACGACCTCTGCGCGACAGGATGAACGCGAAATCGGCACCCGCTCTGTCACGGACGAGGTCGATGATTTCGTCGAGTGCCGACACTGGGTTTTAGGCTAGCGCAGATACCTCGCATAGCGGGAGCTCTTGGTGACGAAACCCCGATTGTTCTCCCGGGCGGGGGACCTTTCCGCCCGGTGTCGAGCCGAGTTTCAGTAGGACTTGGCGAAGAGAACCCGCCTCGGGCTCGGCTTCCCCGTGAAGATGCAGGTCCCGGGGGTCAACGCCTCGGGAATGTCTTCGGGGATGTTGCGAACGGTGACTTTCAGTTTCTCTCGCAACTCCGTCTCGATTTCTGCGTCACCACTGAAGTGCGCCAGCGCGAACCCACCGTGAATCTCGGGCCGCTCGTCGCCGCCGACGACCTTGACGCTCTTCGGCGTGAAGAAGTCGTCGAGCTCGGCGCGGGTCTCGATGTTTCGCGTGTTCTCCTTGCGGAAAGCCTGCGCGCGCCCCAGCATCCCGGCTTGCATCTCGTCGAGGATCGCAACGATTCGTGCCGCGAGCTCGGTACGAGGCATCGACGCTTTGTCGCGCGGCGCCTGATCGCGGCGAGCGACCATGACAGTCGCCGACTCGACGTCGCGCGGCCCGACCTCGATCCGAAGGGGGATGCCCTTTTTGACCCAGTCCCATGACTTCTCGCCGCCGCGAATGTCGCGCGCGTCGATCTCCACCTCGAGTGGGCGGTCGTGATAGCGAATCGATTTGAGCTCGCGCTGTAGCTCGGTGACGAAGCGCATGACGGGCTCGCGCGTCTCGTCCCCGCGGAAGATCGGCAGGATGACCGCATGTGAAGGCGCGAGACGGGGCGGGATGACCATCCCATCGTCGTCGGCGTGCGTCATGACGAGCCCACCCACGAGTCGGGTGGAGACGCCCCACGAGGTCGTCCACGCGTACTCTTCTTTCTCCTCTTTCGAGTGGAACTTGATGCCGCTCGCCTTGGCGAAGTTCTGCCCGAGAAAATGCGAAGTGCCGGCCTGCAAAGCTTTGCGGTCCTGCATCATCGCCTCGATCGAATAGGTGTCGATGGCACCCGGAAAGCGCTCACTCGCGGTCTTCGCGCCCTTGTGGACCGGCATCGCCATGAACTCTTCTGCGAAGCGCACGTAGACGTCGAGCATGCGTCGCGTCTCTTCTTCGGCCTCTTCGCGCGTCGCGTGCGCCGTGTGGCCCTCTTGCCAGAGAAACTCGGTGGTGCGCAAAAAGAGCCTGGTTCGAAGCTCCCAGCGCACCACGTTCGCCCATTGATTGATGAGCAGCGGGAGATCTCGATAGCTCTGAACCCACTGCGCGAACGACGCTCCGATGATCGTCTCGCTCGTGGGCCTCACGACGAGTGGCTCTTCGAGCTTGGCCTTGGGATCGGGAATGAGACCGCCGTCAGGACCGGGAATGAGGCGATGGTGCGTGACGATCGCGCACTCTTTCGCGAAGCCCTCCACGTGCTCGGCCTCTTTCTCGAGAAACGATTTCGGGATGAAGAGCGGGAAGTAGGCGTTCTTGTGACCGGTGTCTTTGAACATGCGATCGAGCTCTGCCTGGAATCGCTCCCAGAGGGCATAGCCCCAGGGCTTGATCACCATGCAGCCTCGGACCGGCGAATTCTCAGCGAGATCCGCAGCGCGCACGACTTGCTGGTACCACTCGGCGTAGTCGTCGACGCGCGTCGGAGTGATCGCGGTTTCGACCTTCTTGCCGGCCTGCTGCTTACCCTTTTCTCCGTCGATCTTCGCCACGCTCGAATCTCCTTGTCTGCGCTGCCCTCGTAGCACGGACGCGCGAAGAGCGGTCTTCGGACGACCCATGGCTTCTTCGAGCCCACCGGACGAACGCGCGCCGAGGCGCCGTGCTAAGAGCAGACTCGATGGACGCCATCATCATCGGATCTGGTCCGAACGGGCTCGTCGCGGCCGCCTACCTCGCGAAGGCGGGGCTCAGTGTGATGGTCCTCGAGGCCAAAGGCGCGCTGGGAGGTGCAGTCCGTTCGGTCGACGGAACGCAACCTGGTTTCAAGCACGACGTCGGCGCCGCGTTCTTCCCGTTCGGCACGCACAGCCCCGCGCTCGTCGGGCTCGAGCTCGACAAGGCCGGCCTTTCTTGGAAGCACGGGGAGATCGACAGCGCTCACCCGGCTCTCGACGGAACGTGCGCGGCGATCAGCCGCGACGTCGACGAGTCGGCGCGCGCGTTCGGCGTCGACGGTGACGCGTGGCGAGAGATCGCGACCTGGTATGCGAGTGTCAGCGACAAGCTTATCCCGACGTTGCTCGCGACCCTTCCTCCGATTCGCCTAGGCCTCGGGCTCGGCCCGATGACGATGCTCCGGCTCGCACGCGTGGCTCTGTCGAGCGGCCGCGGGTTCGCGGAGTCGACCTTTCGCACCGAAGCCGCTCGTCGGGTGATCCCCAGCCTCGCGCTCCACACCGACGTCGGTCCCGACGACACGATGGGCGCCATCGTGGGGTTCATGCTCGCCGTGACGGCGTCGCGAGGCGGCTTCGGCGTGCCGGTCGGAGGCGCCTCGTCGATCACCGACGCGTTGCTCCAGCGCGTGCGCGAACATGGCGGGAAGGCGCGCGTGAACGCTCGTGTGAAGCGCGTGCTCGTCGAAGGAAACCGTGCGGTCGGCGTCGTCACCGAAGCAGGCGAAGACCTGCGCGCTCGTTTTGTCATTGCAGATACAGGTGCACCTCAACTCTATCTCGACCTGCTCGATCCGAACGTCGTTCCACCGAGCATCACCGAGAAGATGCGAAGTTTTCCGTGGGGCTTTGGTACCTTCAAGATGGACTGGGAGCTCGACGGGCCGGTCCCGTGGACGCACGAGCTCTGCCGGCGATCGGCGGTCGTCCATCCGGCCGAGAGCCTCGACGATCTCGCGCGCTTCACTGCCGAGGTGCGCAGCGGAAAGCTCCCCGACAACCCGTACCTCGTCGTCGGCCAACAATCGCTCGTCGATTCGTCGCGAGCGCCAGCCGGCAAGCACACGCTCTATGCATACTCACGGGTGCCCCGGCACCTCGCCGGAGGGTGGGACGCGTCGCGTGACCGGTTCGCGGCTCGCATGGAGAAGCGAATCGAAGGTCTCGCCCCAGGGTTCGGCAAGCTCATCTCCGGACGGCGGGTCTGGAGCCCCGTCGACCTCGAGGCGATGAACGAGAACCTCTCGGGCGGCGATCTCGGGGGCGGCTCGGCCGACATCCTCCACCAGCTCGTCTTCAGGCCGATGTTCCCCTACTTCCGGTATCGAACCCCGATCCGCGGGCTCTACATGTGCTCGAGCTACACGCATCCGGGCGCTGGGGTTCACGGCGCATGCGGTCACAACGCCGCGCTCGCCGTCCTCGAAGACGACGGCTGAGCCGATTCACGACCCTCGCGGCGCGGCTCGATTCAGCCGGAGCGATTCGGCCGGAGCGATTCAGCTCGAGCCATTCAGGTCGAGCCGATTCGCGCACGCCTCCTCACTCGGCCGTCTCGGCGCCAACGGTCTTCAAGATTTCGCGAACGCGCTTGTCGGCGACGCCTGCGCTCTTGCCGATGACCTTCAAGATCTTCTCTTCCTTCTTGTCGATGCCCGCCGTCGCCTGAGCGACGTACGCCCCGAAGAGGAGGCCTGCTTCCGGCTGGCCGAGCTCTTTCAGTCGAGCGCCGACAGCCTTCGCCCGGTCGTCGGCCGAGCCTTCTTGTTTCTGGCAGTCGTCGACGAGCGCGTCGGCCTCCCACTCGATGACGGCGCCCTGCGAGAGGATCTCGACAGCCGCGATGATCGCCGTGCGCTCGGCGGCGTCGAGCGTTCCGTCGGTCGTCGCCGCGAGGTAGCCGGCTTCGACTGCAGCGCGGAAGACGTCGCTCTGGTGCGGTACGCTGAGCTCCTTGCGGACGGCGGTGGCGTAGGCATCGAGCTGGTCTTTGGTGGGCTTCTTCGACATGTCGTCCTCGATCGGTGGGTTTCGGGTGGCGCATCCGGGTCGAGCAGTCGAACCGCTCGTTTCGTCATTGTCGCTCGCAAGAATCGTTCACGGAGTCCGCGTCGCGCCGAGTCGGTCGAGCGCTTTGCATGCCTTGTCTTGTCCGCCCGGGTTGCCCCGTTCGGAGTCACCGACGCAGCCTAGACGATACAGTCGGATGGCTTCGACCTTGTCTTTCTTCTGTCCGCCGAGGCCGCTCTCGGTGAACGAGGCGAGCTCGGTGCAACCGCTCGGCGCTCCCGCCGTGCACGCTTTCGCATAAAGCTCGCCAGCACGCGCCTCGTCTTTGCCGACCCCATGTCCCCACGAAAAGAGGCCGCCGAGATTCACGCACGCGAGCGGCTCGGCACGGTTGCAGGCCGTCTCGTAGACTTGGGCCGCCTTGACGACGTCTTTGGCGATGCCTTGACCGAGCTCGAGAGCGATCCCGTAGTTGACGCAACCGTTCGTGCCATCGGTCTCACACGCTTTTTTGTAGAGGCTCACGGCTCGAACGAGATCTTTCGGAACGCCTTGCCCATCTTCGTAAGCGAGCCCGAGGTTGGCGCACGACGAAGCAAATCCGCTGTCGCAAGCCTTGCGTGTCAGCTCGAGCGCTTTGGCGAGATCTTTGGGCACGCTCGTCCCCTTCTCGTAGAAGGTCGATTCCATGAAACACCCTGCGCCAAGGCCCTTTTCGCATGCATCCCCGTAAAGACGGAGAGCCTTCGACACGTCTCGAGCGACGCCTCCTTTGCCCTGGTCGGCGAGCAGACCGAGGTTGTAACAGCCTGTCGGCGAGTCTCCCTGACAGGCCTTTTCGTAAAGCTTGGCGGCGGCGTTCGCGCCTCCCGAGGCGCCTACCGCCCCCGACTCGACCATGAGCCCGAGGTTCGCGCATGCCTGCGCCTCGCCGCCGTCACAAGCGCGGCGATACAATGCAGCTGCGCGCGCAGGGTCTTTCGAGGTCCCGCGTCCGAGCTCGTAGAACAGCGCGAGATCGAAGCACCCCAGCGTCTGGCCGCCATCGCACGCGTCTTTGTAAAGCGACGAAGCACGCACGAGATCTCTCGGTGCGCCCTCCCCGCGCTCGAGCATGACTCCGAGGTTGGTGCAGCCAAGACCGTCTTTTTTGTCACAGGCCTTCTGGAAGAACGAGACGGCCTGCGCCGCGTCCTTCGGCACACCACGACCGCTCGCGTACAGAAACCCCATGGTGGCGCAGCTGCCGCCGTGACCGCGACTGCACTGCTCGCCACACTCGACCGGCTGCTCTGCGTGACATTGGAACGGGAGATCACTCGGCAGCGCGCACTTGCCGCCCGAGTGACCGTCTTTCGACTGCCCCCCGGGATCGACGAAGACCATTCCGTCTGGACATACGTCGCCCGACGACGAGAGAGTGGAGGTCTTCGCGTCGGCTGAGGGCGCGCCTGCTCCATCGATCGGCGAGAGCTCCAGACGAATCAGTGATCGGCATCGCTCGGGAGGCTCGGCGGCGGTCGGGCTCGCCGTGCGGCACGAAGCCAGGTCACCGTCGCGATTTTCGGCGAGCTTCGAGCTTTGGCTGGACGCCGAAACACTGGCGCCGAAGACGTCTGCGGCGGCTCTCACCTTGCCGCGGCTGCCGGTCGTCATGGCAAACGCACCGAGGTACACACCACGGACGAAATGCGTGGCGCCCACGCACGGTCCCGACAGCTCGGCGGCACGAATCGACGACACCGTCGTTCGACGTTTCCCGATCATCGCGACGGCCAGATCGATGGTCGCTCCGCGTCCCATCTCCGCCTCGAAGCTCGAGAGGATCTTCACGCCGAACGTCGGAAGGTTCGCCTTCACTTCGTCTGCGTCGTCGAGCTTCACCATGAGCTCTTGCGTGCTGAGACCGTGAAACGCGTAGCCGCCGTCGGCCTTGCAGTCGCGCAAGAGCTTCAGCGCCGCACAGTCCCACGCCACGACCGCCACACCGGACTGCATCGACTCTTCGAGGTCGGCACGCTCGTGGGCTTGCAGATCGACGATGAGCGGCTGACCTCCACCTTTCGCGATGCGGCACTTCCCTTCGCCGAGCGCCTCCGACGCGTGGCGATCTCCCGGACGCAACGCGGCTCCTACGGCGCCAGGGGTGCACGACGTCGCCGAGACACCCACGATGGAGGCCGACATGCCGATTGCGATCGGCGCGGCGAGGAGCCTGGCCCAAGAGCCTCTCCTCGCCATCCTCGCGCGAAAAAGCGAGTTCAGGCTCGGCGCTTCCATGCCTCGATCTTCGCGGCGATCGCCTCGGGAACGAAGCCGAATTCCTTGGCGATCGTCTTCGCAGGTGCCGAGGCGCCGAAGTGGTCGATGCCAATCGTGAGCCCCGTGTCGCCGACCAAAGCACGCCAGGGGAGCGTGATGCCGACCTCGATCGAGACGCGCGGGACACCGGGTGGAAGGACGCTGTCGCGATAGGCAGCGTCTTCGCGCGCGAACCGCTCGAGGCAGAGCCCGGAGACCACACGAACACGCTCGCCTTTTAGATCGAGGAGCTTCTTCGCGTCGACCGCGAGCGACACCTCGGAGCCGGTCGCGATGAGGACCAGCGTCGGATCCTTCGCGTCGATGACGACGTACGCGCCCTTCATCATGAGCTTCGGATCGAAGCCTTCGGGGCGCGGCAAGATGGGAAGATTCTGGCGCGAGAGCGCGAGGACCGTCGGGCCGGTGGTCTTCGTCAGAGCCATGGTCCACGCCGCGGCGCACTCGATCGAATCGGCGGGCCTCACGAAGTCGACGTTCGGAATGATTCGGAGGGCCCAGTAGTGCTCGATCGGCTGGTGCGTCGGGCCGTCTTCGCCGAGGTACACGCTGTCGTGGGTATAAACGAAGATCGAATGCAGATGCGACAGTGCTGCAATGCGAATCGTGGGCCGCATGTAGTCGCTGAATACGAGGAATGTCGAGCCGAACGGGATGAACCCTTCGGTCACGGCGAAGCCGTTCACGATCGAGCCCATCGCGTGCTCGCGGATGCCGAAGTGAATGTTGCGGCCCGCGTACTCGCCGCTCGAGATCGCCGATGAACCCTCGATCATCGTCTTGGTCGACGGGTTCAGGTCGGCTGCACCCCCGACGAGCGACGGGACTAGCGCTGCCGCGCGCTGCTCGACGAGACCGCCGGAGACGCGCGTGGCGATCTCCTTCAAGGGAGCGGCCGCGATGAGCTCCTCGAGGAGGTTCGCCGGAACCTCGCGGGCCATCAGCTTCTTGTAAAGAACCGCCGCTTCGCCACCGTTCTTCGAGAAGGCGTCGACCTCGCGCTGCCAAGCTTCGTGCGCAGCCTTGCCGTCTTTCGCGCGTTCGCGGAAGAGCGCGTACACCTCTTCGGGCACGTAGAAGGTCGCGTCCTCGGGCATTCCGAGCGCCTTCTTCACGAGCTTGATCTCGTCGGCTCCGAGAGGCTCGCCGTGCGCCTTCGACGAGTCTTGCTTGTGCGGTGAGCCGATGCCGATGTGCGTCCGCGCCACGATGAGTGCGGGCTTGCCCTGTACTGCGACCGCCTCGTCGAGGGCCTTCTGGATCTGCGCGTGGTCGTGGCCGTCGATCTTGAAGACGGCCCAGCCGTAGGCTTCGTAGCGCTTGGCCACGTCTTCGCTGAAGGCGAGGCTCGTGGGCCCGTCGATGGTGATCTTGTTGTCGTCGTAAAAGAAGACGAGGTTGTCGATGCCGAGATGGCCCGCGACGCTGGAGGCCTCTCCGCTGACGCCCTCCATGAGATCGCCGTCGGAGCAGATACCGAACACGCGTCCCGGGGAGACCGCTGGGCTCGTGCGCGCGGCCATCATCTTGAGTGACAGAGCCATGCCGACCGCGTTCGAAATTCCCTGGCCTAGGGGGCCGGTCGTGGTCTCGACACCAGGTGTGACATGCACCTCGGGATGGCCCGGAGTGATCGATCCCCACTGACGGAACGACTTCAGATCGTCGAGCGAGACCGAATACCCAGACAAGTGGAGCATCGAATAGAGCAACATCGACGCGTGGCCGCACGAAAGTACGAAACGATCGCGACCGGCCCAGGCCGGATCGGTCGGATCGTAGCGAAGGTGCCGCGTCCAGATCTCGAAGGCGATTTGAGCGAGCGCCATCGGCGTTCCCGGATGTCCGGAGCTCGCCTTCTCCACGCCATCGACCGAGAGCATTCGAATCGTGGCGACGGCCTTCTTCACGAGATCGGCATCCATGCTGTTCTCCCCGTCTTCGGGCGTTCGCCCGTGCGCAACGACGACCCAAGAGTGAGCCCCGCGCGACGACAAGGAACTAGGCGATCGACGCTGCGAAGGGAAGACGCTCCACCGGATCTCGCGCCGACCACTTCGACGGCTCTAGTAACTCGGCACCCGAAGCTGGTGGGGATGGTCCGAGGCTCGGCGTCTTCTTCGACAGGCTGCTAGACGTTGGCCGCAGCCTTGGAGTCGCGTCCTTTGGAGTCGGCGCCGAGCTCTCGCGACGGCGGCGGCGCATCGCCCGATTCGCCGACGAAGGCCGCGATCACGTCTTCGCTGCTCGGAGGCTCGAGCTCGGCATACCCTCGATGCTTCGCGAGGATGTTGAACCGGCGCGCCAAGAAGCCAGGAATGACGAGCGCGAACGTTCGCGCGAGCCGGTTCGGATCGTCGAGCGTGCGGAGCATCGCCTGATAGGTGAACTCGCCGTACGTCTCGCGAAACGCTGCCGCTTGCTCGGGGCGAGCGACCCAGCTCATGACGCCCGCACGGTCGGCCTCGGGATGAAATTGGACGGCTTCGATGCCAGGGCCGAACTCGAGGCCGAGCAACGCGCGCCCTTTCGAATAGCCGTCGCGGCTCTCTTGCGCGAGCACGGCTCCACCGAGCTCCGACAAGCGCTTCTCGTCGAGATTCACCGCCTCCCAGTTTCGATGCTCGAAGGCGAACAAGCGGTCACCGAAGGCCGAGAGGAGCGGATGGCTCTGACCTTCTGTCGTCATGTACGCTGGCATCACGCCGAATTTGCGGCTGTCGCGCATGCTCATGTCGGCCACTTTGAAGTGCCGAATCAAGAGCTCGAAGGTGTAGCAAACCGCGAACAACGACTTGGTGTCGGCGTCGTTGCGCTTGCATGCCTCGACCAGGTCGTCGGTGAAGCGCGTGAAGTCGAAGAACCACTGCTCGTTGTCGCCGTCGTACGGCGAACCCGGACCGCCAGAGCCGATGTAGATGTCGCAATCGCGCGGAATCCGATCGCCCGTATCGCGAGGGCTGACCTTCACGATTCGCAGGGGCAAATCGGGATTGCTCGCCTCTACGCGCGCGAAGAAGGTCTCGACGATGGTTCGGAAACAACGCATCGCCTGGTTGGCGTGGCCGTTGTTCATGTCGAGCAAGCACACCGAGAGCTCACGCTTGCCGGCGTAGGAGCGCGGATGGACGCCGGTCTCCCTCGCCGTCTCCGTGTAGGCATCGGAAGGAGCGACCCCCTCGGCGTGTCTTTTGTGAGGCGATCGATCAGAATCGCCGCTCGGTCGATCGCCCGACACAGGAGGCGCACTCCCGCGCGACGAGCCTCCGCGTCCGTCGTTGGTGTGCCCACTCATCGATCAGGGGCTCTGCTCATCTCGACATCACGACGCACTGCACTCAGTAGCTAGCATGTCTTGGTCTCCGACACGAACAACTCGCGCGTCCGGAGGCACATGTAAGTCGATGCCCCCAAAGCCTCGCGTCTTCGTCGAGGCGGTTTTCGCAGGCTGGTCCGCGGCTCGACCGCCCGAGCGAGCGTTGCAAGTCCCGTGTCGTAGCGGCGGGCACCGAGAGAGGTTCCTCCCTGGCCGTCATCGTGACAAGGAGAGGCCCGGTGCCCGAAGAGCAAGCCCGCAACAAGCCCTCCCGAACCGATCGCGGCGCCGCGCTCGTCAACCTGGGCATCATTCTGTCGAAGACGGTGGGGCTCGTACGCAACGGCGTGCTCGCCCACTATTTCGGAACGTCGGCGCAGGCCGATGCGATCGGAGCGGCGTTCCGTTTTGGGAACATCACCCAGAACTTGCTCGGCGAAGGGACACTGAGCGCGACGTTCATCCCCGTCTACGTCACGCTTCGAATGAAAGACGCCGCACGCGCGACGCGTTTCGCACGCGCGACGCTTGGAGCGCTCCTACCCATCGTCACGCTCGCATCGGTGCTTGGCGCGCTGGGGGCACCGCTGCTCGCCGGCGCGTTCGCTGGCGGGTTCGAAGGCGAGAAGCTCGCGCTGACGATCCGGATAGCGCGCATCGTGTTTCCAATGACCGGGGTGCTCGTGCTCGGTGCGTGGGCGCTCGGCGTGCTCAACGCGCACCGCAAGTTCTTCTTCCCCTATGCAGCACCGATCGTGTGGAGCATCGCTCAAATCGGTGCGCTCGTCGTGGGAAGCCTGGCGCTGCATCTGCACGGCGACGCTCTCGCCGTCGCGATCGGCTGGGGTGCGCTCGTGGGTGCGGTCATCCAGGTGCTGCTGATGTTGCCCATGGCGCATCGCCTTCTCGGCAACGCCTTCCCCATCTTCGACCTTCGTTCCGAGGGCGTCGGCGAGGCGGCGCGCCGTCTTCCCGGCGCGGTGCTGGGCCGCGGCGTGATCCAGCTCTCCGGCTTGGTCGACACGATGCTCGTCAGCTTCCTCGGCTCGGGCGCGGTGGCCGTCTTCGGCTACGCCCAGACGATCTACCTTCTTCCGATGAGCATCCTCGGAGCGGGCGAAGCGGCTGCGGCCCTCCCCGAGCTCGCGGAGCGGAGCGCCGAAGCCGACCCAGTCGAGCGCGCGAAGGGCCTTCGTCGCGAGCTCGGTCGATCGCTCTCGCGCATCATCACGTTGAGCGCGATGGCGACCGCCGGGTTCGCTTTCCTCGGCGAAGAGCTCGTGACGTTGATGCTCCAGAGCGGCGAGTTCAGCAGAGCTTCGACAAACGAGGTGAAGTCGGTGCTCGCGGCTTACGCAGTAGGACTTCCCGCCAACGCGATCTGTCGACTCCTCACGACGACTTGCTTTGCCCTCGGTGACACACGTCGCCCCGCTAATTACGCCATCGCTCGCGTCGCGGTCAGCACGGCGATCGCCGTCTCATTGATGCGACCTCTCGGAGTTCCAGGCGTCGTCATCGGCGCCGTGTTCGGCGCCTGGACCGAGCTCGGGCTGCTCGGATGGGTCGTCCGCAAGCAGATCCAAGGGCTAGGGATGGAGGTCGTTCCATTCGCGAAGATCGCGCTCGCGACGGCGATAGCGACCGGTGCCGGGCTCCTCGCCCGTACGCTGCTGCCCGTTTCGCTCGCACAAGGAAGGCTCGGCGCGTTCATCGTTCTTTCGGCCTCGGGGCTCGTGTTTCTTGCGGCGTGCGAGAAGCTCTCGATCCTTTCGGCGCGGTCGTTTCTCCGACGTTGAGTCGATCGCCGCAGTGCATGCCCCTCATTTCGGTCCTCGAGCTTCGATAAGCACTTCGCGATCCGTGCGATCTCGAAGTTGGCCCGCTTCACGCGGTTCAGGCATGCCCCGCACATGCGTACCGGCGCTCTACCTCGCGTTCACCACGTCCTCGGCCTCGGGCTGCTCCTCGCAGCGGGGTGCAAGGGCGCCAAGGCCGACGTCAAACTGTCGAAGCAAGCGACCTCGCTCGGAGAGGACGCCATCCCGAACGTGCCCGTGCCGACCGAGAACGGGCCCCAACTCTTTGTCGTCCGTCCAGGTGCGAAGGTGCTCGATCGGCCCTCGGCAAAGGGACAAGAGCTCGGCGAGCTGCTGCTCGGCGGCTCGGTCGCCCGCGCGGCGGATCCGATCGTGAAGAGAGACTCCTGCCCGAACGGCTACTACCCCGTGAGGCCGAGAGGCTTCGTGTGCCTCGACGAGAAGACGTCGCTCGTGGCCTCACCCGCGGTCCACGCGCCGAACCTCGAGCACGCCCTACCCTACCGATACGGGCGCACCATCTCGCCGACTCCCGTTTACAACCGTATCCCCTCTGCCGAAGAGCAGGCCGAATCCGAGCCCAACCTCGAGAAGCACCTCTCGAAGGCCACGAAGAACGAGGCTGAGCCGGTGAAGGCCGGCGCGAACGACGTCCCGCTCGACGAGCGCGGCGTTCCTTCTGGGCCGCCGGTGATCTCGAAGATCGCGGAGGGCGTCGGCGACGACGGCAAGCGCACACGCGGCTCGTTCTTCGCTTTTGGAGACGAGCTTCCTCCTCCCATCCTCGCCGACAAGATCGCATCGACCACCGTCGCGACCGTTCTCAAGAAGGGCAGCGCCGTCGCCGTCTCGAGCACCTTCCTCGCCGAAGGTCCTGCCGGGCGACGCCGTTTCGGCGTGCTCCCCGACGGGACGTTCATCCCCGTCGATCGTCTGGAGCCCGTCGTCGGGACCACCTGGCATGGCGTCGACCTCAAGGACAAGGGCCTGCCGCTCGCGTTCATCCTCAAGCACGAGGTGAACCCGTTCACGATCGAGAACGGAAAGGCCAAGCGGCTCGAAGACGAAGACGTCGACCGTCGCAGCGTCGTTCACCTCACGAACAAGTGGCGCTCGGTCGACGGCGTTCGGTACGAAGAGACCGACGAAGGAAACTTCTTCCGTGAAAAAGACGTCATCAAGATCGTGAAGCGCACCAAGTTCCCGGACTTCGTCAAAGGCGACACGAAGTGGATCGACGTGGGCCTCGCGCTGCAGACGATGACCCTCTACGAGGGCAAGAAGCCCGTCTACTCGACCCTCGTGTCTTCCGGACAAGACGTGCTCGGCGATCCGGCGACCTCGGCCGCCACGGTTCAAGGCACGTTCAAGATCGAGCGCAAATCAATCTCGTCGGCGGTCGACCCGAAGGAGAGCCACGAGGCCTTCGACGTGCTGAGCTCGCCCTACGCGATCGAGTTCGCACCCGGCGTTGCGTTCCGCTCGGTCTACTGGGCAGACAACGCCGGAGAAGCGCGGAGCTACCACGACGTCGCGCTCGCCCCGCTCGATGCCAAGCGGCTCTTCACGTGGGCTGGCCCCGAGATTCCGACCGGCTGGAGCTCTGTCGTCCCCGCGGAAGCCGATCAGATCGTCGTCTACGTTCGAAAGTGATCGCCCCGTGATTCGCCCGCACGCGCCAGACGCGTGACGGTTGGAGCAACCGGCTTACAAAAAGCAACCGGCTTACAAAAAGCAACCGGACTGCCAATGGCAGTCCGTTTTGCTTTTCTGAGCGACTCTGCGAGCGATCTTCGGAAAGGCGGCGGACGAGCCGAGCCGTCGGAGCCGAGCTCAGTCGACGATGTCGAGGTGAGCCCGCTTGCCGACTCGGCTGGCGGCAGCGGCGAGGAGTGAACGAATCGACTGCGCCGTTCGCCCGTCTTTACCGATGACCTTGCCGATGTCTTCGCGTGCGACGCGAAGCTCGATGCGAGCGATGTCGGAGCGACCGCGATCGCTCTCGGTCTCTTGAACCTCGACCTGGTCGGGTTGATCGACGAGTGATCGCGCAATGAGAGCGACCAGCTCGCTCAGCTGGGAGTTCGGCGGAAGAGCCATGGGCATCCTTCGGAAGGCGTGAGAAGTCGAAGCCGAGCGAAAATGCCCCGGCGCGTCGCTCGTGACCTACTGCTCAGCCCTTGGCGGGCTCGGCAACAGAGGCTTCGGTCGCGGTGATCTTCGCGCCCTTCAGAAGGAGGGCCACGGTGTGCGAAGCCTTGGCACCCTTGGAAAGCCAATGCTGAACGCGAGCACCTTCGACCCGAAGCTCGGAGCGGCGCGGATCGAAAGTGCCAAGACGCTCGATGAAACGGCCACCGCGCGGGCTGCGCTGGTCGGCGACGACGATGCGGTAGAACGGCGTCTTGTTCGTGCCCATGCGGGCGAGGCGGATGTGAACGGCCATTGGATTCGTTTCCTTGTGACGCGCCTCTCGTGGGAGAGGCAATCCTCCCGGCTCGGGAGGGCGCGGAAAGCTAGGACAAAGACCCATGCAGGTCAACTGCCTCCGCCCGAAAATGGGCAAATGGGTCAGCGAGGGGTTTCGCAGCGCGGCCGGCATCGGGTAGCGCAACCGCCGCGAAAAGCCCTCCAGGTGCGGAGGCCGCCGAAGCGGGTTCGTCGAAGGCGGCACGAGGATACGACCGGGTTTCTCGCTAGCTCGAGCCAAGGGGACCGCCGGTCGCGGGCGAGACGCAAATCCCGCAAGCTCCGATGACGCTGCTCCGATGACGCTGCTCCGATGACGCTGCGCCGATGACGCTGCGCCGATGAAACGCCGCTCGAGCTCCGAAGCGGTCAGCCGAGATCGACGACGACGACCCCGCGGTCGGGGTTGGGCTCGTCGTCGTCCTGGGATCTCGCAGGAGAACGTGACGGACGCTCCAGGGGGAGCTCGAGGCGCGGTTGCTCGTGGCGCTTCTCGCGCTCACGTTCTTCTCGCTGCCTGATCTGCTCGATGATGAAAGGAGGAAGCACCGAGCCCTCGTGTGTGATGGCGCCCGCGCTCGCGAACGCAACCTGTGCCGTTAAGATAGACCGACCTGTTTCGGAACTTAGCAACAGCCCCACTAGGGTCAAGGAATTCTCTGGCCCATGTTTTCTCACACGCAGGGCCAAACGGTCGACAAGACCAACTCTTAAGAGACGTCGGACCCTCCGGTTCCCTGTATGCTCCCGCCGACATGCCGCGCCCAGCGCAAGCCAGAGTGCAGCCGACCCCGTCGAGACCGGGAAGGCTTCGCACCTTTCTTCGAGCTCTGGCGCTGATTCTACTCTGCCTTGCGTGTCTGCTCGTTCCGAACGCGGCCTCAGCGGGCCCGTTCGAGGTGAACGATACCTCGTGGGAAGGCGGCTCCGAGATGTACGAGATCGCCAAGACCGAGCTCGGCCCCGACCGAGTGAAGCCGGTCGCCGTTCTCGATTGGTCGGTGATTCGCCCCGACGACGGTGTACTGCTGCTGCATCCCCTCCAGACGATCGATGCTGGCGAAGCATCGGAGTTCATGAAGCAGGGTGGTCGTCTCGGGGTCATCGACGACTTCGGCAAAGGCGACGAGATTCTGCGCCGCTTCAAGATTCAGCGGACGAGCATGCCGCGCAGGCCGGTCGCTGCCCTTCGCAACAACCCCGATCTGGCGATCGCCGAGCCGTACATCGACCCCACGAAGCCTGGCACCGCGCCTCATCCCGTCGTCGGCAACGTGAAGCGCCTCGTCTTGAATCACCCGTCGGCACTGCTTCATCCCGACCTCTCCCCGGTTCTCAAGGTGCGCTGCGTCGGGGAGCCAGATGCGATCGTGGCGGTCGCGGGTCAGGTCGGCAAAGGCCGTCTCTTCGCGATGGGCGACCCTTCAGCGCTCATCAACCAGATGCTGCGGTATCCCGGTAACCGCGCATTCGCAGCCGGGTTGGTGCGCTACCTCGCCAACGGCGACGAAAAGAACCAGGCGCGGCTCTTCATCCTCACGAACAAGTTCAACGAAGAAGGAGCCATCGGCGGCGACAAGTCGATTGCGAAAGATGTCGAGTCGTTCTTGCAACAGCTCGCCGACGACCTGGCCGAGGCGCGCAGGAAGGGCCTGCCGCCGTGGGCGCTCGCGGTGATTGCGGCCATCTTCATCGCGGGCATCGGGATCTGGGTCGCCCGCTCCTCGGGCCGTCCGTACCGCAACCCGACCCCCCGCTACGCGAGGCCCACGCCGCTCGTCGCGCGTGGAGGCGTAGCCGGCCGCTTCGCGCTCCTGGCGGCACCCGCGTCACCCAAGAGCCTCGTGCTGCTCGAGCTGAAGAGCGCCGCGATGGAGTCTCTCGTCGAGCGCTTCGAGCTCGAGTCCGACCCGAGCACGAGCAACGTCGTGCGCGCGGTCCGCGCCTCGAGTCTCGTAGACGACGCCCTATCGGCCTCTTTCGAGCAGGTCATTCGCCAGATGCAGCGGACCGAGGCTGTCGTGGTCGCCGGCGGGCAGACGCGGGTGAGCCGCGAGACGCTTGCCCATGCCTCCGACGTCATCCAAGCCGTGTTGCGCGCATGCGGTGCCGATCGCACCCACGCCGATGTGCTTGGCAAGAAGCCCCTCACGACCTAGAAGTGCGAGAACAAGATGAGAGAGAGCCCGAGGAACCCCGAGACATGACGCAGGCTGCGAGCATGGAGGAAATCACTGCCGGTCGGGAGCGCCTCGAGGCGATTCGGCGAGAAGTGATGCGGGTCTACGTGGGCAGCCCCCGCGTCGTGGACCTCTTGCTGACGGCGTTGCTCGCCCAAGGCCATGCGCTGCTCGAGGGCGTCCCAGGCGTGGCGAAGACGACGCTCGTCAAGGCGTTCGCGGCGACGCTCGGCGCGTCGGTGCGGCGCATCCAGTTCACACCCGATCTGCTGCCGGCAGACATCACCGGGACCTACGTCTTATCGCCGAAAGACGGAGCGTTCACGCTGCGTCCGGGCCCGATCTTCGCGAACGTTGTGCTCGCCGACGAGATCAACCGAGCACCAGCCAAGACCCAGTCGGCCCTCCTCGAGGCGATGCAAGAGCGGCAGGTCACCATCGAGGGCGACCGCTTCGAGCTCCCGGCGCCCTTCATGGTTCTGGCGACCCAGAATCCGATCGATCTCGAAGGCACCTATCCGCTCCCCGAGGCGCAAATCGATCGCTTCCTCGTACGGATTGCAATTGGATACCCGTCGCACAAAGACGAGGTCGCCATGATCAAGGCGCACAACACGGTGACCCCGCGCCCGCAGAGCCTCAGCACGACCGAAGACTTGATCTCGCTCCAGAGCATGGCGCGCCGCATCCATCTCGACGAAGACCTCTACGAATACGCCGTCAGCCTCACGGGGTTCACGCGGCAGCATCCGAAGGTGCTCCTCGGCGCTTCGCCGCGCGCGACGCTCGGGCTCGTCCAAGCCGCGAAGGCGGCGGCGATGATCGGAGGCCGGCCCTTCGTCACCCCCGACGACATCCGCGGGGTCGCGCCGAGCGTCCTCGGTCACCGCTTGGTGCTCATCCCCGAGGTCGAGGGCGACACCAAGGTGCGTGACGCCGTGATCGACGAAGCCATCCAGCGCGTGGGCTACCGACGCGCCGCTCGCCCCGCCTGACGTCGCTCGCATGCAGCTCTACCCGACGCGCCCAGCAGCCCACCTCGCCATCGCGGGCATCGCTGTCGCGGCGGTCGGCGTCATCGCGAATCAACCCGCCGTGGTCGGCTGGGGAGGCGCCTTGCTCGTCGCCGTCGCCATCGCGCGCGCCGTGACGTTCGTCTCGGTCGCACGGATTCGTGCGGCCGGTTTCGAGATGCTGTGGACGGGCACCAAGCGCATCGTGAAGACGACACGCGGCACCACCATCGAGATCGAAGCCGAGGTCCGAAACCGCGACACCTTGGCGGCCCGCTACGTGAAGCTTCGCGCGCTCGCGTCGCCGAACCTCGAGGTCGAGCTCGATCCGCCTGCCGGCGAAGTGACCGCGTGCGGTCGCCTCAAGGTGAAGGTGCGAGTCCAAACGCCGCGCGTCGGTCAACACGGGGTCTATGGCCTGGCGCTCGAGGTACGCGGTGCGCCCGGCATGTTCGAGGTGCCGCTGACCTTCGCCAACCCGTATGGGGTCGAGGTCTTTCCGAGGCCGTTCGCCACCTACCTCACCGTCGGACGCGGCGGACCGAGCCACCTGCTCGCCCCGAGCGGCCGCGCGGGACGCCTGCGGGGCGACGGCTCGAGTCTTCGAGAGCTTCGCGAGCATCAACCCGGGGACCCCTTTCGACGCATCGCTTGGAAGGCCAGCGCGCGACGCGGCAAGCTCCTCGTTCGCGAGTACGAGAGAGAAGAGCGCGACGTCGTTTGGATCCTCCTCGACGTTTCGGTCGAGCTTTGGAGCGGTCCCGTCGGGCGCGCCCCACTCGACCTGCTGATTGACGAAGCGGCGGCGCTCGCGAGCCGACACATCGCGCGCGGCGATCGCGTCGGTCTGCAGGTTCTCGCGTCGACCGTTCGCGCCACCGTTTCACCCGACACCAGTCGCGCCCAGTCGCAGAAAATCCTCCAGGCGCTGACGCTCGCTGGGAACACGCTCGATGCTTCGCGCAGCGATCTCGACGAGCTCGACGTCGCGGTGCGGGTAATCGAGCATCTCCGGCCGCTCGACGAACGCGGACTCGCCGACGTCCCGCGTAGCGCTCTCGATAAGCTCGCCCAGCGCGCCGACTCGATGCGCTCGCGCGCGCCTTTCCGCGTGAAAGCGCCCGAAGGAAAGAGCGAGCGCGACGCGACGCTGCGCCGTTATCTCGCGAGCTTCGGCATCGATTCACCTCCGAAGACCACGAGCGAGCGCCACGCGACGGGCGAGACGTTGGTCACTTCGCTGACCAACCTCGCGAAAGGAAAGCCGAGGCCGAGCATCGTGCACATCCTCGCGGGCTCTCCCGAGCTCCAGACGCAGCCGACGCTCGCGCAGGCGGTCCGTCGGCTCCGTCGACTGGGAACGCTCATCGCCTGGTCGCTGCCGACTTTCGAGCCGAGCCTGGCCCCGCCCTGGCGCAAGCCTCCGCTCGTCGACGACGAGCTCGAGGTGGCCTCCGACGAGCCACCGTTCGACGCGATCGCGCCACACGCCGCCGCAGCGGTCCGGATCCGCGCCGCCGTCGCCCAGCGAAAGACCGAAGCGGCCTTGCTCAAGATGGGCGTTCGCGTTCAGCGCGTGAAGCCCACTCAGCTTGCGACGTCTCGCAGCATCGAAACGACACCCGAGCTCGTCCCGGCAGCTTCTTCTCCCGACGTCGGTGATGGGCGATGAGGCTCGACCGCTGCACTCCCCAGACCGCCGAGCCGATCGACAGCCGATGAAGAGCGCGATCGCCCTCTTGAAAGAACACGGCCTCCGGGCGAAGAAGCGCTTCGGGCAGAATTTCCTACTCGACCAGGGCGTGTGCGGGCGCATCGCAGAAGCCGCCAGCACACCGACGGGAGGGACGACGCTCGAGATCGGCCCGGGCCTCGGCGCGCTCACACGACCGCTTCTCGAACGAGCGGCTCGCGTCGTAGCCATCGAGCGAGACGCCGAGCTTGCCACCGTGCTTCGTGAAGAGCTCGCCGCCGACTTCGACACCGGCCGCCTGACGCTCCGCGAGGGCGATGCGCTCGAGCACGATTGGCTCAGCGCCTTCGAGTCGGGCCCCCGACCTCACATCGTCGCAGGCAACCTGCCTTACCTCATCACCGGCCGACTGCTCGAGCGATCGATCGCCATCGCGTCGAAGATTGACCGCGCGGTCTTCATGGTGCAAGCCGAGGTCGCCGATCGCATCGTCTCCCGGCCCGGGACCGACGACTACGGCGGGTTGAGCGTGTTCGTCCAAGCGGCCTTCGACGCGAAGAAGCTCCTCACCGTGAAAGGCGGCGCTTTTCACCCACGCCCCGAGGTCGATTCGACGGTGATCGTTCTCACGCCCCTCGTCCCCGCTCGGGCTGTCGAAGACGAGCCGTTCCGAGCGCTCGTGAAGGCGGCGTTCGGCGCTCGACGAAAAACTCTTCGGAACGCCTGGAAAGGTTTGTTCGGGTGGAGCCCGGCCGAGCTCGCTGCCCATGCTGCGGCCGTAAATGTCGATCTCGACAGGCGTGGAGAAACGCTTTCGGTCGACGAGTACGGGCTCCTCGCAGCCCGCGCTCGCTGAATATCCGCACACCCTCCTAGTCGGAGACGACGAGGCGTGTTAGAGCGCGCCCGCGCCCACGGTGAGCGCCAGCCCTGAGGAGGACTGTACCAACCATGTCCGTCGGAAAGATCAGCCAGGTCATCGGACCCGTCGTCGACGTCGATTTCCCCCCCGGCCAGCTGCCCCGGATCCTCAACGCCCTCAAGGTGTCGAATCCGAGCATCTCGACCGAAGGAGATAATCTGACGCTCGAGGTTGCCCAGCACTTGGGCGAGTCGACCATTCGCGCCATCGCAATGGACTCGACCGATGGCCTCACGCGCGGAATGAGTGCCCGTGACACGGGCCGCCCCATCATGATGCCGGTCGGGCCCGAGTGCCTCGGCCGCGTTCTCAACGTCATCGGAGACCCTGTCGACGAGGCAGGTCCGGTCAACGCCAAAAAGTCGATGCCGATCCATCGGGATCCGCCGAAGTACACCGACCAATCGACCAAGGTCGAGGTCTTCGAGACCGGCATCAAGGTCATCGATCTCCTCGCTCCTTACCGAAAGGGCGGCAAAATCGGATTGTTCGGTGGCGCCGGCGTCGGCAAGACCGTCCTCATTCAAGAGCTCATCAACAACGTCGCGAAGGCCCACGGCGGTGTGTCCGTGTTCGCTGGCGTCGGCGAGCGAACGCGTGAGGGAACCGACCTCATGATCGAAATGACCGAGTCGCTGCTCGACACGGGCGCTCCGGTCATATCGAAGACCGCGCTGATCTACGGTCAGATGAACGAGCCCCCGGGAGCCCGCGCTCGCGTCGCTCTCTCGGCGCTCACGGTCGCCGAGCACTTCCGCGACGAAGAAGGCCAAGACGTGCTTCTCTTCGTCGACAACATCTTCCGCTTCACGCAGGCAGGCTCCGAAGTCTCGGCGCTTCTCGGCCGCATCCCGAGCGCCGTCGGTTACCAGCCGACCCTCGCGACGGACATGGGGGGTCTGCAAGAGCGCATCACCTCGACCAACCGCGGCTCGATCACGAGCGTCCAGGCCATCTACGTGCCCGCCGACGATCTGACCGATCCCGCCCCGGCGACCACGTTCAGCCATCTCGATGCGACGACCGTTCTGTCGCGCGAGATCGCATCGCTCGGCATCTACCCGGCCGTCGATCCCCTCGACTCGACGTCGACCATGCTCGACCCGCAGATCGTCGGCGAGCGACACTACAAGGTCGCGCGCCGCGTCCAGCAGACCCTCCAGAAGTACAAGGATCTGCAAGACATCATCGCCATTCTCGGCATGGACGAGCTCAGCGAAGACGACCGTCTCACGGTCGCACGGGCCCGCCGAATCCAGCAGTTTCTTTCGCAGCCGTTCTTCGTCGCCGCGCAGTTCACCGGCCGCGACGGAAAGTTCGTGCCGCTATCCGAGACAATCGTCGGCTTCGAGGAGATCCTCGATGGCAAGCTCGACGACGTGTCGGAGCAAGACTTCTACCTCGTCGGCAACATCGACGAAGTGAAAGCCAAAGCGAAGAAGTAGTCTCTTCGCAGGTGGCTGACCGCCTGCGAACCGACGCTCGCCTCACACGGAACACGTCTCCAAAGGACTCCGAGACCCCATGGCCGAGACCATTGCCCTCGAGATCGTCACCCCTACCGGTGTCGCTCTGAACCGCGCGGTGAACGAAGTGACCGCGCCCAGCATCGCCGGCGAGTTCGGCGTCCTGCCAGGACACTTGCCGATGGTCGTCGCCCTGCGAACGGGCCTCGTCACGCTGAAGAACGGCAATGACGAGACCCGCGTCGCGGTCGGCCCTGGCTTCGCCCAGATCGTGGCCGATCGCGCGCTCCTTCTCACCGAGCGCTTCACGAAAAAGGAAGACGTCGACATCGTCGCCGTTCGCGCTCGTCTCAAAGACGTCGGTGAAGAGCTCGGGTCTTGGCAAGGCGATTTCGACGATCCCAAGCGCCGTGCTCTCATCGAAGAAGAGCAGTGGCTCGCCACTTCGCTCGAGTTGATCGGCGATCCCCCGCAACCCACCGTTCGCGAAGACACGCGCTTTCTGGCAAAAGACGAGTTCAAGATTGTCGATGACTCCGGACAGAGCGCGCGCGCCGAAGTCGAAGGACACACGCACGATTGATCGCCCCCGAGACGATCACCCTCGTCAAAGAGCGCACCGACATCGTCGCGCTCATCGGCGAAACCGTGCGTCTCACTCGCTCAGGGCGGAGCTTCAAAGGGCTCTGCCCGTTTCACAAAGAGAAGAGCGGCAGCTTCTACGTCCACCCCGATCGCGGTTTTTACCACTGCTTCGGGTGTGCCGAGAGCGGTAGCGCGATCGACTTCGTCATGAAGACGAACGGCCTCGATTTCCGCGAGGCCGTCATCATGCTCGCCGAGCGCGCCGGCATCCACGTCGAAGAGTCGCAGGCGAAAGACCCGCGCGCTGGCGAGGTGAAGCGCGACAAGGACGAGCTCTACGCGGTCAACGGTCTCGCAGCGACGTACTTCGAGCGCGAGCTGCGTCTGTCGAAGACGCACACTGGCGAAGCGGGTCACCCTCTCGCGCACTACGCCGTCGACGAGCTCGGTCGCCGCGGCATGCCCGACCTCTCCTCGGAGAGCCCCGAGGCGGCCCGGTGGATCGACTGTGCCCAAGCGTTTCGTCTCGGCTACGCGCCTGCAGGCTGGGATGGCCTCGCGAATTTCCTACGGCAGCAAGGCATCTCACCGCTGGTCGCCGAGCGCGCGGGGCTCCTCGTTCCTCGCGAAAGAGGATCCGGGCACTACGATCGTTTCCGACACCGCCTCATGTTCGCGGTCATCGACTCCCTCGGCCGCGTCGTCGCCTTCAGCGGCCGAGCGCTCACTCCGCCGAAAGACGGGGAGCTTCCGCCTGGCTCCCCGACGTACGGAGGCGAACCACCCGCCAAGTACATCAACAGCCCGGAGTCGCCGATCTACAAGAAGGGCGACCAGCTCTTCGGTCTCTTCCAGTCGAAGCTCGCGCTCCGCAACCGCGGGCAGGCGATCTTGGTCGAAGGCAACTTCGACGTCGTGAGTCTTCATGCTCGCGGAATCGACACCGCCGTCGCCCCCCTGGGGACCGCCTTCACGAGCGAGCAAGCCAAGCTCCTGAAGCGCTTCTCGCCCAAGGTGGTCGTGCTGTTCGACGGCGACAACGCAGGTCGGAAGGCCACGCGCGCGGCCCGCGCTCCTTGTCGCGAGGGCGGCCTCGAGGCCCGCGTCGCCCGACTTCCGCAAGGGATTGATCCGGACGATCTCGTCCGCACACGCGGCCCCGAGGCGCTGGCCGACCTGGTCAAAGACGCATCTGGGATGCTGGAGTATCTCATTCAGGATGCACTCGACAGCGAGGCGTTCTCGGGGGCGTCGCTCACCGAGCGCGTCGCCAGGGTGCGCGCCGTCGCGAAGCTCCTCGGCGACGAAGACGACCCGAACATCCAGCTCATGGGAAAGCGCTACGCCGACGAGCTGTCTCAGCGGCTGGTGCTCGCGGGGAAGGCGCCGAATGATCTCACGCAGCTCGAGCGATTGATTCAGCAGGCCGTCGCGCGTCCAGAAGCCGCACGACGCGCAGATGCAGCGGGAGCCGTACGCGCGCCGCCGCCGACCCGCGAAGGGACGCTCGGGCTGAAGGTGTTCGGTGCCCTGCTCGATTTCCCGGCCCTGCTCGGCGATCCCGAAGTGGCCGAGTCCCTCGATCGCGTCGAAGGCGACCCCGCACTGGCCATTGCCGCATTGCGTCAACACGTACAAGAACGCCAAGGGGGGCTTGACGCGGAGGATCTGCTTGCTTTAGTGCCCCGGCCGATCCATGCATTCGCGGCAGCACGCTTGGCTTCACCGGTCTTCGAGGCCGACTCCGACGCGCGGGCGGAGCTGCTCGAAAACTCTCGCAAACTCAGAAACCTCGGCTGGCAGCGGGAAAAGGCCGCAACCATCGAGACTCTGCACCAATCTTCGTCTACCTTTTCTCCACAAGACGCCGAATTTCTCCGTGAGCTCGAGCGCCGCGCGAAGAGCAAAGGGGAAGCCGAGCGGTGAGCCCCCCCGCCACGTGCGGTTTTTTCTTATTTTTGTGAGCCCTGTTTTTTGATGGCCCCCCGGTTATGGAGCAAGCTTGATAGTTCGCTTCGATCGCTCATGTCCCGTGGGCGCTCGCTCCTCTTCACTGGAGGGCTTCTTCTTCACTGCAGAGGGCTTCTCTTCACTGCAGAGGGCTTCTCTTCCTTGCGGAGGGGGGCGCGAGCCAGGTGACTGGGCGCCGGTCCGCGCGTCTCGACCCGATGTTTCATCGGATGGCGCGCGTCGGAAGCTCGACGTGTCGGGCGGGTTGAAGTGACGTGAACGACCGTCACCACGAGCGAGAACGCAGATCCGAGTGAGCGCGAATTCGACAGACCGAGTTGATTAAGTGAAGGCGACAGGGCTGAGCCCCCGCCCCGAAGAGAGTGAAGACTGCTTCGTGAGCGCCCGAGCGCGCCCCGGTCGAGAGACCGAGCACCACGGACCGAACCATCGGTTCGAGGACGATCGATCCCGAGTAGAAGTGGCGCATTGGCGTCGCGAGGTGGAGTAGGAATGGCGACCAAGGTCACGCAGAAGAAGGCATCGACCAGCAAGGCGCTCAGCGCCACGCCCAAGTCCGAGGCCAAGTCGCCTCGCGCGGTGGCCGCGCCGACAGGCAAAAAGGCTCCCGGGAACGCTGCCGAAGCGGGGACCAAGCCTGCTGCGAAGGCGTCTGGTGCGAAGGCGTCTGCTCCGAAGCCGACTGAACCGAAGGCGGGCGGAGCGAAAGCCGTCGCTCCGAGCGGCGCTTTCGCGAAGGGCGAAGCCGCTGTGAGGGGCAAGCCCGCATCGAAGACGGCCCAGGCGAAAGCCAGCAAGACGCAGAACGGCGCGGCTCACTCGAAGGGCCACGGGAACGGTAAGCACGAGTCGGCCGATCCCGACATGGACGAGTCGCAGGGCGATCTGCCGCCCGACATGGACGGAGACATCGGCGACTTCGACGACGTGCCGCAAGCGCGCTCGTCGAGCACCGGAAAGAGCCTCGAGAAGCTCGTCGAAGCTGGCAAGAACAAGGGCTTCCTCACTTACGACGAGGTGAGTGACGCGCTGCCCCCCGATGTCGCCCCCGATCAGATCGACGACGTCGTCGGCGCCCTCGGCGACGAAGACATCGAGATCGTCGACGGCGCGACCCAGGTCAAGATCGCTCCCAAGCGCATCGCTGACGAAGAGGCTGGCGAGAAAAAGATCATCGTCAACCAGGAGCGCGAAGAAGAAGACGTCGACTACTACTCGAAGTCGAACGACCCGGTCCGGATGTACCTCCGGAAGATGGGCTCGGTGTCGCTCCTCACCCGCGAGGGCGAGGTCGAGATCGCGAAGCGAATCGAGTCGGGCGAGATGCGCGTCAACGCCGCCATCCTCGACTCACCCGTCGCCGTCCGCGAGATCATCGATCTCGGCGAGAAGCTTCGGAAGCACAAGATCCGCGTCAAAGACCTCATCAAAGACGCCGAGAACGACGATCAAGACTTCGACGAAGAAGAAGCCGATCGACGAATCATCCGACTCATCGACAAGGTGAAGCGCCTCGACAAGCGCAAGATCGACCTCCTCGAAGAGCGCAAAGACGTCAAGACCGACACGCGCAAGAAGCAGATCGACGCCGAGGTCGACACCACCACGAGCGAGATGGTCACCACGCTCGAGGACATGCGCCTCAACAAGAAGACGATCGAGAAGATCGTTCTCAAGTTGAAGAGCCTAATCATGAAGGTCGAGCGGGCAGAGGCCGGCGCGACCGAGCTCGAGCGCCGCACCGGGCTCGGCAAAGTCGATCTGAAGCGCGAGCTCGCGAAGGTTCGTGGCAATGGCCCGGCCGAGTCACGCCTCGCGAAGAAGCTCGGCGTCTCGCGCGAAGAGCTCGAGACCTTCGAGCAGACGATCAAGAACGCTCAGAAGGGCCTGAAGAAGGTCGAAGAAGAGCTCAACATCGACGTCGAAGCGATTCGCGCGACCTACGAGAACATTCGCGGCGGCGAGCGCATGGCCGAGAAGGCGAAAGCCGAGCTCGTCGAAGCGAACCTTCGTCTCGTCGTTTCGATCGCGAAGAAGTACACGAACCGTGGCCTTCAATTCCTCGATCTCATTCAGGAGGGCAACATCGGCCTCATGAAGGCGGTCGACAAGTTCGAGTACAAGCGCGGCTACAAGTTCTCGACTTACGCGACCTGGTGGATCAGGCAGGCGATTACGCGAGCGATCGCCGATCAGGCCCGCACGATCCGCATCACAGTTCACATGATCGAGACCATCAACAAGCTCATTCGTACGTCGCGTTATCTCGTTCAGGAATATGGCCGCGAGCCCACTCCCGAAGAGATCGCCGAGAAGATGGAGCTTCCGCTCGACAAGGTTCGCAAGGTCTTGAAGATCGCGAAGGAGCCCATCAGCCTCGAGACCCCGATCGGCGAAGAAGAAGACTCGCATCTCGGCGACTTCATCGAAGACAAGAGCGTCATCTCGCCTGCCGAGGCGGTCATCAACATGAACCTCGCCGAGCAGACTCGGAAGGTGTTGAAGACGCTCACGCCACGCGAAGAGAAGGTTCTTCGCATGCGCTTCGGCATCGGCGAAAAGAGCGATCACACGCTCGAAGAGGTCGGCCAAGACTTCGAAGTCACGCGCGAGCGCATCCGTCAGATCGAGGCAAAGGCGCTGCGCAAGCTGCGGCACCCCAGCCGCTCGAAGCAGCTCAAGAGCTTCATCGATTCCTGAGCATGCTCGCGAGCGGCCGAACGACCTCGAAGGGAGTCACCGTTGATCCGGCCGGATCGACGGTGACCCTGCGAGTCGTCCGCTCCGCGGGACTCATCTGGGCGAGAACGGTCTACGTGGCCGCTCTCGCCTTCGTCGTTCTCGGCGCTGGCTGTGGGCGCACGATGAGCCAAGCCGACTGCGAGAAGGTCGGAAATCACATGCGCGAGGTTTGGGACTCCGACGTAAAGGCGAACGCTCCGAGCGTTCCGGAAGGCGCCGCCCAAGATCTCGCTCAGCTGGTCATCAAGAACCACCGCGAGCGCATCGGCAGCGAGTGGATGAACCAGTGCCGCCGCGAGCTCGAAGGCCGCCACGTCGACGAGAAAGAGCTCGACTGCATCATGAAGTCGAAGACCATCGCCGACGTCCAGTCGTGCGCCACACGGTCCGGCGAGTAGACGCACGTCG
The DNA here is from genome assembly GCA_043755175.1 of Polyangiaceae bacterium. Lineage (GTDB taxonomy): Bacteria > Myxococcota_A > Polyangia > Polyangiales > Polyangiaceae > CAYYKK01. The sequence continues at coordinate 38,372 of JAYUUB010000132.1, read as the reverse complement.
TGCCTCGCCTACGAGCGCAGCCACGCACGGCGGAGCTGCGCGACACGGTGAATCGTGATCGACGCGAGAACCGTCAGTTCAGCCGAAGCATGCGGCCCACGATCTTGTGGAGCTCCTCCGCGCGCGAAATGATTCTGTCGGCGTAGGTCTCGATTTCGCCTGCCGCGCGAAGCGCGATCGAGGCGACTCCTGCGGTCGACAGAACGATCTCTTTGCGCCCGCGGAGATGAATGTGATCAGCTTCGATGGTGACTTCTTTCATTCGATCGACGCCGGGCGCCGGCCTTGTGCGGAGCGCCCCGATGACCGTGATGGCACCCTCCGGGCCTCGTTCCACGAGGACGGGCTCTCCGGTGGTCATCGCGGTATCGAGCACCGCAGCGTGCAACAGCGGGGCAGCGTGTGCGGTCACGATGCGACCGCCGATCTGAATGTCGACTTCGCCGCCGCGAACGTCGATGACCTGGGCGATGCCGAGGTTGCCGAAAGCAGAGCCCGGCGCGACCGGAGCGGTTGGCGCGGAGCCCTCTTCGGTTCGTGACGCGCCCTCGAGCACGGTGAGAACGCCCTCCGGAAGCCCGTCGGTCGAAGCGTCGTCGTGGGCGACTGGATGACTCGTCGACGAGAGGCTCTTCGGGTTCGCGCTCATGTTCTTCTCCATGGTAGTCGAGACGCGAGCGAGTCGCTCGCGGCTACTTCGTGTCGACCGAGGCGAGGAATGCGAGCTGGGCGCCGATGAATGCGTCGACGGAGAGTCGCGGGCCGTCGGGGCTGATCGACGAAAGCTCACGAGCCAAGATCCGACGGTCACCTTGAAAGGTAGCGAGATTCGCGAGCTCGCTCACGACGGTCTTGGGGGCATGTGGCTCGCCCAACCTGAGCCGCTGCGCCTTCTTGAGAAAACCACGCTGCTCGATCTGAGCTCTCAGCGTGGCGAGCTCGACCGAGGCCGTGTCGAGACCGGTGACTCTTTGGAGCGCGCGCTCCACGCGAAGCGCAGCGGGCGCGCTGTCGAAGCCACCGTCTCGCTCTTTGGCGAGGATCTCGAGCAGCGTCGGAATCACCGAGGACCATCCGAAGAAGCCGAGCCATCGCGGACCATCGTCTCGAGTGCGCGCGTGCTCGAGCACCAGTGCTTCATCTTTGACGCTGCCCGAGAGGACGAGAGCGCGAAGGGCGAGCGTCCTCCTCGAGAGATCGCTCGCACCGAGGTCGTTGCGTAAGAAGGTCAGCCCTGCCGGGTGATTCCTTCGGGCGAGCTCTTCTGCGGCGTCGCTCGCCGTGCCGTCGGTCGAATCGAGGAATTGCAGCGCGGTGGTGGTCGCCACGCTCGGCGGAGCGCTTCGCAACGCGCGAAGCGCGCTGAGCTTCACCTCGAGGACGGGGTGCGCGAGCAAGGGGATCACCGCGCTCGCCTCGTAGATGCCGCGACGCTCGGCGATCTCGAGGAGCGCAGCGAGCAGCTCGGGTGACGCGTCGGTTCTGAGCTCGGCGAGGACGGTCTTGTCGACGTGCGGGCTCGACGCATTCGAGAGCCCATGAACGAAGGCGCCGAGCGACGACTTCGGCGTTCGACGCATCGCGAGCATGACCCACCGGAGCGCGGTCTCGGAGCTCGTACAACCGAGCCCGAACGATAGGGCGAAGGCGCGGCCCCAGTCGGGCGTAGACCACTCTGTGGCGTATCGAAAAAGCGCCTTCGGCACGCCGAGCCTGGGCAGATCGTCGTGAAACGGGACATCGAGCGACCACAGGAGATCGAGATTGGCGAGCAACCTTTCTTCGAACGCCACTCCGTCGCCGAGCCTTTCGGTGTCGTCGAGGCGACGAAGCCCGCCCAAGATCGCGATGTCTTCCATCGTGTCGCGACCGAGACGGACGAGTCCCGCGTAGAGAGGATCGGTCGTGATCGCGTCTTGGTCTTCGACGACCTCGTCGTCGTCGGGTGGCGCGTCCCAAGCTTTCTCTTTGGCGAGGACCGGAAGGGCGGGCATGTCGGGTGTTTGGTGAACGGCGGGCGTACGAAAGCTCGCTCGGAACCCGAACACGTGGTGATGCGTGTCGCCGAGCTTCCCCGGTGGCTGGCGAGCCAGGTCGTCGAGGGCGACCAAGCGCAGCTCCTTGGTCCAAATCCCCGCCTCGTCGAGGAGTGTCGCGGTGTCGGGCGCCGAGTCTCGTAGAGAGGCTTTTGCGAGCGTCAGCGCGCTGCTCAGCGCATCGAGCGCGCTGATTCCGGCATCGGTGGCTCCGAGCTCGCAGAAGCGGCTCACGGCCACTTCGGCGTCTCTGAGGTGGGCGACGGCATCGGCCGCCGACTCATGGAGAAGGAGCTCCTCGATCCCATCGCGCAAAGCTTCGGCGCGATCACGAAAGCTGGAGAAGACGCTCAAGACACGCCCTCCAAGACGACGACGCCGCGTTCGTCTCCATCGGAGTGGAGCGCCAACAATGCTTCCGATGCAGGTGCAAACCCAGTGCGAAAGGCAACGACCGCCATCGTCGCGGCCAATGCTCCAGTTGCCGCCCCCGCGTCGCCGACGAGCTGACCGACGTGCTGCTCGCGCGTGAAACCGAGCTTGAAAATGTCGGGGTTGCGAATGGTCACGAAGCTCCACTCTCGGCTGCGATGCCGCTCGCCATTCAGATCGGTCAGCACCCACGGGAACGGCGAAGAACCCGTCACCGTTGCGGCACGCCGAACCATCTCCGTCATGACGAGCGCAGTTCGAACGGGAGGACCGCCCTTGTCGTCCTCCTCCGGGCGATCGATGCCTGCGGTCGCGTGGACGATCCGCGCAATCGGCTTGTGGTCGCCCTTCGCCGCACCAATGATCAGAAACGCACCGCCCTCCGATGGGACGAAGCCATTCTCGACTTCGTCACCCAGGAGACGCAGCTCGCGATCGAGCCACTCGAGGATCGCCACGTGATGGTACGAGTCGATACCCCCTACCGCGATCGGCGTGCCCCCACCCAGAGCTGCGATGGCACGCTCGAGGACCACTGCAAAACCGGCATGACCAAGGCGTAAGACTTCGGAGTTTGCCCCATCGATTCGCTGCCCGGAACGCCGCTCGAGCTTCGGTAGGAACGACTTCGCAACGATCTGCGCTGCATCGTTGGTGTCGAAGGGTCGCGCCGTGTCGGCCAGGGTGAGAAAGACTCTGATGGGCTCGTCGGGCAGAACGCCCGCATCGCGCGCCGCTTCACGCAACGCCCGGGCTCCGATCTCGATCATGCGTTCGACTCCGACCGTGGAGTCGGGCAGACCGAGAGTCCGGGCCGTACCGACCCTCGAGCCGCGCACCTCGAGGAGATCGCTCGGGCTTGGAACCAGCTTCCGCGCACGCATCGCGAAGGCGGTCTGCCGAGAGTCGAGGCCGAGCGGGCTCGTGGCACCGACTCCCAAAACGTTGATGCGGCTCACTCGATCGGTCTCCCGTCGTCGTCGTAGTCAGGGACCTTCGGCTCGCCCCTCTCAGCGGACTCGGCTTCGAGGTAGCCAGCCACCTCGCGCGACGCGCCAGGATCGTCGATCATGCGCGCTTGCCACTTACGCTCGGTGCGCATCCAAGCGCCGAGCGACATCTTGGCGTCGGCGAGCACCTCGTTCGGTCGCTCGACTTGCAGCCGCGTCGAGATGAGCGCGTAGTTTTTTGCATCTAATAGCCGCTCATCTGGGGGCGCCAAACGGTCTTGTGCTTCGACGAAGAGCTTACCGTACTCGGTATGGATGCCGCCGGTCGCATCCTCAGGCAGAGCCGCGAGTCGATCGATGTGGGCTCGCTCCTCGAGCGACCATTCGTACTCGTCGAAGCCGTTTCGACGCAGGAGCTCGGCGCGCTCTTCACCGTGGCGGATGCTGCCCTCGCTCCCATAGGGGATCTCGAGGAGCTTCGCCGAGATCGCCGCATGCTCGGCGAGCGTGAGAGTCGGCGAGGGGGCGCTCGAACCCGCGAATGCCTCATAGCGCGCCATTTCTAGCTCCTCTTCGGGAAGCGGCGGCGGCTCCTTCCCCTCCAACACGTCTTCTCGCTCCCAGGCGTAACCGAATCGCCCCCGAGGTAGCTCAGCGAGAGGATGGCCAAAGCGCTCGACCGGGTCGTCGGTCTCCAGCCCGTCGAACTGTTCGTCGCTGGCAAAGCCGACCAAGATCCGGTCGATCTGCTTACGTGGATCCCGTGAGCTGTTCACCAATCCCCGCCACACCAAATCGATGAATCGACCATCGAGGTCGACGTGAATCGTATCGAGCACGAGCGCCGCGTCACTCGGCTCGGCTCGTCGACTCCACTCGACGAGCGCTCGAGCGCCCATCAGAGGAAGCTCGAGCACGAGAGGCCCCGACGGATCGAGGCCTTCGATGGTGATCGTCGAGCCATTGGGGACGTGTGGGCTCTGAAGACGTGGATGCGCGGCGTTGAATGCCCCGTAGTCGAACTCTCGCTCGAAGGCGAACCCGTGTGTCGCCAGTTCGAGCTGCCGCCGGTGCGGTCCGATTTCGCTCGAGCCGTCGCCCGTCACGACGAGATAAGGTGGTGCGAGAGGAACACGACCGGGCTCGCCGCTCGTCAGGGTGAACGCGATCGACGTACCGCGCGCGCGAACGATGACTTGCTGTGCGGCACCTAGAATGTCGGCATGCCCAAGAACGAAGATGTCACGCCGGGCCTTCAAGGGGACGAAGTCGTTGGCGCGACCCGCTACCTCGTTGTTCGCCACCCACGGGCGTGGCTCGACGAACGAAAGGCCCTCCCCTTGGAACGAAGCGGTCGCCTTCACCACGATGGTCGCTATGTCGGCGCCGTCGTTGCGCCAAAACAGAACGCCAGTGTGGGCGGGAATGTGTCGAGGTTTCGATTCACCCGGAAAGCGCACGGGCGCTGAACCGACGAGGATTCGTCGCATCGTTGTCGATCCCTCGCCCTACTGCTTCACGTTCGACAAGAACGCGAGCTCGAATCCGTCGTAGCTAACGTGGAACGCGTCGGGGTAATACTCCACCTTTTGGGGGCCATTGGTCTTGTAACCCCAAGTGTCGATCTTCATCACGCCTTTCACGCCCATTTTGATATCACCCGGCTCGAACTTCGCTTTGGCCGCCCACAAGTCATCCGTCGGAAACCGCGCAGTGATTCCCGGATTGAATTTGACGATGACTCCGATAGACATTTCCAGAGTACCCAGCCATCCGCTGTACGAGGCTGTCAGGTTCAAGTAGAGATCGATCGCAGCGTCGAAGCCGCCAGTAAATGAGATGGCGGATCCTGCCTTCTTCTCGATGCCCAACTCGACGGTGATGACACAGCTGATGTCTACGCCGACGGTCACGCTCAGGCCGAGAATGTTGATGGCCTTCGCGAGGAGTGTGCCGCCTGATGGGAGGAACGCATTCAAGAATGCGAGGACCTCCATACCGAACTTGGCGATCAGCTTGGCGAAGTTGCCCTTCGACTCCAGGCCCTTTCCCAGCCTATTCTTGATCTGCGCGCTCCACTCGCGATCGACGTTGTACTTGTAGAGCTTCTTCGCAGGCTTGTCCTCCTGCATCTCGGCCCAATTCACCGTGGCTTCGAAGGCAAACCCCTCTAAAAAGTGGACCTCGCCATCGACCTTTCCACCGCCGAGCGCGCAGATCTTCTTGGCCGATTGGAAGATCTTCACGATGACCTGAATCGCCGCGGCAATCTTTGCGAGGGTCTCGGTGCTGAGCGTGAACGTCGCCTTCTGAGAAGGAAACGAACGAATCGTGTAAGTCGCCTTTCCGCTACACGCTTCGGCCTCGATCTCGACGATCACTGGCTCGTGGTCTGCGTGCCAGTATTCCCAAAACTCTCTCGCCTGGTGTTGGATCTGGTAGACCGACGAAGTGAGCTCGACCGCCGACCCTAGTACTCCGCCGGCCTTCATCCGGCCGGCCTCGGCCCCGGTCTGTCGATCGGCGTTCTTGTCGACGTTCTTGTCGGTCATCTTCGGGTGGTCTTCGCGCCACTTGTCCCGGTTCTGCTCCGTTCGCGCTTCGCCGAGCTCTTTGGGGCTCCTTCCGCTAGCCTCGATCTCCGTCTGGCCCGGCCAAGCGAACCAATCCTTCGTGATCGTGTAGCTGTCTTTGTCCTTGATGACCTGTTTGCGACCAGCCGTCTTGAGGTCTTTGTGCGCTTCGCGCTCGATGGTCCACTCGGTGTGTTCGTGCTCTTCGCAGTCGGGGCTCTTGTCTTTTTCTTTTGCGTTGATTCGCTTCGCCAGGAGCTTGATCTCCACTGGCGTGGTCACTTCGAGGACCTTGAGCGGCGATGCTTCTCGCCCTTTGCACGAACCGCTCTTCACCGCGACCGTGATGGGCAGATTGCCGACCTGCCTCGGTACCGGCGCCGCATTGGGGTCTTTTCCAGGAGGAGAGACGGCAGCGGCTAGCTTGTCGTTCGTTCCCGCGAGGAAGGTATTGCGGTGATCGCATTTGACGGAGATGTCGGGAACCTGAGTCGCTTTGCCGTCGATCGTGACCGTTTTCTGCGCGAACTGGCAGAGCTCCGCCTTCTCGCTGTGAAGCGACTTCGCCGTGTCGTGCGGATCGCCCCCCTGAACGGTTCCAGTGGTGTTGCCGTGGTTTTGCTTCGTGGGATCGGTCTTACGCCCGAGCGCCGCTCCCTCGACCACGACGTTGGGCGAGCCGGTGATGATCGAGGCTTCTTCTTGGCAGGTTCCGCTCGCGACACCTTTGCCGCACGCGGCGCCGTCTCCGGCCTTCGACGGGGCGCCGATCTTGTCGCCCTGACGAACCGCTGGACCCTCGTGAATCTTGGTCTTGTCCGACGTGTGCGTCGTCGCCTTGTCGGTGTTGACGGAGTTGTCGTGCGGGATGACCGCCTTCTTGTCTGGCGTGAAACAGACGTCGGGAGCAGCGTTTTGGGCGACGTGATCGCTCGTGGTCGAGGTCGCGCCGTGGTTTTGATTGGAGGTCGTTGCTTCAGCCATGTGCTCTCCCGACTCGTCAGAGACTCACGCGAAGATTCGCCACTTGCCGTCGATCATGGTGAGGTGAGGGTTCACTTCCCAGGTGCGATCGGGATCTGTTCGGTGCTGCGCAAAGAGGGCACTGCGTCCGTCTCTCCGACTCACGTACGCCGTCCGGCCATCACCGCGGCGCTCGAAGGTCAATTCGTGCAGATCGAGCGGCGCGAGATCCCAGGGCTCGGCCATCATGCGCGCCAAATACCCTTTGGCCGTGGCTGGGTCCGTCGTCTCTTGAGGGCCGTAGAAGCGAATCATCTCTCGCGCCTTCACGTCGCAGACCCGCAAGAACTCCCCAGCGTCACCCTGCGCCTGCGCCTCGTGGAGCTCGCTCAGAGCAGCGTGCTGCTCTCTCGTTCCCTCGATGGGGAAATGGGTCCGCGGCGCGTCCATCCAAACCGGTCTCGGAGAGGGCTCGTCGAGGCGGAAGGTCGTCTTGTGGTGAATGGGTAAGTCTTGCTCGACGACAGGATGATCGAGCAGCAAGTCTGGGAAGAGCAGCTCGAACAAGTGCCCCCCGTCGGTGACTCGAACGATCTCGAAAGCGATCTTGAAGCTTCGCCCCGGTTGGGGTTCCGACTGATTGATGAAGAGGCTCAGCTCGTTCACTCCCTCGACCATCCAGTGGTTGAAGGGCCCGCTCGGCGCAACGTGGCAGTCGCTGTGTCGACGATAGAACGGGATATCGTTGACCGCGATGCTGAGCACGTGCCCCGGCGGATGCTTCACGATGTAGGAATACTGTGTCGGCAAAGTCATGCTTGAGACCAAAACGTTCGGGGCTTGAGCACGTGGGTCAAATCTGCGTCGAGGTCTTCGAGCCTTGCTTGTTCTCGGCGTTGGTCTTGATCACGATCGAGTCTTTGGCGTTCAGCTCGATCCTACCCTCCTTCATGTTGATCTCCGTGGAGCCCACCTTGAAGGTGACGGTCTTCGTCCCTTCGTAGGAGGCCGACAAGGCCTTCTTGGTGAGCTTCTCGAGACCCGTGATCACGAGCTCTTTGATCGATTCGACCCTGAAGAGCCCGCCGACGTTGGTCTTGCGATTCTTCGCCACGGTGGTCCCCATCGAGCCATCGGCCTTAGAAAACACGATTCCGCCGATCGTCTCGATCTTTCCGAGTCCGGTCTGCTCGGTCTTGCTGTTCTTCGCTACTTCGACGACCGCTCCACCGACCAAGAGCGTTCGCGTTTTCTCTGCCAGATCGGTGTTGGTCTTGAGCGACAGCTCGAGATCGACACCGCCGACGAGCTCCTTCGTATTCTTCACGACCTGGACGCTGTCGGTCTTGCCCAGATTGCGGGTGTGCGAGCCTCCGATCTTCAGGGTCGAGTTGCCGTCGACCGACTCGGTCAAGCTAGAGCCGACCTTGATCGAGTGATTGCCTCCGATGGTTCGGTCTTGGTTGCCGACCACGTCGGGCTGCAGATGCTTCTTCGTGAAGAGGGTGTGATTGGAGTCGATGTTGATCGTCTCGTTGCCACGAACCTGGAGCGATTCGATGTCGTCGACTTGCTCCTTCTTGTCGTTCTTGACGATGACGTTCTGATCTTTCTGAGCGTGCATCAGAATGCCTTCGAAGCCGGCTTGGTCCTCGAACTGAATGAAGTTCGCGGGGGTATCTTCTCCCTCGACGCGCGGCGACGACAGAGACCGGAGGCTCGTCCGCGTCTTCCGCTCGGGGAGCGGGCTCGCATGTCCGTCGATACCGTTGTACACACGGCCCAGAACGATGGGCCGATCGAGATCGCCCTCCATGAAGTGACAGAGCACTTCCCACCCGGTTCGACTGATGGCCGACGAGTGGCCGGTGTTGTCTTGGAGAACCGGTATCCAATACGAGCACGTGTCGTCTTTGGGCTGGAGACGATCCCAGGGGAAATGGACCTTCACGCGGCCCCACTCATCGGTGTGAATGTCGGAGCCGGCAGGCCCGGTGACGAAACCAGAAAGTGGGTTCGTCTGGACCGGCGCTTCAGTCACCACAGGGGGTCGGAATACCGTCTTGGCAGGAAGCGCCTCGAAGGCGACGGCGTACCCTTTCGATTCTTTGGTCCAATCGTGCTCGACTCGCGTCACGACGAACTCGCCATCATGGTAGCCGGCCGGTGTCCCGAGAGTCTCGAAGCGAGCGCCCGGCAATATCGCCGCGCTCATCGAGCGGCCCGAGACTCGGTGATGTGCGCAACGAAGAGCCTCGGCGCGCAGGGTTGCCTTTCGCTGCCCCTCGGCCGGCTCCTCGTACTCACCCGGATAGTCATAGTACTCGGGGCCGTTCGCCGTCGGTCCCTTGGCGCTCACGTCCATGTCGAGTCGGGGATGAACCGGATTGAAGTCACGAAGAGTGACTTTGCCGGCGGTCATCGTTCCGCGGGAGCCGATCTCGACGATGGGATTCGAGCTCGAGGCCATTCCGGCGTCGTGCCGAAAGGGCAATAGACCCACCGAGCTCTCGTACGCCCCCGTGTTGTCGCCGAACGTGACGACCCCTGCTTCGTCGATGAAGTAGAAAATGCCTTCGTCTTCGAGGAGGCGACTCGCGAAGTCGAGGTCGAGCTCGCGGAATTGCACCGTGTACTCTCTGACTTTGTAAGACTGGGAGAGCCGTTGTTCGACGGTGACGCCGAGCCCCTGCATCACGAGCGCAGCGATTTGGGGAGCGGTCTTGGTGCGGAAGACGCGGATGTCGGATCGATACCGCAATAGAGCGAGCTTCGACTCGAGCACCACCACGACCTCGCCACCGCCGTGCGCGCCGCGCTGCGTCGCCTTCCGTTTGATGTCGGTCACGATGCCGGTCACGTTGCGCTCGGCCCCGTCGCGCTCGAAGTGGAGCGTGGCCTCGGATCTCACCAGCGCGTCGGGATCGAGCCCGTCGTCGGGCTCGACGGTCAAGGTCACCTCGAAGCGAGAGACGCGGCTCATCTCTTCCGTCCCGCGGACGGCACGGGTCGGGTACTTCCGCCCCCCGAGCGAGAGCCAATAGACCAAAACGAGCTCACTCATGTCGTTACCTCCTTGTTTCGACTTGTCGGCATGGCTGAACTCGAGACTAGTTGTGAGTGATTCCCTTGGTGTCGGCATCGAGGTGCGCACCAGAGAGATCCAAGTTGTCGGCTTCGATCCTGATCTCGCCTTCGATGATCGTGATCGAGCTTCCTCCGCACTTGATGACGATCTTCTTCGTCGCCTCGGTCCACACCTCGGGTGCGTCGGCCGTCAGAGCGCCGAGAATCGTCCAGCTCGAGGTCTTTTCGGAGGTGTCGAGGTACTTGCCACTCGACTTCAAGAACATCGTACCGCCGACGGTCTCCATCAGAAGCTTTCCGACATCGAGCGGATGATTCAGCTTCGCCATGTCGACTCGGGCGCCGCCGATGAGCTGGATACCGAGCTTGGTCGTATCCTCGAGAATCGAGGCCGCCGAAGCCCTGAGCGCGACGCCGCCCACCATGGTGATCGCATGGGGCACGGTCGTGCTGATCTGCCCGAGGCTGATGTCGATCTGAGCCGCTCCGACCGACAAATTTCGATTGCCGCTCACGATTCCGGTGTGCGAGTCGGCCGACTTGAGGCTTCGGGAGCCACCGATGGTCCGCGTTTCGTTCGCCGTGACCGACTTGGCGTACTTGTCGTGAACCGTCAGATCTTCGTTGGCGCCGACGGCTACAGTCTGATTCTCGAAGACCTTCTCGGTCATCGACGCGTCGACGTGGAGAACGTAATTCTCGCCGACGTGACGAAGCGAGTCGTTGAAGATGTTCTCTTGCTTCTTGTCTTTGGTCCGCACGTTCATGTCGTGTGACGCGTGGACGAACATCTCTTCGGCGCCGCCCTTGTCTTCGAAGTAGATTTCGTTGTGAGAGCCGCCGCCGGGTGTCGTTGCCGTCTTGTAGACGGTACGGGTCTTGTTCGCCGGGAGGTCGTACTCCGGGGGGTGATCTCCATCGTGGATTCGACAAACCGTGCTCGGCGCATCGACTCCCCCTTCCTCGTTGAAGAAGGCGACGTTCCAACCCATTCGAGGAAGGAGCATCGAACCGGGAGCGCCACGCTGCGCGATGCGCATCCACGTGCCGCCTTTCTCGTTTCCTGAGCCGAGCCGGTCCCAATGCGCTTGAACGCGGATGCGACCGAACGAATCTGGATGGACCTCTTGACCGTCGGGGCCGACGACGGCTCCCATCTGCAGGCCGGCTTGCTTGGCCACCTTCGACGTGCGCGGCGGCCGGAACGGAACGTCGCGCCGAATGGCTCGGAAGCGTGCGGTGACGGGGACTTTCCCCGAATCGGTCGACACCTCGACGTGCGTCACGAAGAGCTCACCGTCGAGAGCAGCGACCGGATGGAGCATGAGCTCGAATGAACGTCCCGGGTAGAGCGCGACCGAGGTCGTGGCGCCGTTCATCGACGCCTTCGCAGCATGGGCGCCCTCGAGGCCGACACGAACACGGCTATGGAGAATCACCGGATCATGGGTGCCTCCGCCGGGAGCATCGTAGTACTCGTGCGGTCCCGATCCGACCCGCGCTTCGATCGTCTTGTCGGGCTTCTTCAAATCGAAAGACCGACTCGTGAAAACGTGCGGCGCGGCGTTCGACGAGAAGCTTGCCTCGATCACGCACGCTTGCGTCGGCTGCATCTGGTTGGCCGCAACGAAGCTGAGCACGGAGTTGCCCGTGATTGCCGGTGACGAGACCGAGTTGTCCGCGAAGACGACCTCCGAATTGGCGTCGTGATCGAACCAATAATAGATCCCCTCCTCTTCGAGCAGTCGACTCAGGTAGGTCCAGTCATCTTCCCGGTATTGAACACGGTATGGGTAAGTCGGGTACGAGCCCACGACCTCGAATCGAATCGGGTACGTGTAGTCGGAAAGAATCTGCCGGACGACGTCGAGCGCGCCCATGTCCTGTGAAGCGACGCAATCACGTCCGAGCGATTGCCGATATGCGTGCGGACGAATGACGAACTTCCCACCGCCACCGCGAGCCGTGTCGTAGGCGATGATGTCGGCCTCGGCGACGAGGCCGAAGACCCTGCGCTCGACCCCTGACGCGTCTTTCATCGTCAGGGTCGCCTCGGCGCCCATCACGGTCGCCAAATCAGGCAGAGGCAGGCCGAGCTCCACGTCGACTTCGTATCTGAAGAGAGTGCTGACAGCCTCCTGTCCTCGCATGCTTCGGACCAGGCCGACGGAGACGCCTTCGATCGAGAGCTCGCAGTAGTGATGATCATCCATGATCGACTCCCTCAGGCGGTGAGCTTGTCAGGTTTACCGCTAATCTTGATCTTGGCGCCGCTCTGAACCTTGAGCGTTCCTTTGATGGTCGTCTTTTCGGGAGTCAGCTCGATCAACAAGTCTCCAGACTTGAGCGTCACGCTCGTTTGGCCCTCAATCTCGATGACCTCGCCCCGGAGCTCGACCTTCTCGTCGGAATGCATCTTCGCCATGGCGCCCACCCGAATCTGAGACTTGACCGCAGCGATGCTCATGTCTTCTTTCGACTTGCGCAAAATCATCGCGCCGACCGTATGAATGAGGAATTTGCCAGCGGTTTGCATGACTCCGGCATTCAGCGCGGTGGTCAGCTTGGCGCCACCGATGATCTCGGTTCCGAGGTAGTTCGAGCCGATCATGATGTTGCTACCGGCCCCTACAATCTGGGCGCCGCCGATGAGGCGCGTGAGCGTCTTGCGCGTATCTTTCGTGATCGAGCCTTTGAACAAGCTCGCGAGCAGATCGGTGCCGAGCGCTTTCAGCCCCTCCGGCGAGATTGCCTGCTTGAGGTTCGCGCCGATGCCAGCGATACCGCTCTTCACTGAGCTACCAATTCCCGCGAGATTGCCCGACGCGAGAGCTTGCCCCACACCACCGAGCGCCCCGCCTTCGGCGGTCAATCCGGTCAGCACCGAGCCAAGCGGACCACCGACCTGCCCGGCGGCGCTTCCAAGTGCGCCTTGGAGCCCCTGCCCCAATGCACCTTGAAGTCCTTGGCCACCGCTGAAGCCTTGAACTGCCCCTTGAAGTCCCACTCCGAGGGGGCCACCCACCTGCCCCGCAGCGCTGCCGAGCGCTCCCTGCAGCCCCTGGCTGAGCGAGCCAGACAACCCTTGTCCACTCGTGAGGCCGCCGGCAAGCCCTTTGAGACCCGTGCCTAGTGCCCCTCCACCCGCGACCTGACCGATGATCGCATTGAGGCCTTGCGACACACCCTCCTTCCCATCGAGCAAGCTCCCGATGAGGCCTACTGCGCTTCCGCCGGTATCCGACTTGCCTCCGTCGTTACCACCGCCACCGCCGAATCCGGCGAATGCACCTTCTCCGTCATACGGGGTAGTGTTGTCGCCGAGCTTGCCGCCCGCCGTGGTGTTCGCGGCGACGTGTCCGTCGTCTGCGCCGGAGTCGATCGTCCCCTTGTTCTCGAGCATGTCGTCATGGCCCTGCCCGAGGACGTGGGGCACGAGCACCTGGGCAATGTCCTTTGGTGACGGGATCGAGACGGCTCCCAACCCAGCGAGTGTGAACCGGACACTCCCGATCGAGACTCGTTCGTCTTTCGTGACGTTCATCGTCGAGGAGAGCTTGACCTTGACGTTCTCGGAGCCGCCGATCTTCTCAGTACGGTTGCCCTTCACCGTCTCGGTGTAGCTCGCTTGAACGTCTTTCGTCTCGTTCACGCCGACGGTGAGCGACTGGTTCTTCGCGATCGACCGATCCATGCCCGCTTTCACGAGGTGGAGGTGGTTCTTGGAGATGCGCTCGGTCTTGTCGTTCTCGACCGTGTTGAAATGGTCTTTCTGAGCATGGATATCCATGCGCATCGCGCCCATAGAATCATCGATACGGAGCTCGTTGAATCCCTGTTTACCGGGATACGACTCCGTTTTGATCGTCATGATGTTCTTGCGATCGGGCTGCCCGTAAGTCGGCATCATCTTGCCGTTGATGTTGCGGGCGAGCCCGACGGGTCGATCGGGGTCACCGTCGATGTATCCGACGACGACCTCCCATCCGACACGCGAGACGACCATCGAAGAAGACGTCTCTTGGAGCGTGCGAATCCAGCGCGAGTCTTCGTCGGTGCTCTTCGACTCACGATCCCAGTGAAACTGCACCTTGGCTCGACCATAAACGTCGGTATGTATCTCTTCACCAGCCGGCCCGCGCACCGTCGCCGTGTGATTGCCCTCGATCACGGGGTGCGGGGTGACCAACGCCGGGCGCCACGGCACGCTCGCCGGAGTGGCGAAGAAGCGATTTTCGTAGCTCGCGGCCCGCCCTCCCTCGCGCTCGGTTCCGTGCGTGACGCGCTGGAAGACGTGCTGAACACGAACGAGCAAGTAGCTCCCTGAAAAATCGATGGCCTCGCCATGCGCAACATCGAACAGACGCGCCGCTGCGAACTGCGGGACGTTGCTCGTTCCTTCGACGTAGTGCTTCTCCGCCACGAGCGACTCGAGCCTGAGCTTGGCGAGCGTGGCTCCGACCCCCGCATCGCGATAACCAGTCGGGTAGTCGTAGATCTCCAGATCGGCGTCTGCAGAGCCGACGGCAGTCTGCAATAGGCTCGTCTTGGGCGTCTTGAAGTTGTAATCGTTGACGGTCGCGTGTCCTGACCCGACCTTCGCGCCCTTCGCAATGCTCGTCAGGCCGAGCTCGGCACCGCCGAGAGCGCCTGCGTTGTCGAGGAGTTGATAGACCGGGAGCCCGTCGACCATCAGCTCTGCGCTCGACGTGTCACCGATGACCATCGTCCCGTCTTCTTCGAAGTAGTAATAGAACCCTTCGTACTCGAGCAAGCGGTCTACGAAAGACTTGGTGGTCTCGCGGTATTGAACGCAAAACGGTCGCGACTTCGAAGAACGCCGAGTCCGCCAGTTGTGCACGACGCCGGCTTCACCGAGGACCTTGTCGATGATGGCCTCGGTGGTCATGTCGCGGAACTTGCGCGTGTTCTTCGAGTGAACGAGAAACCAATACGAAGGATAGAGCTCGAGCCCGTAGTGGAGCTCTCCTTCGTCAGACCGGAGGAACGCCGACCCGGCGAGCTTCCGGGTCAGCCTTCGAGCCTCGAGCCCGGCGATCGTGAACACGATCTCGAGCTCGGTTTCGATGAGAGGACCGAAGTCGATGTCGTCCGGGTTCTGGATCTCCAGATAGATGCGATCGGCTTGGCTCATCCGTTCGTCGATCTCGCACCGCATCACCGGCATGGAGAACCCGGCGAATTCGACTGTGACCAGCATTTCGCCCGTATCGATTAGAGCTGCCATGTTCTCCCCGGCTCATTCGGCCATCGGTTTCCAACAGTCGCGACTCGCTTCTACCAGGCTTTACGGTGGCCTAGCGGGGCTGGCACCAGCCGCCCGCTTCTCATCTTCGTCGTCGAGAACCTCGCGCGGCATGTCACCGACTCCGTAAGCGTGAATGCGCCGGAGCAATCCCCATTTGCGCGGCAAAAGGATGCTCGTTCGATAAGTCTGTTCGACGACGCGTCGATCTGCGTCGATGAGCACCGAGTCGAGGTGAGTCGGGTGCTTCCTCGTTTCGTCCCCCAATGTGCTCTCGAAAGCCATGGCGTACACTGGGAGCTTGAAACGCCAGATGCCCTCGGCCAGCACTCCCGCGACCTCGAAAGGGGCATCTGCCGCCAGAGGAGTAGAGGAGCGGAGCTCGGGCATCGCCCAAGAGTTGTGTGCGACGTCGAAGTCTCTCGGTCTGATCGGAGCCCGGGTTCTCGCCCACGCTGGATCGTGTGTCCCGGCGCGACTTCTTCGGGGCTCGAAGGTCTCTGGAATCGGAGCGAAGCACCCGTGCGAAGCGTGGGCGGCAGGGCCTCCGCGAAGGTCGTTGATTGGCTCGAGCGCAGGCGCCTCGCGGCCGATCAGCGTCTTCGGATCGACTGCGAAGCCGCGTCCAGCAGGATTCCAAGGCTCCGAAGCGTGCGATGGGTCTCTGTGATCGACGCCCCCGTAGCAGTGATCGAATCGCAGCGGCGTTTCGCCCAACTGGCCGGGCGGCCCGGGCACGACACCGCTCCAGTCGGCCACGTATCGACGAGGCCCGTAGATCGTCACGACCTTGCGGAGCTCGGCTGCTTGGACCCACGCCATGGCTTTTTCGACGGGTTTACCGCGTGGTGGATGAGCGGTGCCGACGAGCGCCACGTCGGTGCCTGGCTTGTCGTCGACCAGCTCTGCAGGCGACTTCACGCCCCCAAAGCCATCGTAGACGGCACGGAAGCTCACGGGCCTAAACGTCAATGTGGGCTGGCCGAGAATCGAAACTTTGTATGCGACCTTGGCCACCACGACGACGATATCGTGGCCAGAGGCGTCGAGCGTCGGTTCGCACCGTACCGTCGACCAGCTCTGGTTCTCACAAATCGCATCGAAATCCATGGACCCACCGATAGTTGCAGACAGCACTTCGCACCGGAAGGGTCATCTCGTGCGACCCCTCGTTTCGTAGCACTCGAGGCAGGAGACACGACGATCCACCTCCCTTGCGCACACGCACACCGGCGCCTGGCGACGTACGTCCAGCGTCGAATCGGCGGTTCGAGTCGCTGGTTGAGACGGATTCTAGGCGCTCTTTCGCGCGCGCTTCGGCGAGCCAGTCACGCACATATCGCTCGGTCGGCAAGGTCGTGACCTCCCGATTGGGGACTGCTCCGAGCCGTAGTTCGATCGCGTTTCGAGTCTTCGATGCAGTTGAGTCTCGCCTGCAACCGAAGCTCGAGCTCGACTGAAGCTCGAAAAAGACTCACGAGCTGCGCGCGTCGGAGAAGCTCTGCAACCGAGAGACGATCCGCATCAGCTTGTGCGGATCGGCCGACATCGAATCGATCTCGGTCGCCCACTTCCGTTCGATGGCTCTCCATCGCAGCTCCGAGAGGCCGCGCGCCTTGAGCACGTCCCGTCGCGGACGAACGCCCGACCACAGCTCGGCCCGCAGGGCCGCGTATTCGTCGAGGGTCAGCGCCTCGACCTTGTCGATTGCGCCCGGCGCAGCGACCGTAGGCGACGGCCGCCATGCGGGCTCGACGACGGCGAGAGGCGGCGCTGGGCTCGGCGAGACGATCATTTGCTCCAGTCGCACGGCCATGACAGGCGGTGGCGGCAGCACGTCGGCTGGCTTGGCCACCTCCAGAGGAGTCGACGCATACGGTAGAAGGGCAGGTTGGGCCGGCGCCGTGAAAGGCAGCGCGGAAGCGAGGACGGCACTGGCCGACAGGTCGTCGTCCGATGGCCTGGTGCTCGAGGCGCGCTCGGGAGCCGGTCCGCGACTCTCGAACGGAAGCGCGGCGGGCACCGATCGTGTGGGCAGCTGAAACAGAGCGGTGTGCTCCTCTGGATCGGGTCGCCGCGACGAGGTGGAAGCCGACGAACGGTCGGAAACACTCGCGACGACGGGCGGCTTCGACGACGACGGCACGGTCGACGTGACCGGAGGCGAGTCTGCAGCGGAGCTCGCTGCTGAAAGACGTGCATCTCGTGTCGGAAGAACGAAAGGCGCAGTCCGATCCTCGGCGTCGAGCGGCCGGATGGGCGGCGGTGCCGGTGCGACGGGTGTCGGCTGGCTCGGCTGTGATGGGGCCGCTGGCGGCGGTCCGAAGGTGACGGCCCTCGGGCCTGTCGGCGGCGCGAACGGGAGAGCGTCATCGAGCGGGCTCTGCTTCGGCGTATCGTCGTATCGGCCACCCGTCGCGACGAAAGGAAGCGTTTCCCAGGGCATCGATCTCGAGGACAGAGGGGCCGTGAACGACTCGGGTTTCGACTGGCTGACGGGCGATTCGGGTCGCAAAGGAGCACGGCCGCTCGTCGCGACGGAGCGACGAAACGGTAGCTCGCCGCGGGCGATTGGAGACCTCGCCCCGAGGGGCAACGTCGATGTGGGATCGCCGACGAGAGCCGATTCTTCGACGCGTGTAGCGGGTCGACTCGAGGCCCCCCCCGGTATCGCGGTGGCAGACATCATGACCGTCCCGGACGGCGTTCCACGCGGCGGCGTGAGCTCGTCCTCCTCCTCGTCGTCTTCGGTCGCCTCTTCGACGACGCGGACACGTGGCCACTCTTCGAGGTCGATCGCGGGAACACCTTGAAGCTGTCCCAACGGGTCGACGACGAGAACGATGCTGCGGTCGGGGTCACCGGGATGGCTGAAGTAGCCGCGGAACACGACGCTGCAACGCTTCTTTCGCGGATCGATCAGCACCGCATCGACGAACAATGGGACTGCTTGACTCTGCGCCCACGCACCGCCGAACACGAGCGCCATTTCCGGACCAGATCGCGGCAACGTGGAGCGAAGCGTCGGGCCGAAGCCTTCGACGACGACCTCGAGCGGCAGAGCGGGGAACGGCATTCGATTGGCGCCCGTCGAGAAGTAGGCGCGAGGACCGCCGACGTTCTGTGCGCCGAGGAGCCCGACGCGCGCCTCTTCTCTGTTGAGCGCGCCCACTCGAATCCGACCCGGCCCCGTATGCTCGGCCATGACCCGTCCGACGAGGGCGATTTCGCAAGCGCCTTTCGCTTCGGCGAAATCACTCGGATGGATGACGCGCCCGCTCTGGACGTCACCTTCGCTGATCGGTTGCTGCTCCGACGCGATGGCCGCTCGACCCGCCGACGTGAGGTCGTACGTGACCTTCACGAACGGCGAGAAGCAGACCGGGTTGCTCTTCCAACGAACGAGCCCGACAGGCACGGCTAGACGAAGTGCAGCCTCCACGATGGCAATTTAGCACGATCGAAGCACCACATGGCTTCTCCCGTCCGCGCTTTCGCAGAGCAGTCGCCGACGTTCGTGAGCCGTTAGTTCAAATAGCGCTTGTCGGTGGGCGATCGCGGCTTGTCGTCACGCGACTTCTCGTCATGCGATCGACCGGTGAGGCCCCCCTCGATCACCTTGAGCCGAGGAGCCGAGCCCGCGAGTCGCACTCCCCTGAGCACGGCGCTCTCTTGCTGTAGGTTCTTAAAACGCCGTTGCAGATACCAGCGTCGCGCCGGCGAGGTGTCGCCGAAGAGATAGCCGGCGAGCATGCCGGCCAGCGGCGTGATGAGACCGTCGTGGTGAGCGTCGGACCCGACGATGTACATGAGGTTGATGAACAGCGTGAACAGGAGCAAACCGGTGCCGCTCACGGGCAGCACGAAGAAGAGCCTCACCTGACTGTTCTTGAACGAGAGCGCCCACGCGACACAGACAGCATCGACCATGGCGAGCGCGCCGAAGAACGTCGGCTGCTGCAGAGCTGGCACGGGGATGAGCCCCGCGATGACCGCTTGCGCGATCGCAGCGAAGACTGCCGAGCCGTAGATGAAGGCGAGGAATCGCCTATAGCCCCAACGTTCCTCGAGGGTGGTTCCGAGGAAGTAGAGGCCCATCACGTTGAAAAGGAGGTGACCGACCGAACCTGCGCCACTCGGAAGGTGGAGCAAGGGGGCCGTGAACACGCGCCAGACCTCGCCGTGGAGAATCGCGTTCGATCCGACGAGCGCTCCGAAGACTTGCTCTCCCGCTTGCCCGAAGTTGATTCCGACGGCGAAGAACAGCCAAACCGCGACGAGCGTGACCATCGCGATGACGAGCCCTTTGCCGGGCTTGGCCAGACCGAACGTGAGCTGAGGTTGCTCTGACATGCGTAACTGAACCGTAGAGCCGAGAAAGCTTTCGCGCCATCTCTTCTCGGCGTCTCGCCTCGTCTTCGCTCCAACCCTCCCGGTCGCTGGGATTCTGCGCGCGGTATTCGAAGCGACTTCACGAGCCCTCCGTCGACCGCGCCCGGTCAGCCGATCAGAAGAAGTTGCCGATGGTGAACTCGAAGACGTTCGACTCTTCGTACGGCAGGGGCTTGAACGGAAAGCCCCACTCGAAACGGAGCGGACCGAGCGGCGAGATCCATCGAATGCCGAAGCCCCACGAGGTGCGCACGTCGAAGAGGCTCGTGAACTTGAAGCACGGGTTGGTCGCCGAGTTGGGCGATGCCGGAGCGGCATCGCAGTAGAGCTTCTCGGTATTCCACGCGTTGCCGAGATCGGTGAAGACGACGCCGCGAACCTGGACGGCCTCGATGATCGGGAACTCGATCTCGAGGTTCTGGTAGTACATGAGGTTGCCGCCGATGACCGCGCCATTGGCGATCGGCGCGGCGTTCTCGTCGAGGCTGTCTCGAAGCGGAAGCCTCGGACCGACGGTGCGCAAGCGGAAGCCACGCAAGTCGTAGATGCCGCCGAGGAAGAACCTGGCGAAGATCGGGACGCCTTCGGGATCGGGGCTCGTGACGCCACCTGCTTCGGAATTGAAACGCAAGATGATCGATTCGGTGATCGGATAGTAGAACCGCGCCGTCGTCCGATACTTGATGAAGTGGTTCTGGCTTCCGAGGAAGTTCGCGGCGAGCTCGACCGAGCCGGAGAGGTAGATGCCCGAGGTCGGGAAGATCTGATTGTTGCGGGAGTCGTACGTGATGGCCGGCTTGAGGCTCGAGGTCACGCCATCGTTGAAGAGGTTCGCGAGCGGGAGGCGCCGGAACACGCTGACTGCGCTCGCCGTACCGAAGAAGGTCGAGGTCGTCGACGTCGAGATCGTGTCTTTTTCGAGCGTGTAGGTGAGCGACGCGTGGAGCTCGGGAGCGACGAGCGGGTAGCCGACCGTGAGCGACGAGCCGAGCGAGTTCTGAGAGAACTGATCGTAGACCCGCAGCTGATCGAACAGATAGATCGACCCCGAAAACTTCGTATCGAAGAGGTACGGCTCGACGAGGCGGAACTCGATCTGCTGCCTCAACCCCGAGATCTGCGCGTTGAGCTGAAATGCCTGTCCGGTGCCGAACAGGTTCTGTTGCTGGATCTGAGCGGTCGCAATGAAGCTCTCGATGCTCGAGAACCCGGCTCCGACCTGAAAGGTGCCGGTGGGCTTCTCGACGACGTCGATGTTGATGTTGATTGTCTGGTCGTCGACGCCTTGCTCGTTCGAGATGTCGACCCGGTCGAAATACCCGAGCATCGTGACGCGACGCTTCGAGCGCTCGAGCCCCGTCTCGCTGAAGAGCTTGCCTTCTTCAATCTCGAGCTCGCGGCGGATGACCTTGTCGCGGGTCTTCGTGTTGCCGTGGATCTCGATGCGACCGAACTTCACGAGCTTGTTGCGCTTGACCGCGATGCGGAGGTCGACCTCGTTCGTGTCGGGGTCGACGTCGTTGTCCATGGGGACCTCGACCAGCGCGTAGCCGGCGTCGCGATAGACGGTCTGGATTCGGCCGATGTCCCGCGAAAGGGAGCCGCGGTCGAACCAGTCGCCAACGCGGGAGCGGATGATCTCGCGGAGCGCGCGACGCCCACCGATGGGCTCGATCTCTTTGCCGTCGGCGTTGTGCTCGTAGACCTTGATGCTTCGAATCTTGAAGCGTGGCCCTTCGGTGATCGGGATGGTGATCTCGATGCCGGTCCGATCTGGAGTGAGCTGGACGCGCGGCGTCGCGACCTGGACGGCGAGAAAACCGCGGTCGTAATAGAGGGCGTTGATGACCAAAACGTCGCGCTCGAAGGCGTCGGCGCGGAATGAGCCGCCCGAGCCGAAGTCGAAGAAGCTCGAGTGGCCCGTGATCATCACGTCGCGCAGCTCGCCGTCCGGAACGCTGTTGTTGCCGAGGAAGTTGATGCGGCGAACCGTGACCTGTTGGTGCTCGCGAACAGTGAATTTGAGCGCGACCGTGTTCCCTTTTTGGGCGGTCAGCTCGAAGTCGACCTCGGCGAGGAAGAAGCCCTCTTCCGCGTACTTGTCGCGGAGCTTCTGCACGCCCCGGCGGACCGCCGAGTAGCTCAAGATCGAGCCGACCTTCACCTCGACGCTGAGTGCCTCGGTGAGATCATCGTTGTCGACCGCCTTGTTGCCGGTAAATTCGATGGTCTTGATCGTCGGACGCTCGGAGACGCGAATCGTGATCGCGCACTCGGTGTCTTTGCGGACGAGGTCGACCTGAATGTCTTCGAAGTAGAGCGACTTCCAGAGCTCGCGCACGTCTTTCTGCATGCCTTCGGGGCTGAACTCTTTGCCGACGCGCATGCGCGTGACGTACGTCCGGATGTCTTCTTCGGGGATCCGCGGGTTGCCGCGAATCGTGACCTGCGAGATGACCAGGCCGCGCGCGAGCTCTGCTTCGCTCAACGGGAGTTGGACGTGCTTGTCTTGTTGCTCCCCGGGATCGGCGCCACCGAGCGTGCTCGGATCGCCGAGAGGCTGGGGCGCTCCCGGCTGAGGCGCAGGAGCGGGCAATCCGGGCGAAGTGGGTTCCGCTGGCGCAGGCTGGGCTGGCGCAGGCTGGGCTGGCGCAGGCTGCGGGGCCGGGCGAGCGGGCTGGGCCGAGAGCGACCGCGACCCGCCGAAGAGAGTCGCCACCACCACGAGGAGAACCCCAAGCCTCTGTCCCGCGGCAGCCCAACGACCTCGCCATCCTTTGCCTGCAAGAGGCTGGCTCGGACGTAGGAGACGGTGTTGGGTCATTGGGATCGGCTCACAGAACGGCTCGATGTCGACGACAAGGCGGGAGCCCTGGTGGCGCGGGAAGCGCGGGTGGAGGTCTGGGCAAGTGGTCAGCTGCGGAGGCGCCGAGTCCCGTAGCCCAGGCGGCTTGAGGTCTCAAGGCCATCGCACAAGACCCACGCGGAATCGCTCACTCTTCCAGCCCGACCACCAGCCGGGGTCGTGCGTGAGCGCTTGACCGAAGCCCGCCTCGATGCTTATGAGTGGCCGGCTAAGCGTCACTGAACGCAGGTTTACCGGGAGACACAGTTGGCTCGCGCCTCAGATTCGAACGCAAAGAAGAGAGGGTTACCGCCGCCCTCTCTGCCGCCGCCGCCCTTCGACGACACGCCGCTCGCCGTCGAAGCCCAACGTCGATACCTCAACTACGCGTTGAGCGTCATCACGTCGCGCGCCTTGCCCGACGTTCGCGACGGCCTCAAGCCCGTGCAACGACGCATCCTCTACACGATGCACCACGAGCTGAAGCTCGACCACGACGCCAAGCCTCGAAAGAGCGCGGCGGTGGTCGGCGACGTGCTCGGCAAGTTTCATCCCCACGGCGACGTGTCGGTCTACGACGCGATGGTGCGCTTGGCGCAAGACTGGGTGATGCGTGCGCCGCTCGTCTACGGACAAGGCAATTTCGGCTCGATCGACGGCGACACACCCGCCGCGATGCGATACACCGAGACCCGTCTGCGACCGCTTTCGGGCGAGCTGCTCGGCGAGCTCGGCAAGCGCACGGTCGATTGGCGTCCGAACTACGACGGAACGCGAAGCGAGCCCGTCGTGTTGCCGGCGCGCTTCCCGCACCTCCTCGTGAACGGCTCCCAGGGCATCGCCGTCGGCATGGCGACGAGCATCCCGCCGCACAACCTCGGCGAGGTCATCGACGCGTGCGTCGCGCTCATCGACAACCCCGAGCTGCCCACCAAGAAGCTGCTCGGTTTCATCAAAGGCCCCGATTTTCCCACTGGCGGGCAGCTTCACGCCTCGAAGGCCGACCTCGAAGCCGTCTACGAGACCGGCCACGGCTCGCTGAAGCTCCGCGGCGAGTGGACCGAGGAAGAAGATCCGAAGCGCGGAACGAGCATCATCGTCACGTCGATCCCCTTCGGCGTCGAGCGCTCGAGCATCGTCGAGAAGATCGCGGCAGTGATCATTTCGAAGAAGCTCCCTGCGCTGCTCGACGTGCGCGACGAATCGACCGACATCATCCGCGTCGTCCTCGAGGTGAAGAAGGGCACCGATCCTCAGCTCATCATGGCGTACCTGTTCAAGCAGACGCCGCTCGCGCTCAACATTTCCGTCAACCTCACCTGCCTCGTACCCACCGAAGGCAAACGCGGCGAAGACGGCGAGCAAGCGCTCGGACCGCGCCGGCTCGGCGTTCGCGAGATCCTGAACCAGTTCCTCGCGTTCCGTCTCATCACGATCACGCGTCGCCTCGACTTCGAGCTAAGCGAAATCAAGGCCCGAATCCACATTCTCGAGGGCCTCGAGACGGTTTTCGACGCGCTCGACGAGGTCATCAAGATCATTCGAGCGAGCGACGGCCGCGCCGACGCGCGCCAGAAGCTGATGAAGCGCTTCGGCCTCACCGAGATCCAGGTCGACGCGATCCTCGAGCTTCGGCTCTACAGGCTCGCCAAGCTCGAGATCCTCGTCGTTCGCAAAGAAATCGCCGAGAAGCGAGCCGAGCAAAAGCGTCTCGAGGGGCTCCTCAAGAGCGAATCGAAGCGCTGGACCATGATCAAAGACGAGCTAGCCGAGATTCGAAAGACCTACGCCGACAAGCGGCGCACCAAGATCCTCGGGGCGGCCAACGAGCCCGAATACCAGGCCGAAGACTTCATCATCGCAGAAGATGCAACTGTGATGCTGACGAGTCAGGGTTGGCTCAAGAGACAGCGCGAGATCAAAGACGTCGCGACGACGCGCGTCCGCGAAGGCGACAGCGTCTTCTTCGTGACGGCGGGCTCGACGAAAGCGAGCGTCGCTTTCTTCTCGAGCCTCGGAAGCTGTTACGTCTGCCGAATCCACGACATTCCGGCGTCGACCGGGTACGGCGATCCGGTCCAGAAGCTCTTCAAGCTCGCCGACGGCGAGAAGATGATCGCGATGCTCGGATTCGATCCGCGCGTTCTCGAGGTCCCCGCCGACGATCCAGAACATCCGAGCGTCGAGCCTCTCGCGCCCTTCGCAGTGGCGGTGACGAAGCAGGGCCTCGGCTTCCGCTTCTCGCTGTCTCCGCATCGTGATCCGTCGACTCGCTCGGGTCGCAAATACGCGCGTCTCAACGGCAACGACGAGATCGTCAGCGTCGGGGTCGCCGGCGACTCGGACGTGGTGATGTGCGCGACGAGCGACGGTCACGCTCTCGGCGTCGAGGTCTCGGAGCTCGCGCTGCTCTCCGGCGCAGGCAAAGGCTCGATGGTCATCAAGGTCGACGAGAAGGCGCGCGTCGTCGGCGCCGTGCTGGCACCCGATGGCCGTGGAAAGCTCGTCGTCGAGAACGAAAAGGGCAAAGAGATCTCCTTCACTGCGCAGAGCATTCTCGGCAGTCGCGCCGGCCGCGGAACGTCGAAGCGCGACGGTTTCGTGAAGGTGCTGACCGGCACGCCCGAAGTCCCCAGCCTCGAGACGGAGTGAGCATGCCCACCCTTCCTCCCCCGCCCAAGACCGCAAGCAAGCAATCGAGCTACACGGCCGCCGACATCGAGGTGCTCGAGGGGCTCGAGCCGGTTCGCAAGCGGCCGGCCATGTACATCGGCGACACTGCGAAGGTCGGCTACCACCATCTCCTTTGGGAGATCCTCGACAACTCGATCGACGAGGCGATGAACGGTCACGCTCGCCGCATCGAGGTCATCCTCGATGCTGACCACCGAGGCGCGTCGGTCCGTGACGACGGCCGCGGCATTCCGGTCGACATGCACCCGAAATTCAAGCGGCCTGCGCTCGAGATCATTCTCTGCACGCTCCACGCGGGCGGGAAGTTCGAGAAGAAAAGCTACGCCGTCTCGGGCGGCCTCCACGGCGTCGGCTCGAGCGTCGTGAACGCGCTGAGCGATGCCCTCGAGGTAACCGTCCTGCGTGATGGATTGACCTACTCGCAAACCTTCTCTCGCGGAACGCCGACCTCGAAGCTGGTGAAGGGCGCCGCGACGAAAAAGCGTGGAACGCTCGTCCACTTCCGACCCGATGCGCAGATCTTCGGCGCCAAGATGGCGTTCGACGCCGAAGTCGTCCTCGAACGGCTCGAGACCAAAGCCTATCTGCACGGCGGAATCGAGATAGTCTTCACCGACCGCGCCACGGGTGAAACGAAAGATCTCGTCCATCCGAACGGGATCGCAGATTTCCTTCCCAAGCTCGTCTCGCAGCGAGGCAAGTCGCCGAGCCATCAAGGGACGTTCTTCATCGCCCAAGAGCGCCCCGGCGAGATCAAGGTCGAAGCAGCCCTTCTATGGACCGAGTCGACCGACAGTCGAACCTTGAGCTACGTGAACGGGATCCCGACGCACGCCGGTGGAACGCACGAGGCCGGCTTGAACTCGGCCATCGTGAAAGCGGTCCGCAACTTCATCGAGACCAAGAAGATTCAGGCGAAGGGCGTCACGCTCTCGGCCGAAGACATCCGTGAAGGCGTCGTTGCTCTCTTGAGCATCTATCTGCCCGAGCCACAGTTCCACAGCCAAACCAAAGACCGGTTGAACAACCCCGAAGCGGCGCAAGCCGTCGAAGGGCTCATCCGTCCGGCCCTCGAGCACTGGCTCCTCTCGAACGGGTCGATCGGCGAAGCGATCGTCATGCGCGGCATCCTCGCTGCGCGCGCGCGTGAAGCGCGTCGCGAGGCGACGGCGCAGGTTCTTCGAAAGACCCCCGTCAGCCATCGGCTCAACCTCCCCGGCAAGCTCGCCGACTGCTCGAGCACCGACCCGAGCGAGAGCGAGCTGTTCTTGGTCGAAGGTGAAAGCGCAGGCGGCTCCGCCAAGCAGGGCCGGAGCCGAAAGACCCAAGCCATTCTCCCTCTGCGCGGCAAGGTGCTCAACGCCGAGCAAGCCTCGAGCGCCAAGGTTCGTGACAACAAAGAGCTCACCGACATCGTCAGCGCGCTCGGGTGTGGTATCGGACCGGACTTCGACGCGTCGAAGCTCCGCTACAGCCGCGTCTTCTTGTTGATGGACGCCGACAGCGACGGCCAGCACATCTCGACGCTGCTGCTGACGTTCTTTTACCGGCACCTGAAGGGCCTCATTCAAGGGGGCCACCTCTTCATCGCGCTCCCGCCGCTCTATCGAATCGACGTCGGCAAAGACACGCACTGGGCCCTCGACGACGCCGAGCGCGACCGGGTGCTCGCGAAGCTCGCGAAGAACGCCAAGGCCGAGATTTCGCGCTTCAAAGGGCTGGGCGAGATGCCTGCCGAAGAGCTCTGGGCGACGACGCTCGATCCGAAGCGTCGCCGAACGCTTCGCGTGGTCATCGAGGGCGACATCGAGACCGACAG
This sequence comes from Polyangiaceae bacterium, assembly GCA_043755175.1. Taxonomy (GTDB): domain Bacteria; phylum Myxococcota_A; class Polyangia; order Polyangiales; family Polyangiaceae; genus CAYYKK01. Next base: position 11,315 of record JAYUUB010000132.1, on the reverse strand, counting down.
CATCCTCTCCGAGCTCATGGGGAAAGACCCCCAGGCGCGGTTCCGCTTCATCATGGATCGAGCGGCAGAAGCTCAGGTCGACGTCTGAGGCAGCGACTCCCTCGCCTGAGCCAGCTCGGGAAGGTCCTCGCCACGTCGAGGCCTCGAGCGGGCTCCTCGGTGCAGGTTCCTCCGTGCGGGCTCCGCGCGGGGCCTGTTACGCGGTGCGGGGCGCGTGTGCGTCAGCGTGCATGCTTCAGCACCGTCTTGCCGGGCCACGTAGGCCCGTCATCGATCACTTCCCACTCGCCGTCAGCGGTGAGCTTGCACGACGCGTTGTCGAACATACCGCCCGTCTTGAGTCGGAACGAATCGCCGCGCTCGGCGACGACCTCGAAGGGGCTGTCTTTGCCTTCGACCTGCCATGCGCTGTCATGAACCGACAGGCGCAGGTCTTCGAACATGGCGCCCATCAGAGGCATGGCCTCCGCCGGAATGAGCTCACGCGATTCGTAGCGAACGATCTCCCAGGTCCCCTGAAGGCGTCCTTCGATGCCGGTCGCTCCTGAGCCGGGCACGGCGGTCTGCTCAGACTTGGCAGCCCCCTGGGCACCGCCGCACGCGATCAGCAAACAGCAGGTCAACGTGGCGGCGGCACGACGGATCACGCTCGGAGCGTACCCATCAACGGTGAGGCGGAGCAATGGTGCCGCGCACCGAATGGTGCGACGTTCCGAAGGCTCGTCGCCGTCGCTCCGTCGCGTGACGAAATCGTCAGCAGTCGAAGTCGGCAGGAAGCGTCCCGGCGGGTCGTTTCGCCAAGAGAGCGCGAAGCTCTGCGGGGCGCCGAAATCCGATGCGACGAGCGACGATGCCCTCGCCGAGGCCCGAGACGAGCATGCCGCGTGCGCTGTCGGCGCGGACCTCGTCGTAGAAGACGTGGGGCGATCGGTCGAACGCCAATCGGAATTGACGAGCGAAATGAAACTCGGACATGTCGAGGTCGAGCGCGACCTCGTACGTGCGGATGCGCTGCCCGTTGCGCGCCGCTTCGTAGATGCGGGCGCGAGCCAGCTTGAGTCGCGCCATCGTCGCAGGCAGGACCTGCCGTTCCTCCGATTGGAGCAACGCGCCCACGTCCATGGTGGACACGGGAGACTGGTGGAGCCGTAGCGAGGGGGGTGCGCTGGCAGGGGGCTGCTCCATCGCAACGCCGTCGTGGCTGGGTTCGTAGTGGGCCTCTTGCAAAGAAAGCGAGCTGCTTCTCACGGTGGCTCTCCTTGCGCCGTCTGTCGGCGCGTTCGTGATTCAGCTAAAGCAACACGAGTGCCGAAGGCCTCGCCGGGCACGGATCATCGATCCAGGCCGAGTTTTGGGTCATTTGCTCAAGCGTCGTCCTCGGGGTGTGAAGCCCAGTTCACGAAACGTGACGAGGCTGTCACTGCGAAAGACGCGACGCGCCCTCTCAAAGGCGTCGATGGCGAAGCGATGGGAGACTCGCTCTGACGCGCGCGATGCGCTCGGTCTCGATCGCACCCACCACGACCCCAACCCCCTCGGAAGCCTGAGCCACGATCTCTCCCCACGGGTCGACGATGCACGACTTGCCGAACGTTCGACGCCCTCCGGGGTGGCCCCCCCATTGTGCAGCGGCCACGACATAGGCCTGTCCTTCGATGGCGCGCGCTCGCAAGAGCACCAGCCAGTGATCCTTGCCAGTCGCGAGGGTGAACGCCGCCGGCACCGTGAAGACGTCGGCGCCGCGATCGTTCAGAGCGCGGTAGAGCTCAGGAAAGCGAAGGTCGTAGCAGACCGAGAGACCGACCTCGAGCCCCGCCATCGGACACACGACTGGCTCGGCCCCCCCACTGGTCGACGCCGACTCACGGTAGGTCGCGCCGTCTCCGACATCGACATCGAACAAATGGATCTTGCGGTAAACGCTGACGAGGTTGCCTTGGGGATTGAAGACGGCGCTTGTGTTGTAGGGCCTCTGCGCGTCGTCCGTCCGTTCGGGCATGCCTCCTGCGATGAGCCACACTCCTTCACGCTTCGCCGTCGATGCCAGCATTCGAACGATGGGCCCAGCGTCCGGTCCCGGCGGGCCCGGCTCGAGCACCTCGGCTGCCGCGAGCTTCTCGTCTTCGCGGCCCATGAGCGCGAAGTTCTCCGGCAACAGTACGATCTCGGCGCCGCGACCACGCGCGGAGCTGACCAAGGCGCTCGCAGTCTCGAGGTTCTCGGAGATGCGCTCCTGACTCGACATCTGAATTGCGCCGAAGGTGACCATGGGTGCGGGGCCAGGCGACGGGAGCGGTTCGTTCACCAGGCCAGCGTAGCGACCAACGACGCATCGGCTCAACCCCTTCGAAAGCCGCGGGCGACGGCCCGCTTCCGTCGTGTTGCCCACTTCGCTTGCGGATCGGGCTATCCTTACGGCCGTTCATGGCCTCCGGTGTCAACGATCCCACGACGGCCGCGATGCAGGAGTACGGAGCCTCCGCATCGCCCGACAATCCGCGTGGAACGCGCGCTGGGCTCGTGTTGCTCTACGCGCCGCACTACGAGCAGTTTGCACCTGCCTATCTGTTGAGCGAGCGCGATCTCATCATCGGGCGCGACGCCAGCGCGGGGATTTGCATCCCCGAGGCAGCGGTGTCGCGCCACCACGCGAGGGTGCACTACGACGGCAAGCACTGGATGCTCTCGGATTTAGGCAGCCGCAACGGGACGCTCGTCGACGGACAGTTCGTCGCCGAGCTCGCCCTCGAAGACCTGCACGAGATCCGCGTCGGTGACGGAATCTTCAAGTTCGTGTCGGCCGGCGCAGAGAGCTACGGCCTCTACCGAATCGACGGGTTGGCTTTGGGATCGCCCACGCGCGGAGGGCCCGCCGGCACGCCCGGGGTTCCGGGGATCCTCGGCGGGTTCCAGATCCGCCAGCTGTGTCGAGCATTGGAGCGCGTCGCACGCAGCGAGATCTCGGTCATCTTGTTGGGAGAGAGCGGCACTGGAAAAGAGGTGTTCGCTCGAGAGCTGCACTCGGCCAGCGGACGCCGAGGTGCCTTCCAAGCCGTGAACTGCGCGGCCATCCCGGCGACGCTCCTCGAAAGCGAGCTGTTCGGATACAAGCGAGGCGCGTTCTCGGGAGCCGAACGAGACAAGGTGGGCCTCGTCAAAGCGGCCGACGGAGGCACGCTCTTTCTCGACGAGATCGGCGACATGCCCATGGAGGCGCAAGCGAAGCTCCTTCGCGTGCTGCAATCGAAGGAGATCGTCCCCGTCGGTGGAACGATTACCGAGCGTGTCGATGTCCGTGTGCTGTGCGCCACCCATCGCGATCTGTCGCAGCTCCAGCGAGAGAATCGGTTCCGAGGCGATCTCTTCGCGCGACTCAACGAATACAGTCTTCGGCTTCCGCCCCTGCGGGAGCGCAAAGAAGACATCTTCGGCCTCACACGAGGCCTCCTCGCACGTCACGGTCGGCCCGACCTAGGGGTGAGCTTTCCGTTCATGACGGGGCTGCTGCACTACGACTGGCCGTTCAACGTGCGCGAGCTCGAGGCCGCGATCAAACGGGGCGTGGCGCTCGTCGAAGGGTCCACGCTCGACGCCGATCACCTGCCAGACGTCATCAAAGACCAGATGAAGGACTACGGACAGCGCGGGGCCCAAAGCTCATCGGAGTTCGATCCGAGAGCGTCGAGCACTCACATGCCGCAGCTCAGAAACCAACGAGCGGGCCCCGATCTCAACGAGCAGACCTCCCCGCCACGTTTCCCAATCCCGAAGCGTCCTCCAGCAACGCCCTCCGAGCACGAGCTGCGAATGCTGTTGCATCAGCATCACGGAAACGTCGCCGCCGTGGGCCGTGAGTTCGGCAAGGAGCGCATGCAGGTCCATCGCTGGATGAAGCGCTACGGAATCGACGTGGAAGAGTATCGATAGAGCTGGCAGACGCGTCGACTCTCGAAGGTCGAGATCAGTTGCCCGTGCCGGTCGAAGCGCTCGTCGACGCTGCGCTCGAAGAGCTGCTCGATCCACTGCTGCTCGAGCTCGTCATCCCGCACTGGAGCTTGGCATTGCAGTCGCCGAGGCACGGGCCTGGGTCTTCGCACAGGCACGCGAAATAGTCTGCCAAGAGGGTATCTCCGGCGACGCTCTGCGTGGTCAAACAGAGCTTCACCGAAGCGGGATCGTCTTTCGACGACGGACAGACGAGGGTGAGATTGGCTTCGCAATCTTTGTTGTTGATGCAAGCGGTGCGGAAGGCCCCGCAGATTCCGGCGACGGCCGCGATCTCGCACTGCGCACACTTCTGGACGTGGAAGATCTCGTACACGCAATGGCAATCCGGGACGGCGGCGGCTCCTCCGGATCCGGTGGATCCGTTCGCGCCGGTCGACGTCGCGGTCGTCGCACCCGCGCCCCCAGAGTTCGCGTTGCCCGCCACGGGGCCGTTGCCCGGATCGTCGAACACCGGTGCGGTGCGCTGGGTTTGGCACGCAACGGCGGCGACCAACAAAAAGAGGACGGGCAAGCTTTTCATCGCCCGAAGTATACACGCCCAGAGCGCGGTGGTAACGCGCGGCGCGTGAGCCTCGCCCCTCTGTCGCTCCTGCCGAAGGCTGCAGTCGGCATCATGAAAGAAGTTCTTCGGCACGTCCTTCGCCGACCGGTCGTCGGTCTGGCCATCGCGGGGCGCACCGACGATGGTCGCTGGCTCCTCATTCGACGCGGCGACACCGGAACGTGGGCGCTTCCCGGCGGGACGGTCGAGTGGGGCGAGACGTTGAGCCAAACCTTCGTCCGAGAGCTCCTCGAAGAGGCCGGCGTCGAGAAGGCCGAGATGGGACGTGTGGTCGGAGTGTTCAGTCGACCCGATCGCGATCCTAGATTTCACGCTGTGACGCTGGTGGTGACGGCGCGGGTCGATCGGCCCGTACGGCCACCGATGAACTCGCTCGAGATCCGGGAAGCGCGGTTGTTTGCCGAGGCCGAGCTGCCCTCGGAGTTGGCGATGACGATGAACGACTATCTCGACGCAGCGCGCTCCGATGGTCCTGTCGTCTTCGAGTGACCTGACCTCGAACGGCGCTACCAGAGCACGTCTTGATGTTCGGTGACGCCCGCTACGGTTTCGATGGCGAGCTCTCGCTGGCCGAGTCGAACACGTCCGGAAAATGATCCGACCGGCTGGATGAACTTCGACCGGATCACGAGCATGTTCTTGTGCTCCGCATGGATAGCGCTCGGCTGAAACTCGAGATCGACGCTACCGCACGTGGTCGTCACGTGCCACGGCGCCGTCGGATTCGCTTCATCGAACGCGAAGCGTCCTTCGCCGAGCGGAAACAGCGCGTCTCCGAGCCAGGCGCCACACTCGGCTTCGCCAACGAAACCTTCGACGAGGTTGAACGCGAAGCGCTCGCCCAGCGCCGTATGGCCGAGCCCGAGCGCCCAACGCCAAACCGTGTGCCTCGCGAGAAACCCGGACGTGTGATCGAAGGCGACGAACGGCGCATCGAGCACGAAGCGACGCCCGCCGGCCACCACCTCCCCTCGCCCTTCGCGAATGCGTTTCTCGGTAGCGTTGGCGTGGCCGCCGTCGACCGCGACGATCGCAGAAATGGGAGGCGGCCCAGCGCCGTGGGTCTCGACCGAGAGGTGAACGGGGAGAGCGCTCGCTTCGGCGGGGACGTCGACCGTGATGCAGTCGTCGCCGAGATCGATGCGGGTTCGTCCGAAAGTGAAGTGGGCAGCTCGACGGCCAGATCCGTCGTCCGAAAACCTCACGGCGGTGCTTGGAGCGACGATCGAGCGGTCTACGAGCATCTTGCCGCTCACGCGGTCGAGGACGTAGACGAGCGCTGTCGATACGTAGCCGAGCGAAACGACGGCGACCCCTGCGAAGACGTGATCGTCGCTCACGGCGGCATAGGTCCAACGCTTCTTGTGCGCGAGCTGCCACAGCCTAGACCTCTCGATCGGTCCGAAGTCCATCCGCGGGAGACCGCCCCGAAAAGAGCCGAAGCTGGGCTTACCGCTTTCGGCGAGGACGCGAGGAGCGAGGTCGAGCTTGCGCACTCTCGGACCGTACTTCCAGCGGTCCTTCCTCGCAATTGCCGAGGGCGCCAGAGAGCCCGGTCGAGCCCATCCTGGGCGGAAGCACGGCGCATGAGTTTTTCAACGGGCTGCTGGGCTATGCTCGTTTGCCATGCCGGTACCGAGCGCCGCCTTTCCGAAGCCGCAGAACGAGCCCATCCTCTCCTATGCCCCCGGAACGCCCGAGCGCGCCACGCTGAAAGCGGAGCTCGCTCGCATGAAGGGCGAGACCATCGACATCCCGATGATCATCGGAGGTCGTGAAGAGAGGACCGGGCAGCTCACCGAGGCCCGCTCGCCTCAAGAGAAGCGCCGCATCATCGGTCGCGGTCACGACGGGACCGCCGTGCACGCGACGAAGGCGATCGACGCGGCGCTCGCCGCCCGCACCGAATGGTCGCGAATGAGTCAAAACGGGCGGTCGGCCATCTTCCTCCGCGCGGCCGAGCTCGCCGCCACGCGGGCGCGTGCCCTGCTCAACGCCTCGACGATGCTCGGGCAAAGCAAGACCGCCTTCCAGTCGGAGATCGACGCGGCTTGCGAGCTCGTCGACTTCCTCCGCTTCAACGTTGCGTTCGCAGGCAATCTCCTCGAGCAGCCCGTCCAAGCGACCGGAATCTGGAACGCCGTCGAAACGCGCCCGCTCGAGGGCTTCGTGTGCGCGATCACGCCGTTCAACTTCACCGCGATCGCGGCGAACCTACCTACGGCACCGGCCCTGATGGGCAACGTCGTCGTATGGAAGCCGTCGCCGAACGCGCTGCACTCGGCGCACCAGGTCATGCGCATTCTCATCGACGCTGGTCTGCCCCCGGGGGTCATCAACCTCGTGATGGGGCCACCGGAAGAAATCGTGAACACGTGCATCGATCATCCCGCCTTCGCGGGACTCCATTTCACCGGATCGACGGCGGTCTTCCGCACGCTTTGGAAGCGCATCGGCGACAACATCGGTCGGTATCGCTCTTATCCGCGAATCGTCGGAGAGACGGGCGGCAAAGACTTCATCTTCGCTCACGCGAGCTCCGATCTCGACGCGCTCGCGGTCGCGATGGTACGCGGCGCCTTCGAGTTCCAAGGCCAGAAGTGCTCGGCTGCGTCGCGAGCGTACATCCCGCGCTCGATCTGGCCGTCGGTGAAGGATCGCGTCGTCGCCCACATCCAGGCCATCAAGATCGGCGACCCGAGCGACTTCACGAGCTTCATGGGAGCCGTGATCGATGCGCGCGCCTTCGCCCGATTGGCGGGGGTCATTGCCGAAGCCAAGTCCGACGCGCGCTACGACGTCGTCGCTGGGGGCAAGACCGACGACGAGGTCGGGTACTTCGTCCATCCGACGCTCGTCGAATCGAGGGATCCACGGAGCCGATTGATGAGCGAAGAGTTCTTCGGCCCGATCCTCACTACGTGGGTCTACGACGATGGTGACGAAGCCGCCGCGCTCGCCCTTTGCGACCAAACGAGCGGGTACGCGCTCACGGGCGCAGTCTTCGGACGCGACCGCACGTTCGTCGAACGGGCGAGGGTCGCGCTCGCCGACTCGGCGGGAAACTTCTACATCAACGACAAGCCGACCGGCGCCGTCGTCGGGCAGCAACCGTTCGGCGGCGGTCGCGGATCGGGCACGAACGACAAGGCCGGGAGCGCGCTCAACTTGATGCGTTGGGTGAGCCCGCGAACCATCAAAGAGACCTTCGCTTCGTCGCACGAGGTCGGCTACCCCTCGATGCGCGAGCCCTGACAGAGCGCGTCAGGTCTCTTCGGGGCTCATCGTCTCTCGCAGCGCCGCGTACGAGTCGGACACCGAGAAGCTGACGAGCTCGTCGACGCGCTCGGCCTCGGTCAAGACGTCGCGGTAGCCACCGTCGAAGAGGCCGTCGGTCGCGAGGCCGACCGATGCCTCGAGCGCGCCTGCGAGCAGGAGTCCGGCTCGCAAGCTCACACGCTCGACCGAGCCGACGTACCTGAGAAGATCGGCTTGGCCTCCGGCTTCCGCGAACACGAGCACCGCGGTCTTGAGGCGGTCGAGCTCTTCGGCGCCGAGCCAAGCTTCGACGCGCGGAGCGAGATCGCCGACGACGCGGCGCATGTTCTCGGGTCCCGTGACCTCACCGGTGGCGAGGCTCACCGCCGCGAAGAAACAAGCCGACAAGTCTTCGACCGCCGGGCACAGCGCGACGAGTCGATGCTGCGGCGCGTGATAGGTGACGTGACGCCCGGCGAGAAACGCGAGCTCGGTGAGCGACCGCCCACGGAGCGCGGACGCACCGATTCGAGTCGCCGGCGGATCTGCGAGGACGGCGGCGAAATTGAAGTTGCTCTTGTCATCGAGATACATCATCGGAGGGCTGAGGCCGAGCGTCCGAGCCGCCCAGGCGAGGCTCCTCACGGCGCTCACGGTCGCCGTCTCGGGATCGACTCGGAGTCGCTCGTCGGGGAGCCGCTTCGACTGCGTTCGCTGAATGACCTCGGCCAAGGCTGCCGCCGCGGCCGCCCCCACGATGTCGAAGATCGAACCGACCGAACCTCGCCCGTGGTCGCGATGAGCCAAGAGCTCCCAGCCTACTTCGGGAAGCGACGCACCAAACTTTGGAGGACCGTCGAGGCGATGCGATTCGAAGACGACGCGCTCCCGATCGAGGGCGATGCCACGAACGACGAGTACCGCGGCGGCGTCGCTCGCCCGCTCGACTTCGCCGTCGCGCATGAAGGTCTCGAACAGCAACCGATAGACCCGAGGCTCGCGAGGCTCGAGCACGCTCAACGCGAGGAGGTGACGCTTGGCCGTCTCCCCAGCTCCTTCTTGACGGGCGAGATCGACCGCCATCTTGCGCATGTTCGCATCGGCCGGCTTCGCCTCGATCGCGTTCTCGAACGCCTCGAGTGCCAGCGCCGGATCGTCTAGATGGTCTCTCAAAACGAGCCCGAGGCGCCGATTCAGCTCCCAAGAGACCTCTCGGCGAACCGACGCAGGCTCGAGCCGCGGCAGGCGAGTGAGCATTCTCCGGTAGCTCGACTCGAGCTCACTCCACTCCTGACGTTCGGAGAGAATCTCGGCGATCTCGGCCAAGGGCTCGAGCCGCTTCGGATCCTCATCGAGCGCGGTCTCGAAGAGGTTCAACGCCTCGTCTTCGCGGCCTCGTTTGTGGAGATCGGTCGCGAGCTCCGCCAAGAGCTTCGCCTTGGAGACCGGGTCGCTCGTTTCTTCGGCGATCCGGCGGCGCAGGGCCAGCACATCCTCGACGCGGCCCTCGAGTTGCCCGAGATCACGGAGCATGCGCAACAGCTCGAGACTCGACGGGTCGATGCGCTCGGCGCGCTCCAACATCTGGCGCGCGCGCATCCGCTCCTCGGGGAGCTCGAGCCATCCTCGACCGTATCTGAGCAGCGCGGCGAAGCGGCGGTCGTCGTCGGAGAACGACTTCAGGATTCGCTCTTGTGTTGCAGCTGCAGCGCGATGATCTTTTTCTTCGAGATAGAGCGTCAATAGCTCCCCGAGCACCCGGTCCGTCTCGGCGCCCTCGACGAGGGTGAGGGCCTTTTCGAGATTGGCGATCGCCTCGGCGATCTTTCCTTGCAGGGCCTTGACCGTGCCCATTTTCAGGTAGACGTGCCCCCGAGCCTCTCGACCGAGCGCGCCGAGGCCGAGAACACGCCGATACGCAGCGAGGGAGCCTTCGTAGTCGGGAACGTGAAGGAGCCTTCGAGCCTCGTCCAAGAGCGCATCGACATCCGACTGCGCCGTCGGCGGGAACGAGCGCGGAGGCTGGCTTCGCGGAGGCTGGCTTCGCGGTGGTTGGCTCGCCGGCGGCTCGGCGTCGGGCGTCGCGCTCGGCGCTGGTCGTCGCTCGGGCTCCCGTGGAGAGGTGGTGAGCTGCTCGGGCGAATCTTCGGGTCGCGGAAGCGCTGACTGGGGCTCCGGCTCGCGCGCAAGAGACGCGCTCGGTGGCGGTGGAGCAATCGCCGAAAGCGGAGCAGGTGCCGACTCCTCGTCGGCATCGTCGATCTGACTCTCGGAGCTCCGAACGTTCTGCGGCTCGTCGCTCACCTCGATCTCGACCGCCCTCGCAGGGACGACCATGAAGGAATCTTCGACTGGCACGTGCGCAAGTGCCTTCATCGACCGATGAAGACGCCCGTCGCTCAAGACGTCGTAGATTTCGTGCGCGTTCAAACCATGGTTCGGATCGCTCTCATCGAGAATTTCGAGGACCGCACGGGTGAACGGCGACGGCGCGTACGCCGGCTCGTCGGCCTCGGGGCGTCCGGCGACCACCATCTCGACATCGCTCCCAGCTGCACGAACGGCGCGTCGAGCGAGGTCGACGAGCTCGGCGGAGGCCACCGGATCTTCGGACGCCTCGTGCCACGTCTCCAAAACGATCAACAGCGGCCCATTGATCCTGTCGCGAAGCACCTCGACGACGTCACGGAGCGCGTCGCCCGTATCGGGCTCGGCTGGGTCGAGACACAAGAAGAGCTCACCGTCGGCTGAAGAAACTCTGGTCGACGCGTAGAACAACGCCGAACACTCGCCGCTCTTCCGCTCGTCGAAGAGCGCATCGATTTGCTCGGCGAGATCGCGCTCGGCGTCGAGCGACACGACCTCGAACGCGGCATCGGACTGGCCCAGCCGCTCGCGCATCGCGTCCCCGTCGAGCGTGCCCTGCTGACCACGCGGGTCATCACTCGTCGCAGGGCTGACGATGATCGCGAGGCGTTGGTCGTTCATCGGCCGGCAACTCTACGCCATTCGCCTCGCCCAGGGCGAGCACACGGCCTCGATCCCGGTGACGAGCCGCTCTCCGCACGCGCACGCGTGCACGGAAGTTCGATTGGGGAGGCCACGCGGGAAGGCCCGGCGGTAGAGCTAGTTACTTGCGACAGGCGGCGTTCGCGATGGCCAAGCCATCGGCGGAGCAGATGTCTTGGCCCGAATCCAAGATGCATTGCGCCTGATCGTTGACGACGCTGCCAGAACAGTCGATCGGCGCGACCACGGGCTGGTAGTGCGGGCAGGCCTGGAGCTGGATCTCGAGATCTTCACAGGCTCCGCGCCCGCAAGCCGTCAGGCCCGAGGTGCCGAGGCCGAGCATCGCGAAAATGCCCAGAGCCAAGAGTGCGCGCGTCATCGGCGCGGTCTCTACCGCTTTCCGGGTGGGTCGTCCACGACGACGAACCGTCACCACCTCTCGCGAGCCTCCGAGCACGAATCCGGAGGCGTTCGCTCG
>JAYUUB010000131.1:0-4622 GCA_043755175.1 Polyangiaceae bacterium | reverse complement strand
CTGGGAGCCCGACCATCTCGCCGACGGCGGCCTGGCTCAGCGGCGTATCGCCAGACGGTCAGGTATGGATTCGTCTGCGTGCAGACGCAGAGCCCGTGGGAGCTTCTGTGGCGTGGCAGGCGGCACCTCGGACTTTGTTCGACGCAATTCAGAGATGCGACCGGGTCTTGGTGATCTTCCTCGATGGTGACTCCGCGCAGCCAGTGATCATCGGTCCGCTGCTCGAGCGACTCGATCTCGCGGCCATTCAAAGCGACGCCACGCCAGAGCGTCTCGAGATCCGTGCGCGCGATGCCATTCGGCTGGTGTGTGGTGAGGCACGCATCGAGCTCGATTCCGATGGAACGGTCCGAACCTGGGGCGCCGATATTCGTAGCGTTTCGACGGGTACCACCCACGTCGAAGGTGCTGAAGTGAAGATCAACTGACTGTTATCGAACTTCATGAGCGCCCTACCGCCGACCCCCTACCGCCTGCACGAGCTGTCACTTGCCAAGGCTCACCTCGACCAAATCGAGTCGCTCTGGTTGAGGCGAAGAGCCATGCTATTCGACAGTCGCAGGACAAGATTCGATCTCGACAAGGTGGCAGCGCGGTTCGCGCGGGCACATGCTGCGCTGTCCGTGACACCTCGGGCGACGCTCGTTCGCCTGTGCTCAGAGCGACTCACATCTCCCGTGGAGATTGAGCGATTCGCGGGCTCATGGCTCGTCGCCTCGCTGGGGGGAGACGAGTCCTGGGGCTTGATAGACACTGCCGAACGCCGCTCGTTTCCCTGGACCGACGCCATGCGCCACGGAGGACGTGCGCCGATAGCAGTTTCGCTCACCCACGCCTGCTCGCTGGATGCCGCCTCATTTCACGCTGACGTGCCCATGGGCGTCCTTCTGGGGGCCCTGTTCTCGCTCGAACCGACCCTTCGTCGAGCAGCGATTCTCGCGAGCGGAAGACGCTCGTCACTTCCCGACTTCGCGGGACGGGAGATCCGGCGGATCGCGATCGGAGGTGAAGGAGTGGATCGAGCGATTGCACTTTATGCCCTCGGGCTTGCTGTACCAGAGTCGTGGGAATCTTTCGTGCTTGGTGCACTCTCCGACGACATTCTCGGAGTCGCCCACGGCCCCTTTCTGTGCGGACTCTTCGGAGGCGATGCCGTGCGATTGCACCTCGAGCATGCTTGTCAGCATTCACCCTCACCTGCGACGATTCGTGCGCTTGGGGTGCTGGGTTTCCCAGCGAGCTTCCCGTTGCTGCGCTCCCTCCTGATTCATCCAGGCTCCGCGGTGCAGGTCGCTGCGGCTCATGCTCTGTTCGATGCGGGCGGAACCGCCGGCTCGGTGCCGGATGCGTTGTCAACAGATGTGCGCCAGGTGCTCGATGGCGGTGGACGTGATCCGATCCCGGAGGCTTCAGCGGGTCTCGTCCGGCACCACCGCGGCCGCCCGCTTCTCGGCAATGAGGTGCCGGAGTACCTGACCCACCATTGGCTTCGTTCTCTTCTATGTCGCGCTGCCCCCACGCTCCGATTCGAGCTGCCCGATGGCATGTTCGGCGAGGGCTATCACCTACGGGGTTATGGTCCGCACAACCTCGGAGCCACGGCGTGAGAGCGCTCACCGTCTTCAATCGTGCGCTCATGCCTGGGAGTGGAACCGGTCCCGATGCCGTCCATTTTTCCCACGCGTTCGCGCCCCTCTACGATGCGTCACAGCGCACGCATCTCGGCATTGCGCTCAAAGCAAGCTTTCGGCTATCGACGGGCGCTCCTCTTCCTCGTGCGTCGCAAGAAGAAGCCACGCTGATCGATGTATACGACGTCGACGGATCGCTGCAAACACCGGCCGACATTGCTCTCGGTCGCACCGGAACGAGCGTTGCCGTTCGCGGACGTATTGCAGAGAGCTCAGCCGAATTGGCTTTGAGTGTCGAGGTTGGTCCGCTGTCTGGGCGGTATCGTTTCTCTCCGAATCGAATTTGGGCTCGTCGAGGGAACGGATGGGAGGCGCGTGAGCGCCGCGAGGGGTCTCCGCATGTCCAGCGGGAGTTTTCTTGGGTGTCTTTCTTCGGTGGCACCGATGCAGACGTGACATACGACGCCAATCCCGTCGGGACCGGCTTTGTCGTGGCCGTTGAAAGGGCCGAGGGGAGGGCTCTTCCCGCGCTCGAAGAAGTGGGCGCCGAGATCCAGGAGCCATTGGCGCGTGGGCGCGCCACGTTGCCGAGCTTCCTCCCTCCTCACTGGGAGGACCGTCGAGCCCTCTTTCCGTTCGACGACAGGCGACGAGGTGATGCATTGAGTTGGCCTGAGAATCTCGATCCCAGATTCTTCGATGTGGTGCCTCAGTGCTGGGTGCAGCGTCCATTCTTTCGCGGTGGCGAGCCCATTCGAATCTCGGGTCTGGTGACCGCTGCGACACCATCCGGCGACCCGACGCTCTGTGCCTCATCGATTCCACGCCGTGCCTTCCGACTCGTCTATGCGCACAAGACCGTTCCGATGGACCTCACGATCGTTCGCATCGAGCCAGCGGAGGATCTCATCGTGCTCACGTTTGCGGCGACCGTTCGCTATTCGTTCATCCCAACCGACGCGCCACCCATTCAAATCGTCGAGAAGCGCGTGATGGAACGCGCTGAGCCGTGAGCCGCCCGCTTTCGGTCGCTTCATCCGGGCTCGTGTGCTCAGTGGGTCACGATTCGCTCGAGGTTTATGCCTCCGTGCGTGCGGGGGCCGCTCGCTTTCAGCGAACGCACCTCATCGGCCAAGCAGGACCGATTGTGGCGGCCCCCGCATTGCCCATATCACCTGACTGTGAGGGGCTCGAGCGCGCTCACGCATTGTCCGAGCAGGCTTTTCGCTCGGCGCTCGAACCTTTTTCGGCTCGCTTGAATGGTGCGAAGGTCGGGCTCGTCGTGACGGCTAGCTCACTTGGCTTCGCCGACGCCAAAGTGCTCCCGCCCTTCATTGCCGAGCACCTCTGTAGCCTGCGCCAGGCATGGTCACAGATCCCAATGCTCGCGAAGATCGTCCTTGAAAATGCTGGCTGCATCATCCCGGAGCGCGCCCTCTGTTTCGTTCGTGAGGGGCACGCGGGCGGCCTCATGGGGATACGGATGGCGTCGGAGCTGGCGGTGCGGTTCGCGCTCGATCTCATCCTCGTCGTGTCGATCGCCAGCCACTGCGAGCGGTTTCAGCTCGAGACTCTCGACGGGTTCGGACTCGCCCGTTCCGAGGCCAGCTCAGAAGGATGGGTCCCTTCTGAAGCAGCAGCCGTTCTCGTGCTCGAACCCGCGAGCGCCAAAACGGTTCACGCTGTCGCTGCATTCGCGCGAGAGGCTCCAGGCGATCGACTCGAAACCCGTGGGGTCGCCTTGGGGACCGCCATCGAACGAGCGCTTGATGATAGTGGCGTCCGCGCGACCGACATCGCTGAAGTCTGGAGCGATCAGAATGGCGAGCGATGGCGCGCACACGAATGGGCCCATGGAGCAACCCGGTCGCTCGGCGTGTACGGAGCGTCACCCCCAGTCGTGCACCCTGCCGACGTTCTTGGTGATCTCGGAGGGGCAATGGGAACGACGCTCGCGATCCTCGGAAGCCTTGCGGCGCGCGAGCTTGATCGACCCGTTTTAGTGACTGCAAGCTCCCATCGACGATTCCGCAGCGCGGCCGTCATTCATCCACCCGGACGAAGAGGCAAAGAGCCATGAACATCGATCCCATGGAGCTCGACCCGCTCGACCCCTCGAGCCCGCTCGCGAAGAAAGTCGATTTCGGCATTCTTGGCCGCAGCGGAATCGTTACGCGTCGACTCCGCATCGAAGCGACCGAAAGTGAACGGCGACCGTCACCATCGCACCGAGCTCCCGATCCAGCGGTGCCGTTCGATCGGATCGCGGCCGCATGCATCGTTGGCTGTTTCGGTGCTCGTGCCGAGGCCAAGCTGACGCTCGTCCGCTCACAAATGATCCCGCGCGTGGCTGTCGCCGGGGAGCTCACCCTGGGGCCGACGCACCCGGGAGTCTTGCGCTGCTTGGCTCGCATGGCCCACGGCGCCGACCTCAGCCGACTTCGCGTCGTCGAGAGCGCCGAGCCATCGGAGCTCGTCGACGTAGCCAATCTCCCCGAGCTCGCGAAGCCGGCACCCTCATTCGCGATCTCCGGGCGAAAGAGTGTCGACGAGAAGACTCACGCGATCGAGCTCGGCTTGACTGCGAGCGACCAAGCACTGCCCGCTGTGCGCGAGATCGTTCTGGCATGGTCCGGTCTCGTGGAGTTGGGAGCGTTCCGCGGCCACCACGCTCCTTGGTCGACGGGCTTTCTCGTTGAGGTCGCACGCGCTGGCCGCGAATCGATCGTGGCCACGTTCGAGTTCCTCAACCTTCATGCCACCGGTTTCGACCCGTTGATTCTTGCTCTGTCGCAGATGCCTGGCACATCCACGATTCGCTCGTTGGAGCTGAGTTGACCCCGATCTGAAGCGGTCGATTCACGACCCAATCAGGTCCGTTGGCTCTTGGTGGGCGGTCGGTGCCGACGGCACCCTCTATTGGTCGTCAGGCGGGCTCGTCACTGCGCTCGATCCCGATGGGAGCGTGCAATGGACTTACGACGGTGGACC
>JAYUUB010000130.1:0-4670 GCA_043755175.1 Polyangiaceae bacterium | reverse complement strand
GAGGCGCAGCACGAGGCGCAGGCGGGTCGGGTTCAGGCAGACATCCGAGGGTTTTCACGGTTCAAATTCCCTATACGCCTTCCAGCGGGTCGCTCGGGTCGAGCGCCAGCAGCTCCACCAGCTCCAACTCGGGTAGCGTCTCGGCGAGCGACAGCTCCAGCGCGTCGGTCGCGAGCGGAGGCGGACTGATTCCGTGCAGCACCGACGCCTCGGTTTGCACGGCATGTACGGACTTCGCGCAGAACTGCCTCGAGGGAGGGTTTCCCAACATGCTCTGCACAGGAAATCCAAACCAGGATTCCTGCTGCGCCGGCGTGAATGCCCTCTACCCCAATGCCAATGCGGCGGTGGAAGACGTCGTCATCTGCTGGTGCAACGCGTGCCCAACCGAATGTGCAAACATTTGCGCGTCGAAGGGGTCTACGACCGACTCGCTCGGCTGCTACCAATGCCTCCAAGCCAAGTGCCCCTCAGAGCTGGCCACATGCGCAACGATGTGACCACTCGTCACGCTGGTTTCGACGCACCGTAAGACCCAATCGATACCCGACCGCCAGCTCGGGCCGCATGGTTCGCGACGATCTCGACGCAACAGCGCAGACTCGATCGCACGCGTCCCCGGGCTCGTATCCTACGGAAAGTCGACGCCGAAGACGCCGCCGCACAGGGGACCCGTCGCCGTCGACCAATAGAGACGGGTGTCGGTCGGCGTGAGCTCCTGGGCGACCGCGTTCACGTTCGTCAGCTTCTTGGGCGATCCGCCCACGTGAGCGCCCCAGATGTAGTGATTGCCGTCGATCCAGAAGACGCGACCATTGCGAATGGCCGTTTCGCCCACTCCCGGCTGGTGGACGGTGACGTCGGTTTCTGCGCCCGTCACGATCGATTGCAGGTAGAGCCGCACGTCGGTGGGGCCTCCGGACGCGTCGATGCAGACGACCGAGCTTCCATCGAATGCGACGACGGATGACGGGACACAGCTCGTCGCGAGCGCATGAAGCACCGTCCCCGCAGAGTCGATCTGCGTGAGCATCCCTGGGATCCAGGTGGTCAGTAGCCCCTGTTTCGCTCCGAACCGCGCTCCGCTGGGGTTGGTCACGACCGACGTGATCGTGCCAGTCGAAATCTGGTCGCGCACCACGTCGTTCACGCCGCGCCAATAAAGGAGACCTTGGTCGAACGTGAGCTGCGTGGGGCTCGTCACGTTGCTACCCAGCAGCACGTCGGTGCCCGCAGGAAGGGGAATCGACTTCAGCGCGCTGGTCGCTGCGTAATAGAGATTGCCGTTTCCGAGCGCGACCGAGCCTTGCGGCGCGCCGAAGACGCGCGTCGAGGCGAAGCCGTCGGCTGCGGTGTACACGCGGATGTCACCCGAGAGGCCGCTCTGCCACCCCATCGTGGTCTGTTCGAGCGTGAGAGAGTGTGGGGAGTCTTCGATGTTCGAAATGACGATTCGTGGCGGCAGACCAGGCGGATCGGAGCAGACCACGTGGCCGGCGATGGCCTCGGTGCATTGGTGGAAGCTTCCGCACATGAATCCGGCGCAAGCGCACGAGAAGGGCTCGTGGACGCACGCGTCGGGTCGGCACGAGATGTCGCCCTGCACGTTGGGCTCGGCACAGTCCGGAAAGTGCGAGACGCACATGTTGCCGCTCGGGCACGGTGGAGGATCTTCAGCGACGACACAGCCGGCGGGGCCATTGCAGAGACCGTAATTCGTGGTCCAGTGCTGCCCGTCGCAGCTGCTCGACGCGAGCTCCTGCGTCGCGGTGCCACAAGCATCGTAAAAGCACTTGTATTGGCCGGTCGGGGTGGAGCAAGCCGACCCGTGAGGAGGCGGGCTCGGCGGACAATCCGGCGGGCCGGCGTCGGGCGTACAGCGGTCGATCCACTTGCCTCCGATGCAGCGCGCTTCGCAGAGACCATAGGAGCAGACGGTCGCTCCGGACAGGTTGCACGCATCGCCCTCGACAGGTTGCATCGGCGTGCAGTCGGTGGCGACCTCGCCAGAGCCTGTCGTCGAGGTGCTGGCGGTCGCCGCCTTCGATGAGCCGTGCGTGGCTGTGCTGGTCCCGGCGCCACCGGTGCCCGCGGCGCTGGATGTGGACCCTCCGTCGCCACAACCCGAAGCGAAAGCCGACGCGACCGCCAAGGCGAGAACGCCCCCGAGAGGCGCCGAGAGCAAAGGCCCAACTCGAGAACCTGAAACGAAGCACGGCATTCCCCATGGTGGCCCGATCCACGCGAAACGGTCCGACAAAGAAAACGATGGGACGTCTTTCCGTTCGCAACGGATCGCGTCGGTAAAGGCCCGCACTTCCCGAGCGCACTGTCGCCGGCCGCGCTCGGGGCGCGCTCTACTACACCGAAAAAGGCCAACGTCACCCCCCCGGCTCCGTCGGCGTCTGCGTCTGCGTCTGCGTCCGACGAGGAGATCGAGAGCGCGAGCTAGGCTTTGAACGTGTCGTATTCGTGGGCGCGTGGCGCGATGCGCGCTTCGAGATCGGCTCGCTCGGCGTCGGGCATCGGAGTGAACTGAATGGCGGCCTCGACGTTTGCACGTACTTCGGCGGGGCTGCGACAGCCGATGATCACCGTATCGGCGAAGCTCGCGGCATAGCGAATGAGCTCGGTCGGCGACGTTGCCGTGTTCTCCACGAGCGCCCCGGCTGCGAGCGCTTTCATACCGATGACGCCCATACCTCGCGCGCGCGCTTCCTTCACCACGGTCGAAAGAAACGGTGCATGCCTCGCGTCGGCTGGATTGATGGCGCAAAGCACCGTGTCGAACGGATAGCGACGCATGGCTTCGACGAGAATCGCCGGATCGTGGTGGCCGGTGAGACCGACGTGACGAACGCGCCTCTCGGCTTTGGCACGCTCGACGGCGGCGATGGCACCATTGGCAGAGAACAATTCGTCGAGCTCTTCACGCTCTCGGAGATCGTGCATCTGCCAGAGATCGACATGATCGGTGCCGAGTCGTTTCAGACTGTCGTCGAGCAATCGCAATGCACCGTCGCGATCGCGCGCGTCTTGGTCGCGAGAAAGACGCCGTCGCGAGCGGCCTTTCCGGCTTCGCGAAATGCCGCGCCATAGTAGTCTTGGCTCTCGGCATAGGCAGGCGCGGTATCGCAATAGCAAACACCGAGCCGGAGCGCCTCGAGTATGACGGGCACTGCCTCCAGCGCTCGGCCGCGGGTGCGGAGAACACCTTCGCCACCCAACGAAAATGCTGGGACCCGAGCGCCGGTGCGGCCGAGATCGCGAAGCGGAGCGTCGGCGAGTGAGCGGCCGCTCGGAGGAGTGGCATTTGCGCCTGCCCCGCGTTCGGGCGCGCTCGCCGGTGAGCATCCGGCCGCGACGATTGGGAGAGTCGCCATCGCGCCGAGGACTTCGCGTCGGGTCGGGTTCAGCATGAATGACAGCTTAGGGCCCTTGGCCCGAAAGAGGTCACTTCGCTTTCGATGAGAGCTTCACCTCCGACCGGTCGCTCCGAAAGATTCGAAACCCGGCGAGCTTCGGGCGAGCGAGCAGCGCGAGAGCGAGCCGGTCCGAGACGTAGAGCGCGTCGCTGCGAACGCGTGGGAGGACGAAGAGATCGAGCTCTTCGTGACGCGAATCGGCCCACGCGAGATCGATGAGATCGACGTGGAGGCACCGTTCGGAGGCGATTCTCGTGGCTTCTTCGAGCTCGGCGCGAGCGCGAAACGAGCGAATCTCCGACGCTGCTGCGAGACCCGGATCGTCGACGGCCATCGATGGCCGAAAGAGAAACCGGCTGTGCTCCCAATCGACGTCGTTCAAGAGATCGTTGGCGCGCGTCCAAGCGATCCATCGATGGGGGATCTCGGGACCCAGAATACGAATGCCCCATTTGTCGG
The DNA here is from genome assembly GCA_043755175.1 of Polyangiaceae bacterium. Lineage (GTDB taxonomy): Bacteria > Myxococcota_A > Polyangia > Polyangiales > Polyangiaceae > CAYYKK01. The sequence goes on along the minus strand of JAYUUB010000130.1, from coordinate 786 downwards.
CCTTCGCCGCGAGCACGGGTATTTCGAGATGTGGGCCGATTCGAGCGTCGGCGAGGCGCGCCCACCAAGCGTCGGACAAGACGACGTCGCTGGAGCGGAATCCGAGATTGCCCTGGAGGATATCGCTCCGCCGTCCGGTCCAGGTGACACGAACGGGGTGAACGATGCGCGCCGGATCGATGCGTGAAAGCTCTTCGATGGTTGCGCTCGACGAGCGATGAGCCATCCCGAAAGCCTCTTGCAGCGGGTCGGTATTGTGAATGCTCGCCGACTCGGCATCGATGACGAGCCGCAGGTACGCGATGCCTCGTCTCGCTTTTCGTCGTTCGTCGTCGAGCTCGGTCACGGGCTCCCATCGATACGCCTGGCGACCCAGAACCCGTCGATGAGCAGCTCGTCCGCGTAGGACGACGACACTTCACGCAAATCATCGCAAAGCGCTCCGCGAACCAACTCGTTCGCCACCGCGAGCAACGTGCCTTCTCGCTGCGCAAACGACGTCACAGGAAGAAGCTGTCGCAGCCGTTTCTGGGCGTCCTTGAGGAACGCTCGGAGTTCTGGCTTGGCAAGAATCCTATCCGAGTGCACCTTGTCCATCGGGGAACCTCCGTCGCGTTTGGCGTAAGCAACCAATTCGACGTAGGGACCCCTAACACAAATTCACCGCTCCGAGCACGATCCACGCCCCCTCCGGCATAGAGGGTTCCGTCGGCGGCGATCGAGACGGAGGAGCTCGCGCTCTTGGGTCCACCGTCGTAAGTCCATTGCACGCTCCCATCGGGATCG
>JAYUUB010000129.1:0-37067 GCA_043755175.1 Polyangiaceae bacterium | reverse complement strand
GTCGCGGCGCGCGGCGCGGGTGGCGTGAACTGATGGCGAAACGACCACGCCGAGCCTCGGGCCCGCGCGCGGTCGGTCGTGATTTGAACGAGGGCCGTGGAGCTGAGAAGCGCCCGGTCGCGGCCGAGTTGCAACCGCCGACGTCGCTGGTCTCGAAGATCCAACGCCAACTCCAAGGTCTCTACGGTCTCGAAGCGCCCGACGTCGCTCCGTTCGTGCGACCGAGCAACGACGTTCGCGAGGTGCTCGAGGTCCGCAAGGTCCGCGGTGCGCTCGAGCTGCGGTTGCATCTCCCTCTCGCGGCCTTCTCCGAAGAAGCGGCGCTCTCGCTCGACGTCTTCTGTCAGGTGGCCGAAGGCGTGAGCCACTTTCTCTATCTCGCCGAGCGAGCGCTGCGAGAGCTCCCCGCGACACAGCTCGAGCTCGAGCTGCAAGCGGAGGTCGACAAGTATCTTCTGCTCTCCGGCTCGCTCGCGAGCGCTCCAGACAGCACGCCTGTCGCGCCGCACGGCCGCGCCCGCCACGTTCGAGCGCGGTTGTTCGAGGACGTCCGGTTTCTACACGCGGAGGGAACGGTGCTCGGTGATCGCTATCGATACGCGAATCGTCTGGCGGCACGATTCGCGATCAAGCTCGAGCGGGCCTTCGCTCGCGGAGTCGAGGCCGGCACGCTCAAACGAATGCTGCGGACGTTTTTCGGCGCCGGTCAGCGAGAGAAAATCGAGATGGCCCTGGCGGCGTGAGAGCGCGCACCGAGCTCATTTCCAGCTGATTTCGACGCGTTTCGCACCTAGCTGCGTCGCGAGCGAACGCATCTGACGCTCGGCTTGCTCGCGCGCTCGCTTCATCATCTCGGGATCGTGTGCCGCTGCCTCGACCGCCTTCAGTGCCTCTTTGCGAGCACGTCCTTCGAGGGTTTCGTTTCGCTTCGCGAACGTATCGGTGTCGCGCGTGTACACGTACGTCTTGTCTTCATCGAGCGCGGTCGAGAGCACCTCGGGCTCGGGGAGCCGCATGCGCGCCGTGCCCGTGGTCGGGTCGAACGTCACGTCGCCATCCTTCAGCTTCTCGAGATCGATCCCGATCGTCGCACGACCGCTCGCCACGAGGAGCATCGCGTCTTTGGCTTCGACGAGGCCGAAGAGGATTTTTTGACGGTCGCTGAGGTCGACGACCTTCTCGACGTGCAGCTCGGTCGTTTCGACGCGAGCGAGATCTCTGACCGCCACCAACAGCTGGGGTGTTGGTGCGACCTCGACTTGAGACGATCGGAACGACGGGATCGCCGGAGTCGAGCTGCGAAGCGCGAACCAGAGACCCGCACCGAGCGACAGCGCCGCACCCAGAAGCCCGATCATTCCGACGAACAGCCAACCTGACAGCCGCGATCGCGGCTGCACGACCTCAATCACCGTCGGCTCACGGTCGCGTCCGAGAAAGCTCATTCCTCCAAGCTAGTGCGAACGGCGTAAAGCGCAATTCGACGCGAGCTCGGGTAGGAGCCCGACGGTGCTACCTCTTCTTCGCAGCAGCCTTCTTGGGAGCAGCCTTCTTGAGCACGGCCTTCTTGGGAGCGGCCTTCTTGGGAGCGGCCTTCTTGGGAGCGGCCTTCTTGGGAGCAGCCTTTTTGGGCACGGCCTTCTTTGGAGCAGCCTTCTTGGGAGCGGCCTTCTTGGGAGCGGCCATCTGGGAAGCAGCCTTCTTCGCCGCAGCGTTCTTGGGAGCAGACTTCGTGGGCGCCGAAGCTTCGGTGCTCGGCGTCTTGCCGGGCTCGGGAGACTTCTTGCCGTAGTGGGCGAGCGTCTCGCGCAACTTTCGCTCGAGCTCGCTGAAATCGAACGGCTTGTCGAGCCATGCGTCGGCCGAGAAGAGAGGCGAGTTCATGTCGTTGAGGGTTTCGCCCATCCCAGTCAGCATGACGACCGCAGTGTTCTTGGTGGCGGCGGTCTGCTTGACCCGCTTGCAGACTTCCCAGCCGCTCATGCCGGGCATCATGACGTCGAGCAAAAGAAGATCGAAACCGCCTAGACCAGCCAAGGCCCACGCTGTTTCTCCGTCGGATGCTTCGGTGACGTCGAAGCCCTTCTGTCGGAGAAAATTCGCGTTGAGGCTGAGCATTGCGGGCTCGTCGTCTGCGACGAGGATGCGAATCGGGCTTGTCATGGTGGGCGCGAATCAGAGACCACAGGAGGCCTCTGGGTCAAGGGTGACGCGCGTGAACCTTTCGATTCGGAAAAACCGTTCCTGCCAATCATTCAGGCGGGCTCGAGAACGAGCAGCCCGAACTGCCTCCAAACGAGGCGCTCGGCGCACGTTGCGGTCTCGCGATGTGCACCCTCGCGACCCGGGGAATCGGGTCAGGGATTCAGGCGTCTTCTCCGTCACGAATAGCGGTTGGCATGTAAGCTCCGCGTGGCTCCTGCGTTTTCCGGCGGACGAGTTCGATCCGTTTCGATGACGTCCTCCGAGCGCTGCCGACGGGACGAGGAACTTTCGGGCGAATGATGCGTCTCACGGCTACAATCCACGTCACGTATCGGGCTGGTTGTCCGATGGAGTCTGGCTGGGGCTCCGACCCTCGTTCCCAGCGGTCACTCGTCCCCAGCTGTGAGGCTCGCAGATGAAGGTTGCCGATGAGCGTGAGTGATTCGCTTTCCCGAATCAGACGGGCCGGGCTCGTGGTCGAGCTCCGGATGCGGTTCGGGCGCGTGCTTGCCATCATGCCGTTCGTCTTGTCGATCGGCCTCGGACTCGCGGCGTTGGTGCTTGCGACGCACAAAGTTTATCCCGAGCACCTCGCGGCCTCTCGAACCCGCCTCGTCCTCTACGGCCTCGCTGGTGTTTCCGCGTTTGCGCTGATCGTCGCGGCGCTTCGTCGCCTGCCGCCGAGGGCCGGCGCGATGGCGCTCGATCGGGTTCACGCGCTCACGGGACGTCTCACCAACGCGCTCGAGTTCGAAGCGTTGCCTGCGAAAGACCGAACGCCGCTGATGCAAGCTGCGATCGACGACGCGATCGCTCACGCTCAAAAGCTCTCGCCGCGGAAAGCCGCGCCGATTCGAATTCCGCTCGAGATGCTGTTCGTTTTGCTGATGGCGGGCGGGCTTTACCTCGTGGCGCTCTTCGAAATTCGAACGCTTCGACCCGAGCCACCGAAGAAGACGATCGACGCTCTCGTCATGACTGCCGACGATCTCGACCTCTTCCGCGACGCCGCGAAACAACTCGAGCGAGGCGATCAGAGCCCCGAGACGAAACAAGCGCTCGAGCGCTTCAATCGACTCATCGAAGATCTCGCCGAGCACCGCCTCGATCGCACCGAAGCATTTCGTCAGATGGAAGCCATCGAACGCGATCTCCTCGAGGGCCAGAAGGCCGATCAAGACAAGCTCAAAGAAGAGCTCGACCAGACTGCGAAGCAGCTCGACAAGAGTGACCTCGCGAAGAACGTCGCCGATGCGCTGAAGAAGAACGATCTGAAGCAAGCGCAAAAGGAGTTGAAGGATCTCGCGAACAAGCTCCGCGACAAGAAAGCTCCGCCGGACAAGAAGGCGCTCGAGAAGCTGAAAGACGCGCTCCAGAAGGCCTCCGAGCATCGCAAAGAGGCGCTCGCGGCGATCAACGAGAAGCGCGAAGCGATGCAAGAGCAGCTTCTGAAGAAGAAGAAAGACGTCGAGGCGCAGAAAGACCCCGACAAGAAGAAAGAGGAGGAGCGACTCCTCCACAAGAAAGAACGCGAGCTCGAGAGGCTCGATCGCGAAGCCGAGAAGCAGCAACGCGCGAACCGCGAGCTCGACCGGCTCGACCGCGAGCTCGCCAAGGCCGCCGCCGACCTCATGAAAGACATGGGCGTCTCGGCCGACGATCTCGAAAAGGCCGCCGAAGACATCAACCGCATGCAGCAGGAGCAGATGTCCGAAAAGGACAAAGAGGAGCTCAAGCAGCGACTCGAAGAGCTCCGCGAAATCCTTCGCCAGCAGGGCCAAGGTGGCAAGAAGCGGATGACCCGCATGAAAAGCTTCTCGAAGCGCGCGCACGGCGGAAAGTCGAGCAAAGGCGGCGACGAGAGCGAAGACGAAGGCGACGAGCAAGACGGCCAGAAGGGCAAAAAAGGCCAAGGCAAAGACGGTCAAGACGGCGACGACGGAGACGGTCAAGGCAAAGGGAAGGGCAAAGGCAAAGGGAAGGGCGGCGGCATCGAGCTCAAGCTCGGCCCAGGCGGCATTCCCATCCCGGGCCAAGGCGACGGACAAGGCGACCAGCCTGGAGGCGGAGAGCAGCCTGGCGGTGATGGCGCGGGCAAGGGCGGCAAAAAGTGGGGCAACGGTTCGGGTGGACCCATCGCCGGCGACAAGACGAACCCCAAGATGGGAACGCAGGACGTCGACGAGCGTGGACTCGACTCGGGGCAGGGACCCACGAACAGCGAGGTCATCCTCTCGGCCGCGGAGAAGGGCTTTCGAGGAACCGGCTACAAGAAGGTCTTCACGCAGTACCGAACCGTCGCCGAAGACAACATCGACAAGGAAGAGGTCCCCGACGGGTATCGTTTCTATGTGAAGCGCTACTTCCAGCTCATCCGCCCTCGTGACTGATTCGCGCGGCGTGTGCGCGAGAGCAGGAGCGAATGGGATTCGTGAGGTCGTGATGCGCGCACCCCGAACGGCTGCGAGCACGAGAGGAAACGATGGCCGAAGGTAAGAGCGACAAGTCGAAACCCGCTGACAAGTCTTCCGAGAACGCCGAGCTTCCGGTAGACGTGCGCGAAGAGGTCGTGAAGTTCCAAACGCTTCTCGGCGCCCTGCGCGAAGAGGTCGCGAAGGTGATCGTCGGAAATCGCGAGGTCATCGACGGCGTGCTCACGTGCATGCTCGCTGGCTCTCACGCCCTCCTTGAAGGGGTCCCGGGGCTCGGAAAGACGATGCTCGTGCGCACGATGGCCGACGCGCTGTCGCTCGACTTCGCGCGCATCCAGTTCACGCCCGACATGATGCCCGCCGACATCATCGGCACCACGGTCATCGACGACACCTCGGGCGGGCAACGCGGCCTCTCGTTCCGCAAAGGACCAATCTTCAGCAACATCGTTCTCGCCGACGAAATCAATCGCGCGACGCCGAAGACGCAGAGCGCGCTGCTCGAGGCGATGCAGGAGCAACGGGTCACGGTCTCGACCACGACGCACGTTCTCGACAAGCCGTTCTTCGTTCTCGCGACGCAGAATCCGCTCGAGAGCGAAGGGACCTATCCGCTGCCCGAGGCTCAGCTCGATCGGTTCTTCTTCAAGCTGCACGTCTCGTTTCCCGGGCGCGAAGAGCTGCACCAGATCTTGAATCGCACCACGGGGACCGACACTCCGAAGGTGAAGAACGTGTTGTCGCGAGAGCAGATTCTCCGAATGCAGAGCCTCGTCCGCGAGGTGCCTGCCGCACATCACGTGCAGGACTACGCGGTGCGTCTGCTGCAGGCGACTCATCCAGAGTCGACGTCGCTCGACATGGTCAAGCGGTTCGTGAAGTTCGGCGCCTCGCCTCGCGGTGCACAGGCGCTGCTCTTGGCGGCGAAGATACGCGCTCTGTTCGATGGACGATTTGCGCCGAGCATCGACGACGTGAGGGCGTCGGCGCTGCCTGCGCTCCGACACCGCGTGCTGCTCAACTTCGAGGGCGAGGCCGAAGGCGTGAAGACCGACGACGTTCTCAACACCATTCTGAAGACCCTGCCAGAGAGCGCGAAGTAGCCGACTCCGAACACCGCGTCTCTTATGGGCCTATTCGATTTTCTCACGCAACGAGCGCCGCGATCGCTACGCGGAAGCACGCGCCCGAAGCGCGACGACGACATCTTCGACGACGAGTTCCAGCGCAAGCTCGACTACCTCGCCTTGGTGTCGAAGCGCGTTTTCTCGGGCGCGACGCGTGCCGAACGACGCACCAAGAAGACCGGCTCCGGCGTCGAGTTCGCCGATCACCGCGAATACGCCCCCGGTGACGATCTCAGGTACCTCGATTGGCACGCGTACCAGCGCTTCGGACGCCTTCTCATCAGGCTCTACGAAGAAGAAGAAGATCTCTCGATTTACTTCATCATCGATTCGTCGACCTCGATGGCGTTCGGCGACGGCGAGAAGCTCCGGCACGCCAAGCGGCTCGCCGCGGCGCTCGCGTACGTGGGCTTGGCGAACCTCGACCGTGTGACGATCGTCTCGGCGACCGACGAGATCAGCGGCCGCATGTCCGAGACACGCGGTAAAGCGCGGATCTTTCGGATCTTCCGTTTCTTGTCCGACCTTCAGGGCGCGGGACACACCGATCTCGAAGACAGCCTGAAGACCTTCGTCGCGCAGCACAAACGAAAGGGCCTCGCGGTCTTGATCAGCGATCTCTACGACGCGAAGGGCTTCGAGAAGGGCATCAACGTGCTCCGATACAACAAGTTCGAGCCTTTCGTTCTGCACGTGGTCGACAAGGCCGAGCGAAGCCCCGACCTTCGTGGCGACGTGCGTGTCTACGATTGCGAAACCGGTCACGAGCGCGAGGTCACCGTGACTGCGAAGATCCTCGAGAAGTACGCCTCCGCTTACGATGGCTACATCGACGACATCAGTCGCTTCTGCACGAAGAAGCAGGTCAGCTACTTTCGAGCCGACGTCGACGTTCCGTTCGACGAGCTGATTCTCCGTGTGTTTCGACGCGGCGGATTTCTCCGCTGACCGCGATGAACTTCGTCGGCGTTCCCCTTCAGACTCTGCTCACCGTCGGCGCGGCCGCAGGCGCGCTCGTCGTGTTTTTGTACATCTTGAAGCTGCGGCGTCGGCCCGTGGCGGTGCCTTTCTCACGCATCTGGGAGCGCATCCTGCGCGACAAGGAGGCCACCAGCCTCTTCTCGCAGCTGAAGCGACTCCTGTCGCTGCTGCTCCAGCTCGCGCTCTTGACGATGTTGCTCGGGGCGCTCGGCGACCCACGCACCGCGCAGAACCTCGTCGAAGGAAGAAACGTCGTCGTGCTCCTCGACGCGAGCGCGAGCATGCAGGCGACCGACGTTCCCGCGACCGGGCTCTCGAAAGGCGTCACTCCGACGCGACTCGAAGTCGGGCGCGCCAAGGTGCGTGACATGGTCCGCGGTCTCGGCGGAAGCGATCGGATGCTCATCGCGCAGATGGACGCCACGCTCACGCCGCTGTCGACCCTCACCGGCGAAGTGAGCGACCTCGAAGCTGCGCTCGCGACGGCGAAGCCCAGCGACGCTCGCGCCGATTTTCCTCGAGGTCTTCGTTTTGCCGCCGACACGCTGCGCGGGCTCCCGAACCCCGAAGTGATCGTGGTCAGCGACGGTGCGCTCGGCGAAGCCACCGACACGCACGGACCGGTCGACATGGGCGACGTGAAGCTCTCTTTCGTTCCGGTCGGCACGCGGAGTCGCAATGCGGCGATCACTCAGTTCTCGGTTCGACGTTACCCGCTCGACAAGAGTCGATACGAGGTGATGCTCGAGATCACGAACCAGAGCACCGAGGACATGGATCTCGAGCTCTCGCTCTACGGCGACGGTCTCGTCACCGACGTGAGCAAGCTCAAGCTCAAGCCCGGCGAGCGCTTGCCGCGCTTCTATCCAAACCTCTCGGGCGCTTCGCGCGAGCTCGAAGCCCGTCTCCAACTGGCTGACGGAACCCACGACGATTTGCCCGCAGACGACCGCGCTTACGCTCTGCTCCCCGAGCGCCGACGCGCGCGGGTTCAGGTCGTATCGGCTGGAAACATGTATCTCGAGGCCGCGCTCTTGCTCGACGAGTTCCTCGATGTGACGACGATCACGCCCGACAAGTATCCCGCAGACGGAGCGTTCGACGTGACGATCTTCGACAACGTCTCGCCGGCCGTCGCGCCAAAGAGCGGGAGCATTCTCTATCTGAATCCCGGGTCGGAGAACGTTCCGTTCGAGGTCGGCAAAGAAGTGAAAGACGACGATCCGAACGTCCCGCTCGGGTTCGACAAGCTCGAAGCAGATCATCCGATCGTCAAGCACGCACACCTCAACGACGTGAACATCGCGCGTGCTCACATTCTCAAGGGCGCCAAAGAAGACAAGGTCGTCGGGGCGAGCTTCAGGGGCCCGCTCCTCATCGCAGGACGACGTGCCGGTCAAAAGTTCGTGGCCCTCGGATTCGACATTCGCGAGAGCGATTTGCCCCTTCGCATCGCATGGCCGCTCTTCTTGCTGAACACCATCAACGACTTCGTCGAAGAAGACACTGGCTACATCTCGAGCTTCACGACCGGCGCCGTGTGGCACATCCCCGCGCCCACGTCGGTCGAGACCGCGACGCTCGTCGAGCCCGGTGGGGCCAAGCGAACGGTGCCCGTCGAGCAAGGTCGAGCCGTGTTTCTCGGTCAGAAATCGGGGATCTACAAGCTCCAGACGGGGAGCACCGACGCTCCCGAGGAGAGCATGTTCGCCGCGAATCTCGCCGATCCGCTGGAGAGCGACATCACGCCGGTCGCCGAGCTCAAGGTCAGCAACAAGAAGGCCGACGAGCCCTCGCGTTTCTCGATCGGCGTGCGTCGTGAGATTTGGGTCTACCTGCTCGGGGCTGTGCTCATTCTGAGCGCGATCGAGTGGCTGACGTACCATCGGAGGGTCACCGTATGAGCGACGAGGCGCCCGTCTCGAAGCGAAGCCCGCAGTCGATGCGGCCGGGGACGAACCGCACGCTCCGCAGGCGTCTCGCGATCGCGGGATGGGTTTTCTCCTGTCTCGCGCTGGCCGGGCTGCTCTTCTACGCGTACCGACGGTTCGTTCTGTTGCATCCCGATCCGACGCTGACCTGGATCCACAAGGGAACGACCTACGAGCTGCTCAACCCGAAGCTCCTCGGCGCGGCGCTCGTGCTGCCGTGGTTCGTCGCCGTCCTCGCGAAGTCGCTCGCCGACCTACCTTGGCCGCAGCGCATTCTTTCGGTGCTCCTTCGAAGCGCGTTCGTGATTCTCGTGGCACTCGGGCTCTCTCGGCTCGCGCGCACCGCGACCACCGAAAAGGTTTGCTCCGTCTACATCGTCGACGTCTCGAACTCGGTGCCCGAAGAGGCGCTCGGCGACGCCAAGGCCACGGTCGAGCAGGCGATGAAGGACAAGCCGGCCGATGGCGTCGTGAAAGTGATCACGTTCGCGAAGCGTCCGAGGCTCGTCTCGCCGGGCGACGACGGAAAAGTTTCGATTGCGAGACACGGCGACGCAACGGCCGCCGGCAAGCCTTCCGACGAGGGGGCAGGGACGAACCTTCAAGCGGCGCTGCAGCTCGCGTACGGCCTCTTTCCATCGGGCTATCTGAAGCGCGCCGTGATTCTCTCCGATGGCGTGCAGACCGACGGCGACATTCTCGCCGAGGCGAACCGCGCCAAGGATTTCGGAGTCCGCCTCTACACGATTCCGTACACGAGACCCGTTCCCGGCGAGGTGGCGGTGCAGAGTCTCGTGATGCCGGATCACGTGAAGGTCGGTGAGACCTTCGAGATTCGCGCGAACATCTACGCCAGCCGAGCCACCAAAGCGCGCGGCGAGCTTCATCAAGGCCCGGCCTTGAATGGGCTCGAGGGCGTCAAAGACATCGACCTCAAGGCGGGGCCGAACGAAGTGAAGTGGAAGAGCGTCGTTCGCACGCCCGGGCCCGTCACTTACGATTTCGCGCTCGACAAGATCGGTGACGACACCTTCCCCGACAACAACCAGGTCGCGACGACGATCGATGTGCCTGGAAGGGCGCAGGTCCTTTACGTCGAGGGAACTCCCGAGCAGGCGGGACCTCTGTCTTCGGCACTGACGGCGCAGCAGTTCGACGTCGACGTGCGTCCTCCTGTCGGCTTCCCGGGCTCGGCGAAGGAGCTCGAGAGCTTCGATTTCGTCATTCTGTCCGACACGCCGAAAGACGCGCTGAGCCTTCAAGCGCAGGACGTCATCGAGACCTACGTCAACGGTGGCGGTGGGTTCCTCTTCGCGGGCGGCGAGGGTGGGTATGGGCTCGGTGGCTGGTACCACACGACGATGGAGCGGATCCTTCCGGTCCGCATGGAGAACGAGCGGAAGAAGGAGATGCCGAGCATCGCGATGACTCTCGTGATCGACCGTTCCGGATCGATGACTGGCCTCCCGATCGAAATGGCCAAGGCTGCGGCGAAGGCCACCGTCGAGACGCTCTCACCCGACGACTTGATCGAGGTCATCGCGTTCGACTCGTCACCCACGCGCTACGTCAAGCTGCAGCCCGCTCGAAACCGGTCGCGAATCGCGGCCGACATCGCGCGCATCCAACCGGGCGGCGGCACCGAAATCTTCGGCGCGCTCGACGCCGCCTTCCAAGACATGACGGTGGCTCAGGCCCGCCGCAAACACGTCATTCTCCTGACCGATGGGCGTGCGCCAACCGCCGGCATTCACGATCTCGTCAGCGCGATGGTCGCCGAGCAGATCTCGGTGACGACCGTCGGGCTCGGCAACGATCTCGACGAGCAGCTTCTGAAGATGATCGCCGACGTCGGAGGCGGACGTTTTCACGCGGTACCGGACGCGAACAATCTGCCCAAGATTTTTACGAAAGAGACCGAGATGATCGCGCGTGCCGCGGCCGTCGAGGAGTGGTTCCCGGTCGTGCAGACGGGGGACGCGCAGTTCCTACATGGTCTCGACATTCGTTCGGCGCCTTACCTCCACGGCTACGTGTCGACCCAGATGAAGCCGACTCCTGCCGAGCAGCTCCTTGCGAGCGACACCGACGAACCGATCTTGGCCCGGTGGCGCGTCGGGCTCGGTTGGTCGCTCGCATGGACGAGCGACGTGAAGGCGAAGTGGGCGGTCGAGTGGCTGAAGTGGCCCGGCTTCGAGCAGTTTTGGGGACAGCTCGTCCGAGAGCACATGAGGCAGAAACACCAGCGCGAGCTCGACATGAAGGCCGAGATCGTCGACGGACATCTTCGGGCATCGGTCGATGCGTTCACTCCCGACGAGCGCTTCGAGAACGGTCTGACCTCCAAGCTGACCATCACTGGCCCCGAGCCCAAAGGCGGAGAGAAGACGATCGAAATGCGTCAGATCGCGCCTGGGCGTTACGACGCCGACGTGCCCATGGACAAGTTCGGAAGCTTCCTCTTGAAAGCGGAGCACCTGCGCACGCTCGAGGACGGCACGCAGAAGGTGACGGCCGTCAGCTACGGCCACGTGTCGAACCCTTATCCGCGCGAGTACGCGAGCTTCGAGCCCGACAAAGCGTTGCTCGAGCGCGTCGCCGTCGCGACAGACGGTGCGATGAATCCGCCGACGGTTTCCGATGTTTTCAACCCGCGTGGCGAGAAGGTCACCTACCACGAGGAGCTCTGGTCTCGCTTCATCTTCGCGGCGATCGTTGTCTTCTTGCTCGACCTGCTGGTGCGCCGCGTTCGCATCTTCGATCGAAAGTTCGTCGTCCGCCCTCGGCGTGCGTGAGGCCGATCACGAGATGTGCGATCGGTCAAACCCGCACGATGCGGACGGGTGATCTTCTCGTTTCTTCACAACTTCTTGATTGTCACCGCGCGAACTCTCGTGCGAGCTTCCGCCCATGGCAAAGGCGGCGAATGCAGAAGATCGGCTCATCTCGACGGCCGACGATTTGCTCGAGCCGTTCCATTCGGCGTGCAAACCCGAGTCGGAATACCGAATCGGCGCAGAAGCCGAGAAGATCGGTCTGATATTCGATCCCTCGAACCCCGGAGCCATGCCGAGGGCGATCCCGTACGAGGGTGCGACGCCCGCCGAGCCGAGCGTGAAGCTCATCCTCGAGGAGCTCGCCGCACGACACGGCTGGAGCAAGGACGAGGGTCACGGTCCGCTCATTTCACTCGGAAAGGCGGGCGCATCGGTCACGCTCGAGCCTGGCGCCCAACTCGAGCTCTCCGGTGCACCTCTCGGCTCCGTCCACGAGATCGAGCAAGAGATGCAGACGCACATCGCCGAGCTCCACGCGATCTCGAAGTCGCTGCGCGAGACGACGGGCATCGACCTACGCTGGCTCGGAATCGGCTTTCACCCGACCGCACGCCAGGCCGACCTCACGTGGGTTCCCAAGGCTCGGTACGGCGTCATGAAGAGCTACTTGCCCACGCGCGGCGAATACGGCCTCGACATGATGCGCAGGACGGCGACCGTCCAAGCGAACTTCGATTACAAAAGCGAAGAAGATGCGATGACGAAGCTCCAGGTGGGCCTTCGTGTCGCGCCTTTCTTCACGGCGATGTTCGCGAACTCGCCCTACTACGAGGGCAAGCTCTACGGCGGCAAGAGCTACCGCGCAAAGGTCTGGTTGAGCGTCGATCCGGAGCGGCAAGGGCTCGTGCCGCGTGTCCTCGAGGGAGGGTTGCCAAAGCGGTTCGACGACTACGTGCAATGGGTCCTCGACGCCCCGATGTTCTTGGTACTGCGCGACGACGGACAACGCGTCGTCGAGAACACCGGTCAAACGTTTCGTGCGTTCCTCCAAGACGGCTTCGCCGGTGAGCGCGCGACGATGAACGACTGGGTCACGCACGTGAACAGCATGTTCCCGGAGGTCCGTCTCAAGCGAACGCTCGAGGTCCGCGGCGCCGACTCGCTTCCAGCCGATCTCGTTGCGGCGCCGTCCGCGCTGTTCGCCGGACTCTTCTACGACACGAAGGCGCTCTCGGAGGCGTACGAGCTGTCCGAGTCGTTCTCTCACGACGAGCTCGTTCGCCTTCGACCGCAAATCGGCGAGCTGGGTGTTCTCGCTCCCTTCCGCGAAGGGCGCGTGGTCGATGTTGCGACCCGTCTCATCGACATCGCTCGAGGTGGCCTGTCGCGACGAGCGAGAATCGGCGCGAATGGCAAAGACGAGGGAAGGCACCTCGATGCATTGGGCGCGCTACTCACGCATGGCCAGTGCCCGGCCGACCGCCTGATTGCCGCGGCGCAGTCGGACGAGAGCGCCGACCTCGCGACGAAGCTCGCTGCCACGACACTTTGAGGATCCCGCGCTCGAACGGCATGCACGGCCCGACGAGCAGCCTGACGACGCGGCCCGACGAGCAGCCTGACGACGCGGCCCGACGACGCGGCCCGACGACGCACCCGACGAGAGCGTCCCGAGAGGTCGCGAGGCGTGACGTCTCGTAAGACGGCCCGTTCAGGAACGCCCTCGTGTATCGTCATCGATTGCGGCCCAGCGCAAAGAACTTCGAGAAGCGCATTCGTATCGAATCCGAACCGTCCGTTGGCCAGGACGGAGATTTTGCTATTAGCTACACTCTTGCTGACAGCGCGATTACCCTACCGTTCGTGGCGGAGCAGGCTCATCGGCTCCGACCTCGCACTCGGGGATTTCCCCGCTCCCCGGAGCGTCTCCTGTGGGGCGGAGATATCTCGTCGTGAAGGCCGCGCCGACTCCTTCTTGAGCGCGTAGCGCGATTCTTCGTAAGAGCCCATCTCTTGGAAACGCTGGCAGATTGGATCAGACAGAGAGGACCTCTCTCACCGCCCGATGCGGTGGGTTGGGCGATTCGACTGGCGAAGCACGTCGAGTCTCTCCACGAGCACGGCGTGGCCCACGGGAACGTCTCGCCCGCGTGCATTCTGATTGCATCGGTCAACCCACGGACACGCGGCCTCATGTCCGATGTCCGTAAGACCATCGAGAGCCTTCCCTTCCACTCGCCTGAACGTGTCATCGGTGGCCAGCTCTCGCCGCCCGACGACGCCTGGGCCATCGCCGCCACGCTTTACACCGCCCTGACGGGTGCCTTGCCATTCGTCGGTGCGACTGAACAAGAGTTGCAACAGCAAGTCTTGAAGGGGTCGCCGGCTCCTCTGAGCGTCTACGGCGTCGAAGACGACGGCCTCGATCGCTTGCTTGCCGCGACGTTCACGGCCGATCCTTCGCGACGACTGTCGAACGTGACCCAGCTCCGAATGGAGCTCGAGCGTTGGCACCCTCAGCCTGGTGGGCTCGGACCGCTCGACGACGAAGAGGGCGGCGACGAGGATCAAGCCGCGACGGCGATGCTTTCGATGATGATGGATGACGAGCCCGTCACGAGCTCCGACTCGGTCATGGGGCTCTTCACGCCGCCCAGCTTCCAGCCTGATTCGCGCATGGCTTCCTCGCGCCAGGGACCTCCATCGCACTCCGATGAGCCCGATCCGCTGGCCGCGCCTGCCGAGCAAGACGCGACGGTGATGCGTGCCCTACCCGCACACATCATGGCGATGGCAGCACGTGCTGCTTCGGGATCGAGCCCGCCTCCGCCAAACACGCCCGCTGCACCTCCGTCGCCGCAGGCTCCTGCCGGGCCGATTCCAGGAATCCAGCCGCCGCATGGAGCTCAACCCGTTGGTGTGCCGGGAATCGCTCCTCTGCCAGGAATGCAAACGCCCCGCGGTGTGCAGCCGCAGATACAAGCGCCGCAGGCCACTCAGCCTCAAGCGGGAATGCAGAGACCCGCGCTCCAAAACCCCGACGCACTGCAGGGGATGCAGCCGCCGGTAGCGAGGCCCCCTCAAGCACCCTTCGGGGCAATGCCTGGGCGCTTCGCCGGTGGCGTTTCCCAGCCTCCTCCAATCCGACCGCAAGCCCCCCGGCCACCTGCGCCGACGCCCGACGACCATGGCGATGCGACTCGGATCGCCCCGGCGCCTGATCTCGCCGCAGCGCTCCGCGCGGCGCAACAAAGCGACGTGAATCAACCTGATCCGCAGTTCGGCGAGCAGCGGCCTCCACTGTCGACACCTCGGCCAAGCGCCGGACTTGCGCCTCGCCCGGGATTTGCGAATCCGCCCCCGTCGGGGCCAGGAGAGAGCGTTCGTCCCCCCGATCCGGACGATGTCCGAACGATCATGCACGCTGGCGATCATCTCGCTGCTCTTCTCCAGCAGCCGCCTGGGGCACGTCCTATTCCTTCACCCCGAGCCGGCGCGCCCGGCGCTGCCGCTCCCTTGGCTCCGGCGCTGCCGAATCTGCACAGCGGTCCAGACGATGCGGGCGCCGACGACGATGACGACGGCGCGCGCACGGTGATGCGCGAGGCGCCCATGATGATGCCGGATCTGATGAGCCGGCCACCCACGAAGCCTTCGCAAATGGAGCCGACCCAGTCGGAGGCTCGTTGGCAACCTGCGGCGCCCCCAGTGGCGAACCCCTTGGCCCCGCCAGCGTTTGCCCGCGCTGCTGCGCCGCCCGCTTTCCCCGAGCAGCAGCAGCAGCAGCACTACCAGCAGCACTACCAGCAGCAGCAGCAGCAGCAGCAGCAGCAGGGCATCGGACTCTCGGGGCTGATTCAGGAGTCGCTCGAGGGTGCTCCAGCGATGGGCCCAGATCCGGGCCAGAGCCCTCCTGGGGGATCGCTCGCGAGCTCACTCGGAGTCGGGTCCCAAGGCGCCATGATGGGCAACAACGCCAATCAGCTGCCGATGATGTCGAATCTCGCGCCCAATCAACACGGTGGCTTCCCGACACCCGCGCAAGGATTCCTTCTTGCTGGAGGCAACCCGGGACAGGTCAACGTCCAGGCGCTCGGTCCCGGGGGCATGCCCGAGATGTCTGCCACGGGCTATCCGATTGGTGCTGCCGTCAGCGAGCCGATGCCCAAGAAAAAGCGCGGCGCCGGCGGTCTCATCGTCGTGTGCTTGCTCGTCTTGGTGTTGGCGGCAGCGGTAACGTTCATCTTGCTGAAGTACCGCGCGAAGCTCGGAATTTCGCTACCGCACTTCTGAGAGCGCTGCGGATCATCCGACGACCGGTGGTCACGTGAGATCGTCGGAGCGCCGCTTCCGCCGGAGCGTGACGGCGCCCGAGGCGCGACGAAGGATCGAGCTCGCTCGAGTGTCGAGTTGGACGGTTTGCTTAGTTTGAGCTGCGCTCGAGCACCTGGAGCTCGGCGGTGAAGCCGCCCATGTCGACGGACTTCGCTGAGCGCAGCTCGAGCCTCGCGCGTTCTGCGGCGGCGCGGGTCGCACGCGGGAGAGGGGAGAGCCACACCAAGCGCCCGCCGGGAGCGAGGATGTGCGGGGCACGCGACACCAGGTTGACGAGCAGCGCTTCGAGATCGTCTCCGCGAGCGACGCGGCGACCCATTGGAGGGTTGGTGATGATGGCCGTCATGCCTCCCCGCGCACGGCCGCCGATCGCACGCGGATCGAAGGTGCGTGCGTCGGCACGTCGAAGCAGCGCCCAGGCAGCGCCAGCCTCGTCGAGGTTCTTTCGAGCCGCGGCCAACGCACGGTCGTCGATGTCGGAACCAATGAGCATGGCGGCAGGACCTGCCAACATGCGCTCGCACAGCTCCCCTCCGGAGCCGACGAATGGATCCCACACCACGTCGTCTTCGCGGATGCCCGCGACACGAACGAGTGCGGCGGCCAGGGTCGGATGGCTCGCCGCCGGAACGTCGGCTCGCCGATAGGCAAACCTCGGATCGTCGGCGCGGGGGACGAGCTCGAGACGGACGCGTCGGTCGCCGAGCTCACGAACGACGACTTCCCACGAGCTCTCAGTCGGATCGTTCACGAGCTCGGGGGCGCGTCGCAGGATCTCGCTAGCGATGTCCCAGGAGGCTTTCCGGTGCTTCCCGCCTCCAGCCCACGCCACGCGAAAGCGGATGGGTCCTTCCGTGAAAGTGGTCAAGATCCGCCTCGCCAGCCCGTGTGCGAGCATTCGGGCAACGACCGCGGAAATGTCCTCGTCGGGCGCGGCGATCGACTCCGAGGCGAAGCCAAAAGACAAGAAGGTCCGAGCGGTGAACAACGATGCCGGGGCGCCCCGCAGCGTGACATCGACGCGACCGGGGTCGTTCTCGGCAATGCGTGGAGAGAGCCGTGGATCGAGCTCTCCCACGAGTATTTCTTCGAGGCCCTCGCGACATCGCAAGCTCACGCTGAGGGGCTCGCGCAACGAACGCGTGAGGACGAGCCCGGACGGCGTCTGGCGCAGCACGGTTCGACCGAGCATCAGCTTCGCTCGATGGACCGCGTCTTTGGCGGTCAGCCCTGGTGAGATCTCGTCGAGCCTCGCGAGCGCGCGCGCGCCACCGATCTTGCCGAGCGCGAGCACGATCGCTTCGAGGACGTTCGGATCGCGTGAAGCAGCGCTCTCAGCCACCGGAGCTTCGCGCTCCAACGCCTCGAGGAGTGCGTCTTCGCTGGCGGAGTCGTGGATCTTTCCCAACGCCGTGGCGGCTGCTCGCCTTCCTCGCGCATCGGCGGTGACGAGGACGGCGCACAGCATCGCCTGGATCGGCTTCGCGTCTTCGGCCCGTGAGGCGACCTGACCCGTGAGCCTCACGAGTCTCACCAGCGCGTCGCCTTCTGCAGCCTGCGCGCGCTCGGCGAGAGCGGCAGCGATGGGTGACTGCACCCGCAACAACGCCTTCTCGGCGACCGAGCGTTCGGCCTCGTCGCCTCGCTCGATTCGCGAAAGCAGGCCCGGCACGTCGCGTTTTTGCGGAGTGAAACCGACGTCGCGCAGTGCCTCTTCGAGTGAGAAATCGTCGGTGCGACGCTTGGTCAAGGAGCTCCGGATGGGTCATGCGACCGCGCGAAAGAGTTGAGTTGAGCGCGGCTCGGCGACTCGCAGACGCGTCTACTCGGTCTCCGAGTATGGAGCGAGGTCCAACCAGATTGTCGCGCTCCACCCCCAATTCGAGGCGTCGTGGAGCACGCGCGAGATCGTCGCTCAGTCGACGCTGACGAGAAAGTCGATCTCGGGCGCCTTGGGAAGCATACCGAGCTCGGCAAGCTGCTTGGCGAGCGTCTCCCAGCGCTCCTTCGTCATCGTTCCGACTCCCTTCGATGCGGCGTCGCCAGCCTCGATGAGCGGCTTCTGTGCCGCGGCGGCGGCCGCGAAGGTCTCGGCATCCATCGACGTGTTGAGCTTCGCCATGGCTGCGTTCGCCAAGGCGGGATCGGCGAGATATTCCTTCCAGCCAGCGCGGACCGACCGAACGAACGCCTTCACGACATCGGGCTTGTCGCGCGCCAGACTCCGGCTCGTGATGACGACTCCGACGTACGGATTGAAGCCTTCGTCTGCGACCAGGAACACTTGCGGGTCGCTGCCCTTCTTCTTCGCGGCGAGTGGCTCGCTGGCGACGTAGCACTGCTGCGCGAAATCTTTGTCGGCGAGGAAGTGCGCGACACCGCCGTCGTAAGGGACGACCTTCGCCTTGATGTCGCCGTATTTCTTCTTGAGGAATGCGGCGTAGGGAAGGCCTGGCTCGATGGCGATCTGTCCGTCTTTGAGGAGGTCGGCGATCCCCGTCGCTCCTCGCGATGCATGAGCCATGATCGCTTGCGGCGAGGTCTGGTAGGTCGCGAAGAGCGCCACGACGTCTGCGCCGTGTGAGCGAGCGGTGAGAACTTCGTCGGCACCCGCGATGCCGAATTCGGCGCGACCCGTGGCCACCATCTGCACGACGGGGACGCCTGCGCCGCCGCCCTGAATGTCGACGTCGAGCTTCTCGGCAGTAAAGGACCCGCCCTCTTTCGCGGCGTAGAAACCTCCAAATTCTGGCTCGGGCACCCAATTGAGCGCGAGCTTCACTTTCGTGATGCCTCCAGGATCGGTGGTCGGTGTCGCTTTCGAGCAACCCGATATCCATCCGAGGACCAAGAGCAGGAGGAGCAAGCCGTATCGAGTCATCAGGCCTTCCGTTCTCGCCCGTTCGCGCCAGATCCGCAACCCGAAGAGCATCAACCACCGAGCGACGCGCGCGATTGGCTCGGTCAGGGCTTCTCTCCTGGATACCAGTGGCGGAGAAGTCGAGCTCCCGCTGCATCGACGGCAATGAAAAGGCCGAGCCCGAGGAGCGCAGCGAGCACGACCGCCGCGAACAAGAGATCGGTGCGGAGCTGCCGGTAGGCCGAGAGAATCAGGATCCCGAGGCCGGCGTCCTCGGAGAATCCAGCGACGAACTCGCCGACGATCGTTCCGATGACCGCGAGACCGGAGGCCACGCGCAGCCCCGTGAACAAGCTCGGCAGCGCGGCCGGAAGCTCGAGCTTGACCAGGGTCGCGACGCGCGACGCGCCATAGAGACGAAAGAGATCGCGCAGAGCGGGGTCGACCGCGCGCAAACCTGCGAGGGTGTTCGCGATGACAGGGAACACCGAGACGATCAGCGCGGAGACCGCGACGGCGCGGAGACCGGGGCCGAACCAGATGACGAGCAGCGGCGCGATCGCGACGATCGGGACCGTCTGCAAGAACACGGTGTAGGGATAGAGCGCGCGCTCCAAGAGACGCGACGAGGAGAGAACGATCGCCGCGGCCACGCCGACGACGGCGCTCATCGCAAAGCCGATCGAGGTCGCTCGGCCGGTGGTGACGGTGGCACGCTCGAGCGCTTCGCGGTCGCTCCAGAAGGCGTGCGCGATGTCGGAGGGGGGAGGCAGGAGGAAGGCGGGCACGGAGAGCACGCGTACGCACAGCTCCCAAACGCCCAGAAGGAGGACGAGCGCGACGAGAGGGGGCAGCGACTTTTTCATCACGCGCCGCTCCGTTCTAGCGCTCGGGCGAGCGCGCCGAGCTCTTCTGCGAATGCGAATTGGGTGCGGGTGACGGGGCTCCGCTCACGTGGAAGCTCGATGACGTGATCGAGGAGAATGCTCGCCGGCCGGCTCGAGAAGACGATCGCTCGATCGGCGAGATAGGCCGCTTCGGCCGTGGAATGAGTGACGAAGACGATCGTCATGCTCATCGATGCGTGGAGGGAGCGAAGCTGGTCGTCGAGCCGCTGGCGCGTGATCTCGTCGAGCGCGGCGAAGGGCTCGTCGAGCAGAAGGAGGCGCGGCCGTGTGACGACGGCTCGAGCGAGCGATGCGCGCATTCGCATCCCGCCCGAGAGCTCGGCGGGATAGCGCGCCGACGCATCGCTCAGGCCGACGTCTTCGATCGCCCGTCGAGCCCGCGCGTGACGTTCGTCGGGGGAGATACCAGCGAGCTCGAGCGGAAGTGCGACATTGTCGAGCACGTTTCTCCACGGGAGAAGGTGCGCATCTTGGAAGACGAAGGCGAGGGCACCGCGAGCCGCACCACCCGATAGCTCGATCGTGCCTGCGTCCGGCTGATCGAGCCCGGCGAGCATTCGGAGAAGTGTCGATTTTCCGCAACCGGAAGGACCCAAGAGTGCGAGAAACTCGCCGGGCTCGACGTCGAGATCGATGCCGTCGACGGCGCGAATGCCTCCAGCGAACGTGCGTCGAACGCCACGCGCGCGTATGCCGAGCGCAGCGTCAGGAGGCGTCATCGGGCCTCGGGCTCGATCCGCCGCGCCTGAGACCAAAGTACAAGCCGACACCTGCAAAAAGCAGCGTCGCCGCTACCACTCCCATCGCTCGTGTCGCCGTGACGGCCATCTCGGGTCGGTCGGTCGACAGGGTCACGAGGAGGCTCGTCAAGAACGTCGCGACTCCGTTGAGCCCTTTGACGCCGAGATTGAACATCCCGAAATAGAGGCTCGTCTTGCTGCCTGCAGTCTCTCTCGCACAGTTGGCGATGGCTTCGCTCTCGAGACCGAGCAGGACTGCGACCATCGGGCCGCCGAGACCGAAGAGAAGCATCGCGGTCGTCATCGGGCTGCCGATGACCGCGCTCCCCAGAAAAGCGACGCCGAGATAAACGAGTGCGAGCCCGAGCGACGCGACGAGCATCGCTCCCTCCCAGCCGAGGCGCCGAGCGAACCAAGGTACGAGCGCGAAACAGGGGATCGCCGTCCCGAGGAAGGGCGCCATGAGCTTGCTGACGTCGGCGTCGGTCCCACCGAGCAATCGTTCGCAAACGAAAGGAGCCGCCGCCGAGATCATCGTCAGGGCCATTTGGGAGCCCGAGAACAAGAGGAGGACCGCCAAGAAGCGACGATGGCGCAACGCTCCGAGCATCGTCTTGAGACCGACGGCCTCGTGGCTCGACTCATGAACTGCGTGTGCCTTCGCCGTCTTCGGGTGGGCGAAGAACGGCAAGACCATCAGGAGCGACGCTGGGATGGCCAGCACGATGGCGCTCTTTCCGTAGCCGTACTTGCCGATCAGCCCGGGGGTCGCGATGCTCACGATCGCCACGGACAGCAAGAGCCCGGCGCCGAGCAGATTCGACAGGATCGACCGTTCGCGATCGTCGTCGCCGGCGTAGTCGTCGACCAGGCTCCAATAGGGAATCGCGTAGGCCGTGTACCCGAAAAAGAAGACGACGAAGCCGGCGATCAACAACGCCCACCGAAGAACGTGGGAATGGTCGGCGGACGGCGCGAAGACGAGCGCGAGACCCAGTGGAGCGAGCGCGAACGAATAGACCAGGAGCTTGCGGCGCTCCCGCCCCTTCGCAACCCAGCGGTCGGAGAGAGAGCCGACGATGGGGTCGAGCACGCCGTCGACCACGCGCGCGACGAGGAACACCGCGCCTACGGTCGCGGCGACGAACAGCGCGGTTCCGCCGGCGTCTTTCTGATCGACGTACTTGAGGACCCACTGGAAGAAGAATCGCGCCAGGATCATCACGCCCACCTGGCCGGCGAAGAAGAAGAGGCGCTTCGAAGCAGTCATGAAAACTCCTGGTGTGGGGCTATCAGACACTCAGGGCCTGGGAATGATCAAGTCGGCGGTCTTCCGCCGATACCTTCGCGGGCACCGAGCCAGGAGCAGTCGCGCCCGCTCGATCGATGAACTACTGTCTTCGGGTGACTGCTCTCGACGTTTTGCCCGTGACCGCGCTCCCCGAAGAGGTGCTGCGCGAGGCGCTCGCTGCGCTCGATGCGGGCTCGAGCGTGGCGCTCGCGACGGTCATCGCTCGACACGGATCGGCTCCAGCGACGCCGGGCCAGAAGCTCGCGTTGGTCGATCACGGGGCCTCCGCCGCGCGCCGCTTCTCGGCGGTCGGAACGGTCGGGGGAGGTGCGATCGAGCGCGTCGTCTTGAACGCGATGATGACCGTGCTCGACGATCCGACGAGCGCCCCGAAGATTCATACGTTTCGTCTAGGGCCGAGCTTGGGCATGTGTTGCGGGGGATCGGCAGATGTCCTCGTCGAGCCTTTGCGCCCGGCACTCTCGGTGCTGCTCGTCGGCGCGGGTCACGTCGGCCTCTCGACGGCACCGCTCTTGGCCAGCCTCGGTTTTCGGGTCTTGTTGGTCGACGCGCGGGCCGAGGCCTCCGCGTCGGAACGTGTCGGATCGCTCACGGGCGTGCGGTTCGTTTTCGCAGAGCACGACGATCCCGAAGTGCTCGAGGGGCTCGCCGTCGCGCCCGAAAAGGCTTTTTGCGTCGTGATGACGCATGACCATCAGCTCGATCAACGCGTGGTCGAGTGGGCGATCGAGCTTCGATTCGCGTTCGTGGGTGGCGTGGGCAGTCGCGCGAAGGCGGCTCGAACGCGGTCGAGGCTCGAAGCGAAGGGGTTTGCGGCGATCGACGTCGAACGCGTGAGGATGCCGGTCGGCGCGCAGATAGGCGCGCGGAGACCGATGGAGATCGCCGTCGCGATCGCAGCGGAGCTGGTGAAGGCCCGGGCCGAGAGAGAGACGAGCTCGACGCAATCGATGTCGACGAGCACTCGGACCTCGAACGTGACGTTCTCGGGAGTGAGCCGCGCCGGCGCTCCGAACGATGATGCAGTCCGGAGGGGTCTCGCTCCGGGGGAGGATGGATCGTGAGGGTTCTGCGTTCTTCGTCGTTTCTCGGAATCGTCCTCGCTGCAGGCGTCGGCAAGCGTATGGGGGGGCCGAA
Source organism: Polyangiaceae bacterium (assembly GCA_043755175.1). Lineage (GTDB taxonomy): Bacteria > Myxococcota_A > Polyangia > Polyangiales > Polyangiaceae > CAYYKK01. The sequence goes on along the minus strand of JAYUUB010000129.1, from coordinate 14,322 downwards.
GGCTCTGCTCGCGGTCCGCTGGGGTGAGGGACCTGGAGAGCTTCCACTCGCAATCGCTCACGCTCGGTCCCTCCTCGATGGTGGTGCGGAACGAGTCGTCATCGTGACGCTCGCCGCGGTCGCGCGAGAGCTCTCGCGCTTCGCGCAACGTGGCCTCGACATCATCGTCTCGACCGCCGAAGACGAGCTCGGCCCCGCGGGCTCGATCCGGTTCGCTCTCGGTTACCTCGAAGCGATGGGGCTCGGCGAAGACGCGCTCCCGCTGGTGCTCGTCACACCCGTCGATCTTCCGCCCGCAAGCTCCGAAACGCGCTCGGCGTTGCTTTCGGCGATGGCTGCGCGGCCCGCTGGCTCCGACGTCGTCGCTGCGCGGCCGATCCACGACGGACGGCGCGGGCACCCCGTTTTGTGCGAGGCGCGCGCTCTCTCCGCGTTCCGCGTGGAACACCCAACTACGCTTCGTGATGTCTTGGCTGACCTCGGGCCGCGCTGTATCGAAGTGCCAGTGGTCGACCCTCGAGCGGTCACCGACCTCGACACGCCCCAAGACGTCGAGCGCTGGTACAAACACCCGCCTCGGTTCTTCGAGCTCGACGACGCCAACTGACGCTGCACTTCCAGGTCCTCATCGACTGGGCTCATCCGCGCCGCGAGGATCGATCGCAATTCGCGGCTGCTACGAGGGCTTGGCCGGTCCCCCGTTGCTCGGCTCGGGTGAGCTCGAAGGGGGGGTCTCGTTTCTCCGCTTCACCGGCTTCGCCGGAATGCCGACGACCGTGGTGCCGCTCTCGACGTCGTGGACGACGACCGCGTTCGCACCGACGCGTGCGCCATCTCCGAGAGTGATCGGACCAATGACCTTGGCGCCAGCGCCGATCACGATGTCGTTGCCCAGCGTGGGCGCCTCTCCCCGTTCGTTGTTGCCGATCGTGACTTGATGCTGGATGTGGATTCGCTCGCCGCCCCTCACGGTGCCGTTGATGACGACGCCGTTCGAGTGCACGAGGACGAAGCCGGGACCGAAGTCGGCACCTCGACCGATGACGCAGCCCCCGAGCGCGTTCAGCTTGTAGAACACGGCTTCGAGCGGGCCGAGGCCGCTCTCTCGCGCACCCTGCTGGAGGCGGTAGAGAATCATCGCGCTCGTGCCGTCGGTGGCGAGTGTCTTGACGACTTCACGGGGCGCGTCGCTTTTGTAATAGCGTCGCGCTTTCTCACGGAGATCTTCACGCAACAGTCGCAGGGCTCGGATCATGGTCTTGGTCTTCTTCGGTCGGGTGAGCGTTGATCTTCGTCTTCGCTCGAGCATCTGTAAAGCGTCTGGACGCGGGCGCGATGCGCCGTTCCCCTTGCCGTGAGTGGCTCCTTTCCGGCATCGTTCGCTTTCCTATGAACCGAGATGACAACGGAGCCGTCGGCAAGAGCGTCCCGCGTGCCGACGGCGTTGCGAAGGTGAACGGCACGGCGAAGTACGTCGACGATCTCCCTCCGATGCCCGGGGAGCTCTTCGGAGTCACGGTTCGAAGCCCGATCGCGCGTGGAAAGATCCGTGCAGTCCGCTTCGATCCGAGCTTCGACTGGTCGAGTGTGACGGTCGTGAAGGCCTCTGATGTCCCCGTCAATCAGGTCGCGATGATCGCCGACGACCAGCCGGTGCTCGCCGCTACCGAGGTCAACCACGTCTACGAGCCCGTCGTTCTTCTCGCGTGTGCAGATCGTGCCCATCTCGAGCGCGCCAAAGCGGCGGTGACGCTCGACATCGATCCGCTCGAGGCAGTGTTCACGATCGACGCGGCGCTCGCCGGCGACCCCGTGGTGTGGAGCCCGAAGACGCCATTCGGCGAGGCGGGCACCAACGTCATAAAGCGCTACGTCATCGACAAGGGCGACGCCGACATCGACGCTGCCATCGCCCGGTCGCCCGTCGTGGTGACCGGGACGTATTCCACGCACCACCAAGAGCAGATGTACATCGAGCCGCAAGGCGTCGTCGCCTGGTGGGACGCGGACGGCGCGCACGCGACAGGCTCGATCCAGTGCCCGTACTACGTCTCGAAAGCCTTCGCGAAGACCTTCGATCTCGAGCCTACGCAGATCCACATCACGCAGGCCGTCACGGGCGGCGGATTCGGCGGAAAGGAGGAGTACCCGAGCATCATCGCGCTCCACTGCGCGCTCCTCGCCAAGCAGAGCGGCAGGCCCGTGCGCATGATCTACGGTCGCTCGGAGGACATCGAGGCGACGACGAAGCGTCATCCGTGCGCGTGCGAGATCACGACCGGATGCGACGCCGACGGAACGCTCCGCGCGCTCAAGATGCGCGTGGTCATGGACGGCGGCGCGTACGTGACGTTGACCCCGGTCGTGCTCTCGCGCGGCGCTCTCCACGCCTCTGGCTGTTACCGATGGACCGACGTGCGCATCGAAGCCATCGCCGTGGCGACCAACACGCCACCGAACGGTGCGTTTCGTGGTTTCGGTGCACCTCAGACCATTTGGGCCATCGAGCGCCACTTGGACAAGGTCGCGCGACACCTCGGCCGCGAGCCGATGGAGCTCAAACGTCAGAACATGTTGGTGCTCGGTGACGTGACCGCGACCGGGCAGGTTCTTCGCTCGAGCGTCGCGGGGCTCGAGTGTCTCGACAAGGCGACCGCGCTCGCGGGCTACTTCGAGAAACGAAGCCGAGGCCCCGTGCTCGTCGACGGTCCTGGAGGCTCGCGTAAAGCTCGCGGTATCGGAGCGAGCGTGTTCATGCACGGAGCGGGGTTCACAGGCTCTGGCGAGCGCTATCTGAAGGGAAAAGCGGCGATCGATCTGCTCGCCGGTGGTCGCCTCTTGATTCGCACCGCTTCGACCGACATCGGCCAAGGAACCGAGACGGTGTTCCGACAAATCGTCGCTGATGCAGCAGGGATCTCGGTCGACGACATCGACTTCGCCGTGCCGAGCACGACCACGGTTCCCGACTCGGGGCCCACGGTCGCATCGCGCACGGTCATGGTGGTCGGCTCGATCGTGGAGGGCGCTGCGCGCGAGGTCGCCGAGCAGGTGCGGGCCGAGCAAACCAAAGGAGGCGGTAGCTTTGCCGAAGCGGGCGACCGCCTTCTGGCGACCTCGGGCAAGGTCGTCTCGCTCAAGCAATACGACCCACCCGCGTGGATCAACTGGGACGACGTGGCTTACAAGGGCGACGCGTATCCATGCTTCGGATGGATGTGCGACGTCGTCGAGGTCGAGGTCGATCTCGACACGTTCGAGGTCGCCATCAAGGAGACCACGCTCGCCGCCGACGTGGGAAAGGCCATCAACCCGGTGATGTGCAAGGGCCAGCTCGAGGGTGGAACGCTGCAGGCGCTCGGGTGGGCCGTGAGCGAAGAGCTCGTCTGGAAAGACGGAAAGATCCTCAATCCGCGCTTCACGAACTACATCATCCCGACCGCCCTCGATGCCCCGGAGTTCGTGACCGAGCTCGTCGAGTGTCCTTACGAGGGAGGGCCCGGAGGCGGCGCCAAAGGGATCGGCGAGCTGCCGATGGATGGAGGCGCTCCGGCTGTCGCATCGGCGGTCGAGCACGCGCTGGGGCTCGCGATCGATCACCTGCCGCTCACCCCCGAACGTCTCTTCGAGGCCGCCCGCAAAGCGCTACCGAACCTCTTCGACCGGAGAACCCCGTGAAGATCTCGCTCACTCTGAACGGTGAAGCCCGCTCCGCCGATCTGCCGCCGATGATGCGCTTAATCGACGCGCTCCGTGAGCACCTCGGTCACCCCGGAACGAAAGAAGGCTGTGGCGAGGGCGAGTGCGGCACTTGCACGGTGCTCCTCGATGGCGAAGCCGTGAACGCGTGCATGGTCGTCGTCGGACAATGCGACGGTCGCGACATCGTCACGGTCGAAGGGCTCGCCCAAGCAGGCCACCTGACGCCGCTCCAAAAGGCCTTCGTGCGCGACGGCGGTGCCCAGTGCGGCATCTGCACGCCGGGAATGCTGATTTCTTCCGAGGCTCTCTTGCGCCGCCGACCCGATCCGAGCGACGAAGAGATTCGCGAGGCGATCGCGGGCAATCTCTGTCGGTGCACGGGGTATCAGCGAATCGTCGAGAGCATTCGAAAGGCCTCCGAGATCAAGCGCGCTTCGGAGGCGGTCCGATGAGCATCGCCGATCTACAGTCGCTCCAGATGGGGCGGGCCGGAACGCTCGAAGAGCTCTGCGCTCGCGTCGCCGAGCTCGAGCTCGAAGGCCGGTCGGTCGTCCTCCTCGCAGGCGGAACCGATTTCATGGTCGAGCAAGAGATGCGAAAGCCCTTCGGCGAAGACCCGAACGCCCGCCCGTTCGTCCTCGACGTCTCGCGCATGCCCGAGCTCCGAGGCATCGAGATCGTTCGCACACCCCTCGGCGAGCTGCTCCGGATCGGAGCCGCGACGACGTATTTGGAGATGCGCCGCAGCGAGATCGTCCAGAAACGAGCGCCGCTCGTCGACCGCATGGCGCGCGACGTCGGAGCGGTGCAGATCCAAGCGCGCGGCACGTTCGGTGGAAATCTGGCGACGGCTTCACCCGCGGCCGATGGAGTGGCTGCGCTCGCCGCTTACGATGCGATCATCGTCGTCCGCAGCACGCGTGGCGAGCGTCGCATCCCGTTTCCTGAATTGCAAACGGGATACAAGAGCAGTACGCGTGAAAGAGACGAAGTGATCGTCGCTGTCGAGCTCCCGCTTCCAGCGGTCGCTTCGTCGACGAGCGGAACACCGTGGGTTTGGACCAAGGTCGGTACGCGCAGGGCGCAATCGATCTCGAAGGTCGCATTCGCGGGTCTCGCCGTCGTGGACGGTGACCAGGTGGTGCGGCTCGGTCTCGGCATGGCTTCGGTCGCTCCCGTGACGAGCCTGCTCCGGCGTACCCGCGAGCTCGTGCTCTCGACGCCGCTCTCCGAGATCGGCGACGCCGATCTCGAGAAGGCCGTGCTCTCCGACGTCTCTCCCATCGACGACATCAGGTCGACCGGGGCCTACCGCGGTCACGTCGCAGCGGCTGTCGTTCGCAACTTCGTGCGCGCGCTCGCGTCGTGACGAGAGTGCGTGAGCGCCCCATCGATCGCTGAGCGTTTTCGATGACCCACGAGACGCTCGTTCGTGAGCGCGATCAGCGAAAGACGCCGGAGACGCCGAACCCAGCGCTCGTCGGTGAGACCCAAGGCGTGAAGGCGACCTGCTTGGGCGGCCCACCAGTGACACCCATCACGAGGCCGACTACGCCCGCACCGACGGCTCCGATGCCTGCCGCGCCGAGACCGACGAAGAGCCCGAAGCTCCTCAGCTCGTTCGTGCGCGCGCCTTGGAAGTCGTAGGTCGAAGGACAACCCTTTCGCTTCATGCCACACATTCGATCGAGCTCACCGCCGACGTTCACCGTGTCGACGCCGAAGCCCACCGCGGCGCCGAGTGCCGCGACGCCCACCCCGCCGACGACGAGCGACCAGGTCGGGACGTGACGTGTATCCGGACGGACGGGCGGCGGAGGAACGATTGTTCGGGGTGGGGGTGGGGGTGGTGGAAGCTTCTCGAGCCTCACCGTGATGACGGCGCGATCGGCGAGCTTCTTCACCTCGGTGGAGCGATCGAAGGGCTTGAACCCGTCGGCCGTCGCACTGACGGCGTGCGTCCCCGGATCGACGAAGAGCTTCTGGCCCCATTGCTCCTTGGGGAGCCGCTTGCCATCGAGAATCACGACGAGCCCGCGGGGAGGGTCTTTCGTCACGTCGACCAAGAGCTCGGAGAGGTCTTTGGCGAGCGCGTCGCGCAGCTGTCCTGCTGCGGCGATCGCTTCGGTGAACTCGACCTCTTCGGCGTAGCGAATCGCCTCGTCGAACTCGCGCCACGCCGTCGCCGTCTTGCCCTGTCTGCGATGACACTCCGCCAAGTTGAGGAGCGTGTCGCCGCGATTGTGCAGCTCGTAGCTCTTCGTGAGCGTGTCGCACGCTTCGGTCAGCTTTCCTGCCTGTTGCATCATGGCGCGACCCGAGTCGAAGAGCCGAAGCGCTTCCGCGCGCGCGGCTTCGCTGGGCTCGGCGTGCTGTGCATCGGTCGGCGCCTCGGAGGCCCCGAGCTCGGTCGGGGGCGGCGGGGCAGGTTGTTGGGCTGCCGCATCGCGCGATGAAGCGGTCGTCACCACGAAGGCAACCAAGCTGCCTGCCACCCACCGTTTCATTTCTTGCCACCCTTCTCGTACGCCTTCCAAGGCTCGAAAGGATTGGGTGGAGGCGCCGAAGGCGTCGGTGGAGAAGCAGACGGTGGCGCGGCGGGCTCTGCGGAGGTCTTGAGATCGCTCAGCTTGCCGTGCAGCGTGCTCGATGAGGGCGCCGAGGCTGACGCGCTGACGTCGGGCTCCGCGCTCGCTGTCTGCGTCGGCGTCGCGACGGGCAGAGGTGGACGCGGAGGGAGCGTCTTCGCGACGGCGGCCGCCGAGGGGGCCGGACCGACGCTCCCACCGACGGCTCCTTCGGCAGTCGTGCTGCGCTCGAGTGACTCGAGGTTGGCGACGCTGATCACGTACCAGCCGACGGTGCTGAGCGGCTGGTAGCTCACCAAGACGTCATGGCCACGTCGTTTCGTCTGCATGTAACCGCGCTCTCCACGCGCGACGGCTTTTCGCACGTCGGGCATGTCGAGCGTGTCTGATTCGGGTGCGGTGTCACTGCGATTGCGTTGCGCGAGCACTTTGCCTTCGTCGTCGACTAAGAGTGACGTCTCGACGTAGGCCTGCTTCTCGCTCGCGAGCGACGTGGTGACCGCGCGGTTGGGATCGATGTCGAATGTCAAGACGCCGAGGAGTCGACCTTCCAAATCGTGGAGTGGAGCGCTGCACGAAAGAACGATGCCGCCGCGACCTGGGTGCGGTGCACCCCAGACGGCGGTCGTCGCATCGCGCGCGGCCTTGTAGGCTGGTTCTTGCCGACCATCAAAATCGGGCGCGAGCGCCGCATTGCCTGGGTATTCGACGTGCAGCCCAGTCTCGAGAGTGAGCGAGATCTTCGAGATCGGCACGCCCGTTTCGGTGAGCGCCTTCTGCCGCTCGGCTTCTGACATCGACCGGTAGTCCGGATCGAAGCTATCGAGCATGATGGCTCGCGCCAGGCCGCGCAGGTTGTCGATGCTTCCGAGCTGCGCCTCGGCGATTTCTTTCGTCACGCCCGGCGCGAGCGAGGCGACGGGCCATTCGAAGCTGACCGGGGCGCCGTAGATCGGCGAGTCGACGAGGCCCGGAGGCGCGTTCGGTCCGGCCTTGAAGTCGCCCGAAAAAAGGAGTGGCGAGCCCGATCCCGGCTTGGAATCGACGAGGGCCTGCACCGCGGCTCCCGCCATGCGCGTGAGCTGGCTGACATCGTGTTGCAGCACAGTGTCGAGGCCCTGCGCTCCCATTGCCGAAGCGGCATTCATCTCTGCGAGACGGAGCTCACGCGTGTGCTGCTTTTGGACGACTCGCCGGTTGTAAAGTAGGACTCCGATGGTCGCCCCCGAGCCGATGATCATCGCCAACAGCAGCATGACGATGGTCGTCATCCGGTGCTTCGAGACCCAACGACCCGCGCGCTGCGTGCCGGTGTCGGGCAACGCCACGATCGCCTCGTTGCGCAGGTAGCGACGAATGTCGTCGGCGAAAGCCGTCACGGTCGCGTAGCGCTCCTCGGGCTTCAGGCGGGTCGCGTGCTCGACGATTGCCGCGAGCTCGCGCGGCACGGCGGTTCCAGGCACCGCTGCACGGGGAGGGATGCGCCTCGCGTCTTTCGCGTTCGTCAGCACCTCCTCGAGGGTGGTTCCGCCCACTGCGCCTGCGAGGGTCACGATCTCCTGCAAGATCAGTCCGAGTGAATAGAGGTCGCTGCGCCCGTCGAGGTCGTCGTTCTTGCCCGCGGCTTGCTCGGGCGACATGTAGATCGGCGTCCCGATCGTGGAGCCGATTCGCGTTCGGTTCGTCTGCCGTACGTCGGCGCCGTCGGCGTCGTAGACCTCGACGGCGAAATCTTGCCCGGGATGGTTCTTCCCCATCAACCGCGCGATGCCCCAGTCCATCACGTAAACCTCGTTGTAGCGTCCAATCATGATGTTGGCGGGCTTGAGGTCTCGATGGACGACGCCGCGTTCGTGCGCGTAGGCGAGCGCGTCGCAAACCTTCAGGAACACTTCGAGCCTCCCTTCGAGGCTGTGCGTCGCGTCGAGGGGTTTGCCTTCGAGGAGCCTCGTCCGCGTCTCGGTGAGAAGGTCGGCGAGCTCTTGCCCTTGGACGAGCTTCATCGCGTAAGCGAGCCCACCGCCGGCGCCGTTCTCGACGCCGTACACCGGGACGATGAACGGGTGATCGAGCTGCGCAGTGATCTGCATCTCGCCGAGGAAGCGAGAGAAGAGCGCCTGGTTCGCTTGCATCGCCGGCAAGATGCTCTTCAGCGCGACCTTGCGACGGAGCAAGACGTCGCGTGCGAGATGAACCTCACCCATCGCGCCTTTGCCGAGCGGACCGAGCACCTCGTACCCCTCGGTGTGCCTCGCGCCCCCAGCCGCACGCGTCGCGCCATCGGGGGGTGGGCTAGACGACGCATCTCTCCGAGTCGCGTCGTTCGGGCCCGACGCAGGCATCGTCCCGTGCATCGCGAGCGACTGCGGATCGACGAAGGTCGTGTCGACGTCACCCATCGTGTGAAGCTCCGTGTAGAGCCTCGTGTCGATGACCTGTTGGTCGCGCAGATAGAGAAGGAAACCGTCGAGGGTCGGTTTGGGTGATCGCTGTTGATAGAACGCCCAGATCGGATCGACATCGACCTGGTTCTTGCTCTGGACTTTGGATTTCAGCTGAGAAAAATCGACCATCGGATCACTGCTCGAAACAGTAAAGGTGGGCGCTTTGAAGACACGAGGCGGGCATCGGCCCTTCGGTCCAGCCGAGGTCTGGGCTGCTCGACCGACCGACCGCGGCGAAGTCGATGTCGGAGGTGATCGTCGTCCAATCCGAGCAGTTGGTGATGGTCCCGCCTTGTGGGCTCGGCGCCATCGAGACCGTTCCATCGGACGACGTGCCGGTCCACACGTCGACGTCGAGCGCGGTTCCGCCGAGCTCGTCTTCGTCGATGGCGTGGTGCAGCGTGCCGTCGATCAGATCGGCCCAGTTGTCGGCGACGGATGTTCCATTGGGCTGGACGTACGGCCCGTCGGGCGTCGTGAAGCGCGCCTTCGGGCTCGTCGTGGTGTCGCTGGTCCACGCGCGCCACATGGCCGGGCCACCGAGCGGCATTGCTATCATTTGGCAGATCGCATCTGCAGATGGCGCGCCGCCGTTCGGCCCGAAGCGAGAAGGAACCGGTGCAGAGGTCACGAACACGCGATGCACTCTCGCTTCGCATCCGTCGTCCTTGGCGGGTGCCGCAGGGTGGGCGATGTTCAGGCTTCCTGGGAGGCAGCTCGAGTCGCACACCCCGAGGTGGCACGACAGGGCCGTGGTGCCGGTCGGGTCGCACGCGCGACCGCAAGCGCCGCAGTTGTGGATGTCGCTTTGCAAATCGGCGCTGCAGCTGCCGCCGGTCGAACCAGCATCGCCCCCGGCTCCGCTAGCACCACCCCCGGCTCCCCCAGCACCACCCCCGGCTCCCCCAGCACCACCGGTGTCGGGGCCCGATGGGTCGGGACCGGGACAGCGGAACGCGGTCGTGGAGATCAACAAGCCGAGCGCCGCGAGCACCATCGTGGCTCTGGAGATCGGCTGTTCGCCCTGAGAATTGGACCGACTCACGTCACGGCAGCATGCCCGTCCTTTGCGTTTTTGCATAGCGACTGCGCTTCGATGCGCAGCGCTTCGTCTGAGACTGCCCGAGACCGGCCAATCGTGGGTCTCGCAGGGCAACGAGACCGTGCGTCGGCGGCGGGGTCCGCGCGACCTGGATTCTCTCGCGGAGCCGATCTTGCGACGGGCCTCTTTTACAGCCTCAGAGAAGTCCGATGTGCTTCAACGCTCTCGCCTCGGCGTGCTCGATGAGACCCTTGGCCTCTTCGTCGGGGATCCCAATGTACTTCGCCAGGTTCTCGATGAACTCGATCTCTTTGTCGTCTTGGTGACCGTCGACGAAGGCCAGCAGCACCGCGTGGCTCAACAGAACGCGCAGATCGTCGGCCGAGAGATCTTCGACGGGCACGTCTTCGAGCCCGCGCTTCGTGTTCGCGTACTCTCTGAGCTCGGCGGCTTGCTCGGCCGTCGCCTCGAACGCGTCGAGGAGAGCGTCGACCATCTCGCGCTCTTTCGGGCCGTACTCACCGTCGGCCCACGCGACGCTCACGAGCGACTTGACGATTGCCAGGTTTTCCGAATGCATGCCGGCATTCGTCGCAGCCCCGCGCTTGTTCGTCAAGAGCTGCGGTGCGCTAGCAGGCTGTTGAAGAAGTCTCGGCGAAAGCTTTCGAGAAGCGATGGGTTCCCTTCGCTAGGCGGCGGACCGGAGAAATACTGCTGCTATTTCGAGTGTCCGCCAACGACGCGAGGGGGCCCATCCCACTCGGAAGCGTCGCCAGAGAGTTTTTCGACAGCCTGCTAGTTCGTCTGGCTCAACTCGGTGCCTGGTTTCGGCTGATGGTCGACGTTCGATCCAGAGCGATCGAGCCAGGTCGGAACGTAGTGACCCAAGAGGCCTGCCACGACGAGCCCGACGACCACCCAGGCGACGTGCGCGCCACTGAGACTCGGTCGCTTATGCATCATTGTCGGAGTGGGCGGCGGAGTGATCTCACCCTCGAAGATGCCCGGCGGAGCCGGCGTCAGGCCTCGCATCGCGACGGCTGGAGGAGGCGGTGTCGCATCGAGACCCGCGAGGCGTTTTAGGCTCGCCCGGGTCGCCTTCAGCGATCCGTCGCTGTCGTAGCCCGAAACACTGAAGCTCGCGACCAGGTCGTCGACGGTCTTCTTCTCGGCAGCTTGAAAGCGCGCCTCGCCGGGGATCTCGCGCCTTCTTTGCGCGCGTTTCTCGCGACGCGCAGCCTCGCGGTCGCTGTCTGCCTGATCCTCGGCGAGCTTGCCACTGACGGTCATCGCAGCGGCCGATCGCGAGGTGATGCGCGATTGCTCGAGAACGACGGCGACCGAGTCGATCGACGTCGGCTCGTTCGGCTCGTCGGCTTCGAGCGCAGTCCCCATCTCGGTCGGCGTCGGCTCGCGCTCCTCTGCGAGAGAGATGGCAAAGTCGACGTCCGCGGGGGCGGCTGGCGCTTCAACGACGTCCGGCGGCAGCTCGCTGAAGCTCACCTCCACCGAGAGGGCTTCGACTGGCTGCTCGGCGCGTCTCGGCGCCGGCGCCGGCGCCGCAACCGTGGGAGCTGGCTGCGGCGCGAGGGGTGCGGCGACTGCATCGAGCTCTCTCGAGCGAACGGGTTTGGCGGACGCCTCGCGTTGGCGAAGAGGCATCTCGGCTGCTTCAGCAACAGCTCTGTTTTGGGGAGGACGCGCCCTACGGCGGAGCTTCCCGGCTTCGCGGGCCTTGACGACCTCACGCGCCAGTCGCGCGAGCGCGCGGCGAGCAGCGGCGCGGTTCACGGGAACCAACGCGCCTTCGATGTCACCGATCACGGTGTCGACCCCATCGGCCGACTCCTGGCGGGGCTTGGCGGCCTGGCTCAGCCCCGGCATTCCGCCGATCGACCGCGCGAGCAGTCTGGCGAGGACGTCGCGCGTGATCGCTGCGCACTCGGCTGCCTCGAGCACTTCGGTGCCGCGCGCGAGCTTCACAGTGCCCTCGGTCGACAGATGCACCATCGTGTCTTCGAGCCGGAACGGCAGTCTCGCCGACGCGTCGGCGATGGCCAGCGCGAGGTAGCCTGACGTCTCGGGCACGAGCGACGCCGAGCGGGTGTGCGCCGCCGCGAGGATCTCGTCCAAGGTGACCGAAGAAACGCTCATGTGCCCTCTCGGTCGGCGGGGAAACGGGCGCCCCGAAGACGCCGGTCCCCATGACCGCTACGTCGCGGATACCGGGGTCTCGGCAATCGGGCCAAGAATTCGTGCGACCCCTCGGCCGAGGCCGGTAGGAGCTTCAGCCGACCGAAGGTCAGAGGGTTGCTCGCTCTTCGCGCGTTCTACGGCTAGCATTCGTCGCCTATGGCGCATTGTCCGCAGTGCGGAACGGCGTGCCCCGACTTGGCAGCGAAGTGTCCCTCGTGTGGGCTCGTCTTGGCGCTCGTTCGAGGGGCTCGCGGAGCTTCGAGCCCGGCCTCCCGCACGATCCTGGGCGGTGTCGCACCTTCGCTGTCCGGTCCTCCTGGCGGCGATCTGTCCGACACGCGCCGGCTCGATCCGCAGCAAGTCGCTGCGCTCGAAGCCCACGCGGTCCAGACGCACGTTCCGCAGTCGATCCCGGCGCCGTTCTCGGGCTCGTCACCGAGCAACCGTACGATGCTCGGCATCGCTCCCCCGCAGGTGAATCGGGGACAGGCTTCGAACCAACCCCTCTCGAGTCATGGCTCGGGCTCTGACGTCAGCGGCCAAGGGGTCGTCGGTCAGGCCTACGCGGCGGCGGGCAACCATCAGAACGTCGTGTCGACCCAGGTAGTCGGCTCCCCAGCGCAATTCGGCCAACGTGCCGCCAGACCCGACTTACTGCCCGTTGCGCCGGCCCCATCGCAGAGCACGTTGCTCGGCGTCGCGCGGCCGGGGATCGCGCCTCTTCGGCCCGGTGTCTCGAAGACCCCGAACGACGATGCTTACGAGCCCGCAGACGAGCTGGGCGCGACCTACCACAACAAGCAGCGCGTCCAGCTACCGCCGGCCGAGCGCACCGAGGTGCTCGCGCGACGCGATCCACGCATGCGTCGGCTCGATCGAGGCGTCCGAATTCAAGGCCCGCTTCTCCCGAAGCCGCCCGCAGCGGTTTCGCGCCGCGGCCTTTACGTGATCATGGCAGCAGCGGGGCTGGCCGTTTTCGCCGTCGCGTTCGCTTTTCTTTGGCCGAGCGCTCCGCCGCTCACGGTCCAAGTCCGCGCTGCAGAGGGCGGAGCCGAGGTCCTCGACGTGCGCTGTCCGAGCTGCCCCGATGGGACCGTCATTCACCTCGGAGACAGCGAAGCGAAGGTGACCGACAAGAAGGCGACGCTCCCGCTCCCGACGCCCCTCGCCATCGGTGACACCCCGCTCAAGATCAAGGTCGACCGACCCGACCGGGGTCGCGACGAAACCGTCGCGGTGACGGCCCGCATCGCCTACCGCATCCGACCCGATCTCACGATGCTCGAGGCCGACCGACCTGCGATCCAGATCGTCGTCGAAGCGATGGGTGGCTCGAAGGTCAGCCTCGACGGCGATGAGATTCCGATGCGCGATGGTCGCGCGATCAGGACCATCGACGTCTCGAAAGATCTCGAAGGCCCATCGGCCAACTCCGACACGCTCGCGCGGAAGGTCAGCTACACCGTCACTCCGCCCGGCGGTTCTGAAGAAAAAGGAATGGTGACGGTCAACGCGACCGTGCTTCCTTTGGTCATCGATGCCCCCGGTCCAGGGATCGTGACCGATCAAAGTACCTTCGTTCTCGCCGGCAAGACGCTCCCCGGGGCCGAGATATCGGCCGCAGGACGCGGCCTCGAGGTCGCAACCGACGGAACCTTCGCGCGCACGATGAACGTCTCCTCGGTTGGAGCAACACAGATCGAGGTGCGCGCCAAGATGCCTGGCAAAGCGCCACGCTTCGCGAAGATCGACGTGGAGCGCGTCTCGACGCTCGAAGCCGCCGCCGTCGAGTTCGGCGCGAAGAAGCCCATGAGCTATGCGGAGCTCGCGGCGCAGTCCGATTCGAAAGGAAAGCCCGTCGCGCTCGACGGCTCGGTCGCCGAGGTGCGACCGCTCGCCAACGGAGCGCTGGTCGTGCTTCATGCCAAGACCGGGTGCCCTCGCGACAAAGACTGTCCGGTACGCCTCTCCCTCGGCTTCCGCGTCACGCTCAAGCGAGACGCCAAGCTGCGCGTCTTCGGCACATCTTCGGGGACCGTCGCAGACGGCGCGAGCTCGATTCCGGCTGTCGACGTCGCGTTCGTGCTCGGCGCAGGCTCCGCGAGTGGTGACGTTCACGCCCTGGGGGCTCCATGAACGACGGCGCGCGCGGCCACCTGCCGAACGACGACAGCTGGGACGAGGTTGTCGGCTCGGACGCGAAAGAGAGCAACGAGTCTCCTCAGGGCCGCACTGCGAATCCGATCGTCGGAGCTCCACCGGCCAGCGCGCCCACGAGTGACGTTCGAGGCACGCAGCTCCGTGGAACCCTGAAGGGTGGCGTCACCCCCCCTGCGTCGCTACCGCCGCC
>JAYUUB010000128.1:0-86259 GCA_043755175.1 Polyangiaceae bacterium | reverse complement strand
TGCCAGGCCATGTGCTCTGCCAGGCCATGTGCTCTGCCAGGCCATGTGCTCTGCCAGGCCATGTGCTCTGCCAGGCCATGAAGCTCGAACCGTGAATCTCGGAGCGTGATGGGCTCGGAGGCGCAAAGAACGGTCGGCGCTGGGGAAGCGAGAAGTCTGGAGCCACCTTCGAGATTTGAACTCGAGACCTACGGTTTACGAAACCGTTGCTCTACCGCTGAGCTAAGGTGGCGAACGCTGGGTCGACTGCTCACGCAACCGACGTGCGAGGTGGGCTTGTTACCGGAACCACTCGGGCATGTCGAGACCTTTGAGTGTCTCTCTCGAGAGCGCGCCACATCCCACCAACGACGGTTCGTTTCTCTCGACCCTGACGCTCACTTTTTTTTCGTTGTCGCCATCGGAATGCCGAACACCGGGCACTGATCGACTGTCGCCACCCCTGGCGTGCCGCACTCGAGGCACGCGTGAAGCGCATAGCGCCGGCCCGCGAGCGGATCGCGCGGCACACCCACGCCGTCGCGGTAGGCCGACGCGATGCGCATGCACGCGAACTGGTCGCAGTTCGACAGACACGCGTCTTGAGCCCGAAAGAGCTCGGCAGTGTCGACGCTGGCCGTGGTCGCGCTCGGCGTCGGCGTCGCCGAAGCCACAGGGCTCGCCGACGCACGCGGCTGGATCTGGATTTGAGGGAACCCGAAAGGCTGCGGGCGTGGCGCCGGCTGCTGAGGTCCGCCCGGATTCGGTGTTCCGTTCGGGCCCGGACCACCGTTCGGATTTCGCCCCGTCGGGTTGGTGTTCGTCTCGAGCGGGGCTTCGGCCTCGCGGTCACGCGCGCAGCTCGCGAGCGCCCCCGACGCGAGCACACCAAGCCCCCAATGGAGCCTGAGCGAAAGTCGGGACGTCACGGTTCGGAGCACAGGGGCTCGGGCCACAGCGTTTCGACCTTTCCTAGCTCTTCGCGGTGCTCTTCGCGGAGAGTGTCTTCGGCTCGGACTTGCCAGCCTTCGGCTTCGCGGCCTTCGAGCCGCTCGCAGGCGCCGCAGACTTCGACTTCTTCGCCTTGGCTTTCGCCTTGGGCTTCGCAGAGCTCTTCGCGTCGCCTTCGGTCTTCGCGGCTGCCGCCTTCTTGGGCTCTTTCGAAGCGACGCCTTCCGACGCAGCTTCTTTCGTGCCCGCAGACTGCTTGGCGACGACCTTCTTCGAGGTCGTTTTCTTCGCGCTGCTCTTCTTCGAGCCACGCCCCTTCGACGCGTCGGGATCGCGGTCGCGTCGCATCTGGAGCAGCTCCTCGGCGCGCTCTTGCGTGAGCGTTTCGAGCGCGTCTTCGCGACGAAGCGACGCGTTGGTCTCGCCGTCGGTGACGTAAACACCGAAGCGTCCTTGCATCACTTTGATCTGCTTCTTCGAGATCGCGTCATCGGCGAGTACTTTCAAGGGCTCGGCCGAGGCGCGCTTCGGTCTCGCTTTGGGCAGCGCCAAGAGAGCCAACGCTTCTTCGACCGTGACCGTGAAGACCTGCTCTTCGTTCTCGAGACTGCGGCTGTCTTCGCCTCGCGTGACGTAAGCGCCGAAGCGTCCGAGTTGCGCGGTGATGTCGACGCCCGCGGGATCGGGGCCTACGACGCGCGGCAACGAGAGCAGCTGGAGCGCTTCGTCGAGCGTCACGTCGGCCGGCGTCATGCGCTTCAGCAGGCTCGCCGTCTTCGGCTTCTCGTCTTTGCCGCCGTCACCCAGCTGCACGTACGGGCCGAAGCGACCGGCCTTCACGTACACGGGCAGGGTCGTCTCCGGATCGGGTCCAACGAGACGATCGGCGCTTGGTGCGTCGAGCATCTCTTGCGCCTTCTCGAGCGTGAGCTCGTCGGGCGTCAGATCGTCGGGCACACGCGCCGTGTCTTCACCGCGCTGCAGATAAGGACCGTATTTGCCGACGCGTATCGCGATCTCGCGACCTTCGGCGTCGGTGCCGAGTGGGAGCGTGTTGATGGCACGCGCATCAATCTCGTCGAGACGATCGGCGACGAGGCTTCGAAGCCCCAGCCCTTCGCTCTCGCCGTTCTTGCCCTTCGGGTTCTTCTCAGCGCCGAAATAGAAGCGGCTGAGCCACGGCACGGCCTCTTGTTGGCCTGTGGCGATGGCGTCGAGCTCGTCTTCCATCTTCGCGGTGAAGGCGTAATCGACGAGCGAATCGAAGTGCTTTTCGAGCAGGGCGACGACCGAGAAGGCTTTGAAGCTCGGAACGAGCGCCGTGCCTTTCTTCCAGACGTAGCCACGGTCGACGATGGTGCTGATGATCGACGCGTAGGTCGAAGGTCGACCGACCCCGAGCTCTTCGAGCTTCTGAATGAGCGCCGCTTCGGTGTATCGCGCCGCAGGCTGCGTCTCGTGGCTCTTCGGCTCGAACGTCGAGGCTCGCAGCGGCTGTCGCTCGGTCAGAACCGGCAAGTGCCGCTCACGGCTCTCGAGCTCGGCCGCCGGATCGTCGCTGCCCTCGAGGTACGCGCGGAGAAAGCCAGGGAAGGTGACGGTGTGGCCGCTCGCTGCGAGCTCGACGACGTCGCCGGTCTTCGACTTTCCGCCGATGCGAACCGAGACGGTCTCTCCGAGGCTGTCGGGCATCTGCGAAGCGACGGTGCGCATCCAAATGAGCTCGTAGAGCTTCGCCTCGTCGGGGCCCATGTCGCCCGCGACTTCTTCGGGAAGCCGGAACACCTCGCCCGCAGGGCGAATGGCCTCGTGGGCCTCTTGGGCGTTCTTGACCTTCTTGTTGTAGGCGCGTGGCTCTTTCGGAACGTACTCGGCGCCGTACATCCGCTCGATCTGAGCGCGCGCCGACACGACCGCCGTCGCCGAGAGCACGATCGAGTCGGTACGCATGTACGTGATGAAGCCGCCTTCGTAGAGGCGCTGTGCCGATCGCATCGTGCGCGCCGAGGCAAAGCGGAGCTTGCGTGCCGCCTCCTGCTGCAACGTCGAGGTCATGAACGGAGGCGCGGGCTGACGGCGGGTCGGCTTCTTCTCGAGGCTAGAGACCGAGAGCGTCTCGCCGAGGAGGTTCGTCGCGAGATCGCGCGCGGCTTTCTCGTCGAGGCGGACGCCTTCTTTCGTGAGCTTGCCGAGCTCATCGAAGTCTTTGCTCGCGACGAGTCGCTTTCCGCCGACCGAGACGAGCGTCGCCCCGAAGGCCTGGCCCTTCTCCTCGAAGGTCGCTTCGATGTCCCAGTAGCTCGCGCTTCGGAAGCGCATGCGAGCCTTCTCGCGCTCGACGATGATGCGCGTCGCGACGCTCTGGACACGGCCGGCCGACAGCTTCGGCATGACCTTCTTCCAGAGAACGGGAGAGACCTCGTAGCCGTAGAGACGGTCGAGGATGCGGCGGGCTTCTTGTGCGTCGACGAGTCTGCGATCGAGCTCGCGCGGATGCGCGATGGCTTCGTGGATCGCCGCGCGTGTGATCTCGTGAAAGACCATGCGCTTGACGGGCACTTTGGGCTTGAGCACCTCGAGGAGATGCCAAGCGATGGCCTCTCCTTCGCGATCTTCGTCGGTCGCCAGGAAGAGCTCCTTGGACTCTGCGAGCAGGTCCTTGAGCTTCTGGATGTGCGCCTTCTTGTCGGGATCGACGATGTAGAGCGGCTTGAAGTCGTGCTCGACGTCGACGCCGAGGCGCGCCCACGGCTCTTTCTTGTAGGCGGCGGGCACGTCGCTCGCACGCTCGGGAAGATCCCGAATGTGTCCGATCGAGGACTCGACGAGGAACTCGCTCCCGAGAAAACCCGCGATTGTGCGGGCTTTGGCGGGAGACTCAACGATGACGAGAGATCGTGCGGCGGCCATGGGGGGAGCTCAGGTAGACGGTGTAAGCGACTACATGACCGGACTCGGACAAGCAAGCCCCGCGCCCGGAAGCGGTGAACGCGCGAGGTTTTTGCCCTCGGCGGCTCGGCCGGTGTCGATGTGGTAGGTACCGTGTTGGACGCAGCTCTCGACCGCCTGCGACCATCGGCCCCGTGCAACCGCGCTTGCTTCGAACCAAGGGATCCGGGCTCAGATGAACCGCACCACGCGTTCGGCTGCTTTTCTCGCCGCGATCACCGCCAGCGTGATGCTGAGCGCTTGCAAGCCCGACCCGAGTATCACGATCGACTACGGCCCGTACACCGGCTCGGCGTATCCGAATCGCGCGAAGCCCATCGCGTGGCCGTCGGGGGGCGCGGCCCTCATCACGAACAATTTCTCCGACTCGGTGAGCGTCGTCGACCTCACCACGGGTCAGATCATTTACGACCGGCCGGTCGGACGAAACCCGGTCGACATCGACGGTCCTCACCACATCGCCGTCGATCCGTCGCGACGGGCCGCGTTCACCGCGCTCTCCTATCCCCGCGTCGCAGCGACCGGGCCGCACGCAGCCCATGGCTCGTCCTCGATCCCGGGCTACGTCCAGAAGCTCTCGCTCGACGATCTCTCGATTACGGGCGTCGTTCGCATCGAGAACAACCCCGGCGACATCGTGATCAGCGACGACATGACACGGATCGTCGTCACCCATTTCGATCTCGAGCGTGCGACGAAGAACCCCACCAACGTCGACGCGGCGCGCGCTGATCTGGCTCTCATCGATCCAGACAAAGTCCTGCTTACGGGATCGGCGCTCCCGACGTTCATCCCCACATGCGTCGCGCCGCACGCGGTCGTCTTGTCGAAGCCCGACGCCAAGACGGCGTGGGTGGCCTGCTACGGCGAAGACGTCCTCGCCGTCGTCGACCTCGATCATCCCGACGCCCCCGTGAAGCGTGTCCCTCTCGGGCCGAGCGCGAGTGGGTTCGGCACACCGGTCTACGGGCCGTATGCGGCGGTGTCCTCGCCCGACGGAAAGACGCTCGCCGTCGCGAACACCGAGTCGAAAGACGTTCGCTTCTTCGACACGACGACCGAATCCTTCGATTTCACGAAGACCGTCACCACGCTCGGCGCCCCGTATTTTCCGAAGTTCAGCGACGACGGTAAGACCCTCTTCATCCCGACCCAGCAGCCCGATGCGCTCTACGTGGTCGATCCCACAGGCGTGAAGCCGCCCATCGTGAAGACGTTCGCGTCGAGCGAATGCTTTCGCCCGCACCTCGTCGAGCACGCAGCGAAGAAGCTCTTCGTGGTTTGCGAAGGCGATCGCAAAGCCGACGGAAACACCATCGCCCTCGACGACACGCTCGCGATCGTCTCGAGCGCACCTCTGGGTGTTTATCCAGACGCGTTCACGCTCCTTCCACGAGGCTTTGAGTGACGATCGCGCGCACCACACTGCTCGCACTCGCGGCCTTCGGCACCGCCGTGTTGGTTGCGGCCTGTCCAGTCGCCGACGAGCAGATCATCAAGAAGACCGCGATCGAGCACGGCGAGGCTGTCTTCAAAGATCCGAAGGTCTCGGGAACGACCTTCAACGAGATGAGCTGCGCCACCTGCCACGAGATCCACGCGGGCGACAACCCGAAGCTCCGCTTCTCAGGGGCGCCGCTCGCTGGTGTGCTCGAGCGCCCGACCTATTGGGGCGGACAGACCGACACGCTGCTCGAGAGCATCAACGCGTGTCTCTACTACTTCATGCTCGCGAACGAGCCTTGGAGCGGCCAAGAAGAAGACGCCAAGGCGCTCTATGCCTACCTCGAGTCGCTCGAGCCCGAAGCCGAAGTCGCCGAGAAAGCCCCTCAGTCGTTCACGATCGGCGCGGTCGCCGACGTCGCTCCGGGCGACGCATCCCGCGGCAAGGCAGTCTACGCCCAGGCGTGCGCGACCTGTCACGGCGCGAAGACCACGGGCGCGAGCAAGCTCGTGAAGCGAGCGCCCACGCTGCCGGAGCAGACGCTCCAAGCGCACCCCTCTCCCATGTACTCCGACGCCGATCGGCGTCTCATCTTCATCGAGAAGACTCGGCACGGCGGCTTCCTCGGCTACGGCGGACAGATGTCGCCCGTCTCCGAAGAGACCGTCTCCGACCAAGACTTGAGCGACCTGCTCACCTACCTCGGCGTTCCAGGCGGCCAATGACGCTCGGTCTGAGTCGTTGCATCAGCGCTGTCGTTGCATCCTTGATAGTGATGACCTTCGCGCCTCCGCCCGCTCTCGCGAATGGTCGCTTCCCGTCCGCCGGTCAGCTCGTGGTCGCGCCGACCGATCCGCAGCACATCGCGGTCGAGACGACCTACGGGTTCATCGAAACCACGAACGGCGGCAAAGAATGGGGGTGGACCTGCGAGGCCGCGGCGCTCTACGGCGGTGTGCTCGATCCTCCGATCGGTCTCCTGTCCGACGGCACGCTCGTCGCTGGCGTCTTCGACGGGCTCACCGTCTCATCGCCCGACGGATGCAATCTAGCCTTCGCCGGAGGCGATCTCGCGCAGCGCTACATGGTCGATGTCGCCGTCGAAAAGGCCGACTCGACGCGCGCGATCGCCATCAGCTCGAACGGCGTCGGCGGCAGCAAGTTCGACACGCGCCTCTGGGAGACCCACGACGACGCGAAGACCTGGGCCCAAGCCGGAGTGGCTCTCCCCGCCGACTTTCTCGCGCTCACCGGCGACGTCGCTTCCAGCGACACGGACCGCGTCTACGCGAGCGGCTTCACCATTGCGACCAGCACGAGCTACGTCGGTGGGATCGCTCGGTCGAAAGACCGTGGCGCCACGTGGGAGGTCGTCGCCATCCCGGGAAGCGACAACGCGTCCGGACCCTACATCGCGGCGATCGATCCCAGCGATCCGGCAACGCTCTACGTTCGTCTCGACGGTGACGCCGGCAAGCTCCTCGTGTCTCACGACAGCGGCGACACATTTCAGAGCATCTTCGTCGGCAAAGGAAAGCTCCTCGGCTTCGCGCTCTCCCCCGATGGAAAGACCGTGGTCGTCGGAGGAGAGGCCGATGGCATCGTGCGGGCGCAGACGAGCGACTTCGTCTTCACACCTATCAATGCGCTACACGCCCGCTGCCTGACGTGGGCGGGAGATCTCGTCTACGCATGTGCGAGCGAGGGCCTCGATGGTTTCACGATCGGAGTCAGCCACGATCAGGGCGTCACCTTCGAGCCGATCCATCACTTGTCGTGTCTGAGCGGGCCCATCGCTTGCCCTTCGGGCTCCGATGTCGCGACCAAGTGCGAAGGCCCGTGGGCCATCACCAAACAAACCCTGCAAACCGACACCTGCGCGACGGGCTCGTCGACGAGCGCTAGCTCTTCGACCGGCGGCGGCCCGCACCCAAACCCCGGCGCGGGCTGTTGCGCCGTCGCGCCGGGCAGCGCGCAAATATCTGATTCAGTTGCAGTCGCATCGATGTTGTCGATGCTTGCGCTCGGATTCGCCGTCTTCGCGCGCCGGCGGCAGCGCCTCGTGTGCGGGGCGCGCGACGGATCCCGGAGCTCTGGTTCGTCTGCGTCGAGGTGAAACCCACCTGACCCGAGCTGCGTAGAACTTTCATCGGGCTGCATGGCCCGATGGCACTACGGCAAATCAGCCAAAACTCGCTGGTTCTTCAATGGTCTTCTCGAAACTGAAGAGAGCTTCATCGTCCGGCTCGCTTGTTTTCGACGACTGTGTTCCACTCGACAATGTCGACCGCTCATTGGGTCGACGAGCTTCGGGCTACTCGCTTCTCGCTACTTCGCTCCTCGTCTCGGGGAGAGTGGAAGGGCGAGGGGCCCAGCGTGCCAGACCTTTCGGTTGGCGCTCCCTCATCCTCCAGAATACGCTGGGTTCCTCGCTCTTCCGCTCTCTCCGATGACTGGCCGCGTCGCCGTCTGGCCTCTAGACGCTGGACTTGCCCCGCGTGGCTCAAACCGCGTGGCTCCAACCGCGTGGCTCCAACCGCGTGGCTCCAACCGAGTGGCTCCAACCGAGTGGCTCCAACCGCGTGGCTCCAACCCTCTCGCTCGAGCCTTCTCGCTCGAGCTCGAGCGCGTCGTTGCAGACGAAGGGATGTCGACCGACGAGCCTTCTCGCTCGAACCGAGCGGCCGCGCAGCTTCGCGTAGCTTTCTGCGCAAGCGACCACCCCCACCACCAGGTCGAACGCTGGCTCATCGTGTCGAGAGGCCGTGGGGTCACGCACGCCAGAGATCGGCCATCCAAGCTTCGACCTCGTCGGAGCTGCGCGGGATGCTGCCAGAGAGGTTGCGCATTCCTTTCTGGGTCACGAGGACGTCGTCTTCGATGCGCACGCCGATGCCGCGATACTTCTCGGGCACGGTGAGGTCATCGGGCTGAAAATAGAGTCCCGGCTCGACGGTGAGGACCATTCCGGGCTGCAGGGGCCCGTAACGGTAGACCTCTTGGCGGGCCTTCGCGCAATCGTGCACGTCGATGCCGAGCATGTGGCTGGTGTTGTGGAGCGTGTAGCGTCGGTGAAGCTGCTGATCGGGCAGAAGGGCCTTCTCGGCGTCATCGAGAATGCCCATGCGGACGAGGCCTTCGGCCAAGACACGCTGCGCGGCGCGATTCGGCTCCATGAAGTCGTGGCCGGGCTTCACTGCGGCGAGCGCGGCCGACTGCGCGGCATGGACCAAGTCGTAGACCTCGCGCTGCACCTTCGAAAACTTTCCGGAGATCGGCAGCGTGCGCGTGATGTCGGCCGTGTAGAGGGCGTTGCCCTCGATCCCAGCGTCGAGCAGGAGCAGGTCGCTCTTCTTCAACTTCGCGTCGTTGCGCGTCCAATGCAGAATGCAGGCGTTCGCGCCGCTCGCTGCGATGGTGCCGTAGCCCACGTCATTGCCCTCGACGCGCGCGCGGAGATTGAAGATCCCCTCCACCTCGCGTTCGTTCTTCGCGTTGCGAAGGGTTCGAATCACGTCTTCGAAGGCTCGCTTGGTGGAGTGCACGACCTTCGACAGCTCGGTGATCTCGAGCTCGTCTTTGATGAGCCGGAGCTCGCTCAAGAACTGGCCGAGCTCGAGGTCTTTCGCTCCCTGCGATCGGACCGCATCGTCGACGCGCGCGGAAAATCCGCGAAGCACGCGGGCTTTTTTTGCCTGTTTGGCGAGGTAGTCGGTGAGATCGGGAAGACCGCTCGTGGCGTGGATTCCGAAGCGCGATCGGCTCTCTTCGACCCCGAGGCGAGGACCGACCCAAAGCTCGCCCTTCGAGTGATCGGTGAAGAACGTCTTGTCGCTGCGACCAGGGTTCGGCTCGACGAACAGAATGTCTTTGTGACCCGTCTTGCCGCGCGGCTCGAGAACCAACACGCAATCGGGCTCGAGATTGCCTGTGAGATAGAAGAAGTCGCTCGCAGGACGAAACCGGTAGGTCGTGTCGTTCGAGCGAACCTTCTCGTGGCCCGTCGCGATGACGAGGGTCTCGCCCGGGAAGCGCTTCGACAGTGCGCGACGGCGGGCGGCGAACGCGTGGACATTTGCGAGCGGGCGCGCATCGACGAAGCGGGGTGCCCACTCCTTCATCATGAAATCGATGAGCGCGTCGGGGTAGGGCGTCGGACGCTGCAGCTTCTTCCGATTCGCCTTGAGTCCAGTCTTACGAAGCCCAGCCTTCTTTGTAGCGCCGTTCTCGGTCGCGCTCCTCGCTGCCGCGCCTTTCGCGGCCGCTCGCGTGCCCGCATGCCCATTGGCCGCATGCCCATTGGCCGCATTCCCATTGGCCGCATGGCCATTGGCCGCATTCCCATTGGCCGCATGGCCATTGGCAGCATTCCCATTGGATGCGTGCTCATCGCCCGAAGGGCCACGTGCCCCGCGCGATGGGGACGGTTTGCGAGCGGCCTTTGCGCTGGAGCGCTTTTGGGTGGTGAAAGACATGCGATTACCCTCCGATATAAGCACTGTTGCGCGCCGGTCGCCACCGCGCAGGCACTCAGTCTCGACGAGGTCCGGGCTCGATTCGGATCTGTCCTGCCTCGTCGATTCGAAGTGTGACCGCGCTGCATCCGCCCGGAGCCCCATCGCGGTCCGGACCGATTTTCGCCTCGTCGCTGCGGCACGCTTCATCGTTCTCGTCGCTCCGCAATACCTTCGTTCCGCGCGCTTCGAGCGCGTGGATCACTTCGGCATCCGGCAGCACCACGCGACCGTAGGGCTGCGGACCCGCGCTTACGAGGGCGATCTTCGGAGAGACCGCGTCGAGGAACGCGGTTCGGCTCGAGGTCATCGAGCCGTGGTGCCCGACCTGCAAGACATCGACGTCGATCTCCTTTCGGTGGCGCGCGACGAGAGCGGCTTCGACGCTGCTCCGCGAAGGAGCTGAAGCAGGATCTTTTCGGTCGCCACCCGTCGCGTCGCCTTCGAGGAGCACGCTCACGCGCCCGAGATCGAGCCGTACGACGATCGACGCGTCGTTCAGATCGCGCGCATCGGGCCTCACACTGAGGATCTCGGCCGAGGCGGCGCGGCCGAGCGTGATCCGATCGCCTTCGCGGAACGAAGGAGAGCTCAAAACCTTCGCGCTTCGGTAGACGACGCCCGGCTCGCGCGAGGCTGCCTCGGTGAACGCGGCGTAGGTCTCGGTGTCGGCCACGGCGCCGCTATCCCAGACCGTTTTTACCGCGAAGCAATCGAGCACGTCGGGCAAGAACGAGACGTGATCGCGATGCGGATGCGACAGAAACACATGATCCAATGGCCGCTGCGCCACGCCTTCGGCTCCCTCGCGGCTCTGACATGCCGCGCTGCCCGAAGGTCCGAGGATCGCCTCGAGGTACGCGACGGCGCGATCGCCCTGTCCCGTCTTTCGGTCGTCGTTCGAGCCAGCGTCGTAGAGGAGCGTGAAGTCTTCACCAGCGACCAAGATCGAAAGACCCGTTCCGACATCGAGCATCGTCACGCGAAAGGGGGGAAGGGGTCGTGAAGCCGTCGCCGCCGGGCTCGACACCGACGCCGCTTCTCGCTGCAGCCCGCAGGCCGACGCGAGGGCTGCGACGAGGAGCAGCGCGCCGCCCGCCGGCTCGATGCGCGAGCGATACGCGACCGCGTTCGTCGACGTCGCGCCCGTTTTCAAGGCTCTTCGAGAAAGGCGAGCAGCGCCTCGGCGAGGGGTTCGGGCGCCGTCCAATGCATCATGTGCCCAGCTTCGGGGAGCTCGACGCGACGCAGATGTCGCAGAAGTGCGAGACGGTCCTTTTCACCCTCCGGATGCCATCCCATCGGACCTCCGCTCACGAAGAGCGTCGGACAATTCACCTCACGGAGAAACGCGTTGAACACCTCGAGTTGGAACGGCGTCGGTGAGGTCGTGCGATGGATCGGATCGTAAGCCCACTCGACCGCGCCGTCGCGACCGGGTCTCACGAGGAGCCCGATGCGCGTCGCGAGGAGCGCGCGACCGACTCTCGGGTGCGTCGCGGCGAGTCGATCGAGGGCATGTTCCATCGACGGTAAAGGTCGCGGCGTTCGATCGAACCGCGCCAGATCGCGCAGCCAAGCCCGCATTCGATGCGGAGCCAGCTCGGGCGGATCGGCCGAGGGCCCGAGCCCTTCGAGTATCGCCAGTCGATTCACTTTCTCGGGGCGCGTGCCGCACCAGAGCGAAGCGACGCCTCCACCCATGCTGTGAGCGACGACTCCGAGCCATTCGGGAGCGAGGTGCAAGACGAGATCGTCGATGTCGGCGACATAGTCGGCGAAGTGGTAGTAGCCGCCGCGCGGGACTCGCGCGCTGTCACCGAAGCCACGCAGATCGGGCGCAATGACCTCGTATCCAGCCAGAGCGAGCGGCTCGGCGACGAGATCCCAGGTGCGACCCGCGTCGAGAAATCCGTGGAGGAGCAGGAGGGTGCGGCGCCCTTCGAATCGCGGAGCTGGGACATCGATCCGCGCGCGATGCACGGCCAAGCAAATGCCGTTCACGACGACGTCGTCGGTGGTCCAATGCATCGGGGGCCTCGGATCGTTCGTCACTCGAGCAACCGCGCGTCGCGCAAGACTTCGGTCACGTTGAGCGCCGGATCGACGTCGGGATAGACCTTGGCGATCTTGCCTTCTCGGTCGAGGAGAAAGGTCACGCGCGACGTGATCCCGAGGATGATTCGCACCCCGAAGGCCTTCGCCCACTCGTTCTTCGGATCGGCGAGCACGGGGAAGGGGAGCGAGAATTTCTTGGAGAATTTTTCCTTCGAGCGAACATCGTCGCCCGAGACGCCCAGCACCTGAACTCCGGCCTTCTCGAACTCGTCCCAGGTGTCGCGGAAGGTGCAGGCCTGCTTGGTGCAGCCGGGTGTGTCGTCTTTCGGATAGAAGTAGACCACGACGGGATGGCCGCGTTCATCCGACAAGCGATGCGATTTCGCGTGCTGGTCGGGAGCCGAGAGATCGGGCGGGGTCGTCCCGACGGCGAGAAGGTTCTGAGGGGTATAGAGCTTCATGGACAGACCAACGAGGACGAGGAGAAGCGCACAGGCGGCTGCGAGAACGACCCTTCGTCGCATCCCGTCGTCCTAGTGCGCCGAACCCACGAGAGCAACGTCCGAGCCTGGGAGTGGAGCTGAGGCGCCCGGTCGAAATAGGTGCTGCTGCGACCGCCGATCCCTTCGCTGCGACGGTCGGCCTCCGCTCTCCGCTCCTCAGCCTACAAAAGTAGGATTCCGGTGCTCACTCGTCGGGCGACCGTCTCGCTTCGGTCTCGGCGGTCTCGCGACGCGCTGATTTCGACCGGGCGCCTGAGCACGCTCGCGACCCGCGCCGCCCACGCGCGTTTCTCGGACGCGACCTCGGTCGGCTCTGGTACGTTCGTGCCGATCGAGGAGGTCATCGTGACGGAAGCGGCTGCGCGGTTGTGGAACGTCGGGCAACAGAACCAGTACGGGCGCTATCCCGACTTCTCGTGCCCGACCGTCGACAAGGTCTACGTCGAAGAACGAGCTTCGGCCCTCGGCAAGCGGAGCCTGAAGAAGGCCGCCAAGGTCTTCGGCCTCAAGCTCGCCGTGTCGATGATGGATCTCACCACGCTCGAGGGAAAAGACTCGGTCGGCAAGGTCTCTCAGCTCGCGCACAAGGCGCGGACGCCTTCGTCGGATCCGGGCATCCCGTCGTGCGCCGCGGTGTGCGTCTATCCGAACTTCGTCACCACGGCGAAGCGCGCCCTCGAAGGCTCGTCGGTGCACGTGGCGAGCGTCGCGACGGCGTTCCCGAGCGGTCTCTCGCCGCTCGAGATCAAGCTCGACGACGTCCGTCGTGCGGTCGCTTTCGGCGCCGACGAGATCGACATGGTCATCGATCGCGGCGCCATGCTCTCGGGTGAGCACGGCAAGGTCTACGACGAGATCGTCGCCACCAAAGAAGCCTGCGGCGCGGCGCACCTCAAAGTGATCCTCGAGACCGGCGAGCTCGGCACGTACGACACCGTCCGCAAGGCGAGCCAGATCGCGATGATCGCCGGGGCCGACTTCATCAAGACGTCGACCGGCAAGATCCAACCGGCCGCCACGCCTCCCGTGACCCTCGTCATGCTCGAGGCGATCCGCGACTACTACTATGCGACCGGCAAGAAGATCGGCATGAAGCCCGCCGGCGGCATTCGAACGGCGAAGCAGGCGCTCCACTACCTCGTCATGGTCAAAGAGACCCTCGGCGACGACTGGCTCACGCCCGATCTCTTTCGCTTCGGCGCATCGACGCTCCTCACCGACGTGCTGATGCAGCTCGAGAAAGAGCGCACCGGCGCCTACCAGGGCGAAGATTACTTTTCGAAAGACTGACTCGACAGACTGAGCTCTCAAAAGACGGGCTCCCAAAAGACGGGCTCTCGAAAGACGGGCTCTCGAAAGACGGGTTCTCGAAAGACGGGCTCTCGAAAGACCAGCGCACATCGGGTCAGTCGATCCACTTCGGGATGCGCTCGCAGAGATCTTCGAAGCCCAGCTCGCGCGTGAGCGTCACGAGCTCGGGTCGCGCCCCCCTCCAGGCGAGATCGTCGAAGCTCTCGGTGATCGGTCCGTCGGTTCGGAGCGTTGCGAGGCGTTTGTAGAGCATCGCCTCGTCGCGGCGCTCTCGGAGCGTCGTCGCGAGCTTCGCGGCCCCACGGACGGAAGCGCGCCATGCGCTCACGTCGTCGGGGATCGCCTCGATGGGACCGTGCGCGCTGAGAACCGCTGCCGCCGACTTCGCTCCCCACCCCGGTAGCCCTGGATAACCGTCGGCCGCGTCGCCGATGAGGGCGAGGTAGTCGGGGATCAGCTCGGGGACGACGCCGAACTTCTCTTTCACGCCGTCGGCGTTCATCACCGTCTTGCGTCGTCGATCGTTCATCACGATGTGATCGCCGCGAACACACTGCGCCAGATCTTTGTCGACCGTGGCGAGAACGATCTTCTCGGCGTCTTTTGCGAAGCCCGCGGCGGCGGTGGCCATCGCGTCGTCAGCCTCGAATTCCACCATCGGCCACACGACGACACCGAGCGCCCGCATCAGATCTTCGACGATCGGAAACTGCGCGTAGAGGGCCGGGTCGATCCCCTCTTCGGTCTTGTAGCCAGGGTAAAGATCGTTGCGAAAGCTTCGAATCACGTGATCGGTGGCGCAACCGACGTGCGTCGCTCCTTCATTTCTGAGGAGCAGAATCAGGCTCGCGATGAGACCTCGCGACGCGCCGACCTCGCGACCATCGGGGGCTTCGCGAGGAGGAGCGCCGAAATAGGCGCGAAAGAGCTCGTAGGTCGCGTCGACCAAAAAGAGGACAGCCACCCGTGTCGGCTACCACCCCCTCGCTCCGACCTGAAGCCGCAAACACTCGACACTTCGCGTTCGCCCGGGGTGCTCGTGTAAGGTCGCCACAACGCCGTCCGTTCGTGGAGTGTCATGAGCATTCGAGCCCTTCCCGCCCTTGCAGTCAGCCTCTTCCTCGCAACCCTCTCAGCGGGGTGCGCGTCTTACGTGGACTTCACCCAGGAGATCGTCGACCAGCATCACCTCGTCGCGAAAGATCTGCAAAACCTGCAGTTTTACAACTCCGACAAGATCACGCTCCGACGCGAGCTCTCGAAGGGAAGCCGCGCGATCACCGGCTCGCACAAGCTCTTGGTCATCGCCGGCAAAGAGATCGAAGAGGTCGTCATCGAGAAGCACACCCCGGGTGTCATCGTCGGTGTCGGTGCTGGAACCCTCAAAGTGAGCTTCGAAGAAGGCACCTTCCTCGAGTTCGCGCTCCGAGGCGTCGGACAGACCCTCACCGATCCGGTCGTGCAGACCACGCGCTTCGCCGAAGGCCCCGACCCGTTCCCGGGCGACAAGACCACCGATCCCGACTCGGTCCGAAACTTCATCGGTTCAGGCAGCTACTACCTGCTCCCCGGGGGCGGCAGCACCATCGAGTTCCAGGGCCAGAGCTACGACGTCGTCGGCGAGTCTGCCCAAGCACACCTCGAGATCTCCAGCGAGTCGCTCCAAGAGCAACAAGAGAAGAAGACCGTCCTCAAGGGTCGCCAGCTCTGACCTTCGAGCCATCGATCGACCCGACATGCAATGCTTCGAGCAAGTGCCGGGTCGCGCTGAGCGTTTCGGGCGCACCAGCTTCATTGAAGAACGCGTGCTCCGCGCCTTCGTAGCGACGAAGCTCGACCGGCAGGTTCGCGGCCTTCCGAGCGAAATAGAAGCGCTCCGCTTGTTCGAAAGGGACGATGCCGTCGCGCGTCCCATGAAGCAGCGTCATCGGCGTGTGCGACGTCGACACGTGGAGCGGTGACCACCGCGCCTTCTTCGCGATGTCGTCGGTCCTGAACAAGAGACGATTCGACACTTCGCTCAGAGGGCCGCCGAGCGTCGTGAAGTCGTAGACCCCGTAGGCTGCCACGAAGCGCGAGTACGCTCGGGGCGGGAGTCGCTCGAGCGCCAGCAACGCCAAGGTCGCTCCTGCGCTGAGACCGACGATGGCTCTCCGGGTCGGCTCGAGGTCGAACCGCTTTCGCTGATCGATCCAGAACAGAAGCGCCTGCGTCACGTCGTCGACCTGCTCTTCGATGCGCCCACCCCGCAAAATGAGTCGGTAGTCGAACGTCATCACGGTGTGACCAGCGTCGAGCAAGCGACGGGTGAGATAGAGCACGGGCTTCATCGTACGCGAGCCGATCGTGAACGCCCCTCCGTGTACGATGACGACGCTCGAGCGCGGGTGCGCTGCGTGCGCGGGCACGTAGACGTCGGCCAAGGGTGGACGGCGTCGAAACCGTTCGGGTCGGTAGCGAACCTTCGCCCACGTCGGCTTCGGTGCATCGAATCCAGCGGGCGTCGCGAGCGCGCGCAGAGCACCGACGACGCCGCTGAGCGTCGGGCCTCCGGCGTCGTTAGGCTGGGTCGATCGCGGCGGGGCCACTCCCACTCTATAGACGGTCATGGGCACGGGGTTCCAGCGCCCTCCGACCGCGCGTCGTTTCCAGCGCGATCCTCTCCTCTACCTTCGGAAAACCCTCTCGCCTCCGCGCCATCTCGCGTAGATTCCCCAGCATGTCGACCAAGGCCCTCCGCCAGGTGGCCCCGTCCGCCGGTTCTTCTTCGACGAGCGCGCTCGCTCTCAGCGGCAACGGCGTAGCCCGCCGCGGTGTCGCGCGACCGTCGCCCGCGAAGACGACCGCTTCGCCCCTGGCACTAGGCTTCGGTGACGCGTGGACGTACGCGCCGTCACCCGAAGCCACCGATCACGTCCACATCCAGCCGCGCTACGAGCTCTTCATCGGCGGCAAATGGATCGAGCCGACGAGCAAGAAATACTTCGACACCATCAGCCCCTCGACCGAGCAGAAGCTCAGTGAAGTGGCCGAGGCGAACGAGAAAGACGTCGATCGCGCCGTCCGCGCCGCACGCCACGCTTACGACAAATATTGGTCGAAGCTCTCGGGGCTCGACCGCGGCAAGTACGTCTACCGCATCGCGCGCATCCTCCAAGAGAAGTCGCGCGAGCTTGCGATCGTCGAGACTCTCGACGGCGGCAAGCCCATCAAAGAGTCCCGCGACGTCGACATCCCGCTCGCTTCGGCGTTCTTCTTCTACTACGCCGGATGGGCCGACAAGCTGAAGTACGCCTTTCCGGGCGCGAGCCCGCGGTCGCTCGGCGTCTGCGGCCAGGTCATCCCCTGGAACTTCCCGCTCCTCATGGCCGCGTGGAAAATCGCCCCGGCGCTCGCTTGCGGCAACACCTGCGTTCTCAAGCCTGCCGAGACGACGCCGCTCACCGCGCTCCTCCTCGCCAAGATCATCGAAGAGGCCGATCTGCCTCCGGGTGTCGTGAACATCGTCACAGGCGCGGGCAAGACCGGCGCCGCGCTCGTCTCGCACCCCGACGTCGACAAGGTCGCCTTCACCGGATCGACCTCAATCGGCAAAGGCATTCAGAAGGCCCTCGCCGGCACGAAGAAGAAGCTCAGTCTCGAGCTCGGCGGCAAAGCCGCGAACATCGTGTTCGAAGACGCCCCCATCGACCAAGCCGTCGAAGGGATCGTCGGCGGCATCTACTTCAACCAAGGTCACGTCTGCTGCGCCGGCTCCCGCTTGCTCGTCCAGGAGGGCGTCCACGACCTCGTCGTGCAGAAGCTGAAAGACCGCCTCGCAACCCTTCGCGTCGGCGATCCGCTCGACAAGAACACAGATGTAGGTGCAATCAACTCAAAGATGCAGCTCGACCGCATCAAAGCGCTCGTCGCGTCGGGTGAAGCCGAAGGGGCACAGCGCTACTCGTCGCCGTGCAAGCTCCCTTCGCGGGGCTTCTTCTTCGCACCGACTTTTTTCACGGGCGTCTCGCAATCGCATCGCATCGCGCGCGAAGAGATCTTCGGTCCGGTGCTCTCGATTCTCACCTTCCGAACGCCCGACGAGGCGATCGAGAAAGCCAACAACACCATGTACGGCCTGTCGGCAGGCGTCTGGACCGACAAGGGCTCCAAGAGCTTCGAGATCGCCCAGAAGCTCCGCGCCGGCGTGGTGTGGGCCAACACGTTCAACAAGTTCGACGCGAGCTCACCGTTCGGTGGCTACAAAGAGAGCGGCTTCGGCCGCGAGGGCGGTCGTCAAGGCCTGCTCGCGTACCTGGAGGTCGACTGAGATGGTGGCGCGCGCGAAGTCGAAGTCGAAGACGAACGGCGCACCTACCGCGCCGAAGAGAGCTCTCGTTGCATCGGTGGCCTCCATCGACGTTCCGGTCGCTTCTCCTCCCAAGAAGAGCGTCGGTCTGGGAGTCCGCAAGACCTTCAAGATGTATGTGGGCGGGGCCTTCGTTCGCTCCGAATCGGGGAGGTATTTCCAAGTGCCCGAGACCAAGGCCAAGAGCCAAAGTGGGACTGTCGAGAACGTTCCGCTCGGCTCGCGGAAAGACACGCGCGACGCGGTGAAGATCGCCCACGGCGCTTTCGGTGGATGGTCGAAGCGCGTCGCTGCAAACCGCGGACAGATCCTCTACCGCCTCGCCGAGATGACCGACGCGCGCCGAACCGAGCTCGTCCTGTCACTGGAGAAGGGCGGCCTCTCCAGAGCCGAAGCCGATCGTGAGGTCGGTGCGACCGTCGATCGCATCGTCGCTTACGCCGGCTGGACCGACAAATACCAGAGCCTCTTCTCGAGCTTGAATCCGGTAGGAGGCCCGCACTTCGACTTCACGCTGCCCGAGCCGATGGGCGTGGTCGCCGTGGTTGCTCCGCGAAGACCTGCGCTCCTCGGGCTCGTCACCGCCTTTCTCCCCATCATCACGAGCGGCAACACCTGTGTCGTGCTCACGAGCGAAGACGATCCGCGCACGGCTCTCGCGTTCGCCGAATGCCTTGCGACGAGCGACCTTCCGGGGGGCGTCGTGAACCTTCTCACCGGTCAGGTCGCCGAGATGCTCCCGCACCTCGCGAAGCACTTCGAAGTGGCTGCGATCGATCTGCACGACGTCGATTCGACGCTCGCGCGACAGACCGAAGAATTTGCCTCCGACAGCGTCAAACGCGTGCGAAACCGATCGCTCGCGACCGAAGTGTGGTTCGATCCCGAGGTCTGCGAGACCCCGCGCTGGATCGAGCGCTTCGTCGAGATGAAGACCATCTGGCATCCCTCCGGCGGCTGAAGCTTCCCGGCGCTCGAGCGCGCTCTCGGTCACCCATTTCATCCTCTCGCCTTCCGAGCTTTCCGTCTTCCCGTTCCTGCCTCTGCCTCTCGCCCTGCCTCCGCCCACGAGACGAGAGGCAGAGGAACCACAAGACCGGAAGGGTGGAAGGGAGAAAAAGCGAGAAAGGAAATGGGGGCTAGGCGGCTCGCTCGAGGCCGTGGCCAGGGCTCGAGCGAGGCTTCTCGTGTTTCCACCGAGCCCTTGATTACTCGCGGAAGCGGTACGTCGCTCGATGGGCGTTCGGCACGGTGAGCGTCGTACGCTGGTACCTGGGAACACTCAGCTGATCGAGCACGGTGGTGAACGGTCCGGCCGACGAGTCGGCGGCTTCGATCGCGTAAGAGTGTCCGGGGATCATCGCGGTGGTCTCGATCGTCAGCGTTCCGTCGGTGAACGTCGAACGGAACCCTTGTCCAAAGGGGCGCGCGAGCGGCTCGCCGATGAAGATCCCTTCGGCAGGCCAGACCACCGACTTCCAATACGATTCGACCAGCGTCCCACCGCCGAAATACTGGGGGATCAGCACCGAAGGGTCGGGGAATTTTTGCTGAAAGGCGCACGGCTCGACGACCGTCCCGTAGCTACCGGTCGCGCCTGCGAGCAAGAACCGAAACGCGCTCATCTGCCCCGAGGTCGGGATCTGTCCGCCATACGACGTCAGATGATCTGCGACCGCTCCAGGCAGATACGTGTTCGTCATCAGATCAGGGACGCTCGCGAGACCTTGGACGTAGAAGAGAACGTCGGTCTTCCCCATGATCGAGTCGGCCATGACGATGCTCGCACCAATCCCCGAAGCGACCGGATCCCACGAGTCGAGAAACGTCTGGCACTCGTTCGTCCAGCCGAACCCGGCGTTCGTGAGGCAACGCGCGCTGCGGGTCTGATCGCTCGTGTTCATGAGGTACGCCGACCCAGTCGGCCACGTCCCGTCCGAGGCGACGCCGCGATCGATGATCGCCTTCGCCTCGTCGAGCGTGGTCGCCGGGATCGTCATCGCAGGCCTGATCCCGAGGTCGGTGAACGGACGGGTCGAGCTTTTGTTCGTGGTGTACGGGTTCTTCGATGCGCTCTGCGAATTCGGATCGTTGCAGGTATCGCTGATCGCTTTGTAGCCGGTCGCGAAGGCGCTCGTGACCGACATGTTGTCGACCGCGTACGGCTTGGTCCACGTGATTGCCAGCGCCTGCACGTCGGTGTTCTGAAACGCCGTATCGACCTGGATTTTCAGCGGCGCGAACTCTGAGCCGGTCATCGAATCGGCTGTGATGCCTGGGATATGCAGGTGCACCACGTTTGCAGCAGGGATCATTCGCGCGGTCACGTAGTACGCGGCAATCGAGACCGACAGCGGATCGTCGTCGTTGACGAGCACACCGAGCTCGTCCGACGTGATTCCCGTGCGTGGGAAGATCACCTCGGGAGGCGCGGCGCCTGCGCCGGTCGACGAGCTGGTGTCGAAACCGGTGACCGTCGAGCCCGTCGTGCCCGATCCGCCTGAGCCGGTGGTCGTCGTCGTCGCTTGATCGGCTGTGCCGCAAGCGGTCACGCACACCCCGATCACGCCCAAGGAGAAGGAAAGAACCCGCATACTCCGAGAATGCGGAGAGAAAGCCGCGGGCGCAACGAATCTCGACGCGAGCGCGGTTAGGGCCCCGCGTATCCACGAGTCGGTGCGATTCCGCCGACACCATCGCGAGACAGGCTGCCTCGTCTCTGCGCTCCTCAGCGTACGAAAGTAGGCTTCGGGTGCTCGTTCCTCGGGCGCCAGTCTCGCTTCGGTCTCGACGGAATATCGATCGACTTGTTGTTACGCGGGCCCCTACGCGGGGCGGCATTCGGCGAGCACCTGCTCGACTGCCTCGTCGTACCAACGCTCGACGGTCTTCTCGAAGGGCCACATCCACCCGTATGCGGGGCTCGTGAACTGTTCCACGATACGACGCCGGAGCGCGTCATCGCGAAGCGCCTCTTCCCCGCGCAGGTCGAGCGTCGCGCGCAGCGTCTCGGTGTAGGCCTCCCACTCGATCCGCGCTCGTCCGTACGCGAGGCCGATCGGGAACGGCCAGAGCAGATAGATGAACGCCATTCCAGCCAAGGTGTACCTGCGACGCTGTCGCAAGTGAATCCGTTCGTGCCGAAGCGTGATCACGGCATTGATCGGATCGACTTGGTCGAAGCCCTCGGGGACGTAGAGTCGGTCGCCGAGCACGGTGTAGTACTGCGTGAGGAAGCTTCGCTGACCGCCGAGCGTGACGACTTTCAGCAAGACGTCGATGACCTTCGACAGAGGGCTGTGGGTCTTGTCGATCACCACGAAACGCGGAAACTCGGCGCGCATCTCGGCGAAGAAGCTCTCGAGCACTTGGCGGTCCGCGCCCGCCACGCCTGGTTTGGGAACTTCAGCCTCCCGGGTCACGACGGTTCTCCGAATCGAGCGCCCTCCGCGAGCGCACGTCCGGCGACGAGGTCGGAAGCGCCGAGCGGCTTCTTGCCCTCGAGCTGTCCGCGCACCACCGCGATCCGGCCCGCGCCGCAGGCGACCTCGACGATGCCCTTCGATGCAACGACCACCGTGCCCGGCGCGCCGCCGGCTGGCACTTCGAGGAGATGTGTCTCGAGGAATTTGAAGAGCTTGCCTCCGAGCGTCGTGAATGCGCCGGGCCACGGCGTCATCCCGCGCACGTGATCGTGCACGGCCTTCGCGGTCTTCTCGAAGTCGATCTTCCCGTCGGCCTTGTCGAGCATCCGAGCGTGCGTCGCCAGAGACTCGTCTTGAGGCGTCGCGCGGAGCTCTCCTGCGAGTGCGCGCGCGAGATCGGTGCGCACCACGTCGGCGGCGCACGCCGCGAGGGCCGACGAGAGCTCGCCTGCGCTCGTGTCGGGGCCGAGTGGAACGCGGTGCCGTGAGAAGACCGGACCGGTGTCCATGCCCTCATCCATTTGCATGAGCGAGACCCCGCTCTCGGTCTCACCGTCGACGACGGCCCAAGTGATCGGCGCCGCGCCGCGGTACTTCGGAAGGAGGGATGCATGCAGGTTCATGCACCCCTTCTTCGGCGCATCGAGCACTCCCTTCGGAAGAATGCGGCCGTACGCCATGACGAGTGCGACGTCGGCTTCGAGCGAAGCGAGCCATGCCGCGAACTCGGCCGTTCGGACCTTGGTCGGCTGCGTCACGTCGAGCCCGAGCGCGAGGGCGCGTGCTTTGACGGCCGGGGCCTTCAGCTCCAGGCCGCGGCCCGCGGGACGATCGGGCTGGCACACCACCGCGACGACCGTCGCAATCTCCGCGAGCGCATCGAGCGCCGATACGGCGATGTCGGGTGTTCCGAAAAAGACAGCGCGCACGTGAGCCCCCTACTTCTTCTTGTTCTTGCGTTTGCCGTCGCGGTCGAGCGAACCGGCGTCGGCGCAGCATCGAAAGCCGGTCTCGTAGAAAACGAACGTCGGCTCGTGCGCGTCATTCGTCCCTCGGCATCCGGTCCACGGCTTCGCCCAAAACCCGCCCATGAGCGAACCAGGAAACTTGCGGGTCTTGCGGCTCGTCACCCACTCTTCGACGTTGCCCTGCATGTCGAAGACGCCGAACGGCGACATGCACGAAACGAAGCGGCCGCTCGGTGTGCCCTGCCAGAGCTTCTTCGACTCGGCATCGGCGGTCTCGCCGCCCTTGCCGAACTTCTCGAAATCGACCTGTTTCCAGGCCTTGTCGCTGTTGCAAATCTTCTTGTCGACGGCCCAGCCGTACGAGAGCGGCTGGTAGTCGGGTCCTTCGCAAGCCGTCTCCCATTCTTCTTCGGAACAGACGCGCTTGCCGCGTTCGCCGCACCACTTCTCAGCGCCGTTGTACGACTTCATGACGAATGGATCGGCGCCCTTCTTGTTGGGTGCTTCGTACCGATCCATGCAGACGTCGACGTCGGTCTTCGCGCCCTCGAGCGCGGTGATCCCTTCGAAGTAGGCGAAGCAGTGGGTCGCCTTGCCGTCGACCCGCGGGTCGATGCAGTAGTGCTCGACTTCTTCGTAGTGCGTCGCCGTGACGCGCCGCGTGTCGCTCGGGCACGCGTCGCTCGGCCCCGGATCGGTGGGCGGCACGAGAGGCACGCTCGCGATGGCGAACGAGATGGCGAGGGCGGAGAAGATCGGATCGATCATGGCACTTCGTTCGGCGGGCTCGAGCCAGGTACTTACCTGAGACCGAGCTTCGCTCTCATGAAATACGCGCTCACAGCCGATACGACGACCACCAACAGAAGCATGATCCCCATGATGACGCCCGAGCTCCTCTTGCGCACCACGGCTTCCCCGGCCGCGCTCTTCGGCTCGAGCCCGTGCGCGCCACCTCCGAGGGGTCTGTTGGGAGAAGGTGGCGTCGGGCGAGGGCTCGTCGGGCTGCTCTGCGGGCTGCTCTGCGGGCTGCTCGTCGGGCTGCTCTGCGGGCTGCTCGTCTCGCTGCTCGTCGGAGCGATCTGCGAGCCACTCTGTGGCGAGAACGCTCCGCCAGGATAGCCCGGGACGGGCGCGTAGCTTCCTGGTGGGAAGCGTGCGCTCTGCGGTGATCCTGCGAAGTGAGGCGTGACGCTCGGCGGAAGATGCCGCGGGCTCGGTGAAGATGCGGCGCTCTGCGGAGCGGGGGGCTGCGGTTGCGCCGATTGACCAGCTTGCGGCCACGTGCCGATGGGCTGCGCTCGTGGAGGTGGTGGCGTCAGCCCTGCGACGGAGCGATTCGTGTTCCCGCGTGTCGACGCTGGGGCGTTCGGTTGGCTCGGCGGCGGTCGCTGCATTCGTGCCGCCATCTCTTCGGGTGAAAACGCCACGGTTCCCGAGAAGGGCGAAGGAGAAACATGCGGGCTCGTCGGCGATTCGATGTGGCCGCTCGGTTGACCCGACGATGGTGAAGACAGCATGCGCGTCGCGGCGAGATCGTCGACGATTCGCGTGGCTGCCAGGTCGTCGAAGGGCTGCGACTTCGGCACGACGTATCGGGTCGCTGCAAGATCGTCGACCTCTGGTTTGGGTGGACGCGTCGCCGGAGGAAGCTGCCCCGGCGGACGCAGGTGGGCGCTGATCGGGATCGTCATGCCGGCCGACATTCCGGGCGATGGAGCCGTCGGAAACCTATTGCCGGGGTTCGATCCCGGCGCGGTCGGTGGCGGCGCGGTCGACACGACCGGCTGCGCAGTGGCTCCGCCCTGCGGGCTCGGCATTCTGCGACCTTGCGATGCCGACGGCTTTCTCGCCTTGTCGATCTGCTCTTCGACGTCTTTGAACGTGGCTCCGTCTCGCTGGCTTCCGGCGAGCGCTCGACTGAACCAATCGAGTTGCTTCTCGGTGTTTCGACGGACGAACTCGCCGAGCGACTCCAAATCCCCTTGTTCGAAGCCGCGCGATCGTCGCCAATTGGTCAAGCGCCGCTGGATTTCGGAGGCGGTCGAGAACCGACGATCAGGGTCTTTTTGGAGACAGCCTCGCGTGATTTCAAGAAACATCGGATCGACTTGGCGAAGCTGCGACAAATCGACGGGCTCGTTCGACGAAACCGCGATCAACACTTCGAGATCGTTTGCGCCCACCCAAGGACGCTGCCCACCCAGAAGCTCGTAGGCCATCACGCCGAGCGAGAAGAGGTCGGCCCGCGAGTCGACCGACGTCCCGCGCGCCTGCTCTGGGGCCATGTACGAAGGCTTGCCCTTCATCGTCCCGGCGGTCGTCTCGGTCAGTCGCGCGTTGGCTTTGGCGATTCCGAAGTCGGCGAGCTTCACCATCCCATCGAAGCCGACGAGGATGTTTCCCGGCGTCAGATCCCGATGCACGAGGTTCATCAACGCGCCGGTATCGTCTTTGAGCGTGTGCGCCGCTTCCAAGCCCGCGCAAATTTGAGACAAAATGCACGCAGCCGTTCGCTCCGAGAACGGCTCCTTCTTCGCGCGAGATTCCTTGACGAGGCGCGAAAGTGAGACCCCTTGCACCAACTCCACGGCGAGGTAGTGCCCGAGGGCGTCTTGGCCCCACGCCTCGACACGAATGACGTTGGGGCTCGCGATGGCCGCCGTCATCCACGTCTCGTCAATGAACATGTTGACGAATTGGGGGTCGCTTTCGAGCTCCGGATTGAGCCGTTTCACGGCGAGAACCCGACCGCCGAGCCGGCCCGAGCTCACACGACAAAGCTGCACCGACCCCATCCCGCCTCGCGCGATGTCGGCGAGCGGGACGAGGTCGAGGGCTTCGACCGGAGGTAGGGCTCGCGGCATCTGGACGTCATCCTACCGGCACGACTGATTTTGAGAAGTCGAGAGATGCTCGTCTCACATGTGTGCGTGTCGCGAAGGAGGCGCTAGGGTTATCGAGACGCGAGAAAAGGATTTGACCTATTCGCGCCTCGACTTAACGTGTCACGAAATTTGCTGGTCACCGCTGCTCACCCATCGTTACCAGGATCCGTTCTGCAGCGGACCCGAATCCCACGTCGTGTCGGGGTCTCAACCCTACGTCTCGTTGAGGAGAACCATGTCTGACAAGAAGAACCCTCCGCCGATGATGCCCCCTCGGTCAGACGAGGAGATCGTCTTCGGTGACGAGCTGCCGGTGCTCCCCATTCGAAACGCGGTGCTGTTTCCCGGAGCCGTCGCGCCCTTCGATGTCGGCCGCGAGAAGTCGGTCGCCCTCGTCGAAGACGTCGACAACCTCCCTGGTCCCGTGATCGCGATCTTCGCGCAGCGAGATCCCTCGACCGACGATCCGGGCTACGAAGATCTTTATCACGTGGGCTGCGCAGCCCGCGTCTTGAAGGCCCTCAAGCACTCGTCGGGAAATTACTCGCTCATCCTCCAAGGCCTCACGCGCATCCGTCTCGAGAGCGTCATCACCCAGACGCCGTACATGAAGGCGAAGATCCGCAAGCTCGAGGAGCCCGTCACCGAAGACGTCGAGGCCGAAGCCCTCGCGATGAGCCTCCGCGA
Source organism: Polyangiaceae bacterium (assembly GCA_043755175.1). GTDB lineage: Bacteria > Myxococcota_A > Polyangia > Polyangiales > Polyangiaceae > CAYYKK01. The sequence goes on along the minus strand of JAYUUB010000128.1, from coordinate 60,234 downwards.
CATCGCGAAGCAAGTCATTCAGCTCATGCCGGAGCTCCCGCGCGAAGCTGGCTCGCTCATCGACTCGATCCAGGCCCCTGGTGCGCTCGCCGATCTCGTCGCAGCGAACCTCGATGCTCCCGTCGAGGAGAAGGCCCAACTCGTCGAGACGATCGACATCAAGGAGCGCGTCCGCAAGGTCCTTCGTCTCCTCACCCGTCAGCTCGAAATCCTCAAGATGCGCGAGCGCATCAATTCGCAAATCAAAGAGGAAATGGGCAAAAACCAGCGCGAATACGTGCTGCGTCAACAGCTCAAGGCCATCAAAGAAGAGCTCGGCGAAGACGAAGGCGACCAAGGCGATCTCGACGGCCTCGAAGACCGCATCGCGAAGGCCAATCTCCCCACCGAGGCCGAGACCGTCGCCAAGAAGCAGCTGAAGCGCCTGCGAACAATGCAAGTCGGATCGGCCGAGTACACCGTCGTCCGTACCTACCTCGACTGGATCCTCGACATTCCGTGGACCAACTCGACGTCCGACAACCTCGACATCGCCAAGGTGCGCGAGGTCCTCGACGAAGATCACTACGGTCTCGAGAAGGTCAAAAAGCGAATCCTCGAGTACCTCGCCGTCCGCAAGCTCAAGCAAGACAAGAAGGGACCCATCCTCTGCTTGCTCGGACCGCCCGGTGTCGGAAAGACGTCGCTCGGTCGCTCGATCGCGCGCGCGCTCGGCCGCAAGTTCCATCGTGTCTCACTCGGCGGTGTTCACGACGAGGCTGCCATCCGAGGTCATCGCCGAACGTACGTCGGCGCGCTTCCTGGCCAAATCATCCAGGGCATGAAAAAGGCTGCGACCACGAACCCCGTCTTCATGATGGACGAGATCGACAAGATTGGTCACGACTTCCGCGGTGACCCGTCGGCCGCTCTCCTCGAGGTCCTCGACCCCGAGCAGAACAACACCTTCGCCGATCACTACCTCGAGATCCCTTACGACCTCTCGAACGTGATGTTCGTCGCGACTGCGAACGTGGCCGATCCCATCCCGCCCCCGCTGCGCGACCGCATGGAGATCCTCGAAATCCCCGGCTACACGCGCAAAGAGAAGCTCGCCATCGCGCGACGCCATCTCCTGCCCAAGCAACTCGGAGAGCACGGTCTCACCGAAGAAAACCTCGAGATCACCGACGCAGCGCTCGAGCTCATCATCGATTCGTACACGCGTGAAGCGGGCGTTCGCTCGCTCGAGCGTCAGGTCGCCAGCGTCATTCGTGGCGTCGCAGTCAAGGTTGCCGAAGGCGACACCCAAAAACGCCGCGTCCACAACGAAGACGATTTGCACGAGTTCCTCGGCGCAGCGAAGTACACGAGCGAGGTTGCCGAACGTACCGCCGAAACCGGCGTCGCGACCGGCCTCGCGTGGACCAGCGTCGGCGGAGAGATCCTCTTCATCGAAGCGACGCGCATGTACGGGACTGGCAAGCTTCAACTCACCGGTCAGCTCGGCGACGTCATGAAAGAATCGGCGCAGGCCGCTCTCTCGTTCGTTCGCACGAACTCGGCTCAGTACGGAATCGCGAAAGACTTCCTCGAGAAGAGCGATCTACACATTCACATCCCGGCGGGCGGCATGCCCAAAGACGGTCCGAGCGCAGGCGTGACCATGTTCACGGCGCTCGTCTCGCTCCTCACCGGCATCAAGGTGCGTCACGACGTAGCCATGACGGGTGAAATCACTCTCCGCGGCCGCGTGCTTCCGATCGGTGGCCTCAAAGAGAAGGTGCTCGCGGCCCATCGAGCCGGCATCAAGCGCATCATCGTGCCCGAGCGAAACCGAACCGACCTCGAAGAAGTTCCCAAGGAAGTCGTCGACGAGCTCCAGTTCTTCTTCGTCGCGCGAATGGAGCAGGTGCTCGAGGCAGCGCTCGAGACCATGCCGAAGCCGCTTCCGCCGAGCGAAGACAAGCCCGCCGAAGAGAAGAAAGACGGCGAGGCAGCCGTCAGGAACTGACGCGGCGCCCCCCGGCGCAGCGCTCATCCCCAGGTTCGACGACCCGAGAGGCCTCGATCTCACCCCGCGTCAGTGCGGCTCCAGATCGAGGCCTTCGCTTTCTGAAGGGTGGTCTTGCGATAGACTCCCCAGAAGTTTAGGCTTTCGAGACACACGCATGAGGCCGTGCCCGAGCTGCGGATGGATGCTTCAGGAGTCGGACGCTGCGTGCAACATGTGCGGCGCGGCCATGCCTGGAGCGGGGGGAGGACCGGCGGTCGCACCGCCTCCTCAAGCCATGCCCGCGTCTCCTGCAATGGGCGGTGGGTATCCGCCCCCACCGGTGCCGTTCGGAGGCGGGGGCGCTGGTGCGTATGCGCCACCGCCACCTGCTCCTGCTCAAGCGGGTGTCGCGGCATTCAGCCAAGCTGCTGACGTTCCCATCCCCATGTCCCCGTGGGCGCAAATGGCGCCGAGGCCTGTCGCTGCACCTGCAGCTGCGCCTAGCTTTGCAGGTGGGATGCAGATGCAACCGCTCCCACCGGCCATTCCCGGCGCCCCGCCCGGAATGCAGGGCATGCAGCAGCCCGGGATGCAGCAACCGGGGATGCAGCAGCCGGGCATGCAGCAGCCGGGCATGGGGCTGCCGATGGGTCACCCTGGAATGGGGCAGCCCGGCATGGGCCATCCGGGGATACAGCAGCCTGGAATGGGACACCCAGGCATGGCACCTCAAGGCATGGGTCATCCCGGAATGGCGCAAGGCTACCCGCCCGCTTTCCAGCCTCCGCCGGCGATGCAGCAACAGGTTCAAGCGCCCATGATGGGCCCTCCGCCTGTCTCCGGCGGCGTCGTCGGACCTCCCGCGCTCATCGGTGGGCCCGTCGCCGGAATGGGCGTCATGCCTCCCGCTCCGCCTCCCATGATCGCGCCGCCACCGATCATGGCCCCGAGCTTCGGCGCTCCTGGAGGCATGGCTCCGCCTCCGCCTGTCCTCTCATCGCCGGTCGGAATGGGACATGCCGCAGCCCTGCCAGCCAGTCCTGGGGTGCTCTCCGGACCATCGGCGCAAGCCGGTACGGGCAAGTCAGGTGTCCTCGTCGGATTCCTCGTGACCTTCCAGAACGAGCCCAGCGGAGCCTTCTGGCCGATCCATTCGGGTCGCACGCAGATTGGTCGAGCCGGCTCCGACAAAGTCGAGGTCGGAATCAACGACGCGAGCGCTTCGAGCCGACACGCGAGCGTTCACGCCGACCCTTCGACTGGTCAGGCCTATGTCGAAGACGAAGGCTCGCGCAATGGGACTTTTTTGAACGAGCGTAAGCTCACACCAGGTGAACAACGACAGCTCCACGACAACGATCGGCTCCGCCTAGGCAGCACGACGCTCGTGGTGAAGCTCCTGGTGTCTTGATCTTCACGACGCGCGAGCTGCCGAGCGTCGTGTCGTGAGCACCGCGACGCCAGCGATGAAGCTCGTCGCGTCCTGAGCTCGGTCGCGTCGACGCCGCGTCGACCCGTCGGCCGCCGCATCCTGTGCGTACGGCCCACCGGTGCGGAGGGAGAGCTACATCCCGGTGCCGGCCGAGGAGCTCGTGCTTCCGGCTCCGCCTGTGCCACCACCGCCACCAGCGCCGCCGGCACCGGTGCTGCCCGTCGCCGCTCCACCGATGCATTGCTTGATGCCCTTCACCGGCGTGCAGACCGCAGACGCGCAGTCGGCGCCGGTGATGCACTTCTGCTTGTCGGCGCATCGGGTCGCGCAGAATGAGCCGCCACAATCGATGTCGGTCTCACCAGGGTCCTGGATCCCGTTGGCGCAGATGGGCGGTGCGGCCGGGAACAAGCACGTGAAGAACTTGATCTCGTCGGGCTTCGCGTTGATGAGCGCGCCGTCGGTCGGCGGAAGAAACAGACTGAACTGAATCGCGCCGTACGTTCCACCTGGGTTTCCGTCTTTGTCGAGCCCGCCTTGAATCAGCTTCAAGCTCGCGCGTGGTTGAATCGCTTCGTAGGCCGTGCACTTCTTCACCTCGAGCGTGTTGAAGTAGTGCGACTCGCCGCTCGGGCAGGTGGCCGTCGTCGTCGCGTTCTCGTTCGGCGCCTTGCCGCCGTTGCCGCCCATGGCAGGCGCAGACGAAGCCGTCGGCTTGAGGCTGAAGGTGCCGCCTTTCACGCCCTGTTGCGCGGCGTTGCCGGCGTCGTCGACGAGGCTCCCGTTGACCGTGAAGCTGAAGCTGTCGTCGGCGAGCCAATCGACGCCACCACACTCGGTCTGGTTCGCGTTCACGAGCTTGAAGGCCACTTCGGCAGGCGGCAGCATGGTCAGATCGACCGGCGTGTCGAAAGTGATGAGACCTCCCTCACGAAGGATGCAGACGTCGAGCTTGTCGCGCCCTTGAAACTCTCCGACTTGCGGAATCGCATTGGTCGTCCCGCTGAGCTCGGTGCATTGGGTGATGCCCGTCTGACGAATGTCGCGTCCGAACTCGCGGTAGCAATTGTTCGGATCCTGCAGCCACCCACACAGATCTTCGATCGGAGGCTCGGTCGAGCCGCAGCCATAAGCCATGAGCGCGAAGAGGCTCGGAACCGCAAGCAACGCAGGGACGACGTAGCGACGCATCGGTCCAGTCTAAAAGGGTCGGTCCGCGTAGGCCAGAATTCGGGCGACGCGCCGCTTCTTTCGTAGCGGCTCGACGCTCGCACACCCTCCGAGACAGCGCGCTTGCGTCTCACTCTCGGCGCAGACGGTAGGCGTCGCCGCATCGGCCCGCCGCTGCGTACGGCGTCGTTCGGCCGAGCGGCGAGCGACCGTAAAAGCACGAAGCGCCGACCGCGCTGGTAGCGATCAGCGCCGGCGCTCGCGTCAGCGTCGCCTCGTGTCAGAACTCGGAGTAGCCACCCGCTGTCGTGAACACGTCGTCCGCGCCGGTGTACGTGAACTGACCCCAGCACACGAGCTTGTATTTCACGGCGAAACGGAGCGCATCTTTGAGGCTCGCCTTGGGGGCGAGCACCGCGAGGTTGCCGCGTCGCACTCCCCACCAGCCCGGACCGTGCTCGAGGAGCGAGTCGTGGAGATCTTTGGCGGCGGCATTGCGGTCACGAAGAATCGCGACACGCAGGCGGAGTGCGCCATCGTTCGGATCGTTCGACACTGGGAACTCGTACCAATAGAGATCGCTGCGAGCCTTCTTGGGCGTCAGGTTCAGCTTCTCCGTGGCGAAGAACCGCGTCAGGTCTTCTTGGTCCATCGGCTGCGTCTGAACGTGCATGTCGACGCCTTCACAGGTCTTCGGGCTGATCTTGAACTGACTCAGCGTCACGCTCGGATCGGGATCGCCTTCAGGCGTGACGAGGGCCTTGTCGAGATCGACGCCGGACACGTCCGGGTACTCGATACCCGACGCGATGCCGACACATCCGACTGAAAAGGTTGTGAGGGTGGCCGCGAAAAGCACGCTCGTCGCTTTCGAGACGAAGGTGACGCGCGAAGGGCGGGTGCTGGAGCCGATACCCATAGGACCCTCTGACGTTATTCAATCGGAAGCAGGTTGGGCAACTCTGCGGGGTCGTCTTTCGGTTCTTCTTGCTTCGAGCGGGTCTCATCGACGAAGGCTCGCAGCGTTTGTTGGCCGCTCGGACGGCCATAACCTAGAGTCCACGTGCCATGCGGCGCACGTCCACCATCCCCCACCGGTCGAATTTCCTCGGCAGCGCCGCTCCTTCTCACGGCGCTCGAAACGACCACGCTCGAAAGGACGGCGCCGAAAGCGCGCCCCGACCGGGTCGTCTGGTGCTCGCCTGCTTCGTAGCTCTCGGCGCGTTGCTCGCCGGCTGCGGTGGCGCACCGACCGCTCCGACGACCGATGACACCTTCTACCTCCACGGTGGCGGCGTCATCGACAAGAACAAGAGCTGGGAGACCTACTTCCCCAAGTTCGATCACGACAAGACGGTCCGACTGCCGCGCTTCGTCGGAGTCGGCGTGCTCGAAGGAGACATTCGCTTCTCCCGCCCGACCGACTGGAGCGTGCGCGACGCCGACTACACTCCCGAGCATCGCTTCGTCTCCTACCAATCGCCGCGCCAGTTCACGTTCTCGGTCTTCGAACGGGTCGATCCCGATCGCGACACGTGGACCCAGGTGCTTCGTCGTTACGAGAAAGACACCGCGCTTCAGGGCTCCGACATTCTTGCAGCCCGCATGCCGGTCGGCACCGCGAACTCCCAAGGTCGCGCGTACCTCTTGCACACCAAGGTGCGCGCGCGGCCCGACTTCGATGGCTACGCCACCGAGATTCTGGTTCGCAACGAGACGCGCGTCCTCCTGATCCAGGTCGTGCATCGGCAAGACATCGAATCGATTGCCGACGAGGTTTCTGCCGCCGTCGCTTCGATGGTCGTGTACTGACCGACGCGTTTCTTTTTTGGGCGGCGCGTCCTCGCGCCCCACGCCGAGGGTCGAAGGGCGATTTTGGGCGGTGCGCGTCGCATGCACACTCGGCCGTGGACGAGCTTCGTGGGCGTCGGGCGCAGACTCGGCCGTCGACGACGCTTCGTGGGCGTAAGACGCCCATTCGGGCGTGGATGACGCTCGTCACGAACCGTCTCCCGCGTGCTCGCGAACAACGGGCGCGCGCTCGTCCTCAGTCGCCGTAAGGATTCGGCGGCGGCTCTCCGCGATCCTCGTCCTCGTCGCCGGGAGCGGCAGCGACGGGCTCTTCGAGCGGCACGGTGAGCACGAACGGAGCGCCCTTCGAGCCACCGAGCCAAGCCGTGCGGCGAAGGGTCGACGCGCGCGGCGCGCCCATCTGCCAACGAGGCGCAGCGTCGGGCTTCACGTGCAGCTCGAGCATGACGTCGTACATTCCGCGCGTGAAGACCGCGCACACACCGCGCAAGATGGGTCGCTTGTATCCGCCCGGCAGAAACGCAAGGTAGTCGTCGTACCCGAGGGGGCCGAGCACGATCTTGTATCGGCTCGAGGCATCGAACACGTACCGACCGATCGTCAGACTGTGGCCCAGTTGGTGGTTCGCGACGCCGACCTTGTTGCGATAGGGTTTTTCGATGAGCGTCCACGCGCCGATGAACTGTTCGACGCGCACGCCTGTGTTGCCGAACATCTCGTTCAGCGCGAGCGTGAGGCCGCGCGCCGAGCGAGTCTTCATGGCGAGCAGCGGCGCGTACCGCAAGAACAAGAAGCGATCGATGGGCGGAGTGTGTGAGCCGAAACCATCGATGCCGGCGGCGCAGAACATACGGCGGGTGAAGACGTCGTCGCCTTTCGATCGGTACGAGACGCCGAACCGGTACTTGGTCCACGCTCGATAGATGAGCGAGTAGAGCCGGTTGTGGAACACGTCGAGCAGCTCACGAATCGGCTGCTGCTGTCCTTGGTATTCGGCCTGCGCGATCTGCTCGAGAAAGAAGTTCGGCATCGGCGATGCCGAGCCGTAGAGACCCATGAACGTGGCGGTGACGCGCGTGCGCTCGATGTCGTCGCCGCTCTTGACCGCCTTGACCTCGGTGATGTCGCTCGAAGAAAACGCGAGCGAGGCGTCGGGCCGAAAACGGATCCGTTCCGCGCTGGTAGGCCCAAGCTGCCCGACGGGGGGTGCCGCCGAATACACGCGCTCCAGGAGGTAGACGAGCTTGAAGAACGCGAACCGCTTTGCGTCGCGCTCGAAGTGCTCGCTCACCTCCTTCAGATCAAGTACCGATGACCGTTCTTGGGCTCCCATTTGTACTCTACACGGGTGGACATGCCGGTCACGCTGAGCTGAGTGAACGAGTTCAGGGCTACGTACGAAGAGAACATCTCGTTCAACACGCTGGAAAATAGATACATGTCGCCTTCGCCGGTGAAGCCTCCTTCGTCGAGCTCCAGCTTGGCGGCGATGCCTCTGATCGGGGCTCCGCGATAGAGCCGATCGGTGGCTCTCACTTCGATCCCCTTGATGGCGGCTACGCGGAGCTGATTCGCACGGGCGGCTTGGCGATCGATGAGCGCTTGGAAATTGTAGATGTCGACCGTGGCCTTCAGCACCTCGAGCTCGGAGATCGACCGATAGGTCATGGCCATGTGCGAGAGCACGCGCCACTGGAGCTCACGGCCGATGGGGGGCGGCAACGGTTGGGTCACGCCTGCGATGTTGCTGAACGTCGCCACGGCGGGTGAGGTCGCGGTCGACACGCGCAGATCGCCCACCTTGAGCTGCGAGGGGAGGCGACGATTGGTGCAGGTCGCGTCGATGCTGACCACGTCGAAGTCGGGGAGGAAGTTCACGTCCTGCGGTGAGCCGAACGACATGTACACGTCGACCCCATCTCCAACGGCCGCGGGTCGAATGTGGTGCTGATAGAACACTGCGCGTTCGGCCGCCTCGGGATCGATCTCGTGTTGAAACGAGAGAAACGGAGGAATCGGGACGCGCTGGCTCGTTCTTCGCGCGACGCCGACCACCTGGTCGACCGAGTAGATCTCGTACGCCGCCGGCTCACCGCCCGAGGGCCGAGCAATGTACTCGTGCTTTGTCACGTCCGGTTTGATCGGATCGGTGGGGTGAGCGAAGAGATTCACGACAGGCGAGCAGAAGAGCCTGAGGCTCTCCTTCGTGAGACGCGTGTTCGGAGGCAGGGCGTTCTTGAACTGAATGTGAATCGCGAAGCGCTCGCCGATCTTGTCTTTGGGGATCAGGTCGAAGCCGCGCACCTCGAAGAACGCGAACTTCTGCGGGAGCGTGAAATACTCCTGGAGCAGACGGAACCCGGGATAGACCGTATCGGGGTAGGGGATGAGCGATTCTTCATCGGCGAAGCCGACGAGCTTCAAACTCTGCCGTGGTGGCACCACGACGACGGTGTCTTTGCCGCTCGCATCGACTGACGCGATCGAGATGCCTGCGACGTGCTCTCCGAGCCAAAGACGCGTGTCGTCTTGGAGGCGTCGCTCGCCTTGGATGTAAAACCGCAATGCCGAGAGATTCAGTGCGGTGAGGTTCGCGCCACCCGTGAGCCGGAGCTCGATCCTCAGCATTTGTGCGAGCGTGGAACCGGTGTCGATGCGGACGTCCTCGATGGCCATTGGCAACAGCTCGACGTCTTGTGTCGTACGAAAACGACACGAAACACCGTCGACCGGAACCGAGCCGACCTCGGAGCCACGTGACACGAGAAGCTTCTCGCGAACGACGTTCGGGAGCGGAGTGAACTCGACGATGCTGGTCGCGGGGATCTGGCGCACGTAGTGCGGGAAGAGCAGCGCGGCGACCGAGTGGATGACCTCGGGAAGCTCGTCGTCGATCTTCTGCCGAATCTTGCCCGTGAGGAACGCGACGCCTTCGAGCAGACGCTCGACGTCGGGATCGCCACCGCGCTCGGCGAGCATCGGTGCGACTCCGGGATAGGCTTGCGCGAACTCGCGCCCGAGCTCCCGCAAGTAGGTCAGCTCGTCCTGGTAGTACTTGTTGAACATCCCGCGGAGAGCAGTCGACCCTTCTCCCCACGTTCTGTCAACGAAAACGCCCCTGGGGCGGGGGCGCGTTCACGCATTTCGGATCGCGATCCAAACCGAGGTCACGCACGCTCAGAGCTCGGTCACTTCGACCTGGCCCTTGTCGTTGAACGAGGTTCCGATTCGCAGGGCCTGGCGGCGCCCATCTTCGAGAAGAATGTGCCCGCTGACCTCGAACAACAGACCGGGCTGGCCCTCGATCTCACTCTTCAGCAGGCGAACCTGTACGTTCTTGAGACGGGGCTCGTAGGCCGAAATGCTCGTCTTGAGCTGGCGTTGGAGAAAGGCTCCGGCTTCGGTCAGATCGTGGAGCAACCCCGTGATGTCGGGCACGCCGTAGTCGGGGCAGGTGAGCGAGCCACCGGTCTTCGCCGCCAACATGCTCTGGAGATGCGCGACCACCGAGCCTGCGGTGTCTTCGGCTTTCCAGGTGTGTCGCTCGATGTTCGTCGGATCGGCTGCGCGAGCAAGTCGGACGAGGAGTGAGCTCATGATTTCACTATCGCGGAGTCGCGGTCTCGTGGCAACGGGGCGCACGACGATCGAGACGGAAATCGGCGAGGGACGACGGAAAGACAAAATGAACCAAGGCCGCCGACCCGAAGGTCAAAGCGGCCTTGAACGTTCCGATCAGAGCTCGGATCAGCCGAGGTTCTGGTTCGGTGCCTCCCAGTCGTCCTCGAACGTGATGCCACCGTTGACCCACGTGCCGATGATCTTCTGGTAGGTCAAGCCGATCTCGAGGTAGTTCTCGTACTTCATCAGCTCGGGGTTCTTGTTGTTCGGCATACGGAACTGCATATCGCTGATATGCGCGTTCTCGAGGCGAACCTTCCAGGTTGCTTCCTCGACGCCTTGACCGCTTCCACGCTCACCGAGCTTGGTCGGGGAGAAGTAACAGAACTCGACCTCGGTCAGCGTCTCGTTGTTCACGAGGGCGCTGTAGAGCAGCGGAACTGCCTTGTCGTAGGGCATCGTGAACGTGTAGGGCTTGTGCATGCGCTTGCCGGTGGCAAGGCCGCTGGCCGCATCACGCGGGCTCATGATCTGATGGTTGGCCGCGATGATCTCGATCCAGCCTTCACGACCTTTTTGGGTGATTGAACCCTTGATGTCGTTCTGCTTCTTGCCCTTGGCTTTGGTGAGGTATGCGTTGAGAGACATGTTCTTGATATCCCACCTGACGACTTTCGAGCTCGGTACTCAGTCTATGCCTAATTGCACGCTGGCCGGCCCGACTGCCTTCAGGAAATTGGACTTACTTCGGTTTGCATCTACGAGTGACTCGCAGCGATTGTTCCCGCTGCTTTGCTAAGTAATCGAACCAGCTTCAGCCTCGGTCAGCCTCGGCAGCCTCGGCAGCCTCGGCAGCCTCGGCAGCCTCGGGCAGCTACTGGTCGTCCCGTCGCTCTGTCCCGTCTCGCCGTTCTTCGGAGACTTTCGTGCTCGCGCAAACGGCGACCCCCGTCGATTCCCCGGTCGAAGTACCCCGGAGTCACATCAGGCTATATACGGGGGCAGCGCTGTCAAGAGCCCGTGAGCGTTTTTTTTCTGGACCCCATCGTGACGCCAAGCGCTGGCGTAAATGTAGTCAAACCGAGCCACGTCTCTGATTCCGTCTCCCGAAATTCGCGCTGGCGAGAAGCACCGTGCTACAAAAATAGGCGTGATTTCTGCGGACTTTTATCGACGGGTTTTCGCGCCTTCCCTCGCTTTCGGGGTGCTCGTCGCCGGGTGTGCCCCGACCGCGGTCAACCAAACCAGCAACGTAGACGCTCGGCTGAACGTGCCGGTCTCCGTCTGCAGGCAGAAGCTGGCCCCGCCTCCCTCTGGCGGAAGCGGCAAGGTTCGCGATTTGGATGCGGAGCAATGGGTCGGCGTCCTCGTGCCGCAATTCGACCAACAAAAAGGCCTCGAGCCGACCGCAGTCGATTGCACCGGTAACTACGTCTTCGCCAACGAATCGCTTCGCGGGGGCGCGTCGACGCGCGGATGGCCGCGCGTGATCGATCCCGAAGACGTCAGCATCCAGACCGGACCGAACGGTATGCGCAGCGTCTGGATTCGCAGCCTCAAGTTCGACAACGGCGACGAGGGCGGGCCTCTCGCGCTCGTGCGCGCGTCGGGCGACAGCGCCGACGTGTTCGCAGTCGGAAGCTTCCGCGGCCCTGGAAAGACGAAGATTTCTCCGGTGCGCATGGGTAACGACAGCCTCGTCGTCGCCGAGAGCAAAGAATGCCCACCCGATGGCGCCGAGTGCCGCAAGCGCGCGTACTTCTTCTTGCCCCGGCGGGGTCGTCTCATCGAAGGCGCCGTCATCGACCTCGAACGAACGACGGTCGTTCCTTCGCTCACCGAGCATGGGCTCTACACGCAGTACAAGCTCAGCACCGACGTGACGTACAAGCCCGAGGGTGTGCTTCTCGTCGAGCAAGTGCAGGTCCGGATCACGCACAACGAAGCGCCTGACTTCGACAGCGAGCGTCACCTGCGAACAGTGGAGTTTTCGCGCATGTTGAGAGTCGAGCGCGACTCGATGTTCTCGACGAACGATCCCCTTTGGGAGCGCGTCGTCGGCCGCGATTGAAGGCTCGATGACGACCGCCGAGGTCGTCGTTCAAGGAGCGAGTTGAGCGTCGAGCCCTGCGGTTGCGGGGCTCGAGTCGTTTTCGAAGGTCGTCGACGTCGTCGTTTTCGAAGGTCGTCCACCTCGTCGAAGGTGTCGTCGTGTGATGGAACGATTGAGCCCCTGCGCGCCGTGGGCGGGCAGGGGCTTTTCAATCGTTTCGTTTCACTTCACCAACAGACGAGGTAGTTGCCATAGCCGCAGTTCGGCTTCGCCAGGGCGCCGTAAGCGAGCCCCGTGAGGAAGCCGAGTGGCAAGCTCACGGCGATACCAGCTCCGATTTGACCGCCGCGTTCGTACGGTTGGTCGGTGCCGCTCGAGACTCCTCGGAAGATCGACGTCAAGACCGAGAGGGTGAGTGGCACCGCGATGTTGCCGATGATCGACCCGGGGTGAATCTTGCCGTTCGAGTGGATGAACGTGTCAGCCACCCAGATTCCGACCCCCGCTCCAGTCGCGTTCCAGGACGCGAAAACGTGGGTCGACGGTCCGCCGTAGGACTCGCATCCGGAGTCGGGGAACTGCACCCGCGTCTGATCGACGGTGCAACCCGGGCGGGTGCTCTTGATGGCGTTCTTGATCGGTCCGTCGACGAGAAGCGTCGCGGCCGTCAACGTCAAGGCTGGGGCGAGCTGCGAGATGTGCCACCTCGCTTTCCAGCCCACCGTTGCCTCGGGGTCGTTGTAGTAAACGCGAGGCATCAGCGTCACCGTTCCAACTCCGACCAACATCGTGATCGTGGACGCGGTGCCGAACCCGGAGGTCCGTGCGGCGATCGGTGGCACGGGAGGGACGGCCTGGGCAGCCGCCTCGGAGGGCGCTAAGACCCCCGCGAGAAGACCGCCGACGACGCCAGCGAGGAGGATGGATGTCCGACCTTTCATGTGACGCTCGAAGCCTACGCGGCGCGCGAGGTCGGGCCAAAAAAAGGGCACGGAATTACTTGGCTCGACACCCGCGACGCCGTCGCATCGGCCGACGGCGAGCCCCGGCGCTGGGGGGTCACGTGTCTCCTGGACCCCGTGCGCGCCCGCCTGCCATGGTGAATCGACCGAGCTTTCCGCCCTGTTTTTCGCCTTCATAGTCTTCACCGGCCGTGGCGGCGTACGCACGCGAGAACTGCGGTCCGAAGATGATGAGGAAGGTCTCTTTGTCTTCGCCGGCATAGTCGCCGTGGCGAACCTCGTAGAGCTTCCACAGCGCCTCGTAACGGTTCGAGAAGAGCCCGCCCTTCTTTCCGCTCCGTTCGAGCTCGGCCTCGATGGTCTTCGGCGAGAGCTTCACGAGCAGGGTTTTCACGCCCTCCATGATGCCGTTGAGAAGGGCGACTTGATGGCTCATCACATCGACGAAGATGTCGTGGAGCTGCCTCGCCGTGTCGGGGGTCGACGCGTTGCCGAGGAGCACGTTGCCCAGATCTTTGAAGTCTTTGGCGATGGCGACCGGAGCCTGCGCCGTGCGCTCTCGCGCGAGCACCTCGGTCTCGAACTCTTGGTAGCCGTCGCGCAGAGATACGAAACATTTCAGAAAGACATCCATCGAATCGCGCATGCGCTTCGAGAAGGCGAGGATCGATGGAACGTCGTCGGGAGCTTTGCTGCCGGGCGCGAGCGTCTGCGCGAGCTCGGAGAGCACGGCGAGGGCGGCCTGGCCCGGGCCCGCCTCTGTGAACACGCGCATGTCGACCTGGTAATATTGCGCGATTTTCCGGAAGTCGTTCTCGAGGCTCACCGGCGCGTATTCGGTGCCGAGGCGACGAAGGTAGTTGGAACGCACGTCAGGCGGTAGGCGTGTCAGGTGGTCGTAGATCACCCGGTAGACGGTCTGCCACGCGTGTCGGTAGGCCTCGATGTAAGGCACGACCTGTCGCAGGTACGGGTCTTCGGCGCCGGGAGCGACGCGGGCAAAATGTTGAGAGAGCGCTTGGGGTTGCTGCCCGTTCTCGCCGAAGTCGAGCAGACCGCGACCTTGGGCTTCGGCGGTCGGCTTCGGTTGCGCCGCCACGAGACCGAAACGGATCACCACTGGGCCGATGGTGATTTCGGGGGTATTCGTGATGTCGATCGGCGTGTCGCGGGTGAGCCGCTGGCCCTGGAACAACGTCCCGTTGGTCGAGCCCAGATCTTTCACGAAGACTTGGGTTTCGTTTCGAACGTCGAGCGCTGCGTGAAATTGCGAAACGTACGGTCGATCGATCGGGAGATCGTTCAACTGGTTTCGCCCCACGCGAACGGGAAAACGCTCGAAGGTCGCGTCGAAGCTTTGGTTGGCCTGGGTGTCGAACACCCGGGCTACGAGCGCCACCGGCATCACGAGAGAGACTAGCAGAATCGCTCGCTCCAACGGGAGCCTACGGATGTGCGTGTGCGAGGAGGCCGAGATAGTGGCGCGGTTTTCTTGGCCCGCCTACCTACATCATACGACCCTTCGTCACACCATGAGCCTGGTCGACAAGATTCCGCCTCTCGTTTCGGCATTGGCGTTTGGCTATGGGGTCGGCATGGCCGCCCCGGACGGCGCCCTCGATCGAATGCATGTCGCGTCGGTCGCGCTCGTCGCCCCACACGACGGGCTCGGCAAGACACGACGGCCGACCATCGAGCCCATCAATCCTGCCCTCGACAAGCGGTTGCCGGGCAAGGAATCGGATGCGCTCGCGCAGCTGAGGTCGACCCACGCTGCCTCGCGCTACGTCGATGAGCGAAGCGACTCCTGCTCGCTCCGCGAGCCGTCCCAGCAGTTCTCCCGCATGCCTCGCCAAGCATCGATCGCCCAGGAGGACGACATGGCCGAAGGGGGCGACGACTTCGACGAGACCGAAACGGCGGCGATCTCGAAGCTCCAGCTTCCCGATCTCGGGCTCGGAGTCTCGCGTCAGACGCTCAAGTACGTCCGGTTTTTCACGAAGACCGATCGCGGTCGCAATCTCTTCGAGACTTGGCTGAAGCGGAGCGGCCGATACCAAGAAATGCTCCAAGAAGAGCTCCGTGGGCGCAACATGCCCGAGGATCTGACCTGGGTGGCGATGATCGAGAGCGGTTTCGATCCGACCGCGAAGTCACCGGCCGGCGCCGTCGGTCTCTGGCAGTTCATGCCGCAGACCGGAGCGGTTTACGGGCTTCGTCAGAACAAGTTCGTCGACCAACGAAAGAACCCGCGCCTCGCGACCCAGGCCGCAACGCATCATCTCCGCGATCTCTACATGCGCTTCGGGCAGTGGGACCTCGCGCTCGCGGCCTACAACATGGGCTACGAGCAACTTCTCGATCGCATCGACCGCGCGGGGACGACCGACTTCAACGAGCTCGTCCGTCAGGGCGCGCTCCCGACCGAGACGTCGCGCTATGTCCCCAAGATTCTGGCGGCCGCGATCGTGGCGAACAACCTCGAGCGCTTCAATTTCGACGAGGTCGAGGTGTCGCATCCCGTCGACGGCGGCGAGATCGCCGTTCCGCCGCGCACGTCGCTCGAGACCGTGGCTCGCGCGGCCGGCGTTTCTACTTCGATCATTCGCAAGCTCAACCCCGACATTCTCGGCAAGGAGCTGCCGCCGGGGAAGGGAGACTTTCTCGTGACCGTCCCCGCCGAAGCGTTGTCGCGAACGGCCGCCGCGCTGCCTTCGATGGTTCGCATGCAGCACGACAACGGAGGCGTCGACAACATCCTCGACCCGCTCGATCTGATGAACCCCGACGGCTTCCACCCGGCGACCGGTGGCGACGAGGATCAGAGTCTCCTCGCACTTCTGCCGCGAGCGAAAAAGAAGCGTCACACGTTCCGCGATCCGTCGCTCGACGATCTCGGGCCGAGCGACGACCGTCCGCGCGAAACGGCAGATCGTGACGAAGAGCCGAAGCCCCGCAAGGGTCGTGAGACCTTGATCTATCGAGTGGGCTCGGGTGACACGCTCATCGGAGTGGCTCGCCAGTTCGCGATGGATGTCGACGACGTCGCACGCGACAACAAGCTGAAGCCCGACGCCGAGCTCCGCGAAGGCGGTCTTCTCAAGCTCAAGGTGAAGAAGGACCTGATCGAGGTCGACACCTCGAAGACCGAGGCGAAGCGCGACCACGATCACGAGCAGGGAAAGCGCTCTGCCACCAAGGGCTGAGTCCCGTTTTTCGATGACGTGACCCGGACTCGGGTCGGAGAGCCCCTTCGAGCGCGCCCAATTCGCCGCGTTTGGAGGGGCTTTCTGCGTTTCTCGGAAAAAACGCTTTCCAGAGGCGCCCGTCCGTTCGCTAGCATCCGTCGCCTATGATGCTCGTCGACCACAAGTCCATCATCAAACGGCTCACGAAGAACTGCACTGCGGCGCTCGAAGGAGCCGTCATGCAGTGTGTGAATGCGCGTCATTACGAGGCGACGATCGAGCATGTCTTGCTCGCGCTCCTCGACGACGCGAATTCGGATCTCGCGTTCATCGTCAGCCACTACGACCTGAACCCGTCGCAGCTCCGGTCGACGCTTCAGCGGAGCCTCGAGGAGCTTCGAACGGGCAACGCTGGTCGCCCGGTCTTCTCTCCGATGCTGATGGAGTGGTTCCAGGATGCGTGGCTCGTGGGCTCGGTCGACTTCGGCTACCAGAAGATTCGCAGCGGCGTTCTGTTCTTGAGGATGGTGCAACAGCCTACGAAGTACTCGAACAGCGGCATCGGCATGCTCCTCGAAGGCATTCCGAAAGACGACATGAAGAAGAACCTGCCGACGATCCTCGCGGGATCGAAGGAGGGCGGCGAAGCCGAAGCGCAGGCGGCTGGCGGTGGAGCCGGCGGCGCCGGCGGCCTTCCGTCGGGCGCCCGCAGCGCCAACCCCGACTCCGCGCTCGGGAAGTTCTGCGTCGACTACACCGGGCGTGCGCGCGCCGGAGAGATCGATCCGATCTTCGGGCGTGAGCGCGAGATCCGTCAGATCATCGACATCCTCGCGCGTCGCCGAAAGAACAACCCGATCATCGTCGGTGACTCGGGCGTCGGCAAGACGGCCCTCGTCGAGGGCCTCGCGAACCTCATCGTGAACAACGAGGTCCCGCCGCTCCTTCAAGGCGTCGAAATCCTCGGGCTCGATCTCGGCCTCTTGCAAGCCGGCGCGAGCGTCAAAGGCGAGTTTGAGAACCGCATGAAGGCCGTCATCGCCGAAGTGAAGGGGTCGGCGAAGCCGGTCATTCTGTTCATCGACGAAGCCCACACGATCATCGGCGCCGGCGGTCCGCAAGGCGGCGGCGATGCAGCGAACCTCCTGAAGCCCGCCCTCGCGCGCGGCGAGCTCCGCACGATCGCAGCGACCACGTGGAGCGAGTACAAGAAGTACTTCGAGAAAGACGCCGCCCTCGAGCGACGCTTCCAACCGGTCAAGGTCGACGAGCCGAGCGAGCCGGTCGCCGTCACCATGCTCCGCGGCCTTCGTTCGCGCTTCGAAGACGCGCACGACGTCGTCATCCAAGACGAAGCGGTCGTCGCCGCCGTACGCCTCTCGGCCCGGTACATCTCGGGTCGTCAGCTGCCCGACAAGGCGGTCGATCTTCTCGACACCTGCTCGGCGCGTGTGAAGGTCGCGCTTCAACAGAAGCCGGCGGCGGTCGAAGACATCGAGGTCTTGATCAAAAACACCGACCGTGAGCTCGAGTCGCTCGATCGCGACAAGAACAATGGCGTGAAGGTCGACGACGAGCGTATCGAAGAGCTCAAGAAGCGTCTCGAAAAGGCCAAGGTCGATCTCGAAACCGTCACCGTCGCCTACGGAAAAGAGACCGAAGGCGCCAAGAAGGTCCTCGAGATCCGCAAGCGGATGAAGGAAGCCAAGAGCGAGCCCGAGCGTGACGAGATCCGCAAGGAGGTCATCGCGGCCATCAAAGAGCTCGACGACTCGCAGGGTGAGGTTCCGCTGATTCGTCCCGACGTAGACGAGGCCATGGTCGCCGCCGTCGTCGCTGCTTGGACCGGCATCCCCGTCGGCAAGATGGTTCAGGACGACGTCCGCGCGATGCTCGAGATGGAAGACCGTCTCACGACGCGCATCAAAGGCCAGGACTTCGCCATGAAGACGATCGCGAAGGAGCTGCGGAGCGCGCGCGCCGGGCTCAAGCCGCAATCGACACCCCAGGGCGTCTTCCTCTTGGTCGGACCGTCAGGCGTCGGCAAGACCGAGACGGCGCTCGGCCTCGCCGACCTGCTCTATGGCGGCGAGCGCATGATGGTCACGATCAACATGAGCGAGTTTCAAGAGAAGCACACGGTCTCTCGGCTCATCGGCTCGCCCCCCGGCTACGTCGGCTACGGCGAAGGCGGCATGTTGACCGAAGCGGTCCGTCAGCGGCCGTACACGGTCGTTCTCCTCGACGAGTGCGAGAAGGCCGATCCCGACGTCATGAACCTCTTCTACCAGGTGTTCGACAAGGGCATGTTGTCGGACGGCGAAGGTCGTCTCGTCGACTTCAAGAACACCGTCATCATCATGACGAGCAACCTCGCGACCGACAAGATCACCAACATGACGGTCTCGTCTTGGGAAGACAACAACGGCGCAGACCCGCCGATGAACGAGATCCTCGAGGCGATCAAGCCGACCATCTCGGGCCACTTCAAGCCGGCCCTTTTGGCTCGTATGACGATGGTTCCGTATCTGCCGATCTCGATGAACGCGCTCGGCAACATCACGCGCCTCAAGCTCGATCAGCTCCTCACGCGTCTTCGCACCAATCAGCGCATCGAGGGCAGCTACTCGGATCGGGTCGTCGAATCGATTGCGGCGCGCTGCACCGAGGTCGACACCGGCGCTCGAAACATCGACCACATCCTCCGATCGACGCTCTTGCCGATGCTGTCGAGCGCGATCCTCGAGCGAATGGCCGAGGGCAACCCGCCGAAGAAGCTCGTCATCGACATCGATGCCGAGAAGAACTTCACGGCTTTATTCTCGAGCTGAAGCGCACGAACCAAGCGACCGACAGACCCTCTTCGGCTCTCCGAAGGGGGTCTTCACGTTCTTGGGGCTCGACGAACGAGGCGCGAAATTGGGCCACCTCGACTCGCTCGGTTTAGAAAGCGCCATGGGCATGGTCCGTCCGAAGGTGCGCTGGGTCTCCCGGCTCCTCCCGATCGTTCTGGCGAGTACGCTCGCGGGGGCGTTCGCAGCAGGTGCATCGACGGGATGCTCGTCGACGCCTCCGCCCGAGGCTCCCAAGCCTTGTGACAAGCAGATCGTCACGCTCGATCTCTACGGCGCGGGCAACATCAACCCGAACGAGAACGGCAATCCGCGGCCCGTCGTCATTCGGCTGTACCAACTGCAGAGCGATCTGAACCTCCAGAACGCGCGCTACGACGACATCTTGCTGAAAGCCGACGAGATCCTCGGCAAAGACATCATGAAGATGGACGAGGTCACGCTGTTCCCGAACGATCATCTCCAGATCAAGTTCGAGCGCATCAAAGAAGCGAGCTACCTCGCCGGAGTCGGGCTGTTCCACGGTCCGAAAGGACAGAGCTGGAAGACCTTCTACGAGTTCCCGCTCGCTCCCGGCGAAGCGTCTTGCGCGGGCCGCGCAGTCGGCGACGCCGGCGCTGGCGTCGCCGATCCTCATACGGCGTTCTTCGTCGAAGCGGCCAAGATCGACAACGGATCGCAGTACGACGAGTCGATGTTCCCCGATGCCCGCCCGGTCAAGAAGATGACCTTGCCGAAGAAGTCGGCGGCTGGCGGCGGCGGACCGGCTCCCGCGGCTCCCTGACCTTCGGGCGCGGCGGGCGAGCGAGAATCTCACCATCTGCGCTGAAAAAGGCTGCTTTCCAAGGGGCTTCGAGCGGTATGAGGCACCTGCAGAAAAGAGCCGCGAAGCCCTCGAACTAGCTCTGTTTCTAGGGGCGAGTTCTGATAGATGTAGAACGCCCGAATGACCCAACCGCGCAAGCTAGTCTGGACCGAGGGGCTGTTCATGACCCCTCAGCACCTGCAGCAGAGCGATCAGTATACTGAGGCTCTGGTGCACTCGCGTGTTCACGCGATCGTGCCCTACGACTGGGGAATGAATGAAGTCGCGTTCGACGAGCGCGCTCTCACGGCCGGCCAGATCCGCGTGACGAAAGCGCATGGCGTCTTCCCAGACGGCACGCCCTTCTTCATCGGCGATCGCGGTGAAGACCAGGTCGAAGCACGACCGCTCGAGGGCGCGTTTCCCGCGGCGCTCGAGTCGCTCGACGTCTTTCTGGCGGTGCCGATCACGCGCGACACGGCAGCCAACGTCGCGCTCGATCCTGCCAAGCTCGGACCCGCCCAGCGCTTCGTCGCGGCGCAGGTCTCGGTCCCCGATGTGAACACGGGCCGCAACGACACCGTCATCACGTGGGGGCGCCACAACTTGCGCATCCTCTTCGGAACGGAGCCCCGCGATGCTTACGAGACGATTCGCATCGCTCAGCTCGTACGAGATCGCACCGGCGCGATCGTCATCAAGCCGAACTACATCCCGCCGATACTCCGGATCTACGTGTCGGATCACCTGATGAACGGGATGCGCCGGGTTCTTTCGGGCCTCGTCGGCAAGCAGAAGTCGCTCGCCGAGGGCCGCCGACTTCGCACCGCGGCTTCGGTCGATTTCCAGGCTTCCGACACCGCGAAGTTCTGGATGCTGCACACGATGAACTCGTTCATCCCGATCTTCTCGCACCTCGTCGACCACGGTGATTGCCATCCCGAGCAGGCCTACGTGGCGCTCGCTTCGCTCATCGGCGAGCTCTGCACGTTCTCACCCGACGGCGATCCGACCTCGACGCCGAAGTTCAATTATCTCGAGCTCGGCGATGTGTTCGATCCGATGTTCGATCGCGCCATGTCGCTCATCGCGGGCGTGCTCGCCGAGAGCTACACGGTCGTTCCGCTCGAGAAGCGCGACGACGGCATGTACCTCGGCAAGTTCGAAGACCCCAAGCTTCCGCGCACCCACGAGCTCTTCCTCGAAGCCAAGGGGACCGACGAGGCCACCTTGCGCGAGCGTTTGCCGCGTCTCCTCAAGGTCGGATCGTGGACGCAAATCGGTTACATCTTGAACGCCGCCATGCCCGGCGTGCGCGTCGCGATCGAGTACAGACCGCCGGGAGCGATCCCCATCAAACCCGGCCTGGTCTATCTGCGCGTCGATCAGGCTGGCGATTACTGGAACGACATCCTCGGCTCTGGCACGATCGCCATCTATCAGCCCATCGATCCGCAGAAGGTCGATCTCAGGCTGATCGCCGTCCAGGTCCAAAAGTAGCCTCCTCGGAGCGGTCGACATACGCTGTCGATCTCGTCGGGGAGCCAGGCCTTCCCGAGAGTTGTCGTCACCGAGGAGCCCCGCATAGCGGGCCACGTCAGACGCTCGTCGTCACGTGGGGAGAGAGTCGCCCATGAGCATGTCGCAGACGATGTACTGGGTTTGTTCGAACGTGCTGTCGCTGATCATCCAGCTGCGGAACTCGCGAGATCTTCCTGCGCCGGACATCTTGCAGCGCCGAGTCCTCGGCCTTTTCGATCAGATGATGGAGCGCGGTCGCGAAGAGCGCATTCCCGAGCAAGACATGATCGACGCGAAGTTCGCGTTGTCGGCTTTCGCCGACGAGGTCATCTACCACTCCACTTGGCCGGGGAAGACTCAGTGGCTCAGCAATCCTCTGCAGCTCCAGTTCTTCGGCCTCAACACGGCCGGTGACGGGTTCTTCGTCAACCTCGACAACCTTCACGGAGCCCGCGGCCGAAACCATGTCGCACAGATTTATTTTCTGTGCTTGGCGCTTGGATTTCAGGGCAAGTATCGCCTTCGCAATCAAGAGGGGCTCGCTCAGGTCGTCGAAGGTCTCGGCAACTACGTCGCCGTGTCCGAAGGTGGCGGCGACCAATTGGCGCCGAATGCCGAGCGAAAAGATGCAGGCGGCGGAGCCGTGCGTCGCGAGCTCCCGCTGGTCTTGCTCGCGCTCGTCTTCTTCGCGCTCGCAGTGCTGGCCGTGGTGGTCATGCGCCTCGTCGTGGGCTCCAACGCCTCCGACGCGGTCGACGCGATTCAAAAGCTCGTACAGACCTGATGGGCTGACCTCGCGATGGCGATACCGTCTTGAGAATGCCGTCTCGAGAATGCTGTCGTCAGACGTGAACGGGGAGATGGTGTCGAGCCATCTCCCCGCGCGCTTTTGTGCTGATTGAGTGCGCCTCGAGAGGCCTTCGCGTCGTCGCCGACGACACCGGACCCCGAGCAAGCGGGCCCCGCATACGAGCCAATCGATGGAGCCGATGTAAGCAAAGAGAGCCGATAACTTTGCTCCGAGTCAGTTCGCGGCCATCATGGTCGCAGCTCTGTGGATTCAGATGGGCTCTTCCTTCTGAAACGCGCTGGAGGCTCTATCCATGTGGATGTGGATTTTAGGCGCCCTCGTCATCCTCTTGGTCTGGGCGGTCTGGTTCATCTTTCCGCCCGCAGAACCGGGTGGACCAGAGGTCTTTCCCACGTGGATTCCGATCACCGTCACGGTGGTCGTCATCGCCGTCTTGGTGGGCCTCTGGTTGATACGTCGCATTCGAGCTGCGCGCGCCGCGCGAGCGCTCGAGAAGGCGATTGCCCAGCAGGCACAGGAGCAAGCGCTCAACGCGAAGCCCGAAGAGCGCGAAGAGATTCAAGCGCTCAACAAGCAGTTCTCCGAAGGCATCGCCGCGCTCAAGGCGTCGAAGCTCGGTGAGGGCTCGAAGCGCGGCGAGGCTGCCCTCTACACGCTGCCCTGGTACGTCATCGTCGGGCCGCCTGGTGCTGGTAAGACCACGGCGCTGAAGCACTCGGGCCTCGTCTTCCCGTACCTCGATGCGGCGGGCGGCGGAGTTCGCGGCGTCGGCGGGACGCGCAATTGCGATTGGTGGTTCACGAACGAAGCCATCCTGCTCGACACGGCGGGTCGCTACACCACCGAGACCGACGACCACGACGAGTGGATCACGTTCCTCGAGCAGCTCAACACGTATCGCCCCGAGAAGCCCATCAACGGCATCATCGTCGCGGTCAGCGTGAACGAGCTCCTCGATGCGAACGAAGAGTCGATTCAAGCGACGGGCGCCAAGGTTCGAGCGCGCATCGACGAGATGCAAGACACGCTCAAAATGACGCTGCCAGTCTACGTGCTCTTCACGAAGATCGATCTCGTGTCAGGCTTCGTCGAGTTCTTCAGCGACCTGAAGAAGAGCGATCGAGGCCAGCCGTGGGGGGCCACGTTCCGCCTCGACGCCGCGAAGACCGAGCCCGGGAAGATCTTCGACGACGAGTTCGCGATCCTCGTCGAACGCCTCCACCAGCGTGGAATCAGGCGCATCAACGTCGAGCGCAGCCGCGCCGTGAAGGAGAAGATCTACCAATTCCCCCTCGAGTTCGCGGCCATCAAGCGCAACCTCGCCGACTTCATGGCGGCGGCCTTCGCGCCGTCGGCCACGACCCGGACGCCCGTTCTCCGAGGCTTCTACTTCACGAGCGGCACGCAAGAGGGTAAGCCCCTCGAGCGCGTCGTCGGAGCCATGGGACGAGCGTTCGGTCTCAAGGTCGCCGATGACGAAGAGGCACCGGTCAAAGAGGGCAAGAGCTACTTCCTGAAGGACGTCTTCAGCACGATCATCTTCCCCGATCAGACGATCGCCGCGGTCACCGAGGCTGAGCTCCGACGGAGACGCCTCAGGACCATCGCCATCGCGGCGGCAGCAGCCATCGTCGCGCTCGTTCTCATGGTTCCCGCCATTTTCGCCTTCCTCAACAACCGCCAGCTCGTCAGCGACACGCGTCGCATCTCGGCGGGGGCGGGAGCGGCGGATTGGGCCAAGCCGACGACTGCGGTCGAGACGCTCGACGCGCTTCGTCTCCACCTCGAGATGTTGAACGACTGGGAGAACAATGGCCCGCCCATCACCTATGGCTGGGGCATGTACCAGGGCGCCAAGCTCTACGGACCGACGCGCGACCAGTACGTCTCGAGCTTGAAGCAGGGCTTCTTGAAGCCCTCGAAAGAGCTGCTCGAGCAGAAGGTCAAAGACATCAAGGGCGATCCGTATCTCCAGGACTACAACAACCTGAAGACGTATCTCCTCCTCAACGACAAGACTCGTCTCCAAGACGAACAGCTCGAAGACTTCGAAGTCTCCAAGCTCACGGCGCTCTGGGCCGAGGTGCTCTTGCCTCGAGCCGACTTGGCCGAGGCCGACCTCAAGGCGAAGCTCTACGACCACGTGAAGTTCTACGTTCGGCTCGTCAAAGAGGGGAAGATCCCCGGCGAGGACCTGCAACGTCCGCTCATCGAGTCTGCGCGTGAGCGCCTCCGCTCGGCCGATCCGGTGAAGGCGTACTACGATCTCTTCGTCACTTCCCTGGTCGACAAGAAGATCGACGAGAACGGCGCGACCTCAGCCGACAACCTCGAATATCCGCCGATCTCGATCGACACGATCTTCGCCGACCGCCCGGACATCAAGCCGATCGTCTCGAGCAAGCAAGCCGTCTCGCAGGGCAAGCCCTACGAAGTGAAGGGACCCTTCACGGTGCGCGGTCACGAGCAGGTCATCAAGAACCTGAACGACGCCCCCGCCCAGCTCGAGCGTGAGCAATGGGTCGTGCCCTACTCGACCGAAGAGAAGAAGCTGGGCGACAAGATCAAGCTCGAGCTCAAGCGCGTGAAGCAGCGCTACGAGGACGAGTACATCAACAACTGGACCGACTTCTTCCGTGACATCAACGTCGCCATCCCCGACACGAACCGTCAGGCGATCGCCGAGTTCAAGTCGCTCTCGACGCCGGAGTGGGCCTACAAGCGCCTCCTCAGGACGCTCAGGGACAACACGCAGTTCGAAGACAAGAACAAGAAGAAGCTCGGCGCGTCGCTCACGGCCGACGGCGGCGTGGTCGACCAGATCGGCGATCGCATCAAGAGGCGCATCGAGAACCGCACCCAGGTGCGCATCGAGGACATGAAGGGCCGCGACCCGAACCAGGGACCCCAGGAAGACCGCATCACGAAGGCCTTCCAGTCGATGGTCGAGTTCGCCTTTCCGCCGGAGCCCGCCGCTCCTGAAGCCAGCCCCGACGCTCCGCCGAAAGCACCGAAGCCAGCCGCCGATGCGGGCCTCGACAAGTACGTCGGAAAGCTCGAGTCACTCGCCGGCGAGATGCAGGTCGTCGTCGAAGGGCCTCCCGCGACCGACACGAAGAAGGCGACCGAACTCTTCGAGACGGCGCTGAAAGAGAGCACCGAACAGCTTCAAGGCATGGATGTGAAGGGCCAGGATCTCATGGAGCCGCTCCTCTTGAACCCGCTTCGCCAAGCCTACAAAGCCCTCGTGAAGGGCGCGGGCGGCACGGCCAGCGGTCTCTGGGAGGTCGAGGTTTGGCCGACCTATCGCGACCACATCAAGAACCGCTATCCGTTCAATCTCACGGCGAACCGCGATGCTTCGTACGAGGATGCCGTCGCGTTCTTCAAGCCGAAGGACGGAATTCTGTGGGGCTTCTACGAGAAGCATCTGACGCAGTTCCACATGAAGCAGAACCACGACTACATCCCGGTGGCCCATCTGCAAGGCGCGACGACAGGTGCCCCCTTCACTCCGTTCAACCCGCTCATGTACAACTGCCTCAAGCGGGCCGACGAAGTGACCGATGCCATCTTCGCCGACGGCGGTGACAAGCCGAAGGTGACGTTCGAGGTCAACCTGAAGACCGTCAGCCCCATCGTGAGCGAAGTCATCTTCGAGGTCGAAGGACAGAAACGCGTCTACCGGAACGAGAAGGAGTTTTGGTACCAGTTCACTTGGCCGGGCGAAAAGCTTCATGGAGCGCGGCTCCAGGTGCGCGGTGCGGGTGGTCTCGACGAAGAAATCGTGCGTGAAGGGCCGTGGGGCATCTTCCGTCTCCTCGAGTCGGCCGACGAGCTCACGAGCGTCAAAGATGACGACCGGCAGTTCACGGCGACCTGGCAGATGACCGCGCCTCCCGTTTCGGTGACGATGCAGGTGAAGCCGAAGCGCGGCAATCACCCCTTCCCGCTGAGCTTCTTCCGAATGTTGAACTGCCCGCCGAGCATCGGCGACAAGTTTGGCAAGGGCAAAGGCAGCTGAAAGGGCGGCTGGATCGGGGGCGCGGCTTCTGCCCGCGCCTCCGATTTGCTATGCCTTCAAAGACCCCATGTTTTGGCGAAAGAAGAAGTCTTCGGGACCCCCGGTCGTCGGCTGCTTGGGCAAGCTGCCGGCCACAGGAGACTTCATCCGCCACAACGCGGGCGGTGAAGAGCTCGCAGCGTTCGATCGCTGGCTCATGGGAGCGCTCGATTTCGCGCAGCGATCGATGGGGCCGAGCTTCGAGCCGGCCTACGCTCAAGGCGTCGGGCTCTTCATCTTCCGCGGTGAAGCGAAAGGTGACGAGCTACCGAGTCGCGGGCTGGTCGGTGCATGGGCCGCGAGTCGTGACACGGTCGGGCGCAACTACCCGATGGTCGTGTTCGCTTCCTACGACTACAACCAATTGCTGAGTGCAGGCGCAGGGCTCCCCATCGCGCTGTGGCCGTTCTTCACGGCGGCCTACGAGATCGCGACTCAGGGACGAGGTTGGCCGGTCGACGTGTTTCTCGATCGGGTGCAGCGCATCGAAGCTCCGTCGTTGGACGACGCCGACGCGATGTGCGCGAAGTACCGCCGATGGTTGTCCGAGAACTCGATGAAGGCCCTCTGGGAGACCGGGTTCGGCAGCGATTCGAGTCGCTATTGGGTCGTCTCGAACGTGGCCGAGGCGGTCGAGCCGTTCAAAGGCAACGAGCTTCCGCAAACCGGACTCGCCCTTCGTCTACCGATCGGCCCGGGCGACGCGTATGCCACCGCGGTCTGGATGGACCTCATCGTCCGCCTCTCGGGTTGGAAGCAGACCGTGCTCAACACCTTCTGGACACCGCAGCAAACGGCGCTCATCCACCTCGGTCCGCCACATGTCGCTTCGCTGCGTGAGATCATCGCGCCGACCGGCGGTGCCGATCACGTCGCAGAGCTTTGCGGCCTTCCGACCGCCGACGAGCAGACCTCTCGTTCTCGTCTGATCCCGAAGGTCGACAGCATCGTGTCGGTGACCGAGCAACCGATCGCATCGTTTCTCCAAGGCTTCGGCTGAGCGTCCTCCGAAGCTTCGGCTGAGCGCCTTCGGGAGACCTGGGCGATTCTCGTCGACCGAAATCGCTGCGCGAAGTCGCGGGGCAGCGAACCGAAGGAATGTAGTCTTGCGCTTCCACTCCTCTGCATTCGAGCCGAGTGTCACCTCTGGGGTACGGCCTATCAGCAAGCGCGAACCGACGCGCACGGCGTGCTGACGCGATGCGAGCGGGAGAGCCCACTCTGGTGCCGTGCGCTGTCGGCGCTCGCCCCTGCGATCACGCGCGGCGGTGATCCGGAGAGCGCCGTCGCGATCACCGAGCTGTGGCTCGCTGACTCTCCGAACGCCTCCGACAAGCGCGCTCTCGCCGGTGCGCTGCGTGCTCTGGTCGCCTATTTGCTGCGGCTCGGTCGGTCGGGCGCGAAGTGACGAGCAGGGGTCCGACCGAGCTCTCGAGGAATCGATCGACTATTTCGAGCTCACTCCGAGCGGTCGAGCTGAGCCAGCGGCGGAGCTCACCAGGGTGAGGCACGCAGAAGGTCGAATCGCGGAAGCGATCTCGTACAACGAAGCGGCGATGAGATTCGTCACGGCGACCGGCCCTTCGGAGGAAGGCGACGCGGTGATCCGATTGACGCACGACGAGCTCTCGTGGCGTCGGGGCGGGCCGAAGAGGCTCGCGCCGTGAGCGAGCGTGGCGCCGTCTCCAGGAGCGCTAAACGCATTAGCGATGCAATACTAAAAAAATCGTTCTTGTATCTTGTTCCAGAAAGCGCTCGGACGATCGCTGTCGCGCGGTCACTCGGGGTTGCCCTCTTACGCGGAAACGCGGCGTTTCCAGCGGCGTCACGAGCATCGTTCAACGACGAGAGAGCGGGCTCGCGAAGGGGTGACGGGCTGGGTATCCTCCCGCGGACCATGAGCGTCGAAGATGTGGTGAACGATTCGAAGGCGCGCCTAGAGGCGCTGCTCGCGCCCATCAATGGTGGGGTGGGCGATGATATCTCTTACGACGAAACCTTCGAAGCGATGAAGACCGAGGTCGACAAGCTTCAGTCGATCGAAGGCGGCAAAATCGATTGGGCGAGCTTGGTCTCGAGCGGCGAGCAGCTACTCAGCGAGCGCTCGAAGGATTTTCGTGTCGCCCTCTACTACGCCGCGGGCGCCGGAGGCTCGGGCGGTCTCGTCGGCGTCCTCGATGGCTTGGTGCTTCTCAAGGAGCTGACGCTCGCTTTCTGGGAGCCGATGTACCCGCCGCTGAAGCGCCCCAAGGCGCGAGGCAATCTCGTCGGCTGGTATGCCGATGTGCTCGGCCCGATCGCGGGAGCCCTCAATCCCGGGCCGAAAGATCGCGATCTCTGTCTCGCCATCGACAAGGTGACCAAAGAAGTCGACGCTGATTTTCGGGAGAAGCTAGGAGAGGCTTATCCAGGGATCTCGGCCCTGCGCGAGGGCATCCGCGGTCTCATGTCGCGCGCGCCTGCCGAGCCGCCGCCGCCGCCACCACCGCCGCCGCCGCCGCCCGCTCCGGGCACCGAAGCTCCTGCCTCTACGAAGGCGCCGAGCTCATCGTCCTCTTCGGGATCGCAGACGTCGTACGAGGCCGCGCCGAACGGTGGTGGTGGTGGTGGTGGACCGAGTCCCGACGACATCTCCGATGCGTCGTCGGCTTACCGCGTGCTCGGCGAGATGACCGCGCTGCTCAGCAAGTCGGCCGACGTGCTGCTGCGGGCCAACCCAGCCGACGTCGATGGGTTTCGCTTCGGCCGGCAAGCCGCGTGGTTGCTCGTATCGGAGTCGCCTCCCGACGAGGGCGGGCGCACGCGCGCCGAGGCTCCGCGAGAGCACATCACGCAGGGCATTCAAGATCTGCTCAACGCAGCGAACTGGGAAGGGCTTGCGAACACCGCAGACATGGTCTCGGCGCAGTACCCCTTCTGGCTCGACGCGATGAGGTACCTCGTGACCGCGCTCGAGAACCTGGGAGAGACGCATCAGCGTGCCCGCGACGTCGTCGTCCGTGAGCTCGCAGCGCTTCTCGCGCGTGCCCCCAATCTCCCCGAGCTCGCATTCGACGACGGAAAGCCCTTCGCCGACGACGAGACCAAAGCGTGGATCGCGGGAACCGTGCTCGCTGGAGGCGGCGGTGGTGGCGGTGGTGGCGCGGCCAAGAGCCCGGTCGACAAAGCCGTCGCCGACGCGAAGAAGCTCGTCGCCGAGGGGCAGCTGCCCGGTGCGATGGGTCTCCTTTCACGCGCCATCACTCAAGCCAATTCGCCTGCGCAACGCTTCAAGGGGCGTCTCGAACTCGCGAAGATCTGTCTCGACAACGGTCTCGTCGAGATCGCCAGCGCTCAGCTCGAGGGGTTGGAGAAGCTCGCCGACCAGCACAGGCTCATCGAATGGGACCCCCAGATCTGCACCGACCTCTATTCGAACCTCTACCGAGTGCGCCGTGAGATGACGCGAATGAGCGACGACCCGGAGCTCAGGAGCAAGCTTTCGACCTGTTTCGAGCGGCTTTGTCAGCTCGACGCTGCCGAAGCTCTCCGAATTCTCCAGAGCTGAGACGTGGTCTGGGAGGCCGATCGCCGAACAGGTCGCCTGATGTGCGCGAGAGCCTTGGATGTGCCGAGGGTTTCGCTCTCTTGAAGAAGCCCGAAAGAAGCCTGGATCTGCGAAAACCGATTTCCTATTCTCTCGTTCCCAGGGGGTGGCCGCACCCCAACCGTGACGCCATCGGGGCGCGCGAGTCCGTAAAGGACACCCCGCACCCCGGGGCCCGGCGGCGAGTGTGTGACTACCCGCACGTGCGCGGGAAGAACGGAAAAGGAGCCTGTTGCGATGAAAGAGGGATCAGTCGCGCCGAAAGAACGCGTCAACATCACGTACAAGCCTGCGACAGGCAACGCGAAGGAAGAAGTCGAGCTGCCGTTGAAGCTCCTCATGCTCGGGGACTACACGCAGCGGCCTGATCCGCGCCCGCTCGAGGACCGGAAGCCCATCAACGTCGACAAGGACAACTTCTCCAAAGTGATGGCGGAGCAGAAGCTGTCGCTCGCATACAACGTGAAAGACACGTTGGGCGAGGACCCGAACAGCGAGCTCACGGTCAACCTGAAGTTCCGACGCCTCTCGGACATGGAGCCCGAGGCGATTGCGGGACAGGTTCCAGAGCTGAAGAAGTTGCTCGACCTGCGCGCTGCGCTCACCGCACTCAAGGGTCCGCTCGGAAACGAGAAGGCCTTCCGAAACAAGATCCAATCGATCTTGGGTGACCCTGCCGCACGCAACAAGCTGATTGGCGAGCTCGGTCTCGCGAAGGAAGGGGAGTGATCGATGGCAACCGAAACACAGGCCCAGGGAGCCGCTGGGGGACAATCACTCGAAGGATCCTCCCTCCTCGACGAGATTCTCGCCGAGACCAAGATGGCGCCCGGCGACGAAGGCTACGAAGTCGCCAAGCGCGGCGTCCAAGCATTCATCTCGGAGCTGGTTGCGCCGAAGCGTGAGGGTGAGAAGGTCGACAAGGCCTTCGTCGACGCTCTCATCGCAGAGATCGATCAGAAGCTGTCTCGTCAGATCGACGAGATCATGCACAACGCGCAGTTCCAAAAGCTCGAGTCTGCCTGGCGCGGTCTCAAGTTCTTGGTCGATCGCGTCGACTTCCGCGAGAACGTCAAGGTCGAGCTTCTCAACTGCTCGAAGGAAGACCTCCTCGCCGATTTCGAAGACGCACCCGAGATTCCGAAGAGCGGGCTCTACAAGCTCGTCTATTCGGCGGAATACGGTCAGTTCGGTGGACGACCCTACGGCGCAATCGTGTCGAATTACGAGTTCGGACCTGGCCCGCAAGACATCTCGCTTCTTCAGAAGTGCGCGTCTGTCGCAGCCATGTCTCACGCTCCGTTCTTCGCCGCGGCTGGACCGCAGTTCTTCGGTTTGAAAGATTATCTCGGACTGCCCAACCTCAAAGACCTCAAGAGCGTCTTCGAGGGACCGCAGTACACGAAGTGGCAGTCTTTCCGCGAAACGGAAGACTCTCGCTACGTGGGCCTCGTTTGCCCGCGCTTCCTTCTCCGATTGCCCTTCGGCTCCAACACGGTCCCGGTCAAGGCGTTCAACTACGAGGAAGATGTCGTCGGCAAGCACGACGCGTATTGCTGGGGCAATGCCAGCTATGCGCTCGCGTCGCGCGTCGCAGACAGCTTCGCCAAGTACCGCTGGTGTCCGAACATCATCGGCCCGCTGGCGGGTGGCGCGGTCGAAAACCTGCCGCTCCATCAGTACGAAGCCATGGGCGAGATCCAGACCAAGATCCCTACCGAGATCATGCTCACGGAGCGTCGCGAATACGAGCTCTCGGAAGAAGGCTTCATCGGCCTCACCTTCCGAAAAGACTCCGACAACGCATGCTTCTTCTCGGCCAACTCCGTTCAGAAGCCGAAGTACTTCGGTCAGAGCGAAGAGGGCCGCGCAGCCGAGATGAACTATCGCCTCGGAACCCAGCTCCCGTACATGTTCATCATGTGCCGCATCGCGCATTATCTGAAGGTGCTTCAGCGCGAGCAAATCGGTACTTGGAAAGAGCGCGCCGATCTCGAGCGCGAGCTCAACGAGTGGATTGGGCAATACGTCGCCGATCAAGACGTCGTCAGCGCCACGATCCGCGGCCGTCGCCCGCTCCGCAAAGCCCAGATCATCGTCACCGAGGTCGAAGGCAACGCTGGCTGGTACAAGGTCGACATGAGGGTGCGCCCGCACTTCAAATACATGGGTGCGTTCTTCACGCTCAGCCTCGTCGGCAAGCTCGACAAGGAGTGATCACCGTCTCCTCCGGGAGATCGTAGTCATGAAGAAGGCCTCCCACTCGGGAGGCCTTTTTCTTTCCATTCGCGAATGCGCGTCAGGTGAAGCGCGGATTGTAGTGAGCGAGCACGCCATAGGGCTTCGGCCATCGGAGCTCGTAGCCTTGATGCGCTGCTGCGTGACGCGCCCAATACGGATCGAACAAATGTCCCCTCGCGATGAGGCAGATGTCTGCTCGCCGTGCGGCGAGGATGCCGTTGACGTCGGTGTACGACGCGATGTTACCGACCGCCATCGTGGGAATACCCGCCTCGTTGCGAATGAGATCCGAGAAGGGAACTTGATAGAGCCGCCCATAGAGAGGCTTCTGCTCGGGCACGGTTCCACCGGCGGAGACGTCGACGATGTCGCAGCCAGCTTCGCGGAAGCGCTGTCCGATCTTGACCAATTCTTCGAGTGAGGTTCCGCTCTTGATCCAGTCGGACGCCGACACGCGGACGCTCATGGGCTTGTGGTCGGGCCAGACGGCACGCATCGCACGGAATACCTCGATCGGATAGGCGAGGCGCTTGTCGAGGGTTCCACCGTATTCATCGGTCCGATGGTTGGTGAGCGGCGAGAGGAACGTCGATAAGAGATAGCCGTGTGCGCAATGCACCTCGACGATGTCGAAGCCCGCTTCGTCGGCCAACTGCGTCGAACGCACGAAGTCGGCCTTGACCCGATCGAGATCGGCGCGATCCATGGCCTTGGGGATTTGATTTACGCCTGACCAGGGGATGGCGGAGGCAGCGAGGAGCGGCCACGAAGCGTCGGAATCGAGAGGCACGTCGGGGCCGAACCAAGGCTCTTTCGTCGCGCCCTTTCGCCCCGCATGTCCGAGCTGAATGCCTATCTTGGCGAAGCTGTGTCGATGGACGAAGTCGACGACGCGCTTCCATGCATTCACGTGATTCTCGCCGTAGAGGCCCGCGCATCCGGGGCTGATTCGGCCATCGGCCGTGACGTCGGTCATCTCGGTCATCACGAGCCCGGCGCCGCCGATCGCGCGACTGCCGAGATGCACCAGGTGAAAGTCGTCGATCGTTCCGTCGACGGCGCTGTACATGCACATGGGCGACACACCGACGCGGTTCTCGAGAACGAGATCGCGCAGTCGGAATGGCGTGAACATGGGTGGGCGAGGGGCGCTCTTCTTGTCGATGCGGGGAGGAAGCGGGAGGCGCGTCTGTTCGGCGCTCGCGGTCTCGAATGCCCGATCGATCCGCTCGACGAACACCGGATCGCGCTTCTGGAGATTCTCGTGCGTGACGCGGAGGCTGCGCGTGAGGAGCGAAAACGTGAACGTCAGCGGGTCGTGCCGCAATGCGCGCTCGGTGTTCTCGAACCATTCGAGGCTGATCTGGGCGGCGCGTTGGAGCGACTCGACGACCGGACGCCGTTCGGCCTCGTAAGCGTCGAGCGCTTCTTCGAGTGAGGCATGACTGTCGACGCTGTCACGCAATGCGATCGCGTCTTCGAGCGCGAGCTTGGTCCCAGACCCGATCGAGAAGTGTGCCGTGTGCACCGCGTCGCCGAGGAGAACCATGTGGCCGCGGTGCCAATGCGCGTTGCGAATGACTGGGAACCGACGCCAGAGCGATCGATTCTTCAGGAGTCGGTGACCTGCGAGCTCTTCGGCGAACACGCCTTCGAGATAGGCGACCGTGCCGTCTTCGTCGTCTTCGCGGAGGCCCGTGCGTTCGAAGGTCTCGTTGGAGCATTCGACGATGAAGGTCGAGCGACCGTCTTCGTAGCGATAAGCGTGGACCTGAAAGAGCCCAGCTTTGGCGCGCTTGAAATGGAACGTGAACGATTCGAACGGAAAGGTCGTGCCGAGCCACACGAAGCGGTTCGGACGGAAATCGATCTCGGGTCCGAACTCGGACGCGTGAGCCTCTCGGAAGGCGCTGTTCACGCCGTCGGCGACGACCACGAGGTCGGCGTCTTTCGGCTCTTCACCAGGCCCGAGCGACGTCTCTTGAAGAAGACGGACGCCGAGCTTGGCCGCTCGCTGGGTGAGTATCTCGAGGAGCGTCCCGCGCGCGATACCGCTGAAGCCATGACCGCGCGAACGAAACGCGTGCTTCTGACCATCGCCATCTTGGACGAACACTTCGATGTCGTCCCAATGAAAGAAGCGCGACGTGATGTCGTCGTGGGTCTTTCGATCGGCGTCGGCGAGCTTCTCGAGCGTGGCGTCGGAGAAGACGACGCCGAACCCGAACGTGTCGTCGAGACGGTTTCGTTCGTAGACCGTCACCTCGGCGGATGGATCGCGCTTCTTCGTGAGAATGGCGAAATAGAGGCCTGCGGGGCCGCCGCCGATGCACGCGATTTTCTGGGGTCGTCGGAGGACGCCCGGTTCTTGGGTCACTCGCGTAGCTCCTTCAGTGAGGTCAGCCAATGGGCATGTCGAAGCCGAACTCTTCGAGCGTGACTCCGAGGAATCGACGCGGCTCGACGCCGATTGATGCAACGAGCCCGTCGGCCGTCTTCGAGACCTTGATCACGAGCTGCGGCCCGGCCGGGGGAGCCTTGTCGAAGAGCGCCCAGATGGCACCGTGGAGCAGCTCTTTCACTTCGGCCGGGTCGCTCTCGGGTGGGATCTTGGAGCAGAGCGCGCGAGCGAACTGCACGAGCCGCGCGACGAAGAGCTCGTCGACGAGTGAGATCGCCGGGACGCGCTCTTCGGGCTCGGTCGATGCCGAGTCGTACGAGCGCCTCTCCGGTTGAACGTAGGCGGTGGGCGCCGCGTGCACGTAGACCGCGTCGCTGTTCGGCGCCGATGCGAGCAGGAGCACGCCCATGCGCGACATCTCGCGTTGAGAGTCGGTCGACAGATACGCTTGCGTGGGTACCGCAACGGTCTGGCCGCCATCGTCGATTTCGCGAACCGGGAGGTTCTCGACGAGACCATTGCGCGTACCCACGATTCGGGCAGGCCAGCCGGTCTCTTTGAAGCTCTGGACGACGAGCGTCGCGACGGCCCAAACGGGGCTCATCCACACGACAGCTTCGTGATCGTCGGGCATCTCGCGCACGATCGCTTCGCGAATGCGTGACGTGTTCTTGTCGTACGGACCTCGCGCGAGGACGCCATTCATCGCGATCGAAACCCAACGAAGCGGAGTCTTGTTCGCCACGGCACGCCAGGGTGCGCGATGCGCCGCGGTGAAGAGTGCCTGCTTGTTGTCGATGCGCTCGATGCTCGCGAGATCGCCGACGCCGAGCAGAGACTCGGTCCCGTTCACCAATGCAGGGATGACGTAGCCTTCGGCGGTCTCGGCGATCGACAAGAGCTCGGTGAAGCTTCGAGCGCTGCCGTCGATCTCGGTGTCGACGATGGCGAACGAGTAGGGGACGTCGCCAGAGCGCTTCGCGGCGAGCGCGAAGCCTGCGGCGGCGCCTTCGGGCGGAAGGCTCAGCACGTCGAGCAACACGCCCGGGATGCGCTGGGACCGCTCGATGAGGAAGCGAAGCCCTCGGTAGGCCCGCTCGAGGCGGCGAACGGCAGGGTGCTGCAGAATCGCGCCGAGCTGCGCGCCGATCGCTTGCTCCACGCGAGGAACGGCGTCGGCGGGACCTCGGGGCCCACCTTTGCGTCCGCTCAGAGCGACCTGGGAAATGATCTTCGACAGCTTGTCGCTGGTCTCGGCGTCGAGACCGGTGCCCGCCGTGCCCATCGACGAGCTCGCGCTCGAGCCCTCGCTGCCGTCGCCCAAGTCCATCATGTCGAGGATGGAGGTGACCTTCACGTCTTCTTGCGAAGCGGCTGCGGCCTTCGCTGCCGGAGGCGGCGGTGCGGCTTCGGCGGCGAGACCTAGGACCTCGCGAGCGAAGGGCGAGCCCTCCCACAGTCGTTCGAGCTGGGCTTGCGCCTGCGCGGGGGTGAGCTCACCGAGACGCACGCGCTCGAGCACGGCCTTGCCGTCGAGCAGCGATCGCAAGAGCTTCACTTCGGCGAAGAGACCATCGGGTCGGAAGCTCTTGAGGCTCGTCGGCGCGAACTCGATTCGAAGCGGGCGTCCTTCGTGCAGGACGCTCGGCACTTCGATCGACGCACGCGGACGGAGCTTGGTAAAGAGCTCCTCGGGGTTCGCGAAGTCGACGCGGACGGGCGTCTCGGGGGCGCTCGCGCCTCCGTTGTGCTCGGCGTCGGGAACGAGCGACGTGATCGCCAAGATGCGGAGTGGAAGGAGGGGACCTTCGACTTCTTCCGGCGGGTTCTCATCCTCGCTCACGCCGAACTTCATGCCCCCGACCATGATCCCTTTTTCGCGCTCTGCCATGGGGCGGCAGCATATCAGAGGCCTTCGGTCGCCGTGCCCAATCGTCGAGGCCACGAGGTGACGACGACGGACGCCGCGCGATGTTGCGGCGGGAGATCGTTCGCGGCAGAGTCGTCCTCTCGACGCCGCCGCTTCGTCCGCCAAAATCCTGTCTTTCGCCTTCAAACTTCGACTCTGCCCTGAGGGCCCGCGTATAAAACAACTCGGCGCTATTCCGCCGTACCATCGCGAGACAGGCGGCCTCGTCTCTGCGCTCCTCGGCCTACAAAAGTAGGCTTCCGGTGCTCGTTCCTCGGGCACCTGTCGCGCTTCGGTCTCGGCGGAATATCGATCGACTTGTTTGTAAGCGGGCCCTTAGGGCACTCCGAAGACCTCGAGGATCCAGCATGACTCTTCGCTCCTCTCCTCCGCCCGGCATGCCCGAGCGCCGACGGCCACGTGGTGGTGCCGCGATCGGCGTGGGTCTTCTCGGATGTGGCACCGTGGGCGGTGGCGTGATGCGCCTCCTCTCCGAGAACGCTAGGTACTTCGGCGAACGGGTCGGGGTACCTCTCGAAGTGCGACGCGTCCTCGTGCGCGACAAAGACAAGCCGCGCGTGGCGGCCTGCCCCGACGAGCTCTTGACCACCGACGCCGAGGCGGTTCTCGGCGACCCGAGCATCGAGCTCATCGTCGAGGTGATGGGTGGCGAAGGTGTCGCCGGCGACTTGATCGAGCGAGCGATCGCGAGCGGACGGAGCGTCGTGACCGCGAACAAAGCGCTCCTCGCGAAGAAGGGCCCGCACCTGCTCGGTCTCGCAGCCGAGCATGGAGTCGATCTCGCTTTCGAGGCGGCGGTCGGCGGCGGGATCCCCATCATCCGCACGCTTCGTGATGCCTTCGCGAGCGACGAGGTGACCGAGATCGTCGGCATCCTCAACGGCACGAGCAACTACATCCTCACGCAGATGTCGGAGCGCGGAGAATCGTTCGGTGACGCGCTTCGTGGCGCCCAAGACAAAGGCTACGCCGAGGCCGATCCCACGCTCGACGTCGGCGGCTTCGACGCGGCGCAGAAGCTCCTCATCCTCGCGATGCTCGCCTTCGGAGCGCGCGCCGAGCAGAGCGAGATCTCGATCGAAGGCATCTCGCGGCTCGAGTCGGCCGACATCCGCTTCGCCGATCGCTTCGGCTTCGCCGTGAAGCATCTCTGCATCGGTCGCTCGCGCCCCGAAGGAGTCGAGCTTCGTGCGCATCCCGCGCTCATCAAGAAGAACAGCGTGCTCACGAACGTTTCGGGGGCGCTCAACGCTATCAAGCTCGAAGGTCGCGCTCTCGGCCCGTGCCTGCTCTCGGGCCGCGGCGCGGGAGACATGCCGACCGCGGTGAGCGTCGTGGCCGACATGCTCGACGTGGCCCGCTCCATCGTCGCCGGTGTCCCCGGCCTCTCGACGCGCGGACGGACGATCGCGAAAAAGCCCCTCTACCCGATGGGCGAAACGCGCGTTCGCTACTATCTGCGCTTCTCGGTCGCCGACCGACCTGGCGTGATGGGCAAGCTCGCCGGCGCGCTCGGGGACGCGGGAGTCAGCATCGAGCAGATCGTCCAGACCACCGAGGGCATCGGCGCCGCTACGCCCGATGGCGCCGAGGTGATCATGATCACGCACGTCGCGCGCGAAGCCGACGTGCGGACCGCGCTCGATGCGATCGATGGCTTCGGCTTCTTGTCACGTCCGCCGATGCTCATTCGGATCGAAGACGTCTGAGCGGCGCATGAATCGGAGATCGCGCCTTCTGCCGACGCGCGGATCTCCGAGTGCTGGTCCGAGCGTCGGTCAGACCTTGGTGATGGCGACGAAGTCTTCTTGCAACTGTTTCATGGTTGCGTTGGCGCGCTTCTCCGCATCGGCGAGCGGCTCGCCCTCGGTGATGGGCTCGACCACGTCGAAGTAGAATTTGATCTTGGGCTCGGTTCCGCTCGGCCGAGCGATGATCCGATGCTTCTCCGCGAGCTCGAAGATGAGCACGTCGCTCGGCGGGAGGAGCAGCTTCTTCTCGCCTCCCTCGGTCTTTTTTCGGGTGCCTTTCGACACGTCGCTGAACGCGAGCACGGCGGTCTTGCCGATGGTCTTCGGGGGCGAGCTCCGGAGCTTCTCCATGATCGCCCGGATCTGCTCGAGCCCGTCTTGGCCCTTCATCGTGAGCGAAACCTGCCCGCTCACGTAGAGGCCGTAGCGGCGGTAGATCTTTTCGAGCTCGTCTTGGAGCGTCTTGCCTTCGGCTCGCCTCGTGGCCCAGAGCTCGGCCATGAGAAGCGCGGCGCTGATCCCGTCTTTGTCTCGAACGAGCGGTCCGACCGTGTAGCCGAGCGCCTCTTCGTAGCCGAAGACGAAGGTCTTTGCGGCGGTCTCCTCGAGCTCCATCGCGCGGTTCGCGATCCACTTGAAGCCCGTGAGCGTCTCTTCGTAATGAACACCGAGTCGCGCTGCGATCTCGCCGAGCATGGGTGACGACACGCACGAGGCGAGCACACAGCGCTCGTCGGCCTGCGGACCGGTCGTGAGGAGGTAGTGGCCGAGAAGGACACCGACCTGGTTGCCGGTGAGCTGCACGAAGGCGCTCTCGGTCGGCCCCCTCGCGCGGCGCCGCTCTGCGATGGCGAGGCGGTCGACGTCGGGATCGTTGGCGATGATGAGGTCTGCGTGCTCGCGCTCGGCGAGCGCGTAGGAGAGATCGAGCGCGCCTTTCTCTTCGGGGTTCGGGAACGCGACGGTCGGAAACTCCCCGTTCGGCTCGGCTTGCTCGGGGACGCTCTTCACGTTGGTGAAGCCCGCGCGCTCGAGCGTCATCTTCACGAGGCGATTACCGACGCCGTGGAGCGCCGTGTAGACGATCGGCGACTTGCGGTCTCCCGAGCCTCGCGCGACCGAGAGAGCCTGGACGCAGTCGAGGTAGCTCGACTCGAGATCGGCAGGAAAATCTTTGATGAGCCCTTTGGTTCGGGCCTGCACGTACGGAAAGAGCTCGACTTCGTCGGCGTGAGGGCAACCGTCGATCGCGTGGGCGATGCCTTTGTCGTGGGGCGGAATGATCTGCGCGCCGTTCGACCAATAGACTTTGTACCCATTGTATTCGGGCGGGTTGTGGCTCGCCGTCACCATGATGCCAGCTGCAGCTCGGAGGCGTGTGACGGCGTAGGCAGTGACGGGCGTCGGGCAAACGGTGGTCGACAGATGCGAGACGATCCCGAGCGTGCCGAGCACGCGCGCGGCGTCTTCGGCGAACTCGCGGCTCATCCGCCGACCGTCGTAGCCGATGGCGACGCCCTTGCCCGCAGCCGCGGGATCGTTTGCGAGCAGGTAGCGACCGAGACCGAGCGTCGTCCGTCGCACGACGGCGCGGTTCATACGGCTCTCGCCCGCGCCGATGACGCCGCGGAGACCGGCGGTGCCGAACTCGAGCGGTCCGGCGAAGCGTTCGGCGAGGTCTTTGTTCGCCGCGGGATCCCCGCTTCGCGCCTTCTCCAACACGAGGGCGATCTCTACACGCGTGACCTCGTCGGGGTCGTGCGTCATCCAAGTTTCGGCTCGTTCGAACAGGTCCATCGGGGCTCCGTTGCGTGAGAAAGTGAGCGTGCGGGTGGGTCGTCGTGCCGAGTGCGTCGCTCGACGAGCCGACGCTCAGATCGAAAAGCTCGTGGCGTGGGTCATCCTAGTTGCTTCGGCGGCTTCGCGAAGGCTTCGGCGAAAGTGGTGTCGTAGACGCCCGACGAAAACTCGGGAGAAGCCATCACCGCGCGTAGGAAGCCGAGGTTCGTTCCAGCGGGCGCGCCGGTCGGTGCGACGAGCTCGAGGGCGGTCGCTCCGAGGGCCTGGTCGAGTCGACGGATGGCTTCTTCGCGCGTCGGGGCATGCGCCACGACCTTGGCGATCATCGGATCGTAGAACGGCGTCACGTCGAGGCCTTCGCGGGTGCCCGTCTCGATGCGGAGGTCTGCGCACGCGTCGGGCCAACGAAGGACTTTGATGTGACCCGGTTGCGGCGCGAACTTCTTGCTCGGATCTTCGGCGTAGACGCGGGCTTCGATCGAGTGACCGTGGAGGCGAACGTTCAATACGTCGTCGGCGAGCGGCTCGCCCAGTGCGACGCGAAGCTGCTGTTCGACCAGATCGATTCCGCTGACCATCTCGGTCACGCAATGCTCTACCTGGAGGCGCGCGTTCACTTCGAGGAAGAAGAGCTCGCCGCTCGGGCTCGCGACGAACTCGACGGTGCCGACTCCCTCGTAGCCGACGTGACGCACGATGCGAACGGCGTCGTCCCAGAGTTTCTTTCGGCGTGCCTCACCGTCGGGGCCCTGGAAGAACGCCGCAGGGGAGGGCGTCTCTTCGACGATCTTTTGGTGACGCCTCTGGAGGCTGCACTCGCGCTCACCTAACGCAATAGCGTTACCATGGGTGTCGCAAAGCACCTGTACTTCGATGTGACGTGGGGAGCGAATGTAACGCTCGAGGTACACGCGGGCATCGGCGAAGGCGCTCTTGCCGCGGTCGGAGCAGGCGCTGGCTGCCTTCACGAGCTTGTCGGGGGTCTCGACGATCTGCATGCCGATGCCGCCGCCGCCGCCAGCAGCCTTGACGAGCACCGGGTATCCGATGCGCTCGGCCTCGCGCGCGAGCACGTCGGCGTCTTCGAAGGCGATGGGTCCGTCGGTTCCTGGAGGCGGCGCGACGCCGACGTCACGGGCGACTCTGCGGGCTTTGATCTTGTCGCCGAACGCGTCGAGCGCAGCGAGTGGCGGACCGATGAACACGAGCCCTGCCTCGCGGACCATTCTCGCGAAGTCTTCTTTTTCGCTGAGGAGCCCGTAGCCGGGGTGAATCGCTTCGGCGCCCGTCGCTTTGGCCGCGTCGAGGATCGCTCGAGCGTTCAAGTAGCTCTCCTTCACCGGGGCGGGCCCGATGCGGACGGCCTCGTCGGCTCCGGTGACGTGCGGCGATTGTGCGTCGGCGTCGGAGTAGACCGCGACGGACGCGATGCCGAGACGCGCGAGGGTTTTCTCGATGCGGCAAGCGATCTCGCCGCGGTTCGCAATGAGGATCTTCTTGAACACGGATGCGTTTTCTCCGCGCCGCGAGGCTCCGTCAAGGTCGGCGAGAAACCCGCGATCATTCGATGATTAGGCGTCAAAACCGGCGCGTTCTCGATAGGACATTCTCCGTCATGGACAAGGCGCTTGCCTCTCGACGCCCCTGTCGCATCTGCTAATCCGTTCAGTATGTCGGCCGAGCTCACTCTCGAAGCGCTTCGCGCGATGTTCGCTCACACCGAAAAAGAAGACCGCTCAGCCGATCTCTCTTCACGAGCCGACCTCTCTTCACGAGCCGACCTCTCTTCACGAGCCGAAGAGTCGTCACGAGCTGAAGAGTCGGCACGAGCGAAGACTCTACCGCTCGGTCTCCGCTCGGTCGATGCAGCGCTACCCGAAGGAGGGCTACCTCGTGGGGCCGTGGTCGAGATCGCGTCCCCTCGGGGCCTCGGGCGATCGACGAGCTTGGCGCTCGCCGCGTGCGCATCGGCGCAATCTCTCGCCCGACTCCGCAGCGGCAATCCGCGAACGGTCGGAGCGTGGTGTGCCTTCATCGATCCATGGTCGACGTTGCATGCCGCAGGGGCGCTCGGCTCGGGGGTCGATCTGTCGCGTCTGCTCGTCGTGAGGCCGCCGCTCGATGCGCTAGCGCGGGTGGCCGTTCGTGTCGCGTCGAGCCGCGCCTTCTCCGTGGTGGTCATCGATACCGCGAGCTTGCCAGGCGCGGTGGTCACCCACTCGGGCTCGTCGACGGGAAAACCAACGGCTTCGGGAAGCAGCCACTCAGGAAGCAGCCACTCAGGAGGCAGCCACTCAGGAGGCAGCCACTCAGGAGGGAAGAAGACGAGCTCGCGCGTCGATCTCGGTCGGTGGGCGACCATCGTGCGCAGGCTCGCGCTCGCCGTCGAGCGAGCCGACACCACCATCCTCCTTCTGACCGATGCTCATGCACACCGATCGATGCCGCTTCCGGTCGCGATGCGCATCGAGCTCGAGCGGTCCTTCATCGCGTCGTCACCCATCGAGAGGCCGATGTTCGGGAGGTCGATGTTCCAAAGC
This sequence comes from Polyangiaceae bacterium, assembly GCA_043755175.1. Taxonomy (GTDB): domain Bacteria; phylum Myxococcota_A; class Polyangia; order Polyangiales; family Polyangiaceae; genus CAYYKK01. The sequence goes on along the minus strand of JAYUUB010000128.1, from coordinate 17,720 downwards.
AGCCTCGATCGAAGCAGCCTCGATCAAAGCCGCCTCGATCAAAGCCGCCTCGACCAAAGCTCCTTGCCTCGAAGAGGCCCGACGAGCATCGCATCGCTCGAACGCATCGGCGCGATCGACGGCATCGCCGAGCACAGCTCCGAGCAGGTCATCGGTCGAGATATCGACCGAACCGCTGCGGCACCCGAACGAGAGACACTCCACGACGTCGTGTCTCTTCGCGTCGCCAAAGACAGGCGAGGGCGCATCACGAACCCGAAGATCATCACGTTCGAGCGATCGGGTAGCTCATGAGCGCTCGTTTTGAGAGAGCCGAGGTCGCGTGAGCGGTGCGAATGCGCGCGCGGTGCGGCGAATCGCGGCCATCGTGCTGCCTCATCTCGCATGCGATCTGGCACGAGAGAGCGCTGTTCTTTCGAGAGATGCGACTCCACAGAACGTCGTCTCGAAAGAGGCTTCGAAAGAAGCTTCGAGCTGGGTTTCGAAAGAGGCTTCGGCGCGACCCTTCGTCGTTCTCTTCGATGACGAGGGCACTGAAGAGGCTTCTGGATCCGACGTGATCGATGCCGTCGACGAGCGGGCTCATGCGGCGGGCATTCGCGCCGGTCAACGCGTCGCACAAGCCATGGCCTTCTCGGCGTCCTTGTCGGTCGTGCATCTGCCACGAGCACGCATCTTCGCGGCGCTCGCCACAGTGGCAGAGGTGGCCCTCTCGTACGGAGTCGTCGCGCATGTCGAGCCGCTCGATGCCGTGTGGCTCGATGTATCGGGGGTGGCGCATCTCTTCGGTGGCGAAGAGGCTCTGCTCGCCGAGATCGAGGAGCGCGTCTCGACGCTCGGTTTTCGAGCGAGGGTCGGTATCGCCGATGGTCCGCGAATCGCCGAAGCGCTCGCACGTCACGAGACGCGTGGGGCGTCTCGAACCGATCGAATCGCGGCTCCTGGCAAAGGTGCCGAGGCGCTCGCGCCTCTGTCGCTCGGCGCATTGCCGCTCGGTGACGAAGCGCGATCGCTCTTCGTTCGGCTCGGGGTCTTCACGGTCGGTGACTTCGCGCGCCTCCCGCGCGCACAAGTCGTCTCGAGGTTGAGCTCTTCGAAGTCGTCGGCGGCACGCAGAAATGCTCGCGCTGCCGAGGTGATGGCGCTCGCGATGGGCCACGATCCGCTGCCGCTCGAGCCTTATCGCGCGCCCGAGATCCTCACCGAAGAGACGAGCTTCGACGATGGTATCGAGACGGCTTCGCAGCTGCTCTTCGTCCTCCGCGGCATGGTCTCGCGTCTCTCTGCCCGGCTCATCGGACGAGCTCAGGCGACCAACCGCATCGAGATGACGATCGCCTACGATCGCAGCATCTTTCGCCTCCGCTCCGCCGGAAAGGCGCAGCTTCTTTCGAACGTCGGCGCATCGCCCAGTAGCCCCGACGGCGTGTCACGATCTTCTTCGAGCGCGGAAGCTCTTCCGAATGCGAGCGCGACGATGCCCGAGCTCGTCACGGTCGTCGATCTTCCGGCTCCTCTCTCGAACGAAGGCGATCTCTTGAGGGCCTTCAAGGCCAAGCTCGAACAGATCGAGCTCGCTGCTCCAGCCGTCGGGCTTCGGCTCGAGCTCTCGCGGGTCGTCACGGCTCCTCGGGTGCAGCTCGATCTTTCGCGCGACGTGACGGTCAGCCCCGATGCTCTACCTGCGCTTCTCTCCGAGCTCTCGGCCGAGATCGGGGCCTCGTCGCTCGGAGTGTTGTCGATCGCGAATTCGCTCCGCCCAGAGGCGCGCTCTCTTCTCGTTCCCGTGAGCGAAGGAGAGGCTCGTGGGCGCAAAGCGACTCGTGAAACGAGCCTCGACACGTCTCGAGACCTCGAGCTCTCGAGCGCGAGCGACGAGCCACTGCGTCTCTTGCCCGAGCCGGTCTCCATCGGCTCTCTCGGCGAAGGAGAGAGCCTCGTGAACGTTCCGATCTTCATCGGCCACGAGCCCTTCGAGATCGCGCGCATCGTGTTCGACAGACGCCTCGACGGGGTCGAATGGTGGGCTTCACAGTCGGCGTCACGTGACTACCTACGCGTGTTGGTCACCTCGCGCAGCACGGAGCCTCGTTCGCGCGCAGGTCAGGCGGCGTCTCGCGACAGCGAGCCGAAAGAGCTCGTTGCAGAGGCCTGGATCTACGTCGATCGACGAACGGGAGAGAGCTATCTCCAAGGGTGGTGGGAGTGAGCGCTCTCACGGGGTTCGCCGAGCTCGCGGCGCGAAGCAATTTCTCCTTTTTGGAAGGGGCATCTCACCCCGAAGAGATGGTGAGCGAAGCGCACGATCTCGGTCTCGCGGCGATCGCCGTCGCCGATCGCGACGGGATCTACGGCTCGGCTCGCTCGCACGCCGAGGCCGAGCGCCGTGGCTCACGCACGATCGTCGCCGCAGAGCTCACGCTCGAAGGAGACGTGGCCGACCCTTACGAGCCCGTGAACGACATCGGAGGCGCCGCCCCGCAACAGGCTGCCAACGATTCCGAGACGCCGCGGCTGCGTGAGGTCGGGCTGGAGCGTGTCGGCCCGGAGCGCGTCATCGTTCTCGTCGAGAACGCGCTCGGATACGAGAACCTTTGTCATCTCCTCACCCTCGCGCACGCCGAGCACGAGAAGGGAATGGCAGCCATTCACTTCGAGCAGGTGGCCGAGCGGAGCGCCGGGCTGACGTTGCTCGTGCCCACCGACGCGCGGCTCATTTCGGGCCTCTCGGCGTTCGAGCACGGCGCCGCCGATTCGCTCTTCGAGATCGCACGGGCGTTCGGCGACAGAATCGCGGTCGCTGTACACAAGCATCTCGATGGCGATGACGCAGCTCGGGTCCGATGCGCCGAAATTCTCTCTCGTCGCTATGGGATCGGTGTCGTCGCGACGGCCCGGCCGCTCTACCACAAGGCTTCTCGTAAGCCTCTTGCCGACGTTCTTCATTGCGTTCGCCACAAGACGACGCTCGACCTCGCAGGCCGTACCCTCTCTCCCAACGCCGAAGCGCGCTTGCGCTCGGAGACCGAGATGCGTCGTCTCTTTCGCGACCACCCCGAATGGGTCACGGCGACCGTCCCCATCGCCGAGCGATGTCGCTTCTCGCTCGCCGAGCTTCGTTATCGCTTTCCGTCGGAGGAGCTCTGTTTGCTCGACGAGACGGCCGATGGCGCGCTCCGGCGTCTCACCGAGCGAGGCGTCCTCGTGCGCTACCCGAACGGCGTCTCGACGGGCGTGCGCGCACAGATCGAGAAGGAGCTCGCGCTCATCGCGAAGCTCGAGGTCGCTCCGTACTTCTTGAGCGTCCACCAAGTGGTCGAGATGGCTCGCTCTCGTCGCATTCTCTGCCAGGGGCGGGGGAGCGCCGCGAACAGCGCCGTCTGCTTCGCGCTCGGTGTGACGGCCGTCGATCCGGCGCGGAGCAATCTCCTCTTCGAGCGGTTTCTATCGGCCGAGCGCGCCGAGCCACCCGACATCGACGTCGACTTCGAGCACGAGCGTCGTGAAGAAGTCATCCAGGCCATCTACGAGGAGTACGGGCGCGATCGCGCCGCCATGGTCTCCGAGATCATCGCGTACCGTGGAAAGAGCGCGATCAAAGAGGTTGGAAAGGCGTTTGGGCTCTCGATGGAGCAGTCCGATCGCTTGAGCCAAATCGTCTTTCGCTACGATCTGTCGGAGCTCACGCCCGCGCGCATTCGAGAGCAGGGGCTCGATCCCGAAGACGATCGCATCTTCAAGATGGTGTCGCTCGCGAAAGCGCTCGAAGGCTTTCCCAGGCACCTGTCGATTCACGTGGGCGGCTTCGTGCTCTCGGCCGAGCCGCTGCAGAAGGTCGCGCCCATCGAGCCTGCGCGTATGGAGGGGCGCACCGTCATTCCATGGGACAAAGACGATCTCGATGCGCTCGGTTTCTTCAAGGTCGACGTGCTCGCGCTCGGGATGCTCACCGCCATTCGCAAGTGCCTCGGCCTTCTCCACGATCTCGGACGTGGGCCGTGGCAGTCTCCAGAAGCGAGCTCGAAGAGCCCGACTGACGCTATCTCTTCGCTGTCCGAAGCGCCTCGTCTTCCTTTCGATCCCATCGAGGCTTTCGCGTCGATCCCACCCGAAGATCCGGTCGTCTACGAAGCCATCGGTCACGCCGATACCGTGGGGGTTTTTCAGATCGAGAGCCGCGCTCAGATGGCGATGCTCCCTCGCCTCAAGCCGAAGACCTTCTACGACCTCGTCATCGAAGTGGCGATCGTGAGGCCTGGGCCCATTCAAGGAGGTATGGTGCATCCGTATCTGCGTCGCAGAACGGGGAAGGAGCCGGCGACCTCGCCGCATCCATGTCTCGACCCCATTCTCGAGCGCACGCTCGGCGTCCCGCTCTTCCAAGAGCAGGTGATGCAGATCGCGATGGTCGGAGCAGGCTACGGCGCCGGTGAAGCCGATCAACTTCGGCGAGACATGGCCGCTTGGAAGAAGCACGGGAGACTCGAGCGTCATCGAGACCGATTGCTCGCCGGGTTCGAACGAACAGGCATCTCGCTACAGTTCGGCGAGCAGCTCTACAAGCAGATCCAGGGCTTCGGCGAATACGGATTCCCCGAGTCGCACGCGGCAAGCTTCGCTCTGCTCGTTTACGCCTCGGCATGGCTCAAGGTCCATCATCCGACGGCGTTCGCGTGCTCGCTCCTCAATGCTCAGCCAATGGGTTTTTACAGCCCTTCGTCGATCGTGAAAGATGCACAGCGCCACGGCGTCGTGGTCTTGCCGGTGTGTGCGCTCGAGAGCGACTGGGATCACACGCTCGTGCCGCTCGCGGCATCGACGGGCGGCCAGGCGATGAGGCTCGGCCTCAGGCTGGTCTCTGGGCTTGGAGAGCAAGCGGGACGCGCGGTCGTGGAGGCGCGCCAGGAGATCGCCTCGGCAGCTCGCATTCCGAGCAGCGTGACCGAGCTCGTCGACCAAGCCGGACGAATGGGCACGGCCCTCAAGAAGAACGAGGTCGAGGCCCTCGCCGAGGCCGGTGCATTCGAAGCGATCGTGAAGGGGCGACGCCAAGCACTTTGGGAAGCGACCGCGCCGCGTTTACCAGGGCTGTTCGATGGAATTTTGCTCGAAGGCCACTCATCGTCCGACGAGGTGAGCCTCGCGGAGAGCGAGCTCGAGTCGCTGCTCGAGCCTCTCGTCGATCTGCAGGACTCGGAGCAGCGTTTTCCAGAGCAGCGTTTTTCAGAGCAGCGTCTCCCCGAGGAGAGGCATCTCCCGCAGCAGCAGCAGAGCTTCTCGATCGTGCCTCGCGCGGCTTCACCGAAGCGGGGGGCTCCGCGCTTTCGTCCCCACACGAAGGTCGAGCAGCTTTTGCTCGACTATGGTCGGGTGGGGCTCAGCATCCACGATCATCCGATGTGTCACGTGCGCCCGCACCTCGGCGCGCGCTACGTCGCCCGCGCCGTCGAGCTCGCCACGATGGCCAACGGCAGCACCATTCTCGTCGCCGGGCTCGTCATCGGCCGACAGCGTCCGGGCACCGCGAGCGGAGTCACGTTCGTCACGCTCGAAGACGAGACGGGGGTCGCGAATCTCGTCATCACCATCGCGGTTTGGGAGGCGCATCGGCACGCCGCGCTCCACGCGAAGCTGGTGCTGGTCTCGGGAAAGCTCGAACGCCAGGGCGAGGTCATCCACGTGCTCGTCAAGACACTCGAACGTCTCGAGCTGCCGACCGGCGCAACCCTGCCTGCGCGTTCGCGCGACTTTCACTGAGCCCGAACGAGGAACGCCAGTCCTCCCTGAGGCCATTCAGCGGCGAGCGTCGCGTGATCGCCGCCTCGGGGGAGCGTGGTATCAATAACACCATGCGCAAACCCACCACTCGTTCTTCGAGCGCCTTCCTTCTCGGCTCGTTGATGCTCGCGGGAACGACTGGAATCATCGCAGCCTCTTGCTCGAGCGAAACCGCCGACGGCACCAAACCTCCCGCCGAGATCGGCTTTGCGAAGCTGGGTTCGCTCACGCAGGCCTCGGGGAAAGGCTCGTTCCGATTCGGAGCCGCGAGCGCCGCGACACAGATCGAAGATCAGAACACCGCGACCGATTGGTATCTCTACACCGAGCCGACCGCAGAGGGCGGTCTCGGCAAGAACACTTTCGTGGGCGACGCGTCGAAGGGCTATTCGCTCGCGCTCTCCGATATCGCGCTGATGAAGAGCCTCGGCATCGACTCGTATCGCTTCAGCATGGAGTGGGCGCGCATCGAGCCCCAGCAAGACAAGATCGACGAAGCGGCGCTCCAACACTACTCCGACTTCATCGACGCGCTCCTCGCGGCCGGCATCAAGCCGCTCGTCACCATTCATCACTTCTCGAACCCGGCGTGGATCGACGATCCGCGCGATCCCGACTGCAAAAATGGCCCCTCGGCCACGAACCTCTGTGGCCTCGGTCATCCCCAAGGAGGGCCGCTCGTCATCGAGGAAATGCGTCAGCACGCCGAGCTCCTCGCCAAGCGCTTCGGCAACCGCGTCGACGAATGGGGGACCGTGAACGAGCCGGTGAACTACTTGCTCGCCTCGTACGGAATCGGCTCTTTTCCGCCGGGTAAGCGCAGCATTCTGAGCGAAGACGGGATCCTCAACAAGTTCGTCCCCGTGGTGCGCGACTACTTACGCGCGCACGCAGCGATGTACAAAGCCATCAAAGCGAACGATCTCGTCGACGCCGACGGAGACGGTGTTGCGGCCGACGTCGGCATGTCGCTCTCGGTCGGCGAGTGGGTCGCTTCGAAGAACAACCACCCGAGCGACGATCCGGTCGACGTCGCAGCGCGCGACAAGCTCGTCTATGTCTACCACCACCTCTGGGTCGACTCGGTGTTGAACGGAACCTTCGACGCGAACCTCGACGGTGCGCCCGACGAGATGCTCCCCGAAATTCAGGGGACCATCGATTGGCTCGGGGTTCAGTACTACTTTCGCACCGGTGTCACAGGGACGAACGGGATCGTTCCGCTGCTCGCGCTCACGCCGTGCTTCGGCGACTTCGATCTCGGCTCCTGTGTCCCGCCGCTCGAGCCATCGCACTGCGTGCCGGCGATGAAGTACGAGTTTCACGAGACCGGCATCTACGACATCTTGAAAGATCTGTCGCAGCGGTGGCCCGCGCTGCCGCTCGTGGTCTCCGAATCGGGGATCGCGACCGAGGTCGGAAAGCGCAGAGCCGAGCACGTCGTGCGCTCCCTCGAGCAGATACACAAGGCGATCGACGAGGGCGTCGATGTTCGCGGCTACTACCACTGGAGCCTTTACGACAACTTCGAGTGGGCCGAGGGTTTCAAACCTCGGTTCGGTCTATTCCAGGTCGACTACGCGACGTACGCGCGCAACCCGACCGAAGGTGCCACGACGCTCGCTGCCATCACGTCGCAGCGCAAGCTCACGACCGACATGCGTCAGAAGCTCGGCGGAACAGGACCGATGACCGCCGAGCCAGGCTACGTCGTCGGAGATACGTGCGTGACGGCGGTCAAGCAGTAGGCACACGACTTCGTTCTCGGGTGTAAGCTCCCGACGCCATGACCGACAAGCTCGACGTCATCGTTTTTGGAGCGACCGGATTCACGGGTCGTCTCGTGGTCGACTACCTCGCGAAGTCGGCTCCCCCCGGCGTGCGCTGGGGGATCGCCGGGCGTCGAAAGGAAAAGCTCGACGAGATCGCCGAAGAGGTTCGCGCGAAGAAGGGCCCGGTCATCGAGACCTTCGTCGCCAGCATCGACGATCCGAAATCCCTCGCCGAGATGACCCGTTGCACGCGGGTCCTCTTGACGACCGTCGGACCTTATGCCCGCTACGGCGAGCCTGTCGTCGAGGCGTGCATCGCATCGGGAACCGACTACGTCGACATCACCGGCGAGCCGGAGTTCGTCGACAGGCTCATCGTCCGGCACCACGCGGCTGCGCGCGACCAAGGCGTTCGCATCGTGAACTGCTGCGGCTTCGACAGCATTCCGCACGACCTCGGCGCGCTCTACACCGTCCAGAAGATCGGCCCCGCCGCGCCCATTACGCTCGAAGGCTTCGTTCAGGCGAAGGGGGCGATTTCGGGCGGCACCTGGCACTCGGCGATCAACGCCTTCTCCGACCTCTCGCAGATGGGCCGGTCGGCCAAAGCCTCGCGCGGTGCACGCGACGAGCGCATCGGCTCGGTGAAGCCGCGCGTTCACTTCGAAAAAGCGATCGGAGGCTGGGCCGTTCCCATGCCGACGATCGATCCGCAGATCGTACTTCGAAGCGCCAAGGCGCTCGATGCCTACGGTCCGCGCTTTCGCTACGGACACTACATGCGGATGAAGTCACTCGCGGGCGTCGCCGGGCTGGGGCTCTCGGTCGGAGCCGTCGTCGCGCTCGCGCAGCTTCCGATGACGCGCGATCTCCTTCTCAAGTGGAAGGCGCCCGGTGAGGGTCCCGATGCGCTCGAGCGCGAGCAGAACTTCTTCAAGGTGACGTTCATCGGAAAGTCCGAAGGTCGAACCGTCATGACGCGCGTCTCCGGTGGCGATCCGGGCTATACCGACACCGCGAAGATGATCGCGGAGTCTGCACTGTGCCTCGCGCTCGATCGCGAAAAGCTCCCTGCGTGCGCGGGCATCCTCACGACCGCCGTCGCCATGGGCGACGTCCTCATCGAGCGATTGCAGAAAGCGTCGATTCGGTTCGAGGTCGTCTCGACCTGACCACGTCTTCGAGGCACGCTTCGAGTGCGCACCACCAGCCTAAGGCCCACGCCTTCAGCGAGAATTCACGATGCGAGAGCACTTCGACTGGATCATCATCGGATCAGGCTTCGGCGGCAGCGTTTCGGCGCTCCGGCTGGCCGAACGCGGTTACAAAGTCCTCGTCGTCGAAAAGGGCAAGCGCTTCGCTCCCGAAGACTTTCCGAAGACGAATTGGGATCTGAAGAAGTGGCTCTGGATGCCCAAGCTCGGCATGCGCGGCATCTTCCAAATGTCGTTTCTCAAGCACGTCACCATTCTCCATGGCGTCGGCGTCGGCGGCGGATCGCTCGTCTACGCGAACACGCTTCCGACACCGAAAGAGGGCTTCTTCAAAGCCAAGAGCTGGTCACATCTTGCCGATTGGCAGAGTGAGCTCACCCCTCACTACGCGACGGCGCGACGCATGCTGGGCTCGGCGAGAAACCCCGTCCTCACCCGCGGCGATCACGTCCTGCGCGAGGTCGCGAAAGATCTCGGCCGCGAGGAGCACTTTCATCCGACCGACGTCGCGGTGTTCTTCGGCAAGCCTGGCGAGCGCGTTCCCGACCCGTATTTCGGCGGCGAGGGCCCCGATCGCACGGGCTGCAACTTCTGCGGCGCGTGCATGACCGGATGCCGCGTCGGCGCCAAGAACACGCTCGATCGAAACTATCTCTACCTCGCCGAGAAGCGCGGCGTGCGCGTCGTTCCCGAAACCGAGGTGAACGCCGTGAGACCACGTCCGCAGGGCGGCTACCGCGTCGAGGTCAGCGGCCCGAGCGCGACCGAGCCACACGATCCCGCGACGTTCGTCCCGTACTTCACCGCCGACCAGGTCATCTTTTCGGGTGGCGTGATGGGGACGGTCCCGCTCCTCCTCGCGCTCAAAGAAGATGGGCGCTGCTTGCCCAAGCTCTCTTCGCGCGTCGGCGACTTCGTCAGAACGAACAGCGAAGCGCTCTGCGGAATCATCGCCCCTCTCGGCGACGAGAACTTTTCGAAGGGCGTGGCGATCACCTCGATTCTCCATACCGACGAGCACAGCCACATCGAGCCGGTCCGCTACGCCGAAGGCTCTGGTTTTTTCCGAACGCTCGTGATGCCGCAGGCAGGAGGTCCGACGCTCTTCTCGCGTCTCGCGAGCGCTGCGCGGGGTGTGCTGAAGCATCCAGCCCTCTGGGCGCGCGCCTTCACCGTGAAAGACTTCGCCAAGCAGAGCCAGGTGCTCCTCTACATGCGCGCGCTCGAAGGAACACTCTCGGTCCGGCTCGGCAGGAGCGTCTTCACCGGCTTCCAGAAGGGGCTCGTGAGTGTTCTGGACGATCCCGAGAACCGACCCCGCGCCAACTTGCCCGAGGCGCGTGAGCTCGCGAATCGATTCGCCGAGAAGGTGGGCGGCGTCGCCGCGACCCTCCTCACCGAGACCCTCTTCGACGTGCCCACGACAGCCCACATTCTCGGCGGCGCCTGCATGGGTGACAGCGCCGAGACCGGCGTCATCGACCACCAGCACCGGGTTTTCGGATACCCAGGCCTCTATGTCATCGACGGGTCGGCCGTCTCGGCCAACCCTGGCGTGAATCCGTCGCTCACGATCACGGCGCTCGCCGAACGCGCGATGAGCTTCATCCCGCCCAAGCAAGCGAGCTGAGGCGATCCATCTCGAACGCAATGCGCCGGCTGGCGACGTCGCGGCGTCTCGATGCCGACGGTGACCGCGCCGAGGGTTCTTCGAGCTCGGCTTCTTCGAGCGTCGCTGGCGCGGCAGACGCTCCCAGCGGGCCCTCTCCTCGGACGGATTGGCAGTCCCGCCGATCTTCATCCGGCGCAGCCGAGCTTCCGATGAACGAATCTTGGCCACGTCGCCGCCGAGCCGGCGACTCCTGTCCTCATGCTGCAGCGTGACGACTCCGACTGCGAGAGCCCTGCCCGCCCCGGAGCCCCTCTCCACTCCGAACCGCTCCGTCCAGGCCGGACCCTCCCCGCCCCGACCGAGCCGAATCCCCCTGCGAAGCTGACACGACAAGACCATGCCCGGATCGAGCTCGCCATGCCCATGGTCGAGCGCCACGCCAAGCTCGTCGCCAAGAGATGGCCAAAAGCCCATCGCGACGAGCTCTTGGCGGTCGGCTACATGGCGCTCGTCGAATCGGCTCTCCGTTTCGATCCCGCCCTCGGCCGTTTCGAAGCGTTCGCGTTCAAACGCGTCCGCGGCGCAATGAGCGTAGCCGTGACAGACGTCGCTTACTCGAAAGCCCCGCTGTTGAAGGCGGCCAATCCCTTCCCGGCGCTGAGAGTAGGAGACGAGTCGGAGCCTGGCAACGAGGACCTCGTCGAGCTCATCACGAGGAAGGCGTGTGTGAGCGAGCTCCAAGAGCGAGTCGCGGCGCTCCCGGACGGACCGCGTTCGTTCGTCCACGAAGTCTACTATCGGGACGCGACCGTCGAAGCCGCTGCGACGCGTCTCGGCATCTCGCGAGCGACAGCACACCGCTGGCACCGCAATGCCCGGGTCACCCTCGCCTGCCATCTCCGACGGTGGATGTAAGTCGAAACCACCTACCGTGGTGCCCCTCGATCGCGCGCTTGTCACGACAATCGACGCATCGGTGTCGAACAGGTGAGACGGTTTGGTCGCTCGACCCGAAATAGCTACCGACAACCGCGCTCGGGTGCCTGAAACCCGTGAGTCGTTACCCTCTGAGAGATCTCTGACCAACAGATCTCTGGCTGACAGACATGTCAGCTAGTGAGCGCTCGATCCCTCATGAGCTCATGGAAGCCTCCAATCGGTGTTGAGTTGAAACAATCGCCACTCTCGAGACCTTGCCTGCCATGCGAACCGCTTCGAATCGTCTTCGCCGCCGTCCTCCGCCCCACCGATTCCGAACCATTGCTGAGTCTGCGTCTGCCGTCGCTGTCTTGGTTCTTCTCTGCTTGCTCGCGCCATCTTGCGGCAGCGACAGCGACGAAGAAGACAACCAACACGGCGACGCGATCCTTGCGCCAAACGCAGGAAAGCAAGACCCAGGCGAGTGTCCGGCCACCCTCGGGACGGTCGCATTTTCAACCCCGCTCCCCAATTCGGCGACAGGGGCTTTCGGTGCTTCATCAGGCAGCTTCGGAGTCGACGCATCGGGCCAGCCGACGTGGCACCTTCCGCTCGTTCTCCCGCCTGGGCCGGCCGGAATGACACCCTCACTCTCTTTGGAGTATCGCCCGGGCGGCGGGCAGGAATTCATGGCGTCAGGATGGACGCTCGCAGGCCTTTCATCGATCGCCCGTTGCCCGAAGACGCTCGCGCACGAGCAGGTCATCGACCCGATCCATCTCGATGGTACCGACAACTATTGTCTCGACGGCCAGCGTCTCGTAGTGGTCGCCGATCAAGCTGGTGCCGTCGAATACCGAACGCAACCCGATAGCTTTTTGCGGGTCATCGGGCACAAAGGGAGCAACTACATCGAGGCCGGACCCGACTCCTTCGAGGTCATCGCTCCGAGCGGCGCCCATCGAGAGTACGGCGGGGACCACGACGACGCGCACATTTGGACGTCGAAGCGCGACTCCACGAACGTCAAGATGGCCTACGCATGGCTCATCGATCGTGAATGGTCTCCTGCCACTGCGGCGACTATCAACTACCGCTACCAAAACCAGATCGCAGCAGACGGAAGTACCTCGGCCTACGCGCCTATCCAAATCGCATACGCAGGCAGAACCGTCGACTTTTGGCTGACTGACCCGAGCGGAAACGACCCCCACATCGGATGGCAACCGTACCGTCAGGTTCTCAACAGCTACCTCGTTCACGATATCAAAACCACGGTCCCCGGATCCCCCAGCCACACTTACAAGCTGAATTATGTTCTCGGGCCGCGTACCCATCGAGTGTTGCTGGGCGATATTACCGAGACGGTGGACGGAACGCAGCCGAGCTCGCGCTCGATAGCGCATTTCGATTGGAACGCGGGGGCGCCAGGGTCACCGCACTTCACTCACGTTTCGACGCTCGCGGGGTCTCCCAATAGTCCCTCCGCCGCAAGCTTAGAACTGATGGACGTCACCGGCGACGGGCTCCCCGATTCCGTGCTCCTGGACCAACTCGATGGCGTGCCCATCGTGACAGTCAATCCGGCGGGCGGGCAGAACATCTTCGAGACAGGTCAAGCGCACTTGGCCGGCCCACTCGGCAGTCCGAACAAGCCGATCGATCCCGGAATTGCCATCGACTACGACCAAGACGGTCTCGACGACCTCCTCTTGTACAGCTTGAACGAAACCAATCCCGTTCAAACGTGGAAAGTGCTTCGGACAGTCCGCGGGGCGAACAACGCCGTATCGTTCGATACGATCGACACCGGGATTCAACGCACCTTCAGCGGCCTTGTCCCCGAGAACCTTCGCAGCCAGTATGCATCCGCCCACTTCGCCGACATGAACGGTGATGGCGTCGCCGATCTCATTCAGTGCTTCGCCATGAGCAATCAACACGCTTCTTTGTGGACTGTTAACTATTGGGTGCCCACCGGATCACCCTCGCCCAACGGGCGCGGATTTGCACAGACTGCACAGATCATTTCGGGCGCCGGCTTTGAAGGCTATCCATGCGACGTCGTGATTTCGGTGATGGACATCGACGGCGACCATCGCGCTGAGCTCGTCGTACCGACGCCAACCGCCTTTCCAGACACGGACGGCACATACAAGTCGCCATACCGTGCGCTGGGGGTTCGTGCCGATGGGACTTGGGAGCTAACCAGCACGAACTTGCCGATGCCTCCCCAAGCCAATCCAGACGCCGGGGGACTCACGTTCTCGGACGATCCTTGCCACACGACGCAATGGGTCGATCTCAACGGCGACGGCCTGCCAGACGCAGTCCAAGCTGCACCCGATCCCAACGATCCGTTCGGAACCGCGCATCTCGACAATGTCGACGTGTACTTCAATACGGGAGGTGTGTTCGTGGGGCCGACTCCCGCTGTCGCGACCGGAATCCCTCACCTTGCTTCGTCGATCTGCACGGCGGTGCCCACCGACGTCAATGCAGACGGACGAGAAGACTTGCTGGTCGAAGTCGTCGATACCCCAGCAAACAACGTGTACTGGCTCCCACTGCAAGCCACCGGGGAAATCGGGGGGCTCACTCCACCGAACCAGGTCATCAGCCCACCGCTCGTAGCGGTGCCCATGAGCGAGCTCGACGACATGGTTACGTACCTTGACCAAATGGACAGCGGCAATATCTACATTCCCGGCACGGCGAAGCCTCGAGCTGTCGATCTCGATGGTGACGGCGCCCTCGACCTGCTTCAGACGAGCCGGGTGTTCGGGATGCCTATGCAAGCCCATTTGAGCACCTTTGGGGACGAGGACACGCTCAAAGCGGTCACCAACGGGAACAACCCCCGACCGAGCAACGACCCTTTGTTTCAACCCGACGTCGCGATCACCTACCAACACCTCATCGATCAAGCGAGGACCGCGGGCACATCGACCAGCGAGTCCGACTCATCTCTCGAATCGTACCCATATCTCGCGCATTGGGACCCGACGAACACTTGCGACTTTCCACGGCATTGCGTGGTTGGTCCAAGGCGGGTCGTCAGCGCCTACTTCTTGAACGACGGGCAAAACAACGCACACGAATACGATCTGCAATACCGAGACGGGCGTGCCGAGACAGAAGGACGCGGTTGGATCGGCTTTGGTGCGCGCATGTTGACTGACCGCGTCACGGGCGCAGTCACTTTGGATACCTACGACAACATCACGACCCCAGCCTTCGGGGACTACACAGGGGCGGGAATCGTTCAGAAGAGCATTCACTGGGTCCACGCCTCCTCGAGCGATCCCGATCCCACGCGTGTCGATCTGACGGTCGAGAGCTCAACGAGAGCTTCTGCTTTCTTGAGTCACCCCACCTTCCCGCCAACGTATTTTACCGCGCGCAAGTCAGCGAAAAGCAGCGTCTACCAGCAGGATTTTACGCCAAGCTCGAGCCAGACGATGCTCACGTGGGCCCGTAACATCGAGACGAGCATCTACACTCCTCTGTCGAGCCACACGACTACGTATGACTCTTTCGACGACTTCGGCAATGTCTTGTCGATGACCTCCTCGACGGTCGGCGTCGATCTCACGACCCAGCGAATTCGGACGTATTCCAACGACACGGCGAATTGGATTTTGGGGAGGACTTGGACCGACACCACGTGCAGCACGTCGGCTGGGAACACGCAATGTCGAAGCGATTCTTCGACCTTCGACGCGGCCGGGAAAATTTCGACTCACAAGTTTGCGACGAGCGACACATTCGACACTTCGACGAATGCCCAAAACGCTTCCTATCAGGAGACATTCATCTACGACGTTTTCGGGAACGTCATCTCGCTGAAGAAGGTCGACAGCTTCAACCACACGGCCATCGCCTGCGCTGCGTACGACACACAGGGCGTGTTTCCCAGAGCGTTTCGTGATCCCCTGGGCTTCTTCAGCTACTTCGCCTTCGATGCGCGGTGGGGGACCAAGATCGCCGAGGTCGACCCGAATCTCGTACAAAGACAATGGGGTTACGACAGTTGGGGACGACCCGCCTTGGAGGTGAGCCCCACCGGCCGAAACGTGAAGACGACCTTCTCCCAGGTCACCGATCCCACGCAGGGTCTCGTCATTCAAAAGGAGGTCGCCGTCGACGGCGGTCAGGACATCACGACCCAATTCGACGAGGTTGGCCGACCCACCATCGTGTGGTCTGGGACGGTCACGCCCTATTGCGGCACGACCCCATGCCCGTCGAAGCCGCCGCGGACGAAACAGTATGTTCGCTATGATACGCGCTTTCTGACCGCTTCGCAGGTCTCGATTCCCGTCGCTGAAACGGTGTCGATCAATGCCGTGCCCATGTGGAGCAGTTGGACGAGGGACGCAGCCGGCCGCGTGACCAGCGCGACGCCGCCGTGGGCCGCGGGTAAGACCACGATTGGCTACTTCGGCAATACCACGACGACAACCGAGCCTCTCGGAGTGGTGTCGTCGACGTCGGTCGACGCAATCGGACGCGCTGTGCAAGTGAACGAGCCCGCCGGAAGCACGAGCTACGTCTACGGGCCATTCTCGCAACTGACCACGGTCGTCGCACAGGGGTCGAAAACCAGTCGATGGAGCGATGCCGTTGGCAACACCACTTGGATTCAGACGCCTGATGCGGGGGTCACGACGACGACCTACGACGGATTCGGACACGCGCTGACCCAGACTGAAGCGAACAATGCGGTCACGACCTTCACCACCGACATCTTCGGCCGTCCGCTGAGCCGCACCGACAGCGACGGATATGCTGCCTGGACTTGGGATCCCTTGCCGTTCGGTATTGGTCGGTTGGGCTCGGTAGAGACAGCCAAGTCTTCGACGAGCGCAGTGCTGTCGCGCGAGGCTTATGCCTACAACGCGAACGAGCAGCTTCAAACGCAAACCCTGACGCTCGCCGGAGAGACGTTCACGACGGCGTTCGCCTACATCAAAGGCAATGTCGCGCAGATTAGCTATCCCCTATCTGGTGGAGCGCTGGCGCCATTCGAAGTCACCAATGACTACGATGGCTATGGGCACTTGGTCAGGGTCACAGACCGATCGACAAAGCTCCCCGTTTGGACGCTACAGGGCGCCGACAACGAGAGCCATACGACCGTCGAGATGCTCGGCAATGGAATCAGAACCGATCGGAGCTATCTCCTCGACAAGAACGCGATCAGCACGATCAAGTCCACCGGAACGACCGTGTGGCAGAATCTCCAGTACACCTGGGATGACCGGCTGAATCTTCACGATCGCACTGACTTTCGCCAAACCGCCAACAACGTCGAGACGTTCTCATACGACACGTCGGACCGTCTGACCTGCGCGAGCTTTGGGGCAGGCTGTGCCTTAGGCATCAATTACGACGCGTCAGGCAACATCACGAAGAAGTCTGACGTCGGCTCCTACACCTACGATTCCGCCCATCCGCACGCCGTGGTCACCGCCGGTAGCTTGACCTTCGGGTACAACGCTGTCGGCGATCAGACCACCCGTCCCGAGGGCACGATCGACTACAGCGCTGCACACCTGCCCAAGCGCATCACCGCCACGAGCGGGAATGTGAGCTACGTCTACGATGGGGAGGATGGCCGAATCCAAAAGACAACCTCGACCGACACGACGGTGTACGCGGGAGGCCTTTATGAACGTGTGAAGCATTCGACGGGCACGACAGATCACTACTACTCGGTGAGCTCGGGCGAACGGGTGGTGGCGGTGTTCATGCGCCATGTCAGCGGGACGACCGTGACGCAGTCGGGGACATACGTCTTGACGGACCATCTGGGGTCGCCGGATGTGCTGACGAACGACGCGGGCGGCCTCATCGAACGACGGAGCTTCAACGCGCTCGGGGAGGCACGCTCGGCGATCTGGGGCTCGACCGCGACACCGGCGGCTCCCGGTCTGGTCCCAGTCGGGTACACCGGGCAGGAGAACGACGCGCTCAAGCTCGTCGACATGAAGGGTCGAACCTACGACCCGCACATTGGCCGCATGCTGCAGGCCGACCCGCTCGTGCGAGCAGGCAGTCTGCAAGGATGGAATCGGTACAGCTACGTCGACAACAACCCGCTGAAGTTCGTCGATCCCAGTGGATTCTCCGCGGAATTCGCCGTTGCAGCCGCCGGCGAAGGCCGCCCGACGACCGTGAGCTCCAGCGGCAGTGCTGGTCCAACCGGTAGTCCGAGCAGCAGTGCCCCGGGCGGCGGTGATCCCGCTGTCAGGAGGACGCCAAAACCGTCGCCTCTCGCGGCGCCGGGGGACTTGCACGCCGCCGGAGTCCCGACCAACGGCGGTGTGCTCGAAGCGCCCGTTTCGGATGTCGCGCCGCTTGGGTCCGCGCCGGGGGTCGCGGCGTTGTCCATGGCGGTCGGCAAAGTTCTCGTCCTTGGGG